>JBHJNQ010000064.1:0-80057 GCA_050330635.1 Acidimicrobiales bacterium | reverse complement strand
GCCGGCGCCGGGGGGACGGTCGGCGGGGCGGTCGGCGCCGGGGGCGGCGTGGTGGGCGGCGGCGGGGGTGGGGCGATGGACCCGGGGACGCTGCGGAACCGGTGGGTGGTCCAGATCTTGCCGTCGGGGCCGTGCACGACCCCGACGCCCACGTAGTCGAAGCGGGGGTCGAGCAGGTTGGCTCGGTGGCCGGGGCTGGCCACGAAGGCCTGGAACAGGGCGGTGAGGTCGTGGACGGAGTGGACGCCCACGTTCTCCCCCAGCACGTCCCAGTCGGTGGAGACCCCCACGCTCAGGTCGCCGGCGTGGTCGAGGGTGTCACGGGCGGCCATGTTGCCGGCCCATTGACGGGCCAGACCCGTGAGCTGGTTGTCGACCACCAGGGCCGGGAGCCCGTTCGACGCCCGGTAGTCGTTGATCAAGGCCACGAACGTGCCCTCGTCGGAGGCGGGGCTGGCTCCGGCCGGCGACTGGGCGATCAGCAGCCACAGCAGTGCGGCGACCAACGTCACCGCACCATGGACGACACGGCCCCCGGGACGTCGGCCGCGAAGGTGTTGCACGGGGGTTCGGGATCTCAAACCGGCGCTGCCTTTCCGCCACCGACCACGGTCGGCGCTCGTCGGTCACCGCCGATCTCGACCACGACGGGCCCCGTTCCATCGGTCGCACGCAACGCAACATGAGGGGGCGGGCGGGAACCGAACGGCGTCGGCCCCCGCTGGTCAGGGGGTCCAGTTGGTGCCGAGGTTGAGCGCCGTGCCCACCCAGTGGCGGGGCAGCACACCCCGGAGGGCCCGCAGGACGTCACCATCGCCCTGGGGGGTGAAGACCATCTCGGTGCCGGCCCGGTGACCGCTGAGCTCCATCAGCCACTGGCCCTGCTCGAAGGCGTCGAGGCCTCGCAGCTCGGCTGTACGCGGCCCCTCGTCTGTAGCCCACGTCGAGCTGATCCGCCAGCGGCGGGTGGTGGGGGAGCCGAACACCAGGAGGCGTTCGACGGCGTCGGGGGCGATACCGGCCGCCGTCAGCGCCTCCCGCCCCGTCACCGGATCGCCGGTGTCCTCGACGATGCCGAGCATCGAGATCGGCACGGTGACCGGTCGGGACTCGGAGGGGGCCGGTCGACCGAGGAGGATGACGTCGGACAGGGTCTCGGGCAGGCGGGTCAGGCGGATGGCGGCCACGTCGACCAGCCCCGGATCGAGCGAGGAGGTGACCACGGCGTGGGACGGGGTGGCCCAGATGGTCGTCAGACTCTGGTCGGTCCGGAACTGCACATCGACGGCCACCACGAGGCTGGCGGCGGCGATGACCCGCAACAGGTCAGCGGCCTGGGGATCGAGCTCCCCGTCGGACATCAGCCCCCCGGTCTCCAACCGGACGGCGGCCAGGGGGCTGGCCAGGCCCTGACCGCTGGCCTGGCGCAGAGCCTCCGACACGATGTCGACGGGCAGCCGGAGCTGACTCCGGCTGCGGTCGATCAAGGGGATCGCCTGGCTCGTCGTCCTCGTCGCCAACCGGCCCCTGTGCACGCCGTACACCACCCCATCCGCCACCCGTTCGCCATCCCGTCCGCTGCTGATCGTCGCCGACGTAGCCCGCCCGGCACGCGGTTGTCGCCCGATCCGCCGTCGCCCGATCCGGATTGCGCGCTCGGGTACTGTACACGGCCGTCGGGTCGGCGCAGGCGTTCCCGGCGGGGGTTCGCGTCGGGCCCCCGGTTGGTGGTAGTACTCGCCACGGTGAACCTGGCACGACGATTCGACGGCCACCGTCCCTCGGCCCCCGCCCTCGTGGTCGGTGGCGTGTCCCTGACCTACGCCGAGCTCGAGGAACGGGTGGCGCGGTGGCGCGGCGGGCTGGCGGCGGCCGGCGTCGGCCCCGACGACCGGGTGGCGGTCGTCAGCGGCAACGACCTGACCTTCGTGCTGGCTCATCTGGCCGTCGTCGGGTGCGGAGCGACCTCGGTGCCGCTCAACCCCCGGACCACCTCGGTCGAGCTGACCCGGGAGCTGGCGGCAGCGGAGGTCACGGCCGCCGTGGTCGGGCCCGACGGGCGTGTCGCATGGAGCGGGGTGGCGGCCGCCGAGCGGCCGCCCGAGCTCGCGGCCGAACGTCTCGACGGCGGCGACCCGGCCCCGGTCATCGACGTGGCCGACGATGACCCCGCAGTGTTGCTGTTCACCAGCGGGACCGCCGGCTGGCCCCGCCCCGCCGTGCTGACCCACGGCAACCTCGAGGCCAGCATCCGTTCGCTGCTGTCGCTCGACATCGACCTCGTCGGGGCCGACCACGTCCTGTTGACCGTGATCCCCCTGTTCCACGTGTTCGGCCTGAACACCGTCCTCCACCTCGGCCTGGCCGTCGGCGCCTGCGTGGTGGCTGAGGACTTCACCACCACCGGTCGGGTGGCGGAGCTGGTCGAGGTCAACGGGGTCACCGTGGTGGTGGGGCCGCCGAACCTGTGGTGGGCCCTGGCCCGGGACGAGAGCCTGGGGGCGGGCCCGTTCGCCACGGTCCTCCTGGCCGTGTCGGGCGCGGCGAAGCTCCTGCCCGAGGTGGCCGAGGCCGTAGCCGGGCGCTTCGGGCTTGCCGTGGTCGAGGGGTACGGGCTGACCGAGACCTGCGCCACGGTGGCCGCCGCCGCCGGCGTCGACGCCCCCGTCGGCTCGGTCGGGCCGCCGATGCCCGGTGTCGAGGTGAGGCTCGTCGACGGCGACGGGCACGACGTGCTGGTGGGTGATCCCGGTGAGCTGCTCGTCCGGGGCCCGATGGTGTCCCCCGGCTACCGCCGGGCCGGTGGCGGCATCGACCCCCTCCTCACGCTGGACGGCTGGCTCGCCACCGGCGATGTGGCGGTGGTCGACGAGCACGGCCACCTCTCCATCGTGGACCGCAGCAAGGACATCGTCATCGTGGCGGGCTTCAACGTCTACCCGGCCGAGATCGAGGCGGTGCTGGCCACCCATCCCGCCGTTGCCGACGTCGGGGTGGTGGGCGAGCCCGACGAGGCGACGGGGGAGCGACTGGTGGCCCACGTCGTCCCCTCCGGCGGAGCCGATCCCGACGTCGGGGAGCTACTGGCCCACTGCGAGGCCTCGCTGGCCCGTTACAAGGTGCCGAAGCGGATCGAGCTCACCGCCTCGCTCCCGGTGGGAGCCGTCGGCAAGCTCCGGCGCCGTGAGCTGCGCCGGCCTGACGGGGCCTGACCGACCCGAGCCGCCCGCTCGTGCACTTGTGAAAACGGGCTCGGGATCCCTAGCCTCTGATCGTGAACTCCGCCCGGATCTCCGCCGCCACCGTGGGGCGGCTGCCCACCTACCTCCGGGCCCTCGTCGAGCTGGCGGCCAACGACAGCGCCACCGTCTCCTCCGACCACCTGGCCGACCTGGTGGGCGTCAACTCCGCCACCGTCCGCCGCGACCTGGGATCGCTCGGCATCACCGGCACCCGGGGCGTCGGCTACGACGTCAAGTACCTCGTGTTCGAGATAGGGGTCGAGCTGGGGATCGAGCAGGAGTGGCCGGTCATCGTCGTCGGCGCCGGCAACCTCGGTCGGGCCCTGGCCAACTACACCGGCCTGGCCGACCGCGGCTTTCCCATCCGAGCGCTGGTCGACATCGACGAGACCAAGGTGGGGACCGCCGTCTCCGGTGTCGACGTCCACCATCTCGACGACCTGGAAGCGCTGGTCGGCGGGCTGGAGATCGCCGTCGGGGTCATCGCCACCCCCGCCGACGGGGCCCAGGAGGTGGCCGACCTGCTCGTCTCGGCCGGGGTCGAGTCGATCCTCAACTTCACCGCCCACCCCATAGCCGTTCCCGACCATGTCGTCGTCCGCCGGGTCGATCTCGCCACCGAGCTCCAGATCCTCAGCTTCTATCAGCAGCGGTCCGTGGCCACGAGCAGCGGCACCGGCATCCCGCTGGAGAGTCCATAGATGACCGCCCCTGCCTGTAGAATCGGTCACTGCTCCGATGCGAGGCTCGCTCCCTCCACTCGGCTCGCCGTTCCGCGGCGGATGCGGCCACACTCGTGTCGAGGGCGCAGCGCACGTCGGCGCGGCCTCCCCATCGTCCGGAGTCAACGATGACCGTTGTAGCCATAGGCCTCAATCATCGGACCGCACCGCCGCTCGTGCTCGAACAGGTGACCTTCGGCGCCGACGACCTGCCCAAGCTGTTGACCCAGGTCAGCGGCAGCGATGTCGTCAACGAGGCCGTCGTCCTCTCCACCTGTAACCGGACCGAACTCTACGTTCACGCCGAGCGGTTCCACGACGCCTTCCGCCACGTGCGCGACGCCCTCGGGCTCCTGACGGGATTGGCGGTCGAGCGGTTCGACCCCTACCTCTATGTCCACTACCACGCCGACGCCGCCCGCCACCTGTTCGAGGTGGCGGCCGGACTCGACTCCGTGGTGCTGGGCGAGCACGAGATCCTGGGCCAGGTCGTCCGGGCGTGGGACACCGCCCGGACCGAGGGCCGATCCGGGCCCGTCCTCAACCTGCTGTTCCAGCGGGCCATCGAGAGCGGCAAGAAGGTGAGGACCGACACCGACATCGGTCGCAGCACCGCCTCGCTGTCGCACGCCGCCGTGACCCTCCTGGCCGAGCGCCGGGCCATCGACGGCGGTGCCGTCTTGCTCGTCGGGGCCGGGGAGCTGGGCGCCGACGTGGCCACCGCCCTGACCCGCAAGCACGACGTCGACCTCGTGGTCACCAACCGCACCCCGGCCCGGGGGGCCGAGCTGGCCGAGCGTCTGGGGGCCCGCACCGCCCCCTTCGCCGACCTCCAGTCGCTCGTCACCGACGCCGACATCGTGGTCACCGCCACCGGTGCACCGGGCATCGTGCTCGACATCGACGTGCTGGCCGGCGCCGTCGCCCGGGGCCGTTCGGTGCTCGTGCTCGATCTGGCCCAACCCCGCGACGTGCCGATCGAGGCCGGCCATCTCGACGGTGTCGAGCTGGTGGAGCTCGTCGAACTCCAGTCGTTCGCCAACCGGGGCCTCGACGCCCGGCGCCAGCACGTCGGCGCCGCCCGGGCCATCCTCTCCGACGAGCTCGAGCGGTACCAGGCCGCCAGCAGCGCACGCGAGGTGGCCCCGCTCATCGGGAGCCTCCACGCCTGGGCCGACGGCGTCCGGGCCGGTGAGCTCGAGCGCTACGCCGCCCGCATGGCCACCATGGACGCCACCGACCGCAGGGCGTTCGAAGCCTTGTCCCGGTCGCTGGTGGCGAAGCTCCTGCACCAGCCGACCGTCAGCCTCAAGGACGCCGCCGGCACCCCCCGGGGCGACCGTCTGGCCGAGGCCGTGCGCGAACTGTTCGACCAGTCGTGAGGGTCCGCCTCGCCACCCGCCGCAGTCCCCTGGCCCAGTGGCAGGCGAACCATGTGGCCGCTGCCCTGCGGGCGGTCGAACCCGGCCTCGACGTCGAGCTGGTGGCCGTGGACACCGCCCCCGACCGGGATCTGACCCGCTCCATCGCCGAGTTCGGCGGCAAGGGGGCCTTCAGCACCGGCATCCAACGACTCGTCCTCGACGGGGTGGCCGACATCGCCGTCCACTCGGCCAAGGACCTGCAGGCCGTGACCCCGGCCGGTCTGGTGCTCGCCGCCTTCACCGAGCGGGGCACCGTGGTCGACTGCCTCGTCGGGGCCCGCCTCGACGACCTGAGCCCGGGCGCCACCGTGGCCACCGGCTCTGGGCGCCGCCGGGCGCTGCTCCTCGACGATCGCCCCGACCTCAAGGTCGACGATCTGCGGGGCAACATCGGCACCCGCCTGGCCCGCCTGGCCGATGTCGACGCCATCGTGATGGCGGCCGTGGCCCTCGAGCGGCTCGACGAGCGACCGGCCGTCGTCGACCTCCTCGACCCGGTCCGCTTCGTGCCCCAGGTCGGGCAGGGGGCGCTGGCCGTCGAGTGCCGTCCGGACGACGGCGACCTGGCGGCCCTGCTGGCGGCCATCGACCACGCCCCGACCCGGCTGGCGGTCGAGGCCGAGCGGTCGTTCCTCCGCGACCTGGGCGGCGACTGCGATCTCCCCGCCGGGGCCCACGCCACCGTCGGGGCCGACGGGCGGCTCACCGTGCGCGGCATCCTGGCCGACACCGACGCCGACACCGACACCGACACCGACGCCGACGCCGATACCAACCCGGCACCCGGCGATCGGTCATCGGCCAGGCTGCGGCGGGCCACCGTCGTCGACACCCCGGCGGCCGATCCCGGGCGGCAGCTCGCCGTCCGGCTGCGCCAGCCTCACGGTGACGGCGCCTGAGGACGAACCCCACGGGCCGCTGGTGGGCCTGCGGGTCGTCGTGTGCCGTCCCGCGTCCGACGCCGGCGGACTGGTCCGCCGGCTCCGGCTGGCCGGCGCCACGCCGCTGACGGTGCCGCTCACCGCCCCGGCTCCACCCGACGACGGGGGCGCCGCCCTCCGGGCCGCCTTGGCCGACCCCGGCCGCTACCGCTGGCTGGCCCTGACGTCGGCCAACGGGGTGCGGGCGGTCGCCGCGGCCCTCGCCGGCCGGCCGCTCCCCGAGCTTCGGGTGGCGGCGGTCGGTGCCGCCACCGCCCGCGAGGCGGAGGCGGTGGGGTTGACGGTCGACCTCGTGCCCCCCACGGCGACGGCGGCCGCCCTGGCCGTCGCCTTCCCCGCCCCTGACCCGGTCGCCGGCGATGCCACCGATCCCGTCGCCGCCACCGATCCCCACCCCGGGGCCGGGACCGGTACTGTCACCGGCGCCGACGATGCCGACCGGCGTCCACCCCGGGTGCTGGCTCCCCTGGCCCAGCTGGCCTCGGACGACCTGGTCGATGGCCTCGAGGCCCGGGGTTGGATCGTCGACCGGGTCACCGCCTATCGCATCGACGACGTCGAACCAGACGCCGACGTCGTGGCCGCCGTGGCCGCCGCCGACGCCGTGATCCTCACCGCCCCCTCGATCGTCGACCGCTTCCTCGACCGGTACGGGCTGCCCGGGCCATCGGTCGCCACCGTCTGCATCGGGCCCCGCACCGCGGCCCGGGCCACACAACGGGGCCTGGTGAGGCCGGTGGTGGCGGCCGAGGCGAGCGACGCCGGTCTGGTCGACGCCCTCGTCGCCTGGGCCGCCGACCGCCCGCTGGGAGCAGCATCGGGCGCCGACGGCGGTAGAACGGACGGAGAGGTCGACGCCGGGGGCCCAGCGTCGGCGTCGCCACCGTCCGGAGGACCATCGTGACTTTTCCCCAGCGCCGACCCCGCCGTCTCCGCACCACGCCGGCCATGCGCCGGCTCGTGGCCGAGACCAGATTGGGGGTCGACGATCTCGTGGCCCCCCTGTTCGTTCGTCAGGGCATCGCCGAGCCGGCGCCCATCGCCTCCCTCCCCGGGGTGGTGCAGCACACCGTCCCGTCGCTCGTGGCCGAGGTCAAGCGCCTCGTCGGCCTCGGCGTTCCCGCCGTGATCCTGTTCGGGATCCCCGAGGTGAAGGACGCCGTCGGCTCCGAGTCCTGGAACCCGGACGGCATCGTGCAGGTGGCGCTACGGGAGTGCCGCCAGGCCGTCGGTGACGAGATCGTGCTGATGGCCGACCTGTGCGTCGACGAGTACACCGACCACGGCCACTGCGGGATCGTCGACGCCAACGGTGAGGTCGACAACGACGCCACCCTCGACCTCTACGCCAACGCCGCCCTCGCCCAGGCCACCGCCGGGGCCGACATCGTCGCCCCGTCGGGGATGATGGACGGCCAGGTCATGGCCATCCGTGACGCCCTCGACGACGGGGATTTCGGCCGGGTGTCGATCCTGGCCTACTCGGCCAAGTACGCCAGCTCCCTCTACGGTCCCTTCCGCGACGCCGTCGACGTGACGATCGCCGACGGTGGCGACCGCCGGGGCTACCAGCAGGACTGGCGCAACGCCCGGGAGGCCATGGAGGAGATCCGCCTCGACCTGGGCGAGGGGGCCGACATGATCATGGTCAAGCCGGCCCTGGCCTACCTCGACGTGATCGCCAGGGCCCGCATGGAGATCGACGTACCGCTGGCGGCGTATCACGTGAGCGGCGAGTACGCCATGCTGAAGGCGGCCGCGGCCAACGGCTGGATCGACGGCGACGCCGCCGCCATGGAGGTGCTGGGCTCGATCAAGCGGGCCGGTGCCGACCTGATCCTCACCTATCTGGCGGCCGAGGTCGCCGAGCAGCTCCAGGCATCGTGATCGGAGCCGTTGCGTCGCGTCCCGCCGCCCCCACCGTCCGCCCCCGAGGAGCCACCGCATGACCACCACCAACGCCGACCTTCATCGTCGCGCCCAGAAGGTCCTCCCCGGCGGGGTCAACTCCCCGGTCCGGGCCTTCATCTCCGTGGGCGGCAGCCCGTACCTGGTCGAGCGGGCCGAGGGGGCCCGGGTGTGGGATGTGGAGGGCAACGAGTACCTCGACTACGTCCAGAGCTACGGGGCCTCGATCCTCGGTCACGCCGATCCGGTGGTGGTCGACGCCGTGCAGCGGGCGGCGACCGCCGGCACCACCTATGGGGCCACCACCCGGCGGGAGATCGAGCTGGCCGAGCTGATCTGCGAATGGGTCCCCGGGGTCGAGATGATCCGTATGACCTCGTCCGGGACCGAAGCGGCCATGTCGGCCATCCGCCTGGCCCGGGGAGCGACGGGCCGGAACAAGATCGTCAAGTTCGCCGGCTGCTATCACGGCCACGTCGACTCCCTGCTCGTGGCCGGAGGCTCCGGCGTCGCCAACCAGGGCCTGGTCGGTTCGGCCGGCGTCACCGCCGCCGCCGTGGCCGACACCGTGGTCGTGCCCTACAACACCGTGCCCACCCTCGACACCGACGTGGCCGTCCTGGCCGTGGAGCCGGTGGCGGCCAACATGGGGCTCGTACCGCCCGAGGAGGGCTTCCTGGCCGCCCTGCGGGCCGAGTGCGACCGGGTCGGGGCCCTCCTCTTCTTCGACGAGGTGATCACCGGGTTCCGTCTCGGGCGGGGCGGGGCCACCACCTGGTCGGGCATCCGGCCCGACGTGTGGGCCTTCGGCAAGGTCATCGGCGGGGGCCTCCCCGTGGGCGCCTTCGGGGCCAGCGCCGAGATCATGGCCAACATCGCCCCCCTCGGCCCCGTCTACCAGGGCGGCACCCTGTCGGGGAACCCGCTCGCGACCGCCGCCGGGCTGGCCGCTCTCGGCCAGCTCGACGACGATCGTTACACCGCCCTGGCCGCCACCGCCGGACGCCTCGCCGCAGGTCTCACCGAGGCCATCACCTCCGCCGGGATCGACGTCCAGGTTCCCAGCATCGGTCCCCTTGTCGGGTTGTTTTTCACCACCGAGCCGGTCCGCCACTACGACGACGCCAAGACGGCGGCCGACAACGGGCGGTACGCCGCCTTCTTCCACGGGATGCTGGCCCGGGGCATCGCCCTCGCCCCCGGACCCTACGAGGCCCTCTTCCCCAGCCTCTCGCACACGACCGCCGACATCGATCGCACGGTCGAGGCGGCGGGGGAGGTGGCGGCCGAGTTGGCCGCCGGCTGAGCACCGCCGAACACCGGTCGATGGTCGGCAGCGTGGCGCCGACCATCGACCGACCGTCGCCCGTCGGTCCCGCCTCCTGATCCGGACGGACCAGTTCACAACGGGACTTCATGTTTGGTCCCGACGCGCCGTTGTAGGCGTATGGCCTGTCGAGATCGGGTGCCGCACGCGTGAACGGGTGGCGGACAAACCTGACCCGTGGCGTGCTCGCGCTGGGAACGTTGACGGTCGGCGTCCTGCCCCTGGCTCCCGGCGCGGTAGCCGACGACGGAGCCGATCTGACGGGCGTGCCGGCCCCCATCGTCATCGAGACCGCGGGCGGCGCCCACGTCGGCGTCGACACCGACACCGCCGGCGGGACCGGGATCGATGTCAACGACCCTGCACTCGTGGCGGAGCTGACCGAGGTCCACGAGAGCTTCGACCCCGGCGACGGTTGGGTCCTGCCCGGGCGGTCGCCGTTCGCCCTGGCCCAGGCGTCGGCCGGTGCCGGGATCACCGTCACCTTCGACGGGGCCCACACCGCCCCCCCCAACGTCCAGGCCGTGGTCCTGGCCGCCGCCAACGACTGGAACCAGGTGCTGGCCACCTCGATCAGCGGGCCGGTGGAGATCGCCGTCATCTGGAAGAACCTGGGGAGTCCCAGCCTGCTGGGCTCGGCCGGACCCACCGGGCTCTACACCGGCCACTCCCTCCCCACCGATTCGTACTACCCGGCGGCACTGGCCAACACGCTGTTGAACACCGATGTCAACGGCGCCGGGGCCGAGCTAACCGTCAACCTCAACTCCACGCCCAACTGGTACATCGGCACGGGTGGCTCGCCCGGTGGCGGCCAGATCGACCTCTACAGCGTGGTCCTCCACGAGATGGCTCACGGCCTCGGCTTCATCGGCTCCGGATCCCTGTACAACGGTGGCGGCTCCGGGCCCACCCTCGATCACCCCACGTTCGTGTTCGACCGCCTCGTGACCCACAACGGCACGCCGCTGCTGAACCTCGGTGATCCCGACGCCGTCCTCACCTCCAACAACCTCCGCATCGGGATCAGCACGGCCCTCGACACCAAGCTCTACGCCCCCGGCGGCTGGCAGGAGGGCAGCAGCTTCTCCCATTTCGACGAGGCGGCCCATCCGAGCGGCACGGCCGGTGCCCTCATGACCCCCAGCCTCGGCTCCCAACAGGTCGAGCGCGAGCTCGACACCAAGGTCGTAGGGGTCATGCGCCGCATCGGCTGGCCCATGAAGGTGGGGCCCGTCGCCCCGACCGGGCTCACGGTCGGCAGCGCCGGCACATCGGTGACGGCCGGTTGGGGCGTGAACTTCGATGGCGTGGGTCCGGCCCCCGACACCGTCCGGGTCGAGGCGTGGCGCAACGGCACCACGCTCGACGCCTCCACCACCGTGGCGGCCACCGTCGCGTCGGCCACCCTGACCAACCTCGTCGGCGGCAGCAGCTACACGATCCGAGCCACGGCCTCCGCCGGCGGGCTCGACGGACCCGGGGCCACGGCCTCGCTGACCATCACCGGCGTTCCCGCCGCCCCGGCGACGATCGCCCTCGCCCCCGGCACCGGCCTGACCCGCACGCTGACCTGGTCGCCCCCGGGCGGGCCGGTGTCGAGCTACCTGGTCGAACGCTCGACCGACGGGATCGGCTGGTCGACGGTGGGCACCACGTCATCGACGTCGATCGGTGTGTCCTTCCCGGCCGAGGGCGTCCACCAGCTCCGGGTCCGGGCCACCAACGGCTACGGCGCCGGACCGTTCGGCTACTCGATCCCCACCGGGGTCGGTGCCGGCATCGTCCGTCCCGTCGCTCTCGACGGCCAGGTCGGCCGTATCTACCGGGCCTACTTCTCCCGCTCTCCCGACCCGTCCGGGTTCGGCTACTGGCAGGGGGTCCGATCGGCCGGTCTGCCGATGAGTTCGGTGTCGGCCACGTTCGCCGCCAGCGCCGAGTTCGCCGCCACCTACGGTTCGTTGAGCGACGCCGCCTTCGTCGATCTCGTCTACCAGAACGTGATGGGTCGCCCGGCCGACGCCGGCGGCAAGGACTACTGGACGGGACAGCTGGCCCAGGGCGTCAGTCGGGGAGCGGTCATGCTGGCCTTCGCCGAGTCACAGGAGTTCGTGGCCAGCACCGGCACCGTGTTCCCTCGCGCCGCCACCGACGACGAGGTGTACCGCCTCTACGTCGCTTTCTTCCTCCGCCAGCCCGACGCCGGAGGGTTCGCCTACTGGGTCGGGGTCCGCAACGGCGGCGCCTCGCTCGAGACGATCGCCGCCTCCTTCGTCGCCTCCGCCGAGTTCGCCGCCACCTACGGATCGGTGGCCGACGACCGGTTCGTCCAGCTCGTCTACAACAACGTGCTGGCCCGCCAACCCGACCCCACGGGCGACGGCTACTGGCGGAGCCAGCTGGCCGCCGGCCTGAGCCGGGGGGCGGTGATGGTGGCCTTCAGCGAGTCGGCCGAGTTCGTGGTGGCCACGGGCACCCTGCCGTGACCGGCGGCGGTCAGCCTCCGAGGGCGGCTTCCCCGTCGCCCTCGCCCTCGGGCTGGGGCCCGGGGCAGGAGGTGTCCTCGTCGGGGGCACCGGCGCCGGTGGCGCCCGGCGTGTACTCGGGGTCGGCGCAGGCCAGGAGCAGCTCGAGGTCGATCTCGGCGTCGTCCCCCGACTCGTAGGCCTCCCGCATGTGCTCCATCCACTCCTCGTAGGCCGGGTCGGAGGTATCCTCCCCCGACAGGATGGCCCGTTCGTGGAACACGATCATCTCCAGCTCGACCTGGGAGATCTGCCCCTCCTGGGCCGGCATCTGCCCCATCGCACCGGCCACCCGCCGGTTACCGTCGGGCCGGACCGCCCCGTACTCCTGGCCCCCGATGGCGGCGGAGCCCCGGGCCACGTGGACCATCTGGTCGATCGGCTCCGGGAACGTTGCGAGCACCTCGCCGTTCGACATCGCATAGCCCGAGCCGCCGCCTCCGTCGGTGCCGTGGCAGCCGGCGCAGCCGGCCTCGGAGTAGAAGATGGCGCCCTCGATCAGCAGCGGGTCCTCGACCTCGGGCTGCTGCATGGTGCCGGCGAAGGTCAAGGCCCACACCGGGAGGGCGGCCACCACGGGAAGGGCCCAGACGGGGATCCGCGTCCGGGCCCTGGCCGCCTTGACATAGGCCGGCTCCGGTCGGGCCGGCTCCGGCGCCGGGTCGAGGTTGGGAAGCTGGTCGGTGGGGATGAGGGGGGCGGGAGCGGCGGCCGGTCCCCCGGAGGCCGGCACGGGAGCGGCGCCACCGGCGCCGGCCGCGGCCGGTGCGGGAGCGGCATCGCCACCTCCGGCGTCGCCGCCCTTGCCGGCCTTGGCCGACTTGCTTCGCTTCAGCAGGTGTTCGGGGATCTCGGTCAACGGTCCTCCGCGTAACTACGACCAGAACGGGGGGATTTCCAACTCCGGGCGGCGCAAAGACTACCGAAGTATTGGCCACGACCGGCAACTGGATGCTAAACCGACCGGCGGCCAGCAACCGAACCGGCGGCCCGATGGGCGGTATCGGCCGCCCGCCGGCCTACGGTTGCGTCGTTCTCGAAGCTTCCGACTAGCATTTGTGCAAAGCTTCACAAAGTCATCCCGCCCGAACTGGAGAGTTCTTCGTGGTCGCCCTCATCACTTCGATCATCGCTGCGGTTCTGATGGTGTTGGGTGTGTTGTGGTACGCCCGCCGTCGTCCCGTCGGCACGCCGGTTACGTGGGGTGAGGCCATGGTCGGCGCCGTCTACGTCTTCTTTCTCGCCTTCCTCGCCTACGGCGTGATTCCCCATCAGTGGCTGACCCTGGCCGAGAACGAGCTGAACTGGCGGGCCGACCGGTTCGTCTACGGCCCCGGCAACATCGTCCAGCCCGCCAGCCAGGGCGGCTGGCTACCCTTCGACATCACGTACCGGGTGGTCTCCGACTCGATCGCCGGCGTCTTCTACCTCGTGTTCTTCGGTGCTCAGATCGTCCTCTGGCTCGTTTGGCAGAATCGGGGTCAGGCGGCCGAGCAGCGCGGTCAGATCCCCCGCAGCACCTACGGTCGGCCCCTGGTCAAGCAGGGCTGATCGGTACCGGAGCACACCATGGTCACCACCGACGCAAACCCACCACTCCCGGAATTCCGAGACGACTACCTCCTGATGGAGGTCGACGCCGACTACCTCGGCCGTGCCGTCAAGCCGAAGCAGTTCATCCACATCGACCAGTCGGAGTGCATCGCCTGCGAGGGCTGCGTCGACATCTGCCCGTGGAAGTGCATCCACATGCAGACGGTCGACGCCGTCCAGGAGGCCTATGGTGTCGTCAAACCCGGCGACGACCCCGACGACGCCTTCATCTTCACCATCGACGACGACGTGTGCACCCGCTGCGCCCTCTGCGTCGACCGCTGCCCGACCGGGGTGATCATCCTCGGCAAGATCGACACACCGCCCGCCACCGGCGACTCCCACCAGCGCACCACGTCCTACGGCTACGGCTACGGGATGCGCCTGGCCTGAGCCAAAGCGGGCCGCACCCTCTACGCTCCTCACCCGAACTCGACCGAATCGCACCCGACCGAATCTCACCGCCCGGCGCCGACGGCGCCCGGCAACCGCACGAGAACCCGTACGAGATCAAGGACATCCATGGCAAAGTCGATCCAGGACAAGCCGTCGCTCTCCGAGCGGATGAGCGCCAGCGCCTCCCAGATGGCGGAGACGATCCAGGATTCCCAGGCCTGGAACTCGATCTTCCGGCCGGGTTCGGTGTTCCGCAAGGGCTACACCGACAGCCCTCGCAACCGGTCGTACGTGATCATGAACAGCGTTCTCTACCACCTCCACCCGGTGAAGGTCAAACGGCACGCGGTGAAGGTCAGCTACACCCTGTGTCTCGGTGGGCTCAGCTTCTTCCTCTTCATCCTGCTGACCATCACCGGCATCTTCCTGATGTTCTTCTACCGGCCGACGGCGGCCGCCGCCTGGAACGACATCGAGACCCTCCAGACCCAGATCGCCTTCGGCCTGCTCGTCCGCAACCTGCACCGGTGGGGCGCCCACCTGATGGTCATCTCGGTCTTCCTCCACATGGCCCGGGTCTTCTACCACGGGGCCTACAAGGCACCCCGCGAGTTCAACTGGGTGATCGGCGTGAACCTCCTCCAGTTCACCCTGCTGCTGTCGTTCACCGGTTACCTGCTCCCCTGGGACCAGCTCGCCCTGTGGGCGGTGACGGTGGGGACCAACATGATGGGCTTCACCCCGGTGTTCGGTGAGCAGGTCAAGTTCGTGCTGCTCGGGGGTCAGGTCATCGGGACCGACACCCTGTTGCGCTGGTACGTGCTCCACGTGCTGCTCTTACCCTTCGTGACCGTGATCTTCATGGCCATCCACTTCTGGCGAGTCCGCAAGGACGGCGGCATCTCCGGGCCGCTCTAGGCCCCGGAGGAAGAGAGACCGTATGACTGAGATCCCCGAACATCTCCGCAAGCGGGCCCAGGAGGCCCGCAAGAAGGCCGAGGGCCCCGCCGAGGGTGCGGCCTCCGACGCCCCGACGGCCGCCGACGTCCCGGCGCCCGCTGCCGGCGGTGGTGAGGGCGCGGCCAGCAAGATCCCCGAGCATCTGTTGCAGCGGTCGAAGTCGGCCAAGCAACGCGAGGCGGAGGAGTCGGGCGGCGGGGCCACGGCCACCGCGGTCGCCCCTGCGGCCTCGACCGCGGTGGCGGCCGCCACCACCGCCGGCCCGCTGCCGACGATGACCGGTCCGGCCGGTCACACCCAGCGGCTGCTGACCGTCGTCAAGTCGGGCTCGATCCAGGACATCAAGTCGAAGCCTCACGACAAGGTCCACACGTGGCCCCACCTGATCATCGTCGAGTTCGGCTCGGCCCTGTTCCTGACGGCCTTCCTCACGATCTTCTCCATCTTCGTCAACGCCCCGCTGCTGCGGCTGGCCGACGTCAACGCCACCCCCAACCCGTCGAAGGCCCCGTGGTACTTCCTCGGCTTGCAGGAGCTACTGACGATGTTCCACCCCATGGTGGCCGGGGTGACCATCCCCGGCATGGGTCTGTTCATCCTCATGATCGCCCCCTACATCGACCGCAACCCCAACATCCAGCCGGAGCGCCGCAAGTTCGCAGTGGCGGTCTTCACGGTGTTCCTCATGTTCTGGGCTGTGCTCGTCATGATCGGTTCGTTCTTCCGCGGCCCCGGGTTCAACTTCGTGTTCCCGTGGGTCGAGGGCATCTTCTTCGACCTCTAGAGAGCAGGAGCATCACATGACGCCTCTCATCATCGGCATCATCATCCTGGCGCTGCTCGGGTTGGTCGTCGTTGCCGTGTCGTTCCGCCGCAACGACACGACGACCGCCATCGGGCAGCTGTCGGGCGAGACGGTCAAGCGCGACCGCCGGGCCGAGCTCGCCGCAAGCGACGAGGGCCAGACGGCTCCCGCTACCGGCCGGGCCCTGGAGGCGTCCGCCCGCGGCGGCCGCACCGGGACGCTGGTGGCCACGGGCGACACCGCTCCGGCGATCTACGTCCCCCCGGACCCCGAGACGCTGGGAGTCACCCGCCGTCAGTTCCTCAACCGGAGCATCGTCACCAGCTTCGCCTTCGGGCTGACGGCCTTCGGCGCCGCCTCCCTCGCCTTCCTGTGGCCGCCGCCGAGCGAGGGCTTCGGGGCCCGGGTCAACGTCGGCCGGTTGCCCGACATCCAGGCTGCCATCCGGAACGGCCAGGGCTTCTTCTACGTGCCGGAGGGGAGGATGTGGGTGACCGAGTACCCGGCTTCGGCGGTGGCCAAGGCCGAGGCTACCTACGCCTTCTACCCCCAGGTCGAGCAGGGGCTGCGGGCCGGCGTGGTCGCCCTCTACCAGACCTGCCCCCACCTCGGGTGCCGGGTGCCGGAGTGCGTCACCTCTCAGTGGTTCGAGTGCCCGTGCCACGGTTCGCAGTACAACCAGGTCGGCGAGAAGAAGGGCGGTCCGGCCCCCCGCGGTATGGACCGGTTCCCCATGGAGGTCTCGGCCGCCAATGAGCTGATCGTCAACACCGGCGTGATCATCGCCGGACCCCCGATCGGTACGAACACCACCGGCCAGGAGGCCGAGGGCCCGAACTGCCTGAGCAGCGGTGGTGGCCACTGATGGTCGCGGCCACCGCCATCCTGGCCGTTGACTTCAGAGCCATCGGCCTCACCGTCGCTGCCCTCGTTCTCGTCGCCTTCGTCGCCCTGTGGATCCGAAACATGCGGGTCGCCCGCTCCGAGCTGGGCTCGGAGGTGGAGCTCGCCCCCAACCGCAAACCGTACCTGAGCGACGAGGAGCTGGAGGGCACCAAGCTCGACAAGTCCCTCACGTTCGCCCTGGTCATGCTGGGCCTCCTCGCCATCGTCCTGCCCTTCTACTGGCTGGCCGAACCCGGCCGTCAGGTCGGCGCCGTCGCCGCCTACAACCGGCAGGCCGAGTCGCGGGGTGAAGGCACCTACGTGGGCGGTGCCCAGTGCGTGAACTGCCACGCCGCCGGGGGCGCCGGCGGTGCCGCCCCCTACGTCCTCCAGGATGCCGACGGCCAGTTCCTGGCCAACGCCAACTGGTACGCCCCGGCGCTCGACGACGTGCTCCTGCGCTATAGCGAGGACGAGGTCCGCTACGTGCTCAACTTCGGCCGTCCCGGCTCGCCCATGGCGGCCTGGGGCACGCCCGGTGGCGGACCCCTCACGACCCAACAGGTCGATGAGGTCATCATCTATCTGCGGACCTTGCAGCAGCAGAGCCTCGACCCCATCGAGATCGCCGCCGCCGGCGGCGGCGACCCGGGCGACGAGGCGAGCCTGGAGGCGGCGGCCGCCGCCGCCGAGGTCGAGGCCGAGGTCCGCGAGGAGGTCGAACGTTCGATCGCCGCCGGCGAGTTCGACACCATCGGTGAAGCCGTGTTCAACCTCGGTCTCTACAGCGGCTACCGCGGTGGCTCGCTGTCGTGCGCCCGGTGCCACACCGCCGGTTGGTCACTCGGCATCGACACCGTACCGAACGTGCTCGACGAGGGCGTCGCCGGCTGCGGGGGCGGCGATCCGTCCGGCATCGGCTTCAACCTGTGCGGTGGCTCCGTCCTGGAGCGCTTCCCCGACGACACCTGGTTGGCGGCCGACGGCTCGTGGTTGCCCCCCGAGGGCCTCGACGACGACGAGGGGTTCTACATCGAGGCGGCCAACGGTTCGAAGGTCCGCCTCAATGCAAGCGGCAACCCCGTCACCGACGACGGCGAGCCCTACCTGATCCTCGACGACCCGACCGGGGTCACCGTGCCGGACGACGAGAGCGTGGCCGGCGACCTGGCCAGCTGCGAGTACGTGTCGCAGCTGTGGCAGCCCGAGTCCGGACCCGCCTACCCCTTCGCCGTCGGCTACGAGCTCGAGCAGGACGACAGCGGCAACTTCAGGGACCCGCCCGGACTCGACGCAGCCGACGTGCCGGGTGAGGTGTTCGAGCTGGCCGACGGCCGGCTGGTCGGTCAGTGCACGATCGTCGAGATGCCCGGCCGCACCAGCACGGCCCACTACGACTTCATCTACACCGGTGCCGAGGCCGGTGCCGGCTACGGTCGGGGCGGGCTCAGTGCCGCCGGCATGATGCCGGGCTTCGGCGGGTCGCTGCCACCCGACTACATTCAAGCGGTCGTCGACTACGAGCGAGGCCTGTGATGCTGCTACTGGTCAACCAGGTCGTCGCAAGCCAGCTGGCCTTCATCGATGGAATCGGCTTCGATCCCTTCTTCCGGGGCCTGCTCAGCGTGCTGGTCGGCGTGGTCGTCCTCATGGGCAGCACCTACCTCATCGTCGCCACCAACACGGGTAGCCGGCAGGGCTTTCTCATCGCCGTCGCCGGCCTCACCGGCTGGATGTTCCTCATGGGGATCATCTGGACGATCTACGGCATCGGTTGGAACGGCGCCGCCCCGACATGGTCGCTGGTGGAGATCAACTTCGACGACGCCGGCGACACCGACGACGGCCTGCTCTTCTCCGAGGTGGAGGAGGCGGCTCAGCTCTTCCAGTCCGACAGCGGCGACGGCGTGCCGGCCGGGGGGCTGGGCGAGGCGCCGTTCGACCCCGAAGCCGTGCTCGACCGTTACCCCGACGCCGACGCCCGGGAGTCGGTGGCCGGGTTGTTGTCCGACGCCGCCACCGTCGACGAGATAGCCGACCAGGACGTGGCCCAGGAGGCGGCGCTCGTCGCCTCCCGCCAGCTCGACCTCGGCGACTGGCGGTACCTGGAGAGCTCCGATCCGATCCGGGGAGAGGCCCAGGCCTCGGTCGATGCCTTCCTCATCGAGGGGGGCCGGTTCGCCGCCGGTGAGTACGTGACCCGCCAGTTCGGGGCCTTCACGATCGATGGCAAGCCGGTGCTGGTCGAGGATGCCAACGTCTTCGAGCGGGTGGGTCACTTCTTCAACGAGACGTTTCTCCATCCCTTCTACGGCCGGGAGCTGATCGTCATCCAGGTCCAGGCCGCCATCGAACAGCCGACGTTGCCCGGTCAGCCCCCGCCGGTGGCCACGGTCGACCCCGATGCCCCGCTGGTGAGTGTGATCATGGAACGTGACCGCGGCGGTCCGTTCCCCGCCCTGTTCAGCGGCCGGCGGTTCACGCCGGCGATGTTCACCATCTTCAACGGGTTGGTGTTCGCCGCCGTCGCCTGGAACATGCACGTGAGAGATCAACGGGAGTCAGAGATCCGGACCGCCGCCTGAGGCGGCAATCCACACCGGCCACCAGGAGAGGAGGACACCTTGGCGCAGTACCTACCGGTTCTGGCCCTGCTCGTGCTGGCATTCGTGTTCGCAGCATTGAGCTTGATAGCATCGAGGCTGCTGGCCCCGAGGAGACCGACCCTGGAGAAGCTGGCACCCTACGAGTGCGGCATCACCCCGGGTCGGGACCTCCCCGAGCGGTTCCCGGTTCGCTTCTATCTGGTGGCGATGCTGTTCGTCATCTTCGATATCGAGATCGTGTTCCTCTACCCGTGGGCGGTCAACCACGCCGCCCTCGGGGTCTTCGGCCTCGTGGCGGTCCTGGTCTTCTCGGCCCTCGTGTTCGAGTCGTTCGTCTATCTCATCTCCAAGGGCGCCCTCGAGTGGGGACCCCTCCAGGTGTCACGCCGCCAGGACCCACTGCGGGCGGGCGAGAGGACGTCGACCTCCACCGTGCGTCGAGTGGGCAACGAGGGGCGCTACCAGATCGCCTACGGGATCGGCGAGATCGAGGCGGAACGGGAGGCGGCGGCCGCCGCCGAACGCCACGCCGACGACGATCCCGACGAGGGGTCCCGACCCTCCCCGGAGCCGGAGAAGGAGAAGGTGGTCGTCTGATGGGACTGGTCAGCAACGTCAACGAGCACGGCTTCGAGGGACTCGACCACAATGTCGTCACCGCCCCGCTGGAGAAGCTCGTGTCGTGGTCGCGGGCCCGCTCGTCGTGGCCGGCATCGTTCGGTCTGGCGTGCTGCGCCATCGAGATGATGGCCACCGGCGGCTCCCACTACGACATCGCCCGCCTCGGCATGGAGGTCTTCCGGGCCTCGCCCCGCCAGGCCGACGTGATGATCGTGGCCGGGCGGGTCAGCCAGAAGATGGCTCCGGTCCTGCGGCAGATCTACGACCAGATGATGGAGCCGAAGTGGGTCATCTCGATGGGGGTGTGCGCCTCCAGCGGTGGGATGTTCAACAACTACGCCATCGTGCAGGGCGTCGACCAGGTCGTCCCGGTCGACGTCTACGCCCCCGGGTGCCCACCGGGCCCGGAGACCCTCCTCCACGCCATCCTCACCCTGCGGGCCAACATCGAGTCGGGTGAGCTGCTGCGACGCCGCTCGGCCACGGGGGGCGGGGCCGAGATCACGATCGAGCAGCGTGACGGGCAGGGCGCCCCCGTGCTGACCACGATCGGCGACGGCCGGTGAGCGACACCGGGGCCGCCGACACCGACGCCGAGACCGACGACAGCGAGTCCACCGAGACCGGCCTCACCGTCGAGGAGGCCTACGGGTTCCCCGTCACCTGGTCGCGGGGCCAGCGGGTCATCCACCCCGACCGCGACGCCTGGCGGGCCCTCGCCGTCGAGCTACTGGCCGACGGATGGAACATGTGCGTCGACCTCACCGCCGTCGACTACCTGAGCCTCGGCGGCCTACGGGAAGTGCCGCCGGGGGTGACCCCGGAGCGGTTCGAGGTGGTCGCCTCGTTCGTGTCCCATCAGCGGGCCGAGCGTCTCCGAGCCCGGGTCCAGGTGCCGGCGGACGATCCCACCATCGACTCCCTGTACGCCATCTACCCCGGCACGGACTTCCACGAGCGCGAGGTGTTCGACCTGTTCGGGATCACCTTCGCCGGTCACCCCGACCAGTCACGAATCCTGATGCCGGAGACGTGGGAGGGGCATCCCCTCCGCAAGGACTACGCCGTCGGTGCCATCCCCGTCCAGTTCAAGGCACCCTGGCAACGCAACCCGAAGGCGGATCTCCCATGACCGTGACCGTCAGCGGATCCGAGTCGGCCACCGCCGATGCTCTCGACGACAACTTCGTCGAGGGCGGTCAGCTCCATCATCTGCCCCGCCGGGGGTCGGTGTTGCGCATGTCGGAGGTCGAGGCTGCGGCCACGGTCGGCGGGGCCCGCATCGCCGGCGAGAGCGACCAGACGATGCTGGTCAACATGGGCCCGGTGCACCCGTCGACCCACGGGGTGCTCCGCCTCATGCTGGAGCTCGACGGCGAGACCGTCCTGCGGTCGAAGCCCATCATCGGCTACCTCCACACCGGAATGGAGAAGACGGGGGAGACCCTCACCTATCTCCAGGGTCCAACGAACGTGACCCGGATGGACTACGTCTCGCCGTTCTTCAACGAGCTGGTGTTCTCGCTCGCCACCGAAGAGCTGCTCGGCCTCGAGGTCCCACCACGGGCGACGTGGATTCGGATGCTGATGTGCGAGCTGAACCGGATCTCGTCGCACCTGTTGTCGATGGCCACCAACGGGATGGACATCGGCGCGGTGTCGATGATGATCTACGGGTGGCGGGAACGGGAGCAGGTGCTCCGCTTCTTCCAGACGGTCACCGGTCTGCGTATGAACCACAACTACATCCGCCCCGGCGGCGTCGCCGCCGACCTGCCCGACGGCTGGCAGGAGCAGTTGAGCGAGCTGATGGACATGCTCCCGCCCCGCCTCGAGGAGTACGACATCCTCATGACCGGTCAGCCGATCTGGCGCAATCGCTTGCAGGGGGTCGGTGTCATCACCCAGGAGGAGGCCATCGCCCTCTCCGCCACCGGGCCCGTGCTCCGCAGCACCGGCGTCGAGTGGGATCTGCGCCGCAACATGCCCTACCTGGCCTACGACGAGGTCGACTTCGACGTGCTCGTCGGCACCTACGGTGACGCCTTCGACCGCTACGCCATCCGCCTCAACGAGATCCGGGAATCGATCAGGATCGTCCACCAGATCATGGAGCGGATGCCCGATGGCGACTACCGGTCGGGCGACACCAAGGTCACGCCTCCGCCGCGGGCCCGCATCGACGAGTCGATGGAAGCGCTCATCCACCACTTCAAGATCTTCACCGAGGGCTTCAAGGTGCCGCCGGGAGAGGTGTACGTGGCGGTCGAGTCGCCCCGGGGGGAGCTCGGGTGCTACCTGGTGTCCGACGGTGGACCCAAGCCCTACCGGATGCACATCCGGGGGCCGAGCTTCGTCAACCTGCAGACGATGCCCCACATGATGGCCGACGGCTTCCTGGCCGACGCGGTGGCGGTCATCGCCTCCGTCGACCCGGTGCTGGGGGAGGTGGACCGGTGATATGGCGCGCTTGACACCCGACAACGAGGCGGTGGCCCGGGAGATCATCTCCCGCTACCCCCGACCCAAGTCGGCCCTCATCCCCCTCCTCCACCTGGCCCAGGAACAGGAGGGCTACGTGGCCGACGACGCCATGGAGCACCTGGCCGAGCTGGTGGGCGTGACACCGGCCGAGGTCCTGGGGACCTGTTCGTTCTACGAGATGTTCAAGCGGGAGCCGGTCGGCACGTACCTCGTCAACATCTGCACCAACATCAGCTGCCAGCTCAACGGTGGCGAGGAGCTCCTCCACGAGGCCGAGCGTGAGCTCGGGGTCCGACCCGGCGGCACGACCGACGACGGGTTGTTCACCCTCGAGGACGTCGAGTGCATCGCCGCCTGCACCGAAGCCCCGTGCCTCCAGGTGAACTACCGCTACGAGTACCGGGTCGAGCCCGGCTCGTTCTCCCAGCTGATCAGCGACCTACGCGACGGGGTCCGACCCGACATCCCGGCCCACGGCACCCTCAGCCGGGTCCGACAGCACATCCCCCCCGAGCGGATGGCCGGGATCGAGTCCCCCGAGGTCGCCGGCACCCCGCCCTGGTTCGCCAGCCGCCAACCCGCAGAGGAGTCGTAGTAGTGGACCCAGCTCCCGCAGGATCCGGACCAGCGCGCCCCCTCCTCGGGCGATCCTCCCTCCACGCAGCAACGGAGAACGTGTACTGATGGCGACGAACGCATACGTTCCCCACGCCGCCGGCTATGTCGACAACGAGGGCCCCAAGGTCGTCACGTCGCGCTTCGCCGACCCCGACAGCCACCTGATCTCACGCTCGGTCGAGACCGGCGGGTACGCCGGTCTGCGGCAGGCGCTCGAGCGGTCACCGGCCGAGGTGGCGGCGGAGGTCAAGGAGGCGGTGCTCCTCGGGCGGGGTGGCGCCGGCTTCCCCGCCGGGATCAAGTGGGGCTTCATGCCCCCGGTGTGGCCCCGGTACCTGGTGGTCAACGGCGACGAGTCCGAGCCGGGGACCTACAAGGACCGGCTCCTGATGGAGCGCGATCCTCATCAGCTCATCGAGGGCTGCGTGATCGCCTGCTACGCTCTCGGGCTCAACACCTGCTTTCTCTATGTGCGGGGCGAGATGGCGACGGCCCAGGAACGCCTGGCCCAGGCCCTCAACGACGCCTACGACGCCAACGTCATCGGGAAGAACATCTGCGGCACCGACGTCAGCATCGACGTGGTGCTGACGTGGGGCGCCGGGGCCTACATCGTGGGGGAGGAGACCGCCCTCATCGAGAGCCTCGAGGGTAACCGGGGCATGCCGCGGCTCAAGCCGCCGTTCTTCCCCGCAGCCAAGGGCCTCTACATGAAGCCGACGATCGTCAACAACGTCGAGACCCTGTCGAACCTGCCGTGGATCGTGACCAACGGGGCCGCCGCCTTCAAGGAGCTCGGCTCGGAGCGCTCGCCGGGGACCCGGATGCTGAGCATCAGCGGTCACGTGAACCGGCCCGGTGTCTACGAGGTCGAACAGGGCGTCGTGACGTTCCGCGACCTGTTCTACGGCGACAACTTCTGCCAGGGGATGCGCGGTGGCAGCGAGCTCAAGATGTTCATTCCCGGGGGCGGCTCCGCCCCGTGGTTCTTCCCCGAGCACCTCGACCTCCCGCTCGAGGCGGCCGACGTGGGGGCGGCGGGGTCGATGCTCGGTTCCGGCGCCATCGTCGCCATGGACGAGTCGACCGACGCGGTCAAGGCCTGTCTGCGGGTGGTGCGGTTCTTCGCCCGGGAGTCGTGTGGGAAGTGCACGCCCTGTCGGGAGGGCACGAGCTGGGAGGAGAAGATCCTCCAACGCATCCTCGACGGCCACGGCCGCCCGTCCGACATCGACCTGCTGCTCGACGTCGGCTCCCAGATCAGTCCGGGCAGCTACCCGGTGGCGGCGTGGGAATCCGAGGGCCTGACCGCAGTGCCGTTCCCTCCCCGCCAGACCACGATCTGTCCTCTCGGCCCCTCGTCGGTGGCGCCCATCGTGTCGGCCATCCGGCGCTTCCGGCCCGAGTTCGAAGCCAAGATCGGAGCGGCGTCGCCCGTCACCGACCCGCATCCGCCGGACGAGCCGGCGTCGGCGCCCGCTGAGGAGACGGAGGAGGTGTCGGCATGACGACGACGGAATCGACCGAGGCCACCACCGGCGTTCCCTTCACCCTCAACGGTCGCCCGGTCGAGGCCACCGACGGGGAGCTGGTGATCGAGGCCTGCGAACGCAACGGTGTCCATATCCCCCGCTTCTGCTACCACCCCCGCATGGAACCCGTCGGCATGTGCCGGATGTGCCTGGTCGATATCGACACCGGACGGGGTCCGGCGCTCCAGCCCAGCTGCATGGTGCCGGTGACACCCGAAATGAAGGTCGAGACCGAGTCGGAGGCCACCAAGCAGGCCCAGGACGGGGTGCTCGAGTTCCTCCTCATCAACCACCCCCTCGATTGCCCCGTGTGTGACAAGGGCGGCGAGTGCCCCCTCCAGGACAACGCCTACGCCTTCGGGCCCGGCGAGAGCCGGTTCGTGGAGGAGAAGCGGCACTTCGAGAAGCCGATCCCCATCAGCGACCTCGTCCACCTCGACCGCGAGCGGTGCATCCTGTGCGACCGCTGCACCCGGTTCGCCGCCGACGTGGCCGGCGATCCCCTCATCCACTTCATCGACCGGGGTTCCCAGACCCAGGTCAACACGTTCCCCGAGCACCCCTTCTCCTCGTACTTCAGTGGCAACACGGTGCAGATCTGTCCGGTCGGTGCCCTCACGGCCGCCCCCTACCGGTTCAAGGCCCGCCCGTGGGACCTCGAGACCGTGGAATCGACGGCGACCGTCGACTCCACCGGCGCCCGGATCGTGCTCCAGTCGTCCCAGGACCGCCTGGTGCGGATCATCGGCGTCGACAGCGATGCCGTCAACTGGGGCTGGCTGTCCGACAAGGACCGCTTCAGCTACGAGGTGACGACGAGCGCCAACCGCATCGTCGAGCCCCGGCTCCGTCGGGGCGGCGACGAGCTGGTGCCGAGCCGTTGGAGCGACGCCACCAAGGTGGCGGCCCGGGCTCTCCGGGGCGACCCGGAGCGGATCGCCGTCATCGGCGGAGCCCGGCTGAACCTCGAGGACCAGTACGCCTGGGCCAAGCTCATGAAGGGCGTGATCGGCACCGATCACGTCGACTGCCAGCTCGGTGACGGACTCCCTGCCCCCATGGCTCTCGGCCTGCCCCGGGCCACGATCGACCGGGCCTGCGTCCCCGGTGGCATCGTCGTCCTCCTCGCTCCCGACCCCAAGGAGGAACAGCCGTCGCTGTACCTCCGGCTCCGCCACGCCCTCATCCACGACGGGGTGACCCTCATCGAGCTCACCCCCCGCCCCACCTCGCTGTCGGAACACGCCGCCATCCGTCTCCACTCGGTGCCGGGCACCGTCGGTCAGGTGGCCGGCGCCCTGGCCGACGGTCCGGGGTCGGAGCTACCGGCCGCCGTCGACACCGACGACGTGGCCGCCGCCCGCGAGCTGCTCCAATCGGGCCGTCCCGTGACGGTCGTGCTGGGACGGCTCAACCTGGCCGAGTCGGCCCGCTACACCGCCGACGCCGTGGGCGCCCTCCTCCGCCTTGCTCCCGAGAGCCGCTTCCTGCCGGTGCTGCGGCGGGGCAACGTGCTCGGTGGGCTCGAGATGGGTCTCACCGGAGGCTTCCTGCCGGGCGGGATCCGCCGGGCAGGAGCGGAGCTGGAGAACTGGCGTCTGTTGCCCGACTTCGACGGCAAGGACGCCGACGGGATCCTCCGGGCCGCGTCGGAGGGCGAGATCGACACGATCGTACTGCTCGGCGCCGACCCGGTGGAGGACTTCCCCGATCCCGAGCTGGTCGCCGCCGCCCTGGAGCGGGTGCCGACGGTGATCGCCGTCGACGCCTTCGCCACCGCCTCGGCGGCCAAGGCCGACGTCATCCTCCCCGCCGCCCTGTTCGGCGAGTCCGACGGCACGTTCCTCAACGCCGAGGGTCGGCTCAGCCCGCTGCGGGCCAAGGTGACCCCGCCCGGCCAGGCCAAGCCCGACTGGATGATCGCAGCGGAGATCGCGTCGGCCCTGGGAATCGACCTGGGTTTCGTCACCCTGGACGAGCTGCGGGCCGAGATGAGCACGACCGCCCAGTCGTTGCGGAACATCGACTGGGGCGCGGTGCAGGGGGCCGACGATGGTCCGCTCATCGAGATGGACCGTCAGTGGGTCCTCGAGTTCGGGGATGCCGCGGTGCCGCCCATGGCCAGCAGCTACGGTCTGCGGCTGGTGGTGGACCACAAGCTCTGGGATCTCGGGACCATGGTGCAGGAGTCGCCGTCGCTGCGTCAGCTGCCGCAGCCGGCGGTGCTGCGCCTGGCGCCCGTCGACGTGGCCGAGTTCGGCCTCGAACCCGATCGGCCGGTCGCCATCGATCGGGAGGGCACGATCCACGAGCTGGACTACGTCGCCGACCCCTCGGTTCTGCCGGGGACGGCCTGGTTGCCGATCCGACTGCCCGGCTTCGACGTCCGCAACCTGCTGATGGCCGGTCGCTCGGTCACCAACATCACCATCCGGGGAGGTGGGTGATGGGGGATCCGTACCTGGCCGACGGTGTCGACGGTGGCGATGTCATCCTCGCCATCGCCAAGGCCGGTATCGCCTTCGCCCTGCTCCTGGTGGCCGTCATGCTGATGGTCTGGTTCGAGCGCAAGGTGGTCGGCCGCCTCCAGAACCGTCTCGGCCCCACCGTGGCGGGCCCGTTCGGTCTGCTGCAGACGCTGGCCGACGGGATCAAGCTGTTCTTCAAGGAAGATCTGATCCCCAGCCGGTCCGACCGGTTCGTCTTCCAGATCGCCCCCTACCTGGCGCTGATACCGGCGTTCCTCACGTTCGTCCTGGTGCCGATCGCCGGCGATTTCGGTGACGGTGGCAACGGGTCGGTCACCGTGTTCGGCCGCGAGACCTTCCTCCAGGTGGCCGACGTCCCCGTCGGGATCCTGTTCTTCCTGGCCATGAGCTCGATCGGTGTCTACGGCATCATGCTGGCCGGTTGGTCGTCCGGCTCGAAGTACCCGCTCCTCGGTTCGGTCCGGGCCTCGGCCCAGGCCATCTCCTACGAGGCCGCCCTCGGCCTGTCGTTGGCGTCGGTGCTGCTCGTCTCCGGCACGCTCAGCACCAACGAGATCGTGCAGGTCCAGGCCGGGGCCGGCTTCGGTGGCATCGTCCCCAACTGGAACGTGATCGTCACCGGGTTCGTGCCGTTCGTGATCTTCCTCATCGCCGGCACGGCCGAGCTCAACCGGCCCCCGTTCGACCTGGTGGAGGCCGAGCAGGAGCTGGTCGGCGGGTTCCACACCGAGTACTCCTCGATCCGCTTTGCCCTCTTTTACCTGGCCGAGTACATGAACACGGTCACCATGTCGGCCATCATCGTCACGTTGTTCTTCGGCGGCCCGGCCGGGCCGAACCTCGGCATCCTGCCCGGTTGGCTCTGGGGCTTCGTGTGGTTCTTCGGCAAGTTGCTGGTGTTCCTCTTCACCTTCGTGTGGTTCCGGGCCACCCTGCCCCGGCTCCGCTACGACCAGCTGATGGACCTCGGGTGGAAGCTCCTGATCCCCCTCGCCCTCGGTTGGCTCCTGATCCTGGGCGGCATCCGGGTGGCCCAGGACGGCGGATTCGGATGGTTCGACGCCGAGCCGGGTGCGACCCCGGTCGGCGATGTGGTGGCGGTCGTGGCCATCGGACTGGTGATCGGGGTCGCCGCCGCCGGCGTCCTCGGGCTCGCCGTGCGGACGGCCCGCCACGACCGGCTGGCCGAGCGGGGCCTGGTCGAGCACCCCTCACCGGAGGTCAACTGATGGGCTACCTCGAGGGTTTCGGCGTCACGCTCAAGAAGTGGGCCGAGGGCGTCACCACCAAGCAGTACATGGCCGGCCGGGGTGGTACGAGCGACATCAAGGCCCCCAAGCCCGAGCGGGTCCACGGCCGCCACGTGCTCAACCGCTACGAGGACGGGATGGAGAAGTGTATCGGCTGCGAGTTGTGCGCCGGTGTCTGCCCTGCCCGCTGCATCTACGTCCGGGGGGCCGACAACCCGCCCGACGCCCCCCTCTCGCCGGGTGAGCGCTACGGCTACGTGTACGAGATCAACTATCTCCGGTGCATCCACTGCGACCTCTGCGTCGAGGCCTGCCCCACCGAGGCCATCACCGAGACGAAGCTGTTCGAGTTCTCGTTCACGAACCGTAGCGATGCCATCTACACCAAGGACGAGCTGCTCGTCGGCGAAGACGGCAAGCCCAGGCAGCTGCCATGGGAGGACTGGCGCCCCGGCGAGGACGAGCACACGTCAGGGTGGATGCGGGCCACGTCGTCGTCGGGGCGAGCGGCCTATGAGGGCCGTATCGGGTGGTCGGGCGAGCTCGGCTACGGCGTCCGGGCCGCCGAGGCCGGTCAGACGGCGCCCCCGCCGACCGCCGCCGGCCATGACCATCACGATCATGACCATGATGAGCATGACGATCACGGAGGACACCACTGATGGCCGACGTCATCGTCTTCGTCGTCGCCGGGGCCATCGTTCTCGGCGGTGGCCTCGGCGTGGTCCTCAACGCCAACCCCGTGCGGGCCGCCCTGTCGTTGATCGCCTCCCTCTTCGGGGTCGCCGTGCTCTTCGTGGTGCAGGGTGCCCACTTCCTCGCCCTGGTGCAGGTGGTGGTCTACGCCGGCGCCATCGTCGTGCTCTTCCTGTTCGTGATCATGCTCCTCGGTGTCGACCAGGCCGAGGATCTCAGCGTGGAACCCCTGGCCGGGCAACGGGTGGGCGGGATCCTGGTCGGGGCCCTGGTGCTGGTCATGATCGCCGGTGGCCTGTTCTTGTCCGGCAAGGGCGGCGACGAGGGTGCGGTCGCCCTCACCGGTACCCGGGCCGCCACCCAACCGATCGATGACACCCAGCCCGACATCGACCAGTTGGCCCGCGATCTGTTCACCCGTAACGTCCTGGCCTTCGAGGCCACCGCCCTCCTCCTGACCATCGCCACCGTCGGCGCCGTGGTGCTCGTGCGCAACCGGGGTGCCGAGGACCTCACCGTCGACGAGCCGGGACAGGCGGCGACGTGATGGACGACGGAACGCCGGACGGAGGGTCGCTGTGGAGCTGACCGAGACGTGGTACCTGGTGCTGAGCGCCCTGTTGTTCACGATCGGCCTGACCGGTCTGCTGGTCCGCCGCAATCCACTCATCATGTTCATGTGCGTCGAGCTGATGCTCAACGCCGTCAACCTGTCGTTCGTCGCCTTCTCCCGCGCCCTCGATGACCTGGCGGGACAGACGGCGGTGTTCTTCGTGCTGGTGGTGGCGGCGGCCGAGGTGGTCGTCGGGCTGTCGATCGTGGTGGCCGTCATGCGCCGCCGCCCGACGCTCACCGCCGATGATCTGACGTCGTTGAAGGGTTGATGGGCATGCTCGATGCCGCTTGGCTGATACCCGCCTTTCCGCTGGCCGGGTTCGTACTCCTCGTCGCCTTCGGTCGGCGGATGGGCGAGCCGGCCGCCGGTTGGCTCGCCACCCTGGCCAGCGCCGGCGCCTTCGTTTCCACCGTCGTCGTCTACGCCGGCCTGGTCGGCGAGCCGGCCGAGGAGCGGTTCCACATCCAGACGCTGTTCACCTGGGTGGAGTCCGGTTCGTTCTCGGTCGACGCCGGCCTGCTGATCGATCCGTTGTCGGTCACGATGAGCCTGTTCATCACGGGGGTCGGCACCCTCATCCACCTGTACTCGATCGGGTACATGCACGGGGACCCGAACTTCTCGAAGTTCTTCACCTACCTCAACCTGTTCATCACCTCCATGCTGGTGCTGGTTCTCGGTGACAACCTGCTGCTGACCTTCCTCGGCTGGGAGGGGGTCGGGGCCTGCTCCTATCTCCTCATCTCGTTCTGGTTCACCGACGAGGGCAACGCCAGCGCCGGCAAGAAGGCGTTCGTCACCAACCGCATCGGTGACTTCGGGTTCATGTTGGCCACGTTCCTCGTGTTCACCGAGCTGAGCTCGATCCGCTACGCCGACATACTCACCCGGTCGCCGGAGATCGGAACCTTCGCCGCCACCCTGATCGTGGTGCTGTTCCTGCTCGGTGCGGCCGGGAAATCGGCCCAGCTGCCCCTCTTCGTGTGGCTGCCCGACGCCATGGCCGGCCCGACCCCCGTGTCGGCCCTCATTCACGCCGCCACGATGGTGACCTCCGGCGTGTTCCTGCTGACCCGCCTCAACCCCATCCTGGCCGAGGCCGACACCTGGAGCAGGGGCCTCGTGGCCTGGGTCGGCGCCGGGACGGCCCTGTTCGCCGCCACCGTCGCCATAGCCCAGACCGACATCAAGCGGGTCCTGGCCTACTCGACGGTGTCGCAGCTCGGCTACCTGTTCCTCGCCGTCGGCGTGGGGGGCTACGTCGCCGCCATCTTCCACATGGTGACCCATGCCTTCTTCAAGGCCCTCCTGTTCCTCGGTTCGGGGTCGGTCATCCACGGGCTCCACGACGAGCAGGACATGCGGCGCATGGGCGGCCTGGCCCGTTACATGCCCCTGACGGCGGGGACCTTCATCGTCGGCTGGCTCGCCATCGCCGGTGTTCCCCCCTTCAGTGGCTTCTGGTCGAAGGACGAGATCCTCCTCTACGCCTGGAACGCCGACGAGATCGGGGGCAAGGGGTTGTGGGCCGTCGGCATCGTGACGGCCCTGCTCACCGCCTTCTACATGACCCGCCAAGTGATCCTCACCTTCCTCGGCCGGTCCCGCTTCTACGATGTGACGGCGGCGGAGGTCGCGGCCGCCCAGGCCGCACGGGTCGAGGCGGCCCAGGCCCGAGTGACCGTGGCCCAAGAGGCCCGAACCGCAGCGGTGGAGCAGGCCGAGAAGGCCCAAGCCGACATCGTCAAGCGCCAGGAGGGCCTGGCCAAGGCCCAGGCCACCCTGAGCGAGTCGGGCGCCGCCGTCACCGCCTCTACGGTCGGCGCCGACGGCCACGACAAGCTCGTGAAGGCGTTGGAGAAGGCGACCAGGGCCGTGCCCAAGGCGGAGGAGGCCCTCGTCAAGGCCAGGGAGGGTGCGGCCACGACCGCCGACGGCGTGGTGGCGGCCGGAGCCGACGTCGACGTGGCGACGGCCCGGCTCAACGATCTCAGCTCCGCCCCGCTGCCCCTGCCCCCGGCGGTGGTCACGGCCCGTACGCCGGCGACCGATGTCGGCGACCTGACCGAGCACCTGCCCGAGAGCTACCAGCACCGCCAGCACTACCGACCCCACGAGTCGCCGTGGACCATGACCTTGCCCCTCGTCGTCCTGGCCCTGTTCGCCCTCGGCGCCGGGGCGCTCAACCTTCCCTTCGCCAGCGAGGTCAAGTTCCTCGAGCACTGGCTGGAGCCGTCCCTGTTCGGGCACGAGGCCGAGCTGACGGCGTCGGCCGGGACGAAGTGGCTCCTGGCCATGGTGGCGGCGGCCATCGCCCTCGTCGCCATCGTCACCGCCTTCGCCGTCTACCTCCGGGGCCGAGCCCCCAAGCCCGAGTCCATCGAACTCGAACCGCTGGCCCACGCCTGGTACGTCGACGAGAGCTACGCCGACTTCTTCGGCGGCCCGGGTCGGAAGCTGTTCGATCTGGTCGCCTGGTTCGACCGCACGGTGGTCGATGGGCTGGTGCGGGGCACCGCCACCGGGATCGGGGCCGCCAGTCGCGGTCTCCGGGTCACCCAACCGGGGTTCGTTCGTAGCTACGCCCTCGGCCTCGCCGTCGGTGCCGCCTTCGTCATGGTGTGGTTCCTGGGGAGGTTGTTCGCATGATCGTCGGCGCGGTTCCGTTCGTCGCCACCGAGGCGGCGGGTGCGGCCCCCACCTTCCCCCTCCTACCGTCGCTGATCCTGGTGCCGGTTGTCACCGCCGCCGTCATCGCCGTGCTCCCCCCGAGTCGGGGCGATTTCACCCGGCTGGCGGCGCTGATCGGGTCGGCGATCACCGGTGCCATCTCCCTGTTCCTGCTGGCCGACTTCGATGCCGCCGACGGTGGCTTCCAGTTCGTGACCAGCCGGGAGTGGGTGGCCAGCCTCGGCCTCAGCTGGCTGTTCGCGGTCGACGGGATCTCCCTGTTCCTGGTGGTGCTGACCGGCATCCTCTTCCCGATCGCCATCGTCACCTCCGAACCCGACCACGACCCCAAGCGGTACTACCTCTGGCTGATGCTCCTCATGGGTGGGGCGATGGGGGCGTTCATGGCGCTCGATCTCCTGCTGTTCTTCTTGTTCTTCGAGGTCGTGCTCGTTCCCATGTACTTCCTCATCGGGGGTTGGGGCCACGCCAACCGGGTCTACGCCGCCCTCAAGTTCTTCCTCTACACCATGGCCGCCTCGGCCCTGATGCTCGTCGGCATCGTCAGCCTGGTGTTCCTCACCGCCCGCCAGACTGGGATCCTGTCGTTCGACGTCCGCTTCCTGGCCGAGAACCAGGCCCTCGGCGACACGGCGGCCCTCCTCGTGTTCCTGTCCTTCGCCGCCGCCTTCGCCGTCAAGGTGCCACTGTTCCCGGTCCACACCTGGCTCCCCGACGCCCACACCGAAGCCCCGACGGCCGGCTCCGTCATCCTGGCCGGTGTCATGCTCAAGCTCGGTACCTACGGGTTCATCCGCTTCGGTGTCTACCTGTTCCCGTCGGTCGTCGACGACCTCGCCCCGCTGTTCCTGACCCTCGGTGTGATCGGCATCGTCTACGGGGCGGCGGTGGCCACCATGCAGAGCGACCTCAAGCGTCTGGTGGCCTACTCCTCGGTGGCCCACATGGGCTTCATCGTGCTCGGCATCTTCGCCCTCAACTCCCAGGGCCTCGAGGGCGCCGTCCTCCAGATGGTCAACCACGGGATCTCCACCGGTGCCCTGTTCATCCTCGTCGGGTGGATCTACGAGCGTCGCCACACCCGGGAGATCGCCGCCCTGGGCGGCCTGCAGTCGGCCGCTCCCGTCATGGCCGGGGTCTTCACCCTGGTCATGCTGTCGAGCATCGGACTGCCCGGCCTCAACGGCTTCGTCGGGGAGTTCCTCATCCTGCTCGGCGCCTTCTCGAGTGCCCGGTGGTGGGCCGTGGTCGCCGTCAGCGGGGTGATCCTCGCCGCCCTGTACCTGCTGTGGGCCTACCAACGGGCCTTCCACGGTCCGGCGCAGGGCGACAACGCCACGATGCGTGACCTGCGGCTGTCGGAGCTGCTCGGCATCGCCCCGCTGCTCTTCCTCATCGTGTTCCTCGGCGTGTACCCCAAGCCGGTCCTCGACCGGATCTCGCCGGCCGTCGACGAGCTGATCGCCCACGTCGAGCAGCGGGTCGACGGCTTCGTCGAACCCGAGCCCGAGGAGGTGCCGGTCCCGGGGGTCGAACAGATCGTGGGGGCGGCCGAGGCCGCCCACGAGGGGTCGGGGGCCGAGGGCGCCGACGAGGAGGCAGGTCGATGACGGTCGCGATGACGGGTGTGCTGGCCCAGGAGGCGGTGGTGGGGCCCGAGATCGTCTGGTCGCTCGTCCTGCCCTTCGTCGTCCTCGCCCTCGGTGGTGTGCTCCTGGTGCTGATCACGTCGTTGGTTCCGCGCCTGCGGGGCGGGGGGTTCCCGGCCGCCTTCACCGGGGCCACGGCCCTCGTGTCCGGGCTGAGCCTCATCCCCGTGTGGAATCGGGTCAACGCCAACACGGGGACCGAGGGCCCCCGGCTCGTCATCGCCGACGCCATCGCCATCGACGGGTTCACCGTGTTCGTCACCGCCCTCATCTGCGTGGCCGTGTTCTTCGCCGCCATGCTGCTCGACGAGTACCTGCGGCGGGAGGAGCTCGATGGTCCCGAGTGGTATGTGCTGCTGCTGATGTCGGCCTCCGGCGGGGTGCTCCTCGCCTCGGGTGAGGATCTGATCGTCACGTTCCTCGGCCTCGAGATCCTGTCGATCGCGGCCTACGTGATGGCCGCCCTCCACCTCCGTCGGCTCCAGTCGCAGGAAGCGGGCTTCAAGTACTTCCTCCTCGGCAGCGTGTCGTCGGCCCTGTTCCTCTATGGCGTGGCCATGCTGTACGGGGCGACGGGGTCGACGTCGCTGCGGGGCATCGCCGCCGCCGGGCCCAACGGCGCCGGCTACGACCCCGCCGTCGACTCGTCCCTCCTGCTGGTGGGCATGGCCCTCGTGTTGGTCGGGTTCGCCTTCAAGATCTCGGCGGTGCCGTTCCACATGTGGACGCCCGATGTCTACGAGGGGGCGCCGACGCCGGTGGTGGCGTTCATGGCCTCGGGGGTGAAGGTGGCGGGGTTCGCCGGCCTGGTCCGCGTCTTCTGGGTCGGGCTCGGCCCCTACTTCGAGGACTGGCGTCCGCTCATCGCCGGGCTGGCCGTGATCACCCTCCTGCTGGGGTCGGTGCTGGCGGTGGCCCAGACCAACGTGAAGCGCATGATGGCCTACTCGTCGATCGCCCACGCCGGCTTCATCCTGGTGGCGGTGCACGCCGCCTCGACGCCGGAGAACTCCGGCCTCCTCGGCGGCGAGGCCTTCCTCTTCTACCTCCTGGCCTACACGATCATGATCGCCGGCACGTTCGGGGTGATCTCGATCGTCGGTGGTCGGGGCGACGGCGATCACGACCTGGAGGCCTACCGGGGTCTGGCCCAGCGCCACCCGTTGCTGGCGGGGCTGATGTCGGTGCTGCTGTTCTCCCAGGCCGGGGTGCCGTTCACGTCGGGCTTCTTCGCCAAGTTCCGGGTCATCGCCGCTGCCGCCCTCAACGAGTCCTACGTGCTCGCCGCGGTGGCCATGCTGTCGGCGGTCGTGGCCGCCTACCTGTACCTGCGGATCGTGGTGGCCATGTTCATGGTGCCGGCGACGGCCGGGGCCGGGGTCGGGTCCGAGGTGCCCGACGACGCCGACACCGACGTGGCGGCGGGCGGCGGCGGGACCGCGGTGGTGACGGTCGCGGCCCCCGTCCGGCTCGCCCTTCCCCCCTCGGCCCTGCTGGCCATCGCCGTCTCCGCCGTCGCCACCGTCGTCCTCGGTGTCCTGCCCAACCTGGGTGACGGTGTCCTGTTCGACGCCGCCAGCGCCATCGCCGCCTTCCGCTGACGTCGTTCGCCGGGCCGGATCGACGCCGTGGTGCCGGTGCCCGTCGCCCGGAGCCGGGCTCTGGTCAGGGATCGAGCAGGGCGGTCAGGGCGGCGACGAGGCGTCGCAGATCGTCACGATGGCGTAGATGGTCGATCACCAGGCCGTCGTCGACGTCGGCATACCCGTGCACCAGCACGTTCCGGAACCCGACCGAACCGGCCATCCGAGTGGCCAGGTCGCGCTCGAGCAGCCCGGCATCGGCCAGTGCCAGGAAGGTGGCCCCATTCGACGTGGGCACGCCGAGGCCCCGGTCGGCGACGACGTGATGGGCGGCGTCGATGCAGGCTTCGATGGCGGTCTGGAACGTGTACTTGAGATCGCCGAGTCGCACCCGGTCAGCCAGCAGCTCGCCCCGATCGGCTTCGGCGTAGCCGTCGAGGACGACGAGCCGCGACGTGACCCGACCGAGCAGGCTCAGCAGCCGTTCGGCGTCAACCATGGCCGTCAGCCACCGCGGTCAACCATGGGCAGCAACGAAATCCCGTCGGAACCGCTCCCGCCGGAACGCCTCGTCGAGGTAGCGCTTGCGGGTCTCGGCCTGCCAACGGATCCGGACGGGTGGGTCGTCGTCGAGGATGACGATGCCCTCCATGGCCACCCTCCCGGCCACACCGTCGGAGGTGGTGCGGAGGTCGACCAGATCCACCACGTCGGGCAGCGACCCGCGAAGGGACCAGTCGTCGATCGGCTCCGGCGACCACACGGCGAGGTCCAGGTCGGATGACGCGCTGGCCGAGCCCGTGGCCCGGCTCCCGAAGACGAGGGTGAAGGTGACGCCGTGTCGACGGAGGACCGCGGTGAGGGCGTCGACGTCCACGGGTAGCTCCATGGGCGACGAGACTAGGGGATCACCGCGCTCCGCGTCGGACATCGGCTGCGCCTCTCACCCGCCGGAGGCGGCGGAGTCGCCCTCGGCGTCGGCCAGGGAATCGTCGTGGGGATCGTCGAGCCAGCCGTCGGGGAGGGCGACCCGTTGAGGGCCGCGGGTGTGACCCCGGGCCACCCGGTGGTTCTCCGGCGGCAGTTCGGCCGTGGGGAGCTGGGCCAGCAGCTCGGTCAGATGATCGAGGGTCTCGATCTGGCCGAGCTGGCCCCGTAGTCGTCCGCCGACCGGGTAGCCCTTCAGGTACCAGGCGGTGTGCTTGCGGAACTCCCGCACCCCCTTGTGGTCGCCGAACCAGTCGACGAGGAGCCGGGCGTGCTCGGTCATCGCCCGCGCCACCTCGGGGGTGGCCGGGTGGGGGGGGATCGGCTCGCCCCGCAGGGCCGCCGCCAGCTGGCCGAACAGCCAGGGTCGGCCGAGGCATCCCCGCCCGACGACCACCCCGTCGCAGCCGGTCCGGTCGATCATGGCGACGGCGTCGGCCGCCTCCCAGATGTCACCGTTGCCCAGCACCGGGATCGAGGTCACCGTCTCCTTCAGGTCGGCGATCGTCGACCAGTCGGCCTGACCGGAGTAGAGCTGGGCCACCGTGCGGCCGTGGAGAGCCACCGCCGCCACCCCCAGGTCCTCGGCGATGCGGCCGGATTCGAGGTGGGTGTGGTGCCCGTCGTCGATCCCGACCCGCAGCTTGACGGTGACGGGGACGGGGCCGGCGGCCTCGACGGCGGCCGCCACCACGGCGGCGAACAGGCGACGCTTGTAGGGCAGGGCCCCGCCGCCGCCGTGGCGGGTGACCTTGCGGACCGGGCAGCCGAAGTTGAGGTCGACGTGGTCGACGCGTCCCTCCTCCACCAGCCGCCGTATCGCCTGGGCGACGTAGCGGGGATCGACCCCGGCTAGCTGGAGACTCCGGGGTGACTCGTCGGGGGCGAAGCTGGCCAGGACGTCGGTCTTGTCGCTGCCCTCGCACAGGGCGCGAGCCGAGATCATCTCGCTCACGTACAGGCCGGCCCCGTAGTGGCGACACAGACGTCGGAACGGGGCGTTGGTCACCCCCGCCATGGGAGCCAGCACCACGGGCACCTCGACCCGCAACGGCCCGATGACGAGCGGGCCCGAGATCGTCGTGGAGGAGGCGGTGGGGGCGGACATGGCATCCAGGATGCCACGGTCGGACCTGCTCGTCGCAGGAGAGCCGACTAGTCTCGCCGGTCATGACCGTTGCCTTCATCACCGGCGCCAACTCCGGAATCGGGCGATCGACCGCCGTGGGCCTCGCGGCCAAGGGGTGGGACGTCTACGGCACCATGCGGCGCCTCGAGTCCGGAGACAAGCTGGCGGCCATGGCCGCCGAGCGGGGCGTGACCGTCCACCCCGTCCAGTGCGACGTGACCGACACCGACTCGGTCGGCGCCGCCGTGGCGGAGGTGATCGGGGCCGCCGGCGGGATCGACGTGCTGGTCAACAACGCCGGCATCGGCGGCAACGGGGTCATGGAGGAGACTCCCCTCGAGCTGTACCAGGAGGTCATGGACGTCAACGTCTACGGCGTGATCCGATGCGTCCAGGCCGTGCTGCCCCACATGCGGGAGCGGGGGAGCGGCTGCATCGTCAACATCGGCTCGGTCACCGGCGTCATCGCCGCCATGGCCCAGTCGGCGTATGTGGCGTCCAAGTGGGCCATCGAGGGGCTGACGGAGGGGCTGGCCCAGGAGGTCGCCCCCCACGGGATCCGGGTGGCGCTGATCGAACCCGGCATCGTGAAGACGGCGATCATGGCCAAGAACACCGACGCCCCGAACACCACCGGCGCCTATGACGCCCACAACCGCCGCCTGTTCGCCTTCTACGCCGCCGGGCTACGGACCCCGGGCCAACCGGAGGAGGTGGCCGACGTCGTGTTCCGAGCCGCCACCGAGGAGCACCCCACGCTGCGCCACACGTGTGGCTGGGGCGGTCCGGAGCTGACCGGCCGCAAGCCGGGCGTGGCCGATGAGGACTGGGTGGCCATGGGAGCCATCGACGACGATCTGGCCTATGCCGCCCGCTTCAACGAGCTGTTCGGCCTGGACATATCGAGCGGCTTCGAGGGCTGATTCTCGGGCCGCCGCCCCTGACAACCGAGATTCTCGGACCGGCCGGGGGGCCACCGCGTCGCGTGTATAAACTCCGACAACCATGGTGGTGTGGGAGGCGGGGACCGGTGACGACGAGCGGCTATGACGAGCCCGAGATGGCACGGTGGCGAAGGCTGCAGCAGACACAGGTCGACCTCCGCATGGCCCTCACCAACGCAGCCGATGACGAGGAACGCAGCGCGCTCCGCCGACGCCTCGCCTCCACCCGGGACGCCCTAGCCGAGATCGAGAACCGATCCGGAAGCACCCGATCCGAGGAATCGGACGATGAGCCGCTCGACGGCGGCGGCGATGCTGATTTCGACTCGCTTCTCGAGTCGCTCCTGACGGAGGAGTCGCCATCGGGTCTCGGTGGGGGCGACGGGAGCCAGCAGTTCATCTGGGCGGTGTTGGTCGGGGCCGTCCTGCTCACCTCCACCTACATGCTGTCGCTCGTGCTGGTGGCCCGTCCCGAGAGCGGCTACCTGACGGTGTGGGACGGCTGGATCTACCACGCCGCCCTCATCGTGCCGGCGGTGCTGAGCGGCCTCCGGGCCGTCACCGATCGGCACAACCGGTTGGCCTGGTGGCTGGTCACCCTCGGCATCCTGCTCTACACCGGTGGCACCCTTCTCTACACCTACCACGATCAGAACCTCGATCCGATCCCTTTCCCGGCCTGGTCGGACGTGCTCTACCTCGAGTCCACACTCGCCCTCGTGGTGGCCCTCGCCCTCGTCACCCACCGCAACCTGCCCGGGGTCTCCCGGGCCGCCCGGCTCAACGGTCTCGTGATCGGCCTGGCCGCGGCGGCCATCGCCGTGGCCTTCTGGTTCGACACGATCCTCGACCAGAGCGGCAGCACGGCGGCGGTGATGGTCGCGCTCGCCTACCCCTTGTTCGATCTGGTCTTCATCGTGATCGTGCTGTCGGGGTTGTCGGTCGTCGCCTACCGGCCGTCTCCGTCGGTCACCGCGTTCATCCTCGGGGCCGCCGTGTGGGCGATCGGCGACGTCGTGTTCCTACGCCAGCTGGCCAACGACTCCTACGTGCCGGGCACGGTGCTCGAGGCCAGCTGGGTGGTGGGCATCCTGTTCTTCGGCGCTGCGCCCTGGCTTCCCCAGTATCGGACGGACCGGGCGCCGGCCAAGACCACGGGCGGCGTGGCCCTCATCCCCTGGGCCGCCGCCCTGGCCTCCCTCGGCGTCATCGGCTGGAGCGTCAGTGGCGACGTGCCGGCCATGGCGGTGTGGTTGGCCATGGCGGCGATCCTGGCTGTCCTCGGTCGCATCGCCGTCAGCCTCGGCGAGCTCCGCAAGGCCAACGAGGCGTTCTCCCAGGCATGGCTGGGCGAGCTGGCGGGGCTGAGCGAACGCCCCCAGCTGCGCTCGGCCGGCGAATCGACCGGCCCCGTCGCCGACCAGGAGCGTCCGAACTGGTTGGTCGTCGGCGCCATCGCCGTGGCGGCCGTGGTCGGCGCTGCGGCGCTGCTGTGGAATCCGGGCGGCGACCAGTCGACCGACGAGGACGACGCCATCGACACGGTCGGCGTGGCCGCTCCGCAGACGACCGAGGTCGTTCCGGAGACGTCGACGGAGACGGCGACGCCGGCCACGGCCTCCGAGCTGCGGACCTCGAGCCTGCAGGACGACCTCGACCGTCTCCTGTCGTTCACCCCGGTCGTCTTCGACACCGGCCAACGAGACCTCTCCGACAACAACCGCCGGGTGCTCAACAACGTGGCGGCACTGCTTCAGTCGTCACCGGGCGTTCCGGTCAAGGTCATCGGGTTCACCGACGGCTCCGGTTCGGTGGAGACCAACCTGGAGGTCAGCATCGCCCGGGCCACGGCCGTCCACGACTATCTCGTTGCGAACGGGGTCGCTGCTCCCGATCTCATCGTCGAAGGTCGGGGCAAGGCGGACGCCTCTGGGGTTGCCGACCTGTCGGGTCTCGAACGGCGGGTCGTGTTCGAGGTGGTCGCTCCCGGCGGTGCCCAGGCAGCGCCGTTGGCCGACCTGCGGGTCGGTATCGTGACCTTCAGTCCCGGCAACGATCTCGCCTCGTCGCAGAGCATGGTCGATTCGGTCAACACCCTGGTCGACGAGCGCCAAGGGCTCACCGTGACCGTCGTCGACGACACCATCCTCGTCGACGAGGCCGCGGAGGCCCTGCGGACCATGGCGTCCGAGGGCTACCACCTGGTCATCGCCCATGACCCCCAGCTTGGTGCCGCGGTGGCCACCCTGGCCCAGGAGTTCCCCGAGGTCACGTTCGCCTGGGGCCCCGCGAGCCAGGCCCCGCCCCTGCCGAACGTGTACACCTACACCGTGGCCTCCGAGCAGGGCGGCTACGTCCTCGGCGCCCTTGCCGCCTCACTGAGCGACAGCGGCGTGCTGGGCGTAGTGGGGCCGATCGAGGCCGGAGACTCCCTCGGCTACATCAGCGGGTTCGAGGCCGGCGCCGTCGCCGAGCGGCCCGATGTGAGCGTGCAGATCAGCTACACCGGCTCGTTCCTCGACGCATCACTGGCGGCCGAGGCAGCCCAGGCCGAGATCACCGCCGGAGCGGATGTGCTCACCGGTTCGGGTCCGGCCAGTACCGGAGCGGCGACGGTGGCGGTCCGGAACGAGCGGCTGTGGATCGGCAACCAGGTGGACCAGTCGCCGATCGGTCCGGGCCACGTGGTCGCCTCCCAGCTCTACCACTGGGACGTCGTTCTCCGGCAGGTCCTGGCGGACATCGACGCCGGCGTCCCCAACGGGCGGGTCGTCGTCGGCGATCTGGCCAACGGCGGTCTGTCCGTCGAGCTCAACCCCGGCTATGGCATCGATCCCGCACTGTCACAGCGCGTCAGTGAGCTACAGGCGGCCGTCGCCAGCGGATCCGTCGTGCCGCCCTCCAGCTGAACGTCGACCCGCATCCCGCCGCGCTCGCTCGCCCACCCCCCACGGACGCCGGTGTCGGCCGTCATCCAGATTGCGTGCTCCCGCATGGACAACTACCGTTAGGCCTGTTAGCGCTGGTCGGTCGGTCCGCATTCGGTAGTCTGGACCGTCGCCCGGTGTCCGCTGTCAAACGAGGTCGGGGTCCGGAGCAGCCCCGATCCAGTCGATCGCGAGGTGGCGACCGGTGGCCCATTTCGGTGAGCACGTGACGTACGACGGCTACGGAGCCGACCCTGGGATCCTCGACTGCCGTGCCGCAGTGCACGGCGTGTTGGCGGATCTGGCGGCGAAGCTGGGTATGACGGTGCTGGCCGGCCCGGTCGTGTACCTGGCCGAGGCCACGAACGCCAAGGACCCCGGAGGATGGACGGGGATGGTCGTGCTCCAGGAGAGCCACATCAGCGTCCACACCTTCCCCGCCCGGGGCTTCGTCTCGGCCGACGTCTACACGTGCCAGAACGGACTCGACACTGAGGCCGTACGTCAGTTCCTCAGGAAACGGTTCGCCGCCAGCGACGACGAGGTCCATCATCTGAAGCGGGGAACCCGCTATCCGACGCTCGACCTCCATCCGGAACGGGTCAGGCACGCCGGGCGAGATCGGGGATAGGCGAGCGATGGGTTCCGACCAGGATGACGAGGTCGAGCGGCGGCTTCCGATCCTCGGGTTCATCTGCGACTCGTACTTCCACTTCAACGCCGGCGCCCTCAAGCGGGCCCTGGTCGACTACCACGATCACATCGAGCGGGGCGGCAACATGTTCTGGTCGCTGGCCGGAGCGATGTCGACGGCGCGGCTCGGCATCCACCTCGCACCCGCCATCCGGGCAGGCCTGGTCCACGGCCTGTCGGTGACCGGCGCCAACCTCGAGGAGTCGCTGTTCCGCCTCGTCGCCCACGATCACTTCGCCGACTTCCACGACTACCGGTATCTGGGCAAGGACGACGACGCCGCCATTCTCGCCCGTCGCCAGCGACGTGTCACCGACACCAGCATCCCGGAGGACGAGGCCTTCCGGAAGGTCGAGGAGCTCATCGTCCCCATGTGGCAACGGGCCGAGGCCGACGGCACGCCGCGGTTCTGGCACGAGTACTTCTACGAGCTGATCACCGACCCGGCCCTCCGACCGGCCTTCGAAGGCAGACCGGAGGAGTGCTGGCTCCTCGCCGCAGCCGAGGCCGACCTACCGATGATGGTCGGCGGCTACGCCGACTCGACATTCGGGAACATCTTCGCCAGCTACTGCTACCGGGGCGATCTGACGCCGGGCATCGCCCGCTCCGACATCGAGTACATGGCCCACTTCTACGACGTCTACCGTCAACGCCTCTCCACCGGCGGCCAAGGGGTTGGCTTCTTCCAGATCGGGGGTGGGATCGCCGGTGACTTCCCGATCTGTGTCGTGCCCAGCATCCGCTACGACCTCGAGGAGGAGGTGGAGCCCTGGGCCTACTTCTGCCAGATCAGTGATTCGGTCACCTCCTACGGGTCGTACTCGGGGGCGACACCCAACGAGAAGATCACGTGGGACAAGCTGACCCCCACCACGCCGATGCACGTCATCGAGAGCGACGCCACGATCGTGGCGCCCCTGCTGCTCCAGGCGTTGCTCGAGGCCCGGCATCACCCGGCCGAGGCCGACGTGGTGTTGGGCCGGATGCGGTAGGACGCCGCGGTGCCGCCGGGTAGGGGAGCGGCCCGGCCTCAGCTCATCGGGGTCACCGAGTAGCGCAGGCGGTGCGGGCCGTCGCACATGCTGTACGAGATGTCGGTCCGGAAGCGATCGCCGACGTCGACCTCCAGGTCGTCGATGGGCAGGATCACCGGGAAGCTGTACGAGACCGAGCTGTCGAAGCGACTGCCATCGTGGAACACGGTGGTGCCGCTGATCCGCAGGCCGTTCACGGTGCCCGCCGACATGACGGTCAGCGGCACCGTCCGCTCCAGGAGGGTCGAGTCGTACCGCCGCCGGAAATCGACCTCGACCAGGAGCGCCGGGTCGGACCGGACGGTGGCTCGCAGACTCGGCTTGTCGGGAAGCTCGTAGCGGATGGTGTTGAACACCTTGCCGTGGTAACGGTTCTTGTGCTCGACCAGATCGGCGAAGACGTGGTACCGCTGCAGAACGACCTTCACCCCGTCCTTGGCCCAACGCATGGCGTTGGCCATGGCCGGCAGCTGCAGCTCCTCCAACAGACCGGTGGCGATCATCTCGCAGATGATGACGTCGACCCGCTCCGGGAGCTCGATGGTGGTGGCGTCGCCCTCGAGCACCACGATCCGATCCTCGTAGCCGTTGGTCACGACGGTGTCCCGCAGCGACGTCAGGTTGGCCTGATCGAGCTCCACGGCGTAGACACGTGACGCCCCAGCATCGGCGGCGAACATCGACAGCACGCCGCTGCCCGCCCCCATCTCGACCACCACGTCGCCCGGGGCCACCGTGGCCCTGATGGCCCGGCGGAACGCCCGGGTGCGCCGGGGGTCGTAGAGGCAGAAGAACGTCCCCTCGTTGACCGACCAGAAATCGCTCATCTTCTCCATGGTCAGGTGTCCTCTGATCACGGCCCGCGCCCCACCCACCAGGTTCGGCCCTGCGAGCCGTCGTGTCCATTTCACAACCGAGAGCCCACGCTGGTCTGGTTTGACATGAAGCCCGGCATGCGGAAGATTGAGCCGTCGAGTTTGCAGACCGAACGGGTAACGGGGGAAACCACGCTCCTGGTGCCGTCCGATCCACCCGGGAGAGGGTGAGCCATAATGCCAGCGCGCCCGGCGTCGAGTGCCGACCATCCGACCGCAGTTGACGAGGGAGTCGACCCCCGCCCCGATTCGGTGCTGGAGGTCCGCAACCTCACGGTCCGCTTCCGGACCCGGGGCGTCTCGCGGGCCGTCGTTCACGCCGTCACCGACGCCTCGTTCGACATCGTCCCCGGCGAGACGCTCGGCCTGATCGGCGAGTCCGGCTCGGGCAAGTCGACCGTGGCCCGGGCCGTCAGTCAGCTCCTGGGGAGCGAGGGCGCCTCGGTGTCGGGGTCGGTGGTGCTGGCGGGAACCCCGATCGACCGGATGTCGAAGCGGGAGCTTCGGTCGCATCGCCACCGGATGCAGATGATCTTCCAGGACCCCAACGACTCGCTCGATCCCCGCATGTCGATCCGCGACAGCGTCGAAGAGCCGCTGCGAATACTGCGCGGGGTCCGGGGGGCGGAGCTGGCCAGGGCCACCGATGCCGCCCTCGACGCCGTCGGCTTGGCGGCGTCGATGAGCGACCGCCGCCCCCACGAGCTGTCGGGCGGGCAACGCCAGCGCGTGAACATCGCCCGCGCCATCGCCCTCGAGCCCGACGTGATCCTGTGCGACGAGGTCGTCTCCGCCCTCGACGTGTCGATCCAGGCCGACATCCTCGCCCTGTTGGCCCGCCTCCAGGCCGAACGGGGCCTGGCCTATCTCTTCATCTCACACGACCTGGGCGTGGTGGCCAGCATGAGCGACCGCATCGGGGTCATGTACCTGGGCCGCATCGTCGAGATCGGCACCACGGCCCAGATCGTGGCCAACCCCCGACACCCCTACACCGAAGCCCTCCTGTCGGCCGAGCCGGAGGCCCTGCCCCGCCGGCTTCGCCTCCGCAACCGGATCATCCTCGAGGGCGACGTGCCCAGCCCGATCGACCCCCCGTCGGGTTGCGCCCTGCGCACCCGATGCCGTTATGTCCAGGACCGCTGCGCCGATGAGGTTCCAGCGCTGGTCGGCGGCGCCGACGGCCACGAGGTGGCCTGCCATTTCGCCGCCGAGCTGTCGCTCGTCGGGCGGGCCGTGGCGAGCGGCCCCTCGCCAGCCGACACGGCGTCCGCATGACGAACCCGTCCACACGCAACAAGGGAGAACACCGAATGGACAACCAGGAGCGAGGAACGAGCCGCCCCGAGGGGCGGCACCGACCGGGCCGATCCGGCCCCTTCGGGCCCCGGGCCCTGCTGGCCCTCCTGCTGGCCCTGGCCCTCGTGGCCGCGGCCTGCGGCGGAGGCGACGACGCCGCCTCCGACGGCGACGAGCCGGTGGCCGCCGGAGGCGACGATGCCGAGGCGGAGGACGACGGCGCGGCCGCCGAGGGCGACGATGCCGAGGGCGGCGACGCGACGCCGGCGGGCGACCTGCCCGCCTACCAGGAAGGAGCGGCCCAGCCGGGCGGCACCTATGGGGGGACCCTGCGGGTGGCCCACTGGTTCCCACCCCTGTCGCTCGACCCCCACACCGGCAGCTCCGGGGCCGACCATCAGGTGCTCTATTCGTTGTACGACCGCCTGGTGCACTTCGAGTTCGAGACCCTCGAGTTCACCCCCGGCCTGGCCACGTCGTGGGAGTTCACCGACGACACGACGCTCGTGTTCAACCTCCGGGAGGGCGTCGTCTTCCATGACGGCAGCCCCTTCGACGCCGAGGCCGTGGCCTACAACGTCGACCGGGTCCAGAACCACCCCAACACCAAGGTGCCGGCCGACCTCGAGTCGGTGGAATCGGTGGAGGTCATCGACGAGCTGACCGTCCAGTTCAACCTCACCAAGCCCGACACCGGGCTCGTGGGGATCCTGTCCGACCGGGCCGGCATGATGGTGTCGCCCACGGCGGCCGAGGCGGCCGACCAGGCCCAGCTCGATGCCAGCCCGGTGGGAACCGGCCCGTTCAAGATGGTGGAGTACGCCGCAGGCGAACGGCTCCTGCTGGAGAAGAACGCCGACTACTGGCAGGAGGGTCTGCCGTACCTCGACGGTCTCGAGTGGGATTTCACCGGCGACGAGCAGTCGGGTGTCAACGGCCTGCGGGCCGGCGACATCGACGTGGCCCTGACCCTGCGCGACGGATCCCAGATCATCGAGCTGCAGTCCGATCCCAACCTGAAAGTGATCGCCAGTCCGTCGCTCAACACCGACGGCTGCTACATCAACGACGAGATCGAACCATGGGACGATGTCCGGGTCCGCAAGGCGTTCAGCATGGCTGTCGACCGTGACACCATTGCCGAGGTGATGACGTTCGGTCTTGCCGAGCCGGCCTACATGCCGGTGCCGCCACAGCACTGGTCGAGCGCCCCGGACCTGATCGGGTCGAACAGCTACGACCCCGAGGGGGCCAAGGCCCTGCTCGAGGAGGCCGGTCTCGACTCGGTCGACGTGACCATACTCTTCTTCCAGAATCCGAATGAGCTGCGCAAGGCGGAGCTGCTCCAAGCGGGCGTGGCCGAGGCTGGATTCAACGTCGAGGTCGAGGTGCTCGAGCTGTCGGCGGCGGTGCCGGCCATGTTCACCGACCGCCAGTACGCGATGTTCTGCGCCCCGTGGACCGGCCGTCCCGACCCGAGCCAGACGGCGCTCTCGCTGTTCGGTTCGAGTGCCTACTACTCGGTCCGCGACAGCGACCGGGCGGGTCTCGACGCCCTCCTCGATGCCGCCGTGGCCACCCCCGACCTCGATGAGCGAGCGGCCGCCTACGCCGAGCTGTGGCAGGCCGCCGTGGTCGACGAGGCACTGTGGACGCCCCTGTGGCACAACGCCTCGAACTCGGCCACCGGCGCCGACGTCGGCGGCTACCAGCTCAATCTCCTGGGCAAGGGCCAGGTCCAGTTCGCCTGGCTCGAGGGCTGAATCGCCAACCGTCGTAACCGGTGACGTTGATCGGGGGCCGGGCGTGCCGGCCCCCGATCGGAAAGGACGATCTGAGCCATGCTCAGACTCTTGGGAACCCGCCTGGTGGCGGTGATCCCCACGCTCATCTTCGCCACCTTCACCATCTTCGGCCTCCAGCACATCGGGCCGGCCGACCCGGCGACGGTGGTGCTGGGTGAGAACGCCACCGAGGAACGCATCGCCGAGGTGCGCGAGCAACTCGGCCTCAACGACCCCCTCGTCGTCCAGTACGCCAACTGGGTGGGCAAGGTAGCCACCGGCGATCTGGGAGAGTCGTTGATCCGCACCGAGCAAGTCGCTTCGATCATCGGTCGGGCCCTACCCACCACCCTCCAGCTGGTACTGGCTGGGGTACTCATCTCGGTGGTGGTCGGCGTTCCCCTGGGGATCCTGGCCGCCACCCGGGCCAACAAGCCGACCGATCTGATGGTCACCAGCGGCTCGGCCGTAGGGGTGTCGGTCCCCAACTTCTGGTTGGCCCTGGTACTCGTCGCCCTCGTGGCCATCAACTGGCAGCTCCTGCCGGCCCGGGGCTTCGTCGTGCTCACCGACGGTCTCGGCGACGCCCTTCGCCACACGATCCTCCCCGCCTTCGTCGTGTCGACGTCCGGCATCGCCATCGTCACCCGCCAGGTGCGGGGCGCGATGATCGAGGCCCTGTCGTCGCCGTCGGTGCGCACCCACCGAGCCAAGGGCCTGCCGTGGCGAACGATCCTGTGGAAACACGCCCTGCGCAACTCGGGGGTCACCATCATCACCGTGATCGGTCTGCTGGTGAACACCACGCTGGGGGCCACGGTGGTGATAGAGGCCGTGTTCGCCATCCCCGGGATGGGGTTCCGGGTGATCAACGCCGCCACCTCGCGGGACTTCCCCGTCATCCAGGGGGTGGTCCTCACCTACGTCCTGATCGTGCTCGCCATCAACCTGTTGATCGACATCGCCTACCGCGTCATCGACCCGAGGATCCGCTGATGACCGACGCCGTGACCGATGCCGTCGTGGCCGACGACGCTCTGCCTCCCGAACTGGCCGAGGCCGGCCGTTCCCCCTGGGACCGCTTCGATTGGTTGTGGGGCGACACCCGGGCCAAGGTGGCCCTGGGGTGGCTCCTTCTCGTCCTCTTCGTCGCCGTGTTCGCCCCCCTGCTCGCTCCGGACGACCCGAACGAGCAGACCCTCACGTCGGTTCTGGCCGGCCCCTCGAGCGAGAACTGGCTGGGAACCGATGACGTCGGGCGCGATTTCTTCTCTCGACTCCTCTACGGCGCCCGGGTGTCGATGTTCGGCTCCTTCCTCGCCGTCACCGTCGCCCTCGTGTTGGGGATCCCGGTGGGCGTGCTGGCCGGCTACCTCGGCGGCATCGTCGACAACGTGCTGATGCGTATCGTCGACTCGATCCTCGGCTTCCCCGCCATCGTCCTCGCCATCGGGATCGTGGCCGCCCTCGGCCCGGGCCTGACCAACGCCATGGTGGCGGTGGGAGTCACCTTCTCACCGTCGGTCGCCCGCCTCATGCGAGGCCAGGTGCTGGCCACCAAGAACCACCTCTACGTCGACGCCGCCGAACAGTACGGGAGCCCGTGGTGGCACACGATCCGGCGTCACATCCTCCCCAACGCCATCCAACCCATCATCGTCCAGTCGGCCCTGCTGCTGGCCGTGGCCTTCCTGGCCGAAGCCGCCCTGTCGTTCATCGGGCTCGGGGCCCAGCCACCGACCGCCAGCTGGGGCGGCATGCTCAGCCGTTCGTCCCGATACCTCCACGTGTCCCCCAACGTCCAGGTGGTGGCGCCAGGATTGGCCATCACCCTGACCGTGCTGGCCATCAACGCCCTCGGCGATTCGCTGCGCGACAGCCTCGATCCGGTGGCCGGCACCGAACGCCGCATCCGGCGGGCCGTGCGGCGCCTCGCCCGTTCGTCGAAGGGAGGGTCGTGACCGACCACCTCGCCCCGTCCGATCTCCCTCCGGCCGGTGGTGCCCCTCTGCTCGAGGTGCGCGATCTGGCCATCGCCTTCGACACCCCGAGGGGGGTGGCGGAGGCGGTCAGCGGGTCGTCGTTCACCATCGCCGCCGGGGAGCGGGTGGGCATGGTGGGGGAGAGCGGGAGCGGTAAGTCGCTCACCGGGCTGTCCCTGCTCGGTCTGGCCCCGGCCGCGGCCAGGATCTCGGGTGAGGTGCTGCTCGAGGGGAGGAACCTGCTGGCCCTGCCGGAGCGTGAGCTGCGGACCCTGCGGGGGACCCAGGTCTCGATGGTGTTCCAGGAGCCGATGACCGCCCTCGACCCGGTGTTCACGGTCGGCCAGCAGATCGGCTCCACCCTCCGGGCCCATCACGAGGTGAGCCGGGCCGAGGCCCGGGCGCGATCGATCGAGCTCCTGGCCGAGGTCGGGATCCCCGAGCCGGCCCGCCGGTACCGGGAGTACCCCCACCAGCTGTCGGGAGGGATGCGGCAGCGGGCCATGATCGCCATGGCCCTCGTGTGCGAGCCCCGTCTGCTGGTGGCCGACGAGCCGACGACCGCCCTCGACGTGACGATCCAGGCCCAGGTACTCGACCTGATCGTGAAGCTGAGCGAGGAGCGGGGCACGGCGGTACTGCTCATCACCCACGATCTGGGGGTGGTGGCCGAGACCTGCGACCGGGTTCTGACCATGTACGCCGGCCAGATCGTGGAGGAGGGTTCGGTCGACGAGGCCCTCGAGTTCCCCCGCCATCCCTACACGGCCGGACTGCTCGCCGCCATCCCCCGCCCCGGGGTGGCGGCCGAGGACCTGACCGCCATCCCCGGCCGGGTGCCCCAACCGGTCGACTTCCCCGCCGGTTGCCGGTTCGGACCCCGCTGCGAGTTCCAGCAGGAGGCCTGCCTCGAGCCTCAGCCCCTGCTCGACGCCGGACCGGGTCGGCTGGTGCGCTGTTGGCGTCACCGTGAGTTGGAGCTCCCGGGGGCCACTGCGTACCTGACCTGACGGCCCGCCGATCCGGCGCCGCAACGGCCGAGGAACAGCAGCACCACGGCCGGTCGATCCGGAGGCGCGGCACTGCGGTGATCACAGCGGGTAGAGGACGGTCACCGGCCGGGCGATCGCCACCGCCAGCGTCGGCTACAGGGCGATGCCGTTGCGGTCGACCTCGGCTTCCCGCTTGTCGCGACGGCGGAGGTGGACCTGACGATGCGCCACCCGCCAGCCGGCGTCGGTCCTGACCACCTGGTCGTAGTAGCTGGCGGTGCCGACGCGTCCCTCGGTGAGCAGGGCCACGATCCGGAAGCGGAGCTCGGCGCCGTCCTCGGTGGGCCAGGCCCGGATGTTGGTCATCATGTGGGTGCGGGGATGGGCGGCCTCGCGCTCCATGAAGTCGACGATGTCGTCGATACCGGTGCAGAGCCGGGAGCCGACGCCGGTCAGGTCGAAGACGCCGTCCTCGGTGAAGACGGTACGCAACGCATCCCAGTCCCGGTCGTCGATGGCGTCGCCGTAGCGCCCCGGGAGCTCGTACAGCTCCAGTCGGTCCTCCACCGTCAACTCGTTCATCTCGTCCCCTTGCTCGTCGGCGTTCACGTTGGCGTTCGCTGCGCCGAATCTGGCCCGGATGGCCCCCACGGTCAAACCGGAGGCGGAGATGACGGTGGGGGGACCCTAGCCGGGGCGCCCTGGTCGCTCCCATGGGGTCGGTATGCCGCAACCCCGAAGCCGAGTCCGGTTGGACCCAGTGGAGAAGTACCAGCGGACCGTCGGATCCGTTGGGCTCAGGCCGGATGGGGCAGGGTCTCGTAGACGTAGGCTCGGCAGGCGACGGGCTCGCCACCGGCGCGAGGGTCGAGCACGACGCCGATCGGCACCCGCCGGTAGCCTGGTCCCTCGAAGTCGTCGAGGCGAGCCCAGTGACGGGGCAGCTCGACCGAGACGAGCACGGCGACCGGGACGGGGGCCGGCCCGGTTCCACCGCCGGGTGACCCCGTGGCGTCGGCGGCCACGAACGCGGGGTAGCCCCGGTACCGGCCGGCGGGATTGATGAACCGTCGACCTCGGATCACTCCGGTGAACCACTCGCCGGCGATCCCGCCCACCACGTCGAAGTTGGTGTCCCCCGGGCGCAGGGTCCCGTAGACGGCGAGCACGCGCTCCACCGGCGGTTCATCACCGAGAGTGGCCGGGTCGGCCCAGGCGACCGATCCGGGCGACGGTCCGTGGGCTTCGGCGTGGTCGCTCACCCCCGGCAACCTAGAGGGTCGTACCCTCGCTCGCCAGGCCGTCCGCTACGTCGTCCGCCATCGGGCCGGGCCGACGCCGGGCGAGGGGCGACCGGGCAATCTCCACCAGAAAGTCACACGTGATGATCTTGGATCGGCGCCCTTGTCACAGGTAGGCTCGCCAGTCGTGTCGGACTTCCTTCGCGAGTATCTCCTCGTCATCCTGTTCGCCCTCCTGGGCTGCGGGGTTGTCGGCGGCTTCATCGGGATCGCCTCGCTGCTCCGTCCCAACCGTCCGTCCGCCGGCAAGGTCGAGAACTACGAGAGCGGCGTCGACCCGGTCGGCTCCGGTTGGTCACAGAGCCAGATCCGCTACTACATTTTCGCCCTGCTGTTCGTCATGTTCGACGTCGAAGCGGTTTTCATCTTCCCGTGGGCCACCCGGTTGGAGGCGTACGGCTACTTCGGGCTGGTCGAGATGGTGATCTTCATTTTCATTCTCGCCCTCGGTCTGGCCTACGCCTGGCGAAAGGGCGTGCTGCGCTGGGCGTGACTGCAACGCTCACCGGTCGAGGACACGTCGAGGGAGAACACACCACATGGGATTGGTCGAATCGGGCAAGCTGCCAAAAGGGCTGACCACGCTGCTCAACATGAGTCGCAAGTACTCGCTGTGGGTGTACCAGTGGGGCCTGGCGTGCTGTGCCATCGAGATGGGGGCGGCCTTCGGGTCGCCCCGCTACGACGTGATGCGCCTCGGGGTGATCCCCCTGCCCGCCAGCCCCCGCCAGGCCGACCTCGTCGTCGTGTCGGGCACGGTGACCGACAAGATGGCCCCGGCCGTCCGTCGGCTCTACGAGCAGATGCCGGAGCCAAAGTACGTGATCTCGATGGGATCGTGTGCCAACTGCGGCGGCCCCTACTGGGACAGCTACTCCGTGACCAAGGGTGTCGACCAGATCATCCCCGTCGACGTGTACGTTCCCGGGTGCCCCCCCCGACCCGAGGCGCTACTGGAGGGCATCGTGCTGCTCCAGGAACTGATCCAGAACGAGGACATGGCAGAGAAGTGGAAGGGTGATCCCCTTGCCATCAGCTGACACCGGCGAGACCACCGATACCGACACGGCCGACACCGAGATCGTCGACGAGGGCCGCACCGCCCTCCTCGAGGCGGTCAGCGGTGAGCTCGGCGACGCCGTCGTGGCCACCCATCTGGTGCCCGGTCGGGATCTCTGGATCCGGGTCGCCAACGACGCCTGGGCCGACACCGCCGACTATCTGCGCAACCGGCAGCGGTTCCGGTTCTTCGACTGGCTCTCGGCCATCGACTGGCTGCCGTCGCCGTACGGCCGCAGCCTCGACGCCGAGGTCGACAAGGCGCTCGAGCCGCCGAGCGCCGGTGACGAGGATGTCGAGGGCGCCCCGACGGCCGAAGCGGCGGCGGCGGCCAGCGCCGCCGGGGGGGAGACCCGCTTCCAGGTCATCGCCCGGGTGGGCAACCTGGCCACGAAGCTCAGCCTGACCCTCAAGGCCGATGTCGACGCCGAGCTCGCCATCGCCACCTGGACCGACACCTACCCCGGGGCCGACTGGCACGAGCGCGAGGCGTGGGAGATGTTCGGCATCAGGTTCATCGGCCATCCCGGCCTGCGCAACCTGTACCTGCCGACGGATTTCGAGGGCCACCCCCTGCGCAAGGACTTCCCCCTGCTGGCCCGGCTGGTGAAGCCGTGGCCGGGCATCGTCGACGTCGAGCCCATGCCGACCACCGACGACGGCCCGACCGCCGACGAGGGCGCCGGCCCCGCCACCACGAACCCGGAGGACGCATCGTGACCGCGGTGAGCGATCGACGGCAGTTGTCCTACATCGCCTCCCAGGCGGCCGACGCCCGGGTCAACGTGGAGCTCGAGGCGGAGGGGATGACCCTCAACATCGGGCCCCAGCATCCGGCCACCCACGGCACCCTCCGTATCGTGGTCCGCCTCGACGGCGAACAGGTGATCGAGGCCGACCCGATCATGGGCTACATGCACCGGGGTTACGAGAAGCTGGTCGAGGTCCGCACGTATCCGCAGGTCACCACCCTGATCAACCGGATCGACTGGCTCGGTAGCTTCGCCAACGAGGTGCCGTTCATCCTCGCCGCCGAGCAGCTGATGGGTGTCGAGGCCCCACCTCGGGCCCAGTGGATCCGCACGATCCTGTTCGAGATGGCCCGCATCGCCAACGTCACCCTGTTCCTGGGCGACATGGGCGTCCAGCTGGGGGCCGTGACCCCCGTGTTCTACGCCTTCCGCGACCGGGAGCACATCCTCAACCAGATCGAGGCCGCCACCGGCGGCCGGTTCCACCCCAACTTCGATCGCATCGGCGGCATCAAGGACGACCTCCCCGCCGGCTGGATCGACGAGACCCGCCGTTCCCTCGACAAGATCCGCAACTTCTGCCAGGTGATGGAAGACCTGATCGTCGGCAACGAGATCTTCCAGACCCGGACGCGGGGGATCGGGGTCATCCCGGCCGACATCGGACTGTCGTACGGTCTGTCGGGAGCCAACATCCGAGCCTCCGGTGTCGACTGGGACCTCCGCCGTGACAACCCGGTCGGCCTGGCCTACGACAAGGTCGACTGGAAGGTGTGGACCCACCCCGACGGCGACTCGTTCGCCCGCTACTGGGTTCGTCTGCAGGAGGTCCGGGAGGCCTGCCACATCCTCGACCAGTTGCTCGACGCCATCCCCGCCGGTCCGATCATGGCCAAGGTGCCCCGCATCATCAAGGTGCCCGCGGGCGAAGCCTACGTGGCCACCGAGAACCCGTTGGGCATCATGGGCTACTACGTGGTGAGCCAGGGTGGGCTCGAGCCGTTCCGGGTGAAGATCCGCTCGGCCAGCTTCTCCAACATGTCGATCAGCCCGTGGCTGCTGAAGGGCACCTACGTCCCCGACGTGATCACCATCCTGGCCTCGCTCTACTTCATCCTGGGAGACATCGACCGGTGAATCTCTTCGTCGCTGAGTTCGCGCCGTTCCTCGCTTCGCTCGTCACTGACGGAGTTCTGCCGGTGGCGGAACCTGCGGCTGGAGGTCGTCGTGCTCGTCGCTGAGTTCGCGTTCTGGCAGACGACGGTGTTCAAGCTGCTGATGGCCTTCATCGCCGTGCTGATCCCCGCCGGCACCACCGTCTACCTGTACCTGTTCAAGATGGTGAGCTTCATGCAGAGCCGGCTCGGCCCCATGGAGGCCGGGCCCTACGGCTCCCTCCAGCTGCTGGCCGAGCTCGGCAAGAACGCCCAGAAGGAAGACATCTTCCCAGCCCGGGCCGACCGCTTCGTGTTCGCCGCCGCGCCCTACATCGTGCTGATCAGCACCTTCCTCCTCGTGCTGTTCATCCCGTTCGGGCCCGACGCCGTCTTCGCCGACTTCGACACCGGCGTGTTCTTCGCCCTGGCCGTCACCTCGGTGTCGGTCATCGGCGTCCTCATGGCGGGGTGGGCCAGCGCCTCCAAATACTCCCTGCTCGGTGGCCTGCGGGCCGGCGGTCAGCTCATCGCCTACGAGCTGCCGCTCGTCCTGGCCGTGGTCGGCGTGGTCATCCAGGCCGGCACCCTCAACCTGCAGGGGATCGTGTCGGCTCAGATCGACGGTGAGATCTTCGGCTGGGGCGCCCTCGGTAACCCGTTCATCCTGACCCAGTTCATCGGCTTCTTCATCTTCATGATCGCAGTCCAGGCCGAGCTGACCCAGGTGCCGTTCGACATGCCGATCGCTGAGTCCGAGCTCGTCTCGGGCTACATGACGGAGTATTCGGGCTTCCGGTTCCTCATGTTCTTCATCGGCGAGTTCGCCTCGGCCAACATCTTCGCCTTCCTGGCGGCGGTGCTCTTCCTCGGCGGCTGGTCGGTGCCGCCGTTCGTCACCGACCTGTTCGGGATCGACCCGTACTCCGACGTGATGAACGTCGTCGGTCCGCTGGTGATGGTGGTCAAGATGCTGGTGCTCACCTTCATCATCTACTGGGTCCGATTCACCTATCCCCGGTTCCGCGAGGATCAGCTGCAGGCGTTCGCCTGGAAGTACCTGATCCCGATCTCACTGATCAACATCGCGGCCACCGGGCTGCTCAAGGTGGTGTTCTGATGTCGCTCGTACCCGGTGTCGTCAAAGGTCTCGGCGTCACGTTCTCCGAGATCGTCAAAACGGTGACGAAGGGGGCGGAGACCGTCCAGTACCCCCACGAGAAGGAGGACCCGACTCCACGGGCCCGGGGGGTGATCGCCCTCCACGAGGAGAACTGCACCTCCTGCATGCTGTGCGCCCGGGAGTGTCCCGACTGGTGCATCTACATCGAGGCCCACAAGGACCTCGCCCCGCCCCGTCGGGCCGGAGGCAAGCCCCGCCAGGTCAACAAGCTCGACCGCTTCGACATCGACTACGGGCTCTGCATGTATTGCGGGATCTGTGTGGAGGTGTGCCCGTTCGAGGCCCTGTTCTGGAGCCCGGAGTACGAGTACTCCGAACCACGGATCGCCGACCTCCTCCACGACAAGACCCGCCTGGGGCAGTGGATGACCACCGTGCCGGAGTTCGAGAGCTACGAGGCGGGGGCCGAGGTAAAGGCCAAGAAGGTGCCGCGATGAACCTCGCTTCCCTCGGGCTGCTCGCCCAGGAGGTGGTGGTGCCGATGACGGGCACCGAGACCGGCGTGGTCAACGTGTTCTTCGCCGTCATCGCCATCGTGGCCGTCGTCGCCGCGCTCAAGATGGTGACGACCAACAACGTCGTCCACGCCGCGCTCTACCTCCTCGTCGTGCTGTCGGCGGTGGCCGGCGTGTACGTGATCCTGGGGGCCGAGTTCATCGCCGCCACCCAGGTCCTCGTGTACCTGGGGGCGATCATGGTGCTGCTGCTCTTCGGCGTCATGCTGACCAGGGCCAAGATCGGGGCCGAGACCGATCTCGACCACGAGCAGCGCTGGATCGGCGCCCTGGTCGCCGTCGGCATGTTCGCCGTGATGAGCTACTCCCTCTGGGAGTACTACGGCGACACCGAGCTGCCCGATACCCTCGCCCCCCAGCGCACGGCCGAGGTCGCCGACCAGATCTTCAGTACTTACATCGTGCCCTTCGAGGCGCTGTCCGTCCTGCTGCTGGCCGCCCTCATCGGCGCCGTCGTCGTCGCCCGGAGGGATTGACCCGTGCTTCTCAACCAGTTCCTGATCCTCGCTGCCGTGCTGTTCTGCATCGGGGTCTACGGTGTGCTGTCCCGCAAGAACGGCGTCCTCGTCCTGATGTCGATCGAGCTCATCCTGAACTCGGTCAACATCAACCTGGTGGCCTTCGGGGCCTTCAACGGCGACGTCGCCGGGCAGGTCTTCGCTCTCTTCGTCATCGCCGTGGCGGCGGCCGAGGTCGGTGTCGGTCTCGCCATCGTCCTGCTCATCTACCGGAACCGGCGCAGCATCGACGTCGCCGAAGCCAACCTGCTCAAGGGTTGAGTGAGGATCATCCGTGTTTGTCACCGAAGCTGCTGAAACCGCCGTGCCCTGGTTGTACGAGAACGCGTGGCTGATCCCTGCCCTGCCGGCGGCGTCGTTCATGCTGATCCTGCTGTTCGGCAAGCGGTTGCCGTTCAAGGGAGCCGAGATCGGTATCGCCGCCGTCCTCGCCGCCTTCGTCCTGGCCGTGCTGACCGCGTTCAGCTGGATCGGCGACATCCAGGGCGCGGAGGAGGCCATCAGCGACGCCACCGAGGAGGGTCTCGTCGTCGACGGCGAGTCGGCCGCTCCCGCCTCCCTCACCGTGGCCACCGCCGAGGAGGGCGACAACGGCGCCACCCGGGGTGCCCCGGTCGTGACCGACGTCCGCTGGTTCGAGAGCGGCTCCAACTCGTTCCGCATCGGCACCCTCATCGACGGTCAGTCGGTGATGCTGCTGTTCGTCGTCACCTTCATCTCCAGCCTCGTCCACATCTACTCGTCCGACTACGTGAAGGGCGATCGTCGCTACACCCACTATTACGCCTTCCTGTCCCTGTTCACCGCGGCGATGCTGTTCATGGTGCTGTCGACCAGCACCCTGCAACTGATCGTTGGGTGGGAGCTCGTCGGTGTCTGCTCGTTCGCCCTCATCGGCCACTGGTGGGAGGACAAACCCAACTCCGATGCCGCCCTCAAGGCGTTCCTGACCAACCGGGTCGGCGACGTCGGTCTGCTGGTCGGCGTGATCCTCCTCTACTTCGGCGCCGGGCAGACCTTCGACATCCTCGAGATCAACTCGATGGCCGTCGGTGGCGAGATCAGCTCCACGTTGTTGACGGTGGCCGCGGTGTCGCTGATGGCGGCGGTGATGTCGAAGTCGGGTCAGTTCATCCTCCACACCTGGTTGCCCGACGCCATGGCCGGCCCCACCCCGGTCTCGGCCCTGATCCACGCCGCCACCATGGTGGTGGCCGGCGTCTACATGATCGGCCGCCTGTACCCCGTGTTCTGGGAGGGTCTGTCGATCGGGGGGTCGAGCATCAACCTGATGGCCTTCATCGGGGGTCTGACCACGATCGGCGGCGGCGCCCTGGCCTTCGTCCAGCGTGACATCAAGAAGGTGCTGGCCTACTCGACGGTGTCCCAGCTCGGTTACATGGTCCTGGCTCTCGGCGTCGGGGCCTACACCGCCGGCATGTTCCACCTCTTCACCCACGCCTTCTTCAAGGCGTGTCTGTTCCTCGGGGCCGGCTCGGTCAGCCACGCCTGCCACCACAGCTTCGACATGAAGGCCGACATGGGCGGCCTGCGCAAGCACATGCCGATCACGTTCTGGACGTTCATCATCGGGTCGGCGGCCCTGGCCGGCATCCCCCCGCTGGCCGGCTTCTGGTCGAAGGACGAGATCCTGGCCGGTGCCGGGGTGTGGCCCGGCACCGACGGCAACGGCGACTACCTCATCCCGTTCATCTTCGGGATGATCACCGCCGCCATGACCGCGGCCTACATGACCCGCACCGTGTGGCTGACCTTCTTCGGCGAGTACCGGGGCCACGCCCACCCCCACGAGTCGGGGCCCCGCATCACCGGCCCGCTGGTGATCCTCGCCTTCATGGCCTCGGTCGTCGGGTTCTTGAACATGCCCGGTGCCTTCGTGAAGGCCATCGGCCTGCCCGAGGGCTTGGCCTACCGCTTCGAGAACTGGGTGGAGCCGGCGGGGATCGCCAGCTTTCCCGCCATCGGCCACGCCAACCCGAGCCTCACGCTCGCCATCGTGGCCACCTCCCTGGCCCTGCTGGCCGGCTTCGGGGTGTGGCGCTACTACCAGGCCCTCTACGCCAAGGACCCGAAGGCGGCCGAGTACACCGATGGACTCCGGTCTCGCAACACCCTCGCCGCCGCCGGGTACCGGGTGCTCGACAACAAGTACTACCTCGATCACCTCTACACCGGAATCGTCGCCGGCAGCACCAAGGGTCCGCTGGCTCGGGCCGCCTACTGGACCAACCAGAACGTGCTCGACGGGATCGTCAACCTGGTCGGCAACCTGTCGGTCACCGTGGGTCGCTTCGTCTACCGGTTCATCGACCAGGGCCTCGTCGACGGCACCGTCAACGCCTCGGGCCGCTCCGCCAGCGGGTCGGGCCAGTTCCTCCGCCGCATCCAGACCGGACAGATCCGCCAGTACGCCACGCTCATGTTCGGTGCCGCCGCCCTGCTGGCGGCCGTGTTCATCGTCGCCATCTGAGCCTGGCCGTGACCCCCCTCGTAGACACAGAAGAAACCACCGGAAAGCACTGAAGCATGATCGACTTTCTCAACGACTGGGGCCTCACCCTGATGGTCTTCCTCCCCCTCGTGGGGGCGGCCATCATGATGATCATCCCGGAGCGGGAAGAAGAGACCCACAAGGTCGTCGCCCTGGTGGCCACCGTGGCCAGCGCCGTGGTCGGTGTGCTGCTGCTGCGGAACTTCGACTACGACGACTCGCGGATCCTCCAGTTCGCCGTCGACCGCAGCTGGATCGACATCATCGACGCCCGGTACTCGATCGCCCTCGACGGGATGTCGCTGCCACTGGTGGCGTTGACCCTGCTGGTCGTTCCCCTCGTCATCGTCTACAGCTGGAACCACATTCCCGAGCCGGGCAACGCCAAGGCCTTCCTGATGCTGATCCTGGTGTTGCACACCGGCATGCTCGGCACCTTCGTGGCCCAGGATCTGGTGCTGTTCTTCGTGTTCTTCGAAGTCGTGCTCCTGCCGATGTACTTCATGATCGGGGTCTGGGGGGGCGAGCAGCGCCTCTACGCCGCCATCAAGTTCTTCCTCTACACCCTGTTCGGGTCGGCCCTCATGCTGGTCAGCTTCTTGGCCCTCTACTGGGTGACCGGGTCCCAGACCTTCTCCCTCACCGCCCTGGCCGAGGAGGTGGCGACCCGTGACATCGCCCTCAGTACCCAGGTGTTGATCTTCGGTGGCATGTTCATGGGCTTCGGCATCAAGGTCCCGATCTTCCCCTTCCACACCTGGCTGCCCGACGCCCACACCCAGGCCCCGACCCAGGGTTCGGTCATCCTGGCCGCCGTGCTGCTGAAGCTCGGGACCTACGGGTTCATCCGTATCGCCCTGCCCATCCTCCCGGAAGCGGCGGTGAGGTGGGCCCCGTGGATCGGCCTGCTGGCCGTGATCGGCATCATCTACGGTGCCCTCGGGTGCCTGGCCCAGACCGACATGAAGCGCCTCATCGCCTTCTCCTCGGTGGCCCACATGGGGTATGTGATGCTCGGCATCGCCACCCTCACCGACTTCGGCATCAACGCCGCCATCTTCGGCATGGTGGCGCATGGCCTCATCACCGGCATGTTGTTCTTCATCGCCGGCTCGGTGAAGGAGCGCTACCACACCCTCGAGATCAAGCGCCTGGGAGGCCTGCTGGTCCAGGCTCCCCGCCTGGGGTGGATCCTCGGCTTCACCACCATGGCCTCCCTCGGCCTGCCCGGCCTCGCCGGGTTCTGGGGTGAGTTCCCGGCGATCCTCGCCGCCTACGATCCGGCGCCGGGCGTGTCGGACGCCCTGTTCCGGGTGTACATGGTCGTGGCCGCCCTGGGAACGGTGCTGGCCGCCGGCTACCTCCTGTGGCTGCTCCAGCGGACCGCCTTCGGCACCCCGTCGGAGGAGTACGCCGACGATCCCCACATCCACGACACGGTCTTCACCGAGTGGGTGGCCTGGGTTCCGCTGCTCATCCTCATCGTCCTGCTCGGTTTCGTGCCGAGCATCGTGTTCGACGTCACCAACGGGCCGGCGTCGGCCGTGGGTGAGGTCTTCCAAGCGCTCGGAGCCGGAGGCTGATCGTGCTGGCCGTCATCGCACAGCAGACCGCCGAGGCCTCGCCCTTCGTGCGGCCCCACATCGATTGGCATGCCTTCGCTCCCGAGCTGTTGCTGCTGGGGTGGGGTGCCCTCGTCACCATCGTCGACGTCGTCGGCCTGGAGCGGACCCGCCGCTTCATGCCCGCCCTCACCGGCATCGGCTTCCTGGTGGCCATGATCCCGATCCTGACCCTCTGGGACGACGGGGCGACCCGGGTGCTGTTCCAGGGAACCCTCGAAGGGGGCGGACTGGACGGCGTGGGGGCCTACGTCGTCGACCGGTACGCCCTGGTGCTGAAGGGGCTGTTCTTCCTCATCGGCTACGTCGTGGTGCTGCTGAGCAGCAACTACATGGCCGAGGGCGACTACTACGACAGCGAGTACTACCAGCTGATCGCAGCCTCGGTGCTCGGCATGTCGGTCATGGCGTCGGCCCGCGACCTGGTGTCGATCTTCATCGCTCTCGAATTGCTGTCGATCCCCGCCTACCTGCTGGCGGCCTGGCGCAAGCGAGACCTGAAGTCGAACGAGGCCGGCCTCAAGTACATGCTCATGGGCGTGTTCGCCTCGGCCATCATGCTCTACGGCATGTCGCTCCTCTACGGGGTCGCCGGTGACACCCGGCTGGCGGTGATCGCCGAGGCGATCACGAGCGATGAGACCACCCCCATGATCACCCTGGCTGTCCTGTTCACGGTCATCGGCTTTGCCTTCAAGGTGTCGGCGGTACCGTTCCACACCTGGGCCCCCGACACCTACGAGGGGGCGCCGACGCCCCTCACCGCCTTCCTCGCCGTCGCCTCCAAGGCGGCAGGTTTCGTGGCGCTGGTCACGATCGTCATCGTCGCCCTCCCCGGCCAATCGCAGGTCATCGAGCCGTTCATGTGGATCCTGGCCGCCGTCACGATGACGGTGGGCAACCTGATCGCCCTTCGCCAGTCCAACATCGTGCGCATGCTGGCCTATTCGGGGGTGGCCCAGGCCGGCTACATGCTGGCCCCGCTGGCCGTCTACGGGTCGGTACCCGACTCGGCCCGGGCGTCGATCGTCACCTACCTGGTGATCTACGCCGTCATGAACCTGGGAGCGTTCGCCGTCGTCATCGCCGCCAGCCGCCGAACCCGGTCGGGCGAGATCTCGTCGTTCTCCGGCCTCCTCAACTATGCCCCCGGGCTGACGGTGGCCATGACCGTGTTCCTGTTCTCCCTGGCCGGCATCCCCCCGATGGGGGGCTGGCTGGCAAAGTGGCAGGTGTTCAGCGCCCTGCTGGAGGCCGACACCGTCGCCGGGGTGACGTTGGCCGTGGTAGCCGCCGTCAACACGGTGGTGGCCGCCTTCTATTACCTGAACGTGGCCAAGCAGATGTGGTTCCTCTCGGCCCCCGACGATGCTGACGTGACCCCGATGCGGATCCCGGCGCCCCTGGTGGCGGCCCTGGCCATCACCGTCGTCGCCACCCTGATCGCCGGCGTCACCGGCGTGGTGCCCGACCTCACCGACTTCGCCGAGGTCGCAGGCCGGCGCTGACCCCGGCCCCCGCACGGTGACCCACGACGAGACCGCCGGGGCCGAGCCGGCCGGGCAGTCGCTCGGGGCCGGGGCGGACGGCGAGGCGACCGTCGAGCGGTTCGACCACTATGTCGAGCGTTGCCTGTACGGGCCCGGTACGGGCTTCTACACTTCGGCTGTGGGCACTGCCGGTCGACGGGGCGGTGACTTCATCACCGGCCCCGAAGTGGGGCCCCTGTTCGCCGAGGTGGTGGCCCGGGCCCTCGACGCCTGGTGGGCGGAGCTGGGCCGACCCGATCCGTACGTCGTGATCGACGCCGGCAGCGGGCCGGGCACCCTGGCCCGGGGTTTGGAGCGGGCGCCCGGGCCCTCGGCCGCCGCACGCCGGGTGGTAACGGTCGACCGGGCCCCGGGTCATGGTGCGCCCACCGCCGACGAAGCGCTCGGCCCCGGCGTCGACGTGGCCGGGGCAGTCGTGGTGGCCAACGAGCTGCTCGACAACATCCCGTTCCGGGTGGCCGAGCGCGTGGCGGGCGGCTGGGCGGAGCTCCACGTCGGCCGGGACCGGGACGGCCGACCGGGCGAGGTGCTCGTGCCGTCCGATTTTGGGCCCCTCCTGCCCGCCGACGCCGAGAGCCTGCCGGTGGGGACGAGGGTGCCGGTGCTCGAGGGGGCCCGACGGTGGATGGAGGCGGTGCTGGCCCGACGCCCGGCGGTGGTGCTGGTGTTCGACTACGGCAGCCCGACCACGGTCGAGCTGGGGCGGCGGGGGGGCTGGCTGCGCACCTACCGCCAGCATCAACGGGGGCACGACCCACTCCGGGAGCCGGGCCGGTGGGACATCACCACCGATCTCGCCGTCGATCAGCTCCCGGGCCCGACCGAGGTCGTCGACCAGGCGGGGTTCCTGAGGCGGTGGGGGATAGACGAGTTGGTGGACGAGGGGCGCCGACGGTGGGCGGCCGGCGCCGCCGCCCCCGATCTGACGGCGCTGCGGATGCGGAGCCGGGCGGTCGAGGCCGAAGCGCTGCTCGACCCGCTGGGCCTCGGTTCGTGGCTGGTGTGCCGGTGGAGCGGCCCCTGATTTCGGGTTCGGCTTGCTTGACCCGCCTGGGACGGACGGCTCGAGATCCCGGTCGAGGGACGGTGGTGGGACGTCGCAGGGACACGAGCGGGACGCGGCGGGAGACCTTGCCGTTGGAAGGCCGGGGGAACGGACCGTTCCGGTAGCGTCTCCCCCATGTCCGCGTCCATGAGATCCGCCCTCAGCCGAGAGCTGATCGCGAGGACGGCCCTCGCGCTCACCGACGAGGTGGGACTAGCCGGGCTGTCGATGCGCAAGCTCGGCAACGAGCTGGGCGTCGAGGCCATGTCGCTCTACCACTACGTGGTCAACAAGGACGATCTGCTCGACGCCGTGCTCGACTGCCTGTTCGACGAGATCGAGCTTCCCGTCGACGTGCCCGACGGCGATTGGGAGACCGCCATCCGTCGCGGCTTGCGCTCGTTCCACGACGTGCTGGTCAACCATCAGGCGGCGCTCGAGCTGTTTGCCGCCCGCCCGGCCAAGAGCCGGGTGGCCCTCGACGTCCTCGTCTTCTCCTACGGCAGGCTGCAGTCCGTGGGCCTCGACGTCGAACAGGCGTGCCACGCCCTCCACTTCGGGGTCTCGTTCGTCATGGGCCACGCGGCAAACGAGCTTGGGTCGATGGCCGTCGGGATCCAGACGGAGGGCCTCGACCCGGAGACCCTCAACGATCCGGTGGCGCTCGCCTACCTCGACGCCCGGCGCCGTCTGACGAGCACGGAGATGTTCGACGCCGGCCTGGAGACCGTGGTCGCCGGCCTCCGCCAGTTCTACGGCCTGCCCTAGACTCCCGGCGGCCTCGTCCTCGTCCTCGGCCTCGGCCCCGCCCTGGATGGGACCGAGCCCGACCGGAGCGGGCAGGATCCCCCATCGGGCCACTAGGCTCGCGGCGCTGAGCGGTCTGTGACCGCCGGCGCCCGTAGCAGTGACCACCAGTCGGGGAGCGCAGGACATGTCGGAGACGATCGGGGTGTACGAGGTCGAGGACCGGAGCTTCCCGCCACCGGACGAGTTCGTGGCTCAGGCCAACGTGGCCGATCGATCGCTCTACGATGAGGCCGAGGCCGACTACGAGGCGTTCTGGGCCCGCCAGGCCCGGGAGCTGGTCACGTGGACCAAGGACTTCGACACCACCCTGGAGTGGGACCTGCCCTTCGCCAAGTGGTTCGTGGGTGGTGAGCTCAACATCACCGCCAACTGCCTCGACCGCCACGTCGAGGCCGGCCGGGGCGACAAGGTCGCCTACCACTGGGAGGGCGAGCCGGGCGACACCCGGACCATCACCTACGCCGAGCTCCTGACCGACGTCTGCAAGTTCGCCAACGTGCTCAAGAGCCTGGGCCTCGAGAAGGGCGACCGGGCCGCCATCTACATGCCGATGATCCCGGAGCTGCCGGTGGCCATGCTGGCCTGCGCCCGCATCGGCGTGGCCCACTCAGTGATCTTCGGCGGGTTCTCGGCCGAGGCCATCGTCGATCGGTGCGAGGACGCAGAGGCCAGGATCCTCATCACCGCCGACGGTGGCTACCGCAAGGGGGCGGCGGCGCCGCTCAAGCCCACCGTCGACACCGCCCTCGAGCGGGGCGCCGGCGCGGTCGAGCACGTGGTCGTCGTCAACCGCTGCGACCTCGAACCCGAGATGACCTCGGGCCGTGACCTCTGGTGGCACGAGCTGATGGCGGGCGCCTCCGGCGACTGCCCGGCCCAGCCCATGGACGCCGAGCAGCTCCTCTACCTGCTCTACACCTCGGGCACCACGGCGAAGCCCAAGGGCATCATGCACACCACGGGCGGCTACCTGACCCAGGTGGCGTTCACCCACCGCTACGTGTTCGACATCAAGCCCGAGTCCGACATCTACTGGTGCGCCGCCGACATCGGTTGGGTCACCGGCCACAGCTACATCGTGTACGGGCCGTTGGCCAACGGGGTCACGTCGGTCATGTACGAGGGCACGCCCGACACCCCCGGCCAGGATCGGCTGTGGGACATCGTCGAGCGCTACAAGGTCACCCAGCTCTACACGGCGCCGACGGCCATCCGCACGTTCATGAAGTGGGGGGCCCAGGAGCCGGCCAAGCACGACCTGTCGAGCCTTCGGGTGCTGGGCACGGTGGGCGAGCCGATCAACCCCGAGGCGTGGATGTGGTACCACGAGCACATCGGCGGGGGCGACACCCCGATCGTCGACACCTGGTGGCAGACCGAGACGGGGGGCCACATGATCACCCCGCTGCCCGGCGTGACCACCACGAAGCCGGGGTCGGCGTGCCACCCCATCCCCGGGGTGTTCTGCGAGCTGGTCGACGACGCCGGCAACCAGGTGACCAACGGCGGCGGGTACCTCACGGTGACCCGGCCCTGGCCGGCGATGCTGCGGGGCATCTGGGGCGACCAGGAGCGCTACCGCGACACCTACTGGTCGCGGTTTGAGGGTCGGTACTTCGCCGGCGACGGGGCCAAGCTCGACGACGACGGCTACCTGTGGCTGCTGGGCCGCGTCGACGACGTGATGAACGTGTCGGGCCACCGGATCAGCACCACCGAGGTGGAGTCGGCCCTGGTCGACCACCCGGCGGTGGCCGAGGCCGCCGTGGTCGGGGGCAACGACGAGGTGACCGGTCAGGCCATCATCGGCTACGTCATCCTGCGGGGCGGCAACGAGGCCTCCCACAAACTGGGCAACGAGATCCGGGAGCACGTCGGCGAGAAGCTGGGCAAGATCGCGCGGCCCAAGACCGTGATCATCGTGCCGGACCTGCCCAAGACCCGCTCGGGCAAGATCATGCGCCGCCTCCTACGTGACGTGGCCGACGGCCGCCAGCTGGGCGACACCACCACCCTGGCCGACCCCGGCGTGGTCGACGAGATCGCCCGCCGGGCCTCCGACGAGGACGACGACTGAACGAGCCAGCGTCGGGCGAGGGCGTCTCGACGCTGGAGTTCGCCCGCTGCGCGGTCCGCCGGCGATTCCGCGGAACCGTTCAATGACCGATGACGGCGGTTCCGCGAAACGTTCGGGGAACGACGTCGACGCTTTCGCTCGGTCCTGCCAGGTTCCGGGATGCGGGCCGGTTCAGCCGTCGAGCTCGATGCGCCGCATCTCCTGGTGTAGCGCCACCAGCTCGACGCTGTGGTCGGCGAAGAAGCCGCGCTCGTGGTCGAGGCGGACGGTGGCGTAGTCGTCGTCGAGCGGCGCTCGGCAATCGAACGAGGCGAGGGCGATGTCGATCTCTCTGGCCCGAGCTTCGGCCAGCGCCGGCGGTGAGGCTTCGAGCAGGTCGAGGCCGGGAAGCTCGTCTTCGATGTAGTCCAACAAGTGCTCCTGGCTCTCGACGATGTATCCCTGGTCGGCCATGCAGGCCGACCACTGCCGGTCGAGGGCGACCGTTCGGGGGTCGGCGAGGATGACCTCGTAGAGCTCGGTGCGGGCATCGCCGATCCGTGCGCTAGGCTCCAGCCACGGCCCGTTGACGGTGTCATAGGCCTCGTGTCGGCACCCGGACCCGTCGTCGCTACTAGTCTCGTAGGCCGCTTCCATCCAGGCTGATCGTGTGGCCTCGTCGAACTCGGTGAGGTGCGCCTCGTTCGGGTCGGTGCTGACGACGGCGTCATCCCCGAGCCCCCGCGTCACCCCGAGACCGCGTTCAGCCACGTCCCCTCTGGTTTCGCCTGGAGGGGAACAAGTGATACATCGAAGGGCACGAGCTCGTACTCGAATCCCTGTTGCATCATGCAATCCCGGGTCAGTTCCTCCACGGCGATTTGGCGGTTCCGGCTCCAGTCGATCTGGGCTTCTACGCTCGCGAAATCGAGGTAGTCGGCGAACCCGGTGAAATCGTCGGGAACGGCGGAGTGAGTCGTCGCACACGATGGAACGATCCAGAGGGACACTGCGATGCAGATGGCTCCATGGATGGTTAGTGCTCTCACGCGGTATTGCCTTCGGAACGCCGAGCTACAGGGGCACCGCGGAAGCCACTCTGATCCACGCCACGGCTTGCTCTCCTCATGTGCTCCAGGTCAAGGTGGTGCCACCTCTCTGAGGGAGTGCCTTCCGTTCAGGTTGACCAGGTTCGGAGCTCCGCTGCGTTGCGAGTAGCTGGAGTTCCAGGCCGACCACCCCAGGTAGCCAGTGCTATTGTCCTGGAATCTGACTCTCAGGTCCGTTCTGACCGAGCAATTGGTCCCTGCCGTTCTCTCCGTACTGGCAAGCTGGGAGTTCGAAACGCCACCAGCGGTACAGCTCGCTAGGGACTGCGAAGATGTGCCCAAAGCTCCGGCGACTACCGTAGATGTGGCGACGATGATCATTGTCGCCAAGCCCACCGGTGTCAACCGGCGAAACATATTCCTGAACACCTTGCTTCGTGTTCGTATCTGAACCGCTCCATCAACCGTGGGCCCGCTCATCGAGTATGCGTCGGGGGGGGGACGTTTCAAGGGTCGTCTTTGTGGTCCGCGTTCCCATGACCCGACGGGGTGCCTAAATTAGCGGCGGGAAGGAGGGCGGCCGATGGACAGGCGAGCTATTCTGGTGGCAGTGGCGGTGATCGCCGTCGTAGCTGGCGCGGTGGGGTGGGTCGCCGGGCAGCGCATCAAGTCGCCGGCCGAGATCGCCGCCGAGCAGGCGCCGCCCGAGCCGTCGTTGATCACCGTTCCGGTGGAGTTGCGGACCCTGTCGCAGAACGTGGTGGTGCGGGGCACGATCCGGCCCAGCGACGAGACCGCGCTCCAGCCTCCAGCGGTCAATGGGGAGACGGTCATCACCCGGCTGGCCAAGGAGCCGGGCGACGAGGTGGCCGAAGGCGACGTGCTCATGGAGGTGGCGGGCCGGCCCGTGATCGCCCTCCAGGGTGAGCTGCCGGCGTTCCGCAATCTGATCCCCACGCTCGAGGGCCCCGACGTGCGCCAACTCGAGGAGGCCCTGACCCGGCTCGGCTACGCCCCTGGCACGGTCGACGAGTCCTACACCGCCGACACCGCCTCGGCGGTGGCCGCCCTCTACCGCGACGCCGGCTACAGCCCGCCCGAGCAGGACGAGGCGCTCACCACCGCCCTCCAGGGAGCACGCCAGGCCGTCGACGCCCAGCAGGCCCAGGTCGACGCCGCCCGCGACGCCCTCGACGCCGCCCGGACCCCCGTCGCCTCCCACGAGAAACAGCAGGCCGACCTGAACGTGGCCCGGGCCGAGGCCAACCTGGCTGACGCCAAGGGCCTGTCCGACCGGTTGGCCACCGCCCAGTCGACCCGTTCCACGGCCGCTACCGCCGCCACCACCGCCGCATCCCGCCTCCAACAGGCCCGCGACGGCACCCACCCCGACACCGGCCAGCCCCCCACCCCCGAAGAACTGGCCGCCCTCGAGGCGGCAGCCGCCACCGCCGATCAGTCCCTGGCCGACGCCGAGGCCGCACTGGCCGAGGTGCAGTCCGCCCTGGTCGAACCGTCGGCCGATCTCCAGGTGCGGGCGGCGGAGGTGGCGCTGGCCGAGGCCAAGGCCCAGCGCGACGCCCTCGTCAACCCACCGGGCACCGCCGCTGCCCAACAGGACCTCGACGCCGCCTCGGCCGACCTCCGCACCGCCGAGGCCGAGCTGGCCGACATCCAGGCCCGGGTGGGGGCGTGGATCCCCGAGGGGGAGCTCCTGTTCCTCGACTCGTTCCCCCGCCAGGTCCGCACCGTGCTGGCCGAGGTGGGGGAGGAGCCGACCGGCCCGGTGATGACGATCTCGGGCGCCGACACCATCATCGAATCGGGCATCTCCACCGCCGACCGTCGACTCGTCGAGGTCGGCGACGAGGCGGTGCTGGAGGCCGACGAGCTCGGCCTGACGATCGACGCCGTCGTCACCTTCATCGCCGACGAGCCGGGGAGCACGGTGTCGGACGACCGCTACGCCATGCGGCTCGAACCGGTGGCCGAGGTCCCGGACGACGCCCTCAACGTCAACCTTCGGGTGTCGATCCCCATCAGCACCAGCGGGGGCGACGTGCTGGCGGTGCCGCTGGCCGCCCTGTCGGCCGGTCCCGACGGCACCGCCCGCGTCGAGGCGGAACGCACCCCCGGCCAGACCGAGCTGATCGAGGTCACCACTGGGCTCCGGGCCGAGGGCTTCGTCCAGGTCGATCCCATCGACGGGACGCTGGCGGAAGGCGACCGGGTCGTCGTCGGCCGCGACCTCGACCTCGGCGGCGCCAGCACCGACGACAGCGACGAGTCGGAGGACGAGGACGGCTCGTGACCCTGTCCGCCACCCCGCCGCCCCCCACCGTCGCCCTGCCGATGCCGGTCGTGGCCCTCGACGGACTGGCTCGCACGTTCCCCGGGCCCCCGCCGGTCGAGGCCCTCCACCCCTCGCACCTGGTGATCGACCGGGGCGACTACGTCGCCCTCGTCGGCCCCTCCGGGTCCGGGAAGTCGACCCTGCTCCACCTGCTCGGCCTGCTCGACCGCCCCACCTCCGGTACCTACCTGCTCGACGGGATCGACACCGACGCCCTCACCGAACCGGAGCGGGCCGGCCTCCGGGCCTCCCACATCGGCTTCGTTTTCCAGGCCTTCCACCTCCTGCCCCACCGGACCAACGTCGAGAACGTGATGCTGTCGGAGGTCTACCGGCCGGGGAGACGGGCCGGGCGCCGGGAACGGGCCGAGGCCGCCCTGGCCGCAGTGGGGCTCGACCACCGGCTCGATGGGTATCCGACCACCCTGTCGGGCGGTGAACGGCAGCGGGTGGCCATAGCTCGAGCGCTCGTGTCCAGCCCGAGCCTCGTCCTGGCCGACGAACCGACCGGCAACCTCGACTCGGTCACCGGCGGTCAGATCCTCGAGCTGTTCGACGAGCTCCACGGTCGGGGCCTGACCATCGTGGTCATCACCCACGACCACACGGTGGCGGCCCGGGCCCAGCGGGTGGTGCAGATCCGCGACGGTCGGCTGGAGGCCCTCGATGGCGCCGGGCGCGTCGCGGCCGGCGGTCCGTCACCCGACGACGGATCGACCGTTCCCCGGTTGGGGCCCGATCACGGGATGCGGCCATGACCTTCGTCCCGCCCCGGATCGAAGTCGAGGTGGAGCTCGACCCGTCACCGGAGGAGGTGCCACGCTCGACGTTCTCCGCCATCGACCTGCTGTCGGAGATGACGGCGGCCCTGACCGCCCGCCCCGTCCGCACCCTCATGACGGCCCTGGGTACCATCCTCGGGGTTGCCGCCCTGGTGGCCACCCTCGGGTTCGCCAAGACGGCCGGCAACCAGATCGTGTCCCGTTTCGACGAGCTGGCGGCCACCGAGGTGGTCGTGACCCCCGAGAACGCCGGTGGGGCGTTCAACTTCGGCGGGGGCGGGGAGCGGCAGACGAGCGTGATCCCGTGGGACGCCGAGTCCCGCCTGACCCGCCTGAACGGGGTCGTGGCGGCGGGAGCCAAATCGTCTGTTCCGGTCGGCGACCGGCTGGCCCGCTCCGTCCCCGTCATCGACCCCCTGGGCCAGACCGAGTTCCAGATCCCGGTGGTGGCCGCCAGCCCCGGGCTGTTCTCCGCGGTGCGGGGTCGGCTCGTCACCGGACGCTTCTTCGACCAGGGTCACGACGACCGAGCCGATCCCGTGGCCGTGCTCGGCCCGGCAGCGGCGCAGCGGCTCAACGTGACCCGGGTCGACAACTCGCCAACGATCTTCGTGGGCGACGAGCCCCTGGCCGTCGTCGGCATCCTGGCCGACACGGCCCGCCAGCCCGAACTGCTCAACGCCATCATCATCCCCCAATCGGTCGCCCGCGACCGGTTCGGGCTCACCGGGGTGGAGGAGGTGCAGATCGAGGTCGCCATCGGGGCCGCCGAGCTGATCGCCACCCAGGCCGCGGTGGCGCTCGCCCCCAACGAACCCGACCGGCTGCGGGTGGCCACACCCCCCTCGCTGAGCAGGGTCCAGAGCGACGTCGAGGCCGACGTCAACTCGCTGTTCATCATCCTCGGGGTCATTTCCCTGGTGGTGGGGGCCATCGGCATCGCCAACGTCACGTTCATCTCGGTGCTGGAGCGCACCGGTGAGATCGGCCTGCGTCGGGCCCTGGGCGCCCGCCGCCTCCACATTGCCGTCCAGTTCCTGGCCGAGTCGGCCGCCCTCGGGGCCCTGGCCGGCCTCCTCGGCACCAGCATCGGGGTGCTGGTGGTCGTCGTCATCTCCGCCTCCCGGGAGTGGTCGCCCGTGCTCGACCCCTGGCTCCCCTTCGCCGCCCCCGCCCTCGGGGCCCTCATCGGACTGATCGCCGGCACCTACCCGTCGTGGAAGGCGGCCCGCACCGAACCCATCGCCGCCCTCCGCGGCGGGGCGTGAGCGGTGGTGGTCCGGCGACGGCCGGGGCTTCGTTGCCTCACTCGCGACGCAACCCACGTGACCGAGGTGGATCTAGCGGGGCGCCCAGACCACGAGATCATGAGCTTCGCCCGCCGGGAGCATCGCGTGGTTGGTGTCAGCTGACACCGACTTCGGAGAACTACTGGCGACAACTCAGGCCACAGCTCCGAGCGTCGTGCTGTTTCGCGGTCAGTCCCTCGAGGTCGAGAACCTCGTCCGAATGATGATCGGACTGTTGCCAGAGGTCGAGGCCGACCTCGACAGCGGAGCTGTCGTCGTCATAGGCCGACACCGCGCCCGAGTGCGGCGTCTGCCGATCGGTGGGGGAGAATACGCCGCGCCAGCCTGGGTGAATCGATCAACTCGGGTGGGGCGCCCAGGCTCCAACTCGACGTCAGGGCCGGCCTGATTCGGCCCTGCGACACCGCTAGTCGCGGAAGTTCTCGAACTGGAGGGGCAGGTCGAACTCGCCTTCCTTGAGTGAGGCGATGACGGTCTGGAGGTCGTCGCGCTTCTTGCCCGACACCCTGACCTGATCGCCCTGGGTCTGCGACTGCACGCCCTTGACCTTCATGTCCTTGATGTGGATGTTGATCTTCTTGGCCAGGTCCGACGAGATCCCCGCCTTCAACGACGCCTTCATTCGGGCCCGACCGCCGGCGGCGTCCTCCACGTCGCCGAACTCGATCGACTTGAGCGAGACCTTCCGCTTCACCAGCTTCTCCTCCAACACCTGGCGGAGGGCGCCGATGCGGTCCTTGCTGGCCGACTCCATGGTGATGGCGTCGTTGCCGGCGTCGAGCGTGATCGAGGAGTTGGTGTCCTTGAAGTCGAAGCGGTTGGTGACCTCGCGACTCGTCTGGTCGACGGCGTTGCGGACTTCCTGCATGTCGATCTGGGAGACAACGTCGAAGCTGGGCATGGCGAAAAGGCTAGCGGCGACGAGACCCTCAATCCCAGGTCTTGATCACGGGGAGGACCTCGGAGGCGAACAGCTCCATCGAGGCCTTGGCCTCGGTGAAGGGGATGCCGCCGTAGCGGAACGCCGTCGTGTACTCGAACGGTCCGATCAGCTCCCGCCGGGCCTCGAGGGTGGCCAGGATCCGGTCGGGGGTGCCCCACGCCGTGGCCGACATGAACATGTCGAGGAAACCGCTCTCACCGACCCGGCGCAGCACCTCGGCCGCCTTGGCGTAGGCCTCGTAGCCTTCGGTGACGGCGAAGTGGTCGCCCATGACCTCGTAGTGCTCGAGCAGGCTGCCGAGGTAGGTGCCCATGTACTGGTGGGCCTTGGCCTTGGCCTCGTCGGCGTCGTCCATGCAGAGGCAGAAATCGGCGGTCATCAGGGGCGGGGCCTCCCGGCCGTGGACCTCCTGGAACCGACGCCGGTACACCTCGATGCTCGGCATCCGGTGTTCCCACGAGCGGTCGGCGAACATCGTCATCCGCCCCCCGAAGCGGGCCGCCGACTCGACCGAGTCGTCGCTCGAGGCGACGGCGTAGAACCGGTCGTCGAACGAGCGCTCGGGTCGCGGCCGGATCTCGATCCGCTGCTGGGGAAAGAAGGGGCCGTCGCCCTCGATGAACCCGGTGCGCAGGGCCTCGATGACCATGGCGGTGCCCTCGTCGAACCGGCCCCTCGACTCCTCCATCTCGATCGCCGTGAACGCCGCGTACTCCCGGCGCGACAGACCCCGGCCCACACCGAAGCGCAGCCGACCCTTGGCCACGGTGTCGAGCAGGGCGATCCGCTCGGCCACCCGGAGGGGTTCGTGCCACGGCATGATCACCGCCGCCGTGCCCACGTCGACGTTCTTCGTCACCCCGGCCACGTAGGCGAGGAGCTCGGTGTTGTCTGGGCAGAAGGAGTAGCCGAAGAAGTGGTGCTCGGCCGCCCACACCACGTCGAAGCCGAGCTCGTCGGCCAGCCGGGCCAGGGCCAGCTCCTCCTCATAGACCTGCCCATCGGTGATGTCGGACCAGCCGTCGCTGGCGAAGGGCATCAGGATGCCGACGTCCATGGTTGCTTCTCCCGTCGTCCCGCCGGCGGGTCGGTCCCGGACCGGCTGCGTCACCGGCCGTCCCCGGGGCGGAGCGGTGCGCTCCGACCATCGTCCCGCCCCGGGTCGACGGGCGTCAAAGCGCACCCGCCGCCCGTTCGCTCCCGGCGGGGGTGGTTGCTACCATCTCGTCGGCCGGCCAGCCGGCGCCGGCGGAAGCGAAGCCTCCAGGGGGACTAGGTCATGGCGTTGGATCCAGCTGCACGCGGTCTGCTCGACCAGATGGAGGAGGCGGGGATGCCGCCCCTCAACGAGCTGTCGCCGCCCGAGGCCCGGGAGGCGGCCAAGGGGTTCGCCGAGCTCGGGGGCGAGGGCGACGAGGTCGCCGACCAGAGCGACCGCACCATCCCCGGCCCGGCCGGTGAGATCCCCGTCCGGGTCTACACCCCGGCCGGCGACGGCCCGTTCCCCTGCCTCGTCTACCTCCACGGTGGTGGCTGGGTACTGGGCGACCTCGACGGGGTCAACGCCATCTGCCGTTCGGTGGCGGCCCGGGCCGGCTGTGTCGTGGTGTCGGTCGACTACCGGCTCGCTCCCGAGCACAAGCACCCCGCCCCGCTCGACGACTGCTACGCCGCCGTCCAGTGGGTGGCCGACCACGGCGACGAGATCGGGGTCGACGGCTCCCGGATCGCCGTCGGGGGCGACAGCGCCGGCGGCAACCTCAGCGCCGCCGTGGCGCTGCGGGCCCGCGACGAGAACGGTCCCGCCCTGGCCCTCCAGCTCCTCGTCTACCCGGTGACCGACCACCGCCGCGACTCCGCCTCCTACGCGGAGAACGGTGACGGCTACCTCCTCACCCGCGACATGATGACGTGGTTCTGGGACCACTACCTCAACGACGCCGACGAGGGCGCCCACCATCTGGTCAGCCCGCTCCTGGCCGACGACCTGTCCGGTCTGCCTCCGGCGGTGGTCTTCACCGCCGAGTTCGATCCACTGCGCGACGAGGGTGAGGCCTACGCCGACCGGCTCACCGAGGCCGGTGTGGCCGTCACCCGGAAGCGGTTCGACGGCCAGATCCACGCCTTCTGGCAGATGATGGCCGTGTTCCCTGCGGCGAGCGAGGCAGCCGACCTGGCCGCCGCCGAGCTGCGCAAGGCCTTCGCCTGAGCGACCGTTCCCCGGGCGTCACTCCGCCCGGGGCTGTTCGGCTCGGACCAGCTCAGGTCGGGTCAGCTCAGGACGAAGCCCTCGTAGCCGGCGGCCGCCACCTCGTCGCACTTCTGGCGGTAGGGCCCCACCCCGCCCACATAGGGGAGGAAGACCCGCGGCTTGCCCGGCACGTTGGCCCCCATGTACCAGCTGTTGGCCAGGGGGTAGAGGGTCTGGTCTCCCACCTCGTTCGAGTGGGTGACCCAGGCGTCGACCGCCTCGGGTGTCGCCTCGATCGTGTGCAGGCCATGGTCGCGGAGGTGGGCCACGGCGTCGGCGATCCAGTCGATGTGCTGTTCGATCGACACCATCATGTTCGACAACACCGACGGGCTCTGAGGGCCGGTCACCAGGTGGAAGTTGGGGAACCCGGCGGCGGCCAGGCCCAGGTAGGTGCGGGGACCGTCGGCCCACGCCTCCTTCAGGGTGACGCCGTTGCGGCCCTTCACATCCACGTTGACGAGTGAACCGGTCATGGCGTCGAAGCCGGTGGCGTAGACGATGGCGTCGAATTCGAACGTCTCGTCGGCCGTCTCCACCCCCGTGGCCGTGATCTTCGTGATCGGGTTCCGCCGCAGGTTCACCAGCCGCACGTTCTCCCGGTTGAACGTCTCGTAGTAGCCGGTGTCGAGGCACGGACGCTTCGTCCCCACCGGGTAGTCGTCGGGACACAGGTCCTCGGCCAGCTGGGGATCGTCGACGATCGAGCGGATCTTGCGCCGGATGAACTCTGCCGCCGTGTCGTTCGCCGCCTTGTCGAACAACACGTCGCCGTAGGCCCCGATGAGACCGACGAGGTTCCCGGCGTCCCACCCCGCCTGGTAGGTGGCGTCGCGCTCCTCCTCGCTCACGTCGAAGGCCATCTTGGGTTCGCCCTCGATGGGGATGCCGAAGAACGACTCCCGGCACGCCGCCCGGTAGTCCCGGTAGGCGGCCTTGCGCTCCGCCACCTCCTCGTCGGTCAAAGGGCGGTTCCCGGCTGGCATCGAGAAGTTGGGGGTGCGCTGGAACACGGTGGTGTGGGCGGCCTGGGCGGCGATGAGCGGGATCGACTGGATGGCCGACGACCCGGTGCCGATGACCCCCACCCGCTTGCCGGTGAAGTCGACGCCCTCGTGGGGCCAGCGCTGGGTCTGGTACACCTCGCCGTCGAAGGCGTCGACCCCCTCGATCTCCGGCAGCTTCGGCGCCGACAGAGTACCGACGGCCATTACCACGTGCTGGCACGACACCACGTCACCGGTCGAGGTCCGCACCGTCCAGCGGTTCGCGGTCTCGTCGAAGGTGGCGCCCTCGATCCTGGAGTCGAACTGCATGTCGGGCCACAGGTCGTAGCGATCGGCCACGTGGTTGGCGTAGCGGAGGATCTCCGGTTGGGTGGCGTACTTCTCGCTCCAGGTCCACTCCTGCTCGAGCTCCGGATCGAACGAGTAGGAGTAGTCCATGCTCGTCACGTCGCAGCGAGCCCCGGGATACCGGTTCCAGTACCAGGTGCCCCCGACCCCCGACGCTGCGTCGTAGACGCGGGCCGACAACCCGAGCTGTCGAGCCTTGTGGAGCATGTACATGCCAGCGAAGCCGGCCCCGACGATGACGATGTCATAGTCGGCGGTGTGCTCGTCGGAGGCGACGCGGGTCTCCTGCAGATCGGTCATCGGACAAAAACCCCCTTGGGCCGCTCGGCCCGTTCCGGTCGAGAACCTGTGTGGGCCGGGTGGTTGTCGGTCCGCCGCGACCCTGGTCCTCATCGTAGGCAGGTTTCCCCACCCCGGCGAACGCGGGGCCCGGCCGGTGCGGGGCCCCGGAGCTAGGGTGCGGCGATGGAGCCACGCCATCGCTGGTTCGACGACTACACGGCCGGCGAGACGTTCGACGTCGCCGGCGAACGACTCATGACCGAGGAGCGCATCGTCGCCTTCGCCGCCGAGTTCGACCCCCAACGATTCCACGTCGACCCCGAAGCGGCGGCCTCGTCGATCTACGGTGGCCTGATCGCCAGTGGCTGGCACACCGGGTCGGTGCTCATGAGTCTCCTGGCCACGACGCTCGGTCCGTCGAGTCTCGGGTCGCCCGGATGTGACCGGTTGCGGTGGACCGCCCCCGTGCGCCCCGGCGACCGCCTGAGCCTGAGGATCACGGTGCTCGAGGCCACACCGTCGACGAGCAGGCCCGATCGCGGTGTGCTGCGCTACCTCAACGAGCTCAGCAACCAGAGCGGCGACGTGGTGATGACCCTCGAGTCGACCATGTTCCTGCTGCGGCGACCCGCCGACGACCGCCCGGCGCGGTAGGGAGGTGGCGACGCCGCAGGACGTTGCCGGAATCGTGTATCGCTTGGCCGACGATGGCGGTAACCTCTGATGCTCCAAGGGTCGGTGCCCGAGTGGCCAAAGGGAGCGGACTGTAAATCCGCCGGTTACGCCTACGTAGGTTCGAATCCTACCCGGCCCACAGCAACCCGTCGGGTTGCTCGGAGTCTTCGGCGATCGCCGAAGCTCCCTGTGTGACCGTCGCTCTGCGGCGGCCACCCGCAGTTTTCGGCGACGCCCGGCGCCCTGTGTCCGGCGCCCTGTGTCCGGCGCCCTGGCGTCCGGCGTCCGGCGCGAGGCGCGAGGCGCGAGGCGCGGGGGCGAGGCGCGGTCGGCCCGCGGCCGACGGGTTCGGCATTTCGTGCGGGGGTGGGGGAGAACGTAGGGTCGCAGGGATGACGGGGGAGGACGACCTCGAGGCGGCGGTCGGGGCCGTGCTGGCACTGGTGGCCGAGCGCGGCCCGGCGGCCGACGAGGCCCGTCGTCCCGACCCTGAGGTCATGGGGGCCCTGGCCCGGTCCGGGCTGCTCCGGCTGCTCGTTCCCCGCGCCCTCGGCGGCCTCGAGGTGCCGATGGTCCGCTTCGTCGGACTGATCGAACAGGTTGCCCGTGTCCACCCGTCGACAGCGTGGACGTTCATGACCTGCAACGAGGAGGCCGGCATCGCCACCGCCTACCTCGACCCGGCGTCGATCGCCGACCTCTACGCCAACGCCCCCCACACCATCGTGGCCGGATCGGGGGTACCGAAGGGGAGAGCCCGATTCGATGGTGGTGGATGCTGGCGGGTCGACGGCCGGTGGGATTTCGTGTCGGGCTGCACGGCCTCCGACCGGCTGATCCTCAGCTGCCTCGTCGCCGACCGGCGACCGGCCGAGCTGTGTTTCGTGCTCGTCCCCACCGGCGAGGTCGTCATCGACGACACCTGGGACACCGTCGGCCTCCGTGGCACCGGCAGCCATGACGTCGTCCTCGACGACCACCCGGTCCCGGACCGCTGGAGTGGGGTGACCGAGCCCAACCAGGCCTCAGGCCCCGACGCCACCTTCTACCGCCTCCCCCATCGCCTCCGGTTCCCGTTCCCCAAGGTGGGGGTGGCCGTGGGCACGGCCCGTGCCGCCATCGATGAGTTCACGGCCCTGGCCGAGGGCAAGCGCCCCCTGTTCAACAGGGGGACGCTGCGGGAGCGTCCCACGGCCCAGGTTGCCGTGGCCGAGGCCGAGGCCCTCGTGGCTTCGGGCCGGGCGTGGGCCCTCGAGATGCTCGAGGAACTCTGGGCCACCGTCGCCGCCGGCGGCGAGGTGAGCGAGCACCTCCACGCCCGGTGCCGGTTGGCCTGCTCCCATGCCGTGTCGTCCGCCATCGCCGCGGTCGATCTGCTGGTGGCCGAAGCCGGATCGACGGCCAACTTCCGGTCGTCGGCGCTGGCCGGCCTGGCGGCCGACGTGCGGGCCGTCGCCGGCCACTTCACCGTCGCCGCCTATCAGAAGGCGACGGCCGGTCGCCACCTGCTTGGCCTCGAGCGCATCGACCCCCAGTTCTGACCGGGCCCGGCGGCCGGTCCGCTCATGAACCCGTTCGATCGGGCCCCGGCGCCTGATCACAGGAGGCTGATCACAGGAGGCGCTGCAGCACCGCCACGTCGTGCCAGCGGCCGAACTTGCGGCCCACCTGTCGCTCGAAACCGACGACGGTGAAACCGTGCCGCTCGTGGAGGGCGACGCTGGCCTCCTGGGGGCCGACGATGCGGGCGAACACCGTATGGAACCCGTGGTCGGAACCGAGCCGCAACAGCTCCCCCAACAACAGGTGACCCACTCCCCGGCCCTGGGCCGAACGGTCGACGTAGACCGAGTCCTCGACCGACGTCCGGTAGCCGGGACGGTCCCGGTAGAAGCTGAGGCCCCCGAACCCGACGACCTCGCCGTCGTCGTCCTCGGCCACCACCACCACGAGCCCGCCCGAGCGGTCGGTGATGTAGCGGCGCTGCTCGTCGAGGGTACGGGGCACCAGATCGAGGGTGACCGTCGACTCCTCCACCTCACGGTTGTAGATGGCACACAACCGGGCGGCATCGGCCACGGTCGCCCTCCGGGCCATCATCGGCTCACCCCGGCGAGCGCCGCCCGTCGCCGGTGCGGTGGCTCGGGCACCGGGACGGCCCCATCGAACAGCATTCCCCCGATGGTACGGCCGGCGAGCGGGGCGGACGCCCCCTCCCGGGGGTTGCGGGCCAGGGGGAGATTCTGCAAAACGTGTTTGATGGCCGCACCCCTCGTGGCAGACTTCCGGGATCCCCCCTGGGGGTTCGTCCACGTGCGTGGACGCGCCGGCCTCCTTAGCTCAGTCGGCAGAGCGTTTCCATGGTAAGGAAAAGGTCGAGAGTTCGATTCTCTCAGGAGGCTCCGCAGGCAGTCGCCAGCACGACTGCCGCCGCGGCGACGTAGCTCAGTTGGTGAGAGCGCTCGGCTCATAATCGAGAGGTCGTCGGTTCGAGCCCGACCGTCGCTACCGAGGCCGTCGCCGGCCTCGACGCCCGCCCCCAGGCGCCTCGCAGCCCCCGAGCCGAGGCGAAAGGGGAAGCGTCGTGCCGGCGACTGCCCGACCCATGCCACCAGACCAGGTACACCTAGACACGATTCGGTAAGAAAGAAGGAACCAGCCGTTATGGCCAAGGCGAAGTTTGAGCGTACGAAGCCGCATGTGAATGTGGGTACGATGGGTCATATTGATCATGGTAAGACGACGTTGACGGCGGCGATTACGAAGGT
>JBHJNQ010000063.1:0-44470 GCA_050330635.1 Acidimicrobiales bacterium | reverse complement strand
CCCCCCGAAGGCCAGCCCCCATCGCCTGAATTCGCCGAATGGATCGAACGCTGCACCCGGCGGCTCTGGCACCCCAACCACCCCGGCGCCACCCAAGCCAGAGCCTGGCTCACCGAACGGGGCTACGAAGAACAGACCCTGCGGGACGCCCGGGTCGGCTACGACCCCGGCGCCGACCGAGACACCCACTGGCCCCGAGAACGACGCCAAACCCACGGCATCCCCACCATCGCCGGCGTCACCTTCCCCCTGTATGACCGGGCCGGGACCCTCACCTACGCCCAGACCCGCAACCTCCGCTGGACCCCCGAATCACGGTGGCCCAAATACGTGAACCCCACCCGCATCGTCACCAACCCCGCCATCGCCTACTGGGCCGACCCCGGCCAACACGCCGGCAGACCCGTCCTCATCGTCGAAGGCCCCACCGACGCCCTCGCCGCCCGCCAAACCCACCACGACGTCGCCGCCCTCATCGGCGCCGGCCACGCCACCAACCCAGCTGTTGTCGACCAGCTCGTCGAAGCCTTCGGCCTCGACCGACCATTCATCATCATGACCGACCCCGACCCCGCCGGCCGCAACGCCGCCCAACAGCTCCTGGCCCACCTCCGCCAAACCGGCGCACCAGCAGTCCGCCACGAACCCGATGGCGGCGACCTCGCCGCCTGGACCCAACACCACAACGACCCCCAAGCCGAGATCGACACCGCGATTGTCGGGGCCCTTCGAGCCCTGTCCACCACCAACCGTCGGGCGCTCACCCCGCCCTCGGATGCCAGCTTGGCGGAGCGCTCCTTCCAGGCCAGGGGTCGGTCGCCGTTGTCGGTGAGGACCCGTTTGACTTCGAATGCCCTGGACCGGATCTAGGCGATCGCCGTCGTGGGCGACCCGTCTGTCGCGATCGGGATCAGCAGGGCGATCGGGACGATCAACCTGCAACCCATCGTCGGGACTGGCCCGCCTTGAGGAGTTCGGGCAGCGGTTGACCGAAGAGGGCAGCGAGTTCCCGGTGCCCGGTCTCGATCTCCGAGCGCTCGTCACCCGGGTCAAGCAGTCGTATAAAGGTTTGACGGGAGCCTTCGGCGCCGCTGATATGTCAGATCAGACTGCTATGTCAGATCAGACTGCGGAGGGGGGTCCGAGCGATGCCACAGCACTTTCGTCTTGGTGTGTACACGTTCCAGGTGGCCGGCGGGAACCAGCCGAAACAGCTGTTCGACCCGAATCGTGCGCCGGCCTGGTTGTACGATCCGGCGCAGCGGTTGTCGTTGACGACCTACTGGCGTGATGTCAGTGCCGGCGAGCTCGTTATCGACGCTGACGTGAAGCCGCCGTTGCTGGTCGAGGACGAGGCGCTGGCGGCGAGGCTACAGATCGCAGCCAAGCTCGACGACCGCGGCCAGGCGATCGAGTCGTTCCGCTACGTGCTCGAGTTGGCTGGTCTTGCTGCGGGGATGGCCGGCTATGACGGTCTGGTTATCCAATGCATTGGTTTCGAGGCGAACGGCGGGGCGGCGTGGGTCGTTGCCGGTGGGAAAGCGATACCCACGGCGTTGTTCCACGAGCTCGGAACCCATTCCTTCATGGCACACGAGCTGGGTCACGTGATCGGCTTGCAGCACCCTCATGACCTTGGTTGGACAAACCCCAATGAGCTCTATGGCGAGTACGGTGACCCGCACTGCATCATGTCGGCCGAGACTTTCGGTGGGCGGAGCGTGACGGTCGATCATCCCCACGTCGCCGGGTCGGGCATCGACGGTACGGCCCAGTTCTGGATGAGCTTCGGTCCCGGGGTCAGTCCCACCACACTTTGGCGTTGGCTCGGCCCGTTTCATACTCCGTCGCTCTTCTCGCTGCACCCGGGCCATGTCGAGGTGCTGGCGGCCGGCACGACCCGGGCCCGCCGCACCATCGTCCGAGCCGGTGTGACCGGTCGCCGCGTTGTGGCGTTGCCCGATCCCGTCGGCACTGGCTACCTGACGGTGGAGTACCGGCCAGCGGTGTTCTGGGACAGGAGCTTTCCTGCACCCGGAACCCGGATCGCGCCGGGCGACGCCGGCCTCGTCGTGCATCATGTGCGCGACGTGGGCGAGCCCAACGATGTGACCAAGTGGCCCGGCACTGGCTACCCGAAGCCGATGCTCGTCACCTATCGCGCCACGCTGCGAGGGCCGCTCGACGGCGGCCAGTACCACGCTTCGGCCGGCATCACGGTCGACGTCGTTTCGGGGACCTTCGACGAGGTCACCATCGACATCGGCGTTGCGGTGCCGCAGACCCCGGCAGTCCAGCTGCACCTCACCACATCGACCCGCGATACGGCACGCGCCCTCGGGGCCGGGCCGGCGGTCCTGGCTGCGGTGGGACGCAACTGCGACCTCCGGGAGATCGCTAGCGACGTGGTCTCCACCGAGACCACAGTCGAGTGTGTCGCCAGCAGCAGCGGCTACCTCGAACCGTTCTACGCGTTCTTCCTCGCCGGCCAGCGTCTACCGGCAACGGCCGCCATGGCGTCGAGGCAGCTGCCGGTGCGGACCCACTTCGACCGCTACGGCGAGGCACGCCCGACCAGCGTGACGGTGACATACACGCTCCAGGGGAGCCGGCTTCGCCTGACCGTGCCGCCCGGTGTGGGTGAGTTCGATCTACCGCTCGAGGTGCGGGTGAGGGAGCACACCACCACCGGTTCAGTAATCGGCGGCTGGCTGAACGCGCTGTCCAGCGAGCATTCGGTTCCGGTCCGTTCGACGCGCCTGGAGCTGCCAGCGGCAGCAGCAGACGAGATCGAGGCCTGCGTGTTGGCGATGCGGGCGGCCGGTGAGCACCTGTGGGGCAAGCGCAACGTGCACCCGCTCGATCTTGTGGCGCGGGTCGACCCGGATCGCTGGAGAGGCCTCGACCTGCGGGGCCGGGTCGCGTTGCTGGCGGAAGGTGACGACCAACTACCGTCGACTGCACCACCTGAGATTGTCGAGCTCGGGCGTGGCGGGCTCGACGTGGAATGGGATCGGGCCGGCCCTGGGCGCGTAATCCGCCGTTCGCGCTGAGCACACTACGTCGCCACCCGAATCCTGCAACCCAGAACTCGCGACTCCTCAGGCCCAGAACGCTGACAGCCAGCCCCGGCGTCGTACGAGGGACTGATCTGGACGGGGCACAGCTGGCAGGACCCGCGGTCGCGGGCCGCCAGGTGGCTTTAGTTCTTCGTGCGGCAGAATCACGGTTCGGATGTGCTCATCGTGGCGGCGGTTGGGCTGGCGGTGTGGGTGACGGGCGCGGTGTGGTTGGGGGCCTGGTCGGCTGCGCTGCTGGTGGGTGGGTTGATGGGCTGGGGGCGTTGGCTGCCTATGTGGCGGGCCGGTCGCCGGGGGAGGCGTGGGGGGAGCCGGGTTTGCCGTCGGGGGTGATCGTGTTCCCGGTGACGGTGGCATGGGCGGTGGTGTTGGGGGTGGCGGTGGTGGTGGGCGCTCGGGTGTTGACGCCGTCGTTGTCGGGGTTTGAGCAGCGCCGCCGGTTGGGCGCTGATCCGGAGGCCCGGTTCGCTCGGCCCCGGGAGCTTGCGGCGTTGCGGTTCCGGCGGCCGGTGCCGGGCCGGTTCATCCTGGGCCGGGTTGGTGGGGTGACGTTGGCGTCGGTCAATCCCCGCCACCGCAACAGCGGGCTGCGTTGCGGTGATCGGTTGCGGCGGTGGTGGTTTGCCCGAACCCGGGCGGAGGCGTTCGGGGCGGTGGCGATCATTGGGTTGTCGCAGTCGGGGAAGTCGCAGCATGCGTTGACGGCGTTGCGGGTGTTGAGCGCAGCGGGGTGCCCGATGATCGCCTCGTCGGTGAAGGGCGACATCGTGGATCAGTTGTTGGCTCAGCGGCGCCTGGCCGGGAGGGTCGGGATCTTCGACCCGACAGGGAAACTCCGCGACACCTACGAGACCCGCCGGGGACTGGGTCTCGGTGTCCCTGAGGGTTGGGACCGGCGGTTGTGTGTCGGGTGGTCGCCGTTGGATGGGGTGGCCACCTATGACGATGCGGCGGCGGCTGCGCATCGGTTGGCGGAGGCGGGCCCGGGGATGGACAAGGTGTCGTCGGGGGATTTCTGGCGGGATCAGGCTGAGATGCTGATCGCACCGTTGGTGTGGATCGCGGCCCGGTCGGGGGGCGACATGGGGGATGTGACGATGTGGGTGGTGTCCGAGGCCCGCCCCGACCCTGACAACGATGATGCCCCGCCCCCCGAACCGGTCCGGTTGTTGGAACCGTTGGTCCATGACCTGGATCCGGTGACCCGTCGTGATGCCCGCAAGGCCGAGCAGGTGTTGTACGGGTTGTGGAACAAGGCCCCAGCGACGATGGGGTCGGTGTACGCGACGGCGAACACGATCTTGAAGCCGTGGGCGACCGAGGAGGGCCGGTTGTCGTCCACCGGGCAGCTGGTCAACCTGGCCTGGCTCCTCGGCGGTGGTGGGCACAACACGCTGTTCATCTCAGCGCCCCCGCAGGAGCAGCGGGAACTGCGGCCGGTGCTATCGGGGGCGGTCAGTTCGATTTTGGATGAGGTGTTCCGGCACGTGGATGTGTACGGGCCGATCGATCCGCCGTTGGTGGTGTTCCTCGACGAGATCGGCAACGCCCCGTTACCGAGGTTGCCGGAGTATCTGTCGACGTTGGCCAGCTCTGGTGTGTTGATCGTGACGGTGTGGCAGGACGTCGCCCAGATCAAGGCCGCCTACGGGGAGAACTACGGGAGCATCCTGTCGAACTCCCGCCACGTCCTGGTCTTCGGGGCATCCAAAGACCCAGCGACCCTGGAATGGGTGAAACAGGTCCTGGGCGATGAGGGAGCGGGGACGTTGTCGCGGACCAGCAACGCGGGCGAGTTGTTCGGGGGGTCGGTGTCGGCATCCGAGCAGCGGGTGGCGCTCACCCCCAGCAACGTGCTGCGGGAAATGCCGAAAGATCGGGCGTTGCTGATCTCAGCCAACAACCTCCCAGCCGAGGTCCACCACATCGCCGAGCACACCGTCACCGCGTTCGCCCCGCTCCGCCGGTGGCCCCACCTGCCTGACAGTGAGGTCGGCCTCCCCACCCCCGTCGACACGGTCACGGCCGGGGGCGGGCCCTCGTCGGCGTTGGGGGTGTGGGAGCCGGTGGATCCGGTGGTGGTGCTGGCTGCCACGTTCGACACGCCACTGGCCCGGGCTGTTGCCGGCCTCCGGAACCTCCTACCGGGACCCACACCACGACCCCGGCGGCGGCGGCCGACGGGCGGGGCGGGTACCGGTGGTGGCCGACCCTTGGGGCCGGTGACGTTGCGGCCACCGGGGCCGCCTCGGGAACCGGCCGGGGTCGACGTGCCCCGGGCCCGGGAGGGCGACGGTGCGGGTGCGGGTCTGGGTGCGGAGCCTGGTGTCGGGTTGGATGGGGTGACGGAGCGGTATCGGGTGGAGCTGTTGGGGACCGGGTGGGTTCATGCCACCCCAAGCCCTGCGCCGGGGGTGGGGCGGGTTCTGGGGGAGTGGGGGAGTGGGGCACTGGCGGGGGTCGACTCCGACGGGGTCGAGGATCTGGCGGGCTGGTGATGGACAACACCCGCACCCCGAGCCAACCAGCCCCAGCCCACGAGACAGTGGGTGTGGAGTGGGGCGACCCGATCGATCTACCGGTCACCGACGACACCGCGGCACTGGTGATGGTGCATGTGCCACTGTTCCGAGACCCGGGTCGGCATCACCAACCCAACGTGGCGGAGTATGTGGCCTGGCTGATCGAGGTCATCGACGAAGCCGAACGCATCCTCGAGGTCGGGGGGCGGCTGGTGTTGATCGTCAAAGCCCAGGAAAGCCGGCGACCGTTCCTCGATCTGGCCACCCTGCTGATCCGGCCCCTCACCAAAGCGGGGATGACGGTGCCGATCACCTACACGTGGTGCACCTCACTGGTCACCCCCGCCCCCCTCGACGGGCAACCCGACGGGCTGGTCATGACCGCTGCTGATCCCGTGATCCCGGTGTCGTCGTGGCGGGTCCTGGTGGCCAGCAAAGGCCACGACCATCGGACCGGCTCGATCCTGGAACGCCAACACCTCGGCCTACCCCACCGCTCAACCATCCCCACCCAAGCCTGGGACACCGCCAGCAGCGACGTGTGGCTCATCCCAGCCCCGACATACCCAACCCAAGGCGACCTCCCCGACACCCTCGTCGAGCTCATCTTGTCGCTGTACACCTTCGTTGGAGATCTCGTGGTCAACCCCCTCGCCGGGACCGCCACCGTGGCCCGCATCGCCACCCGAATGCGACGCCGGGCCCGATGCTTCGAACCCGACCACCAGATCCTCGACCGCATCAACCGACCCACCCCCACCCCCACCGGCGGAACCAGAACCGGTGAGGGTGATGGTGAGGGTGGGTTGTGGCGTCGGTGAGCCGGATCACCCCCACCGGGGTGATGGCCGACATCGATCCGCTCGGATGGCGGTCCGTCACCAGTCAACGGGCCCGCCTCGAACGCCAACGCCAACAGGACCAGCAACCCGCAGCCCGCCGCCAGCAGCCCCGGGCGGCCAAGACCCGCCGCTGGCCCCAACCCCGGGCCTTCACCAACCGGTTCGCTCAACTCGTCGCTGGCCACCACCCCCGAGAACCACGCCTACCAGCACCGGTGACCGCCTACGCCGGCCGCTACGAAACCGCGATCGTGTGGCGAGAAGACACCGAAACCTTCGCCGCGTTCCTGACCGACACCAACCGGGCCGGTGAGCTCGAAGCCCGCTGGATCGGCGCCCACCCCGCCCAATACCCCACCGTTGAAAGCCTGGCCGAAGCCCTCAACGCCTACGGCGTCGGCCTCGACCAAGGATCCCTCGCCCTGGCCCAGTCCTACCAACACCAGGTCTGGGCCACCATCGGCGCCTGCCACCTCACCGGCACCACCCTCGACCACAACCGGCCCATCCTTGCCGTGATCACCCCCAACGGGCAGATCCAACCCCTCGCCCCAGCCCCCCAACGAGACCGCCGCTCCCTCATCTTCGGGCCACCCGCCACCCCAACCTGGGGGCCCCACACCAACGCCCGAGGGACCCTCGAGACCGCCCGGATCGTGCTCGACTACACCGACTCCACCACCCGCACCGACAACCAACTCTTCAACGACGCCCGAACCCTCGCCATCACCACCATCCGCCACTGGCCAGCCACCTTCACCGTGTCGATCGCCGCCCTCCACACCTGGACCCGGACCCGCAACCCGATCCCCGTCGCCACCACCGGCCAACCGATCGAACACCTCCACACCAACCCACCACCCCAACCACAACGAGCCCCAACCCCCGGGCCGCCACCCCACACGGCCATCGTCGACCTCCACGCCGGACCCACCCTCCACGAGGTCACCGCCGCAACCCTCAGCCACACCACCAACACCAGCCCACCCCCTCCCACCGGCCGGCCACCCAAACGCCGACCCGACCCCCACATCGAGTTCTAACCAGATCGTGCCCGCCCTCACCGCACGGCGGCGGGCGGTGATGGCCAGCACAACCCGCAACGCCAACCGGGGCCAGCGTCACCACCCGATACCGGCGGCCCCCCCGACCCCCACGGTGGTTATCCCGGGGTGGTGCTCGGCCTCGGACCATCTGCGAGGACGGGTTGGGGGCTACGCTGCCTCGGCCTGTTGGTTGTGTTGGTGGCGGTCGGCGAGGGTGATGACGTCGATTGGTTGGCCGAGCTGTTCGACTTGGTCGGTGATGAGGGCGGCGGTGGCGTCGATGCCGATCTCGGTGATGGCGCCTGGGCCAGGCCCTCACCACCATCGGCGGACCACCAGGCACAACCTGGACCGCCCCCGTTGTTGACCTCCGGACAGCCATGCTCGCCACCGGCCAGCTCCTCAACCTCCAGCAGGCGGTCGTCGCGAACTGGGGCTCTCGTGAGACCCCCTCGCCTCACCTCGTAGAACAGCCAATCCGACCGGCCTCGTCGCTGGGTAGAGGGGTAGGTGGTCAGCGGTGGGGCTAGTCGATGACGGCGAACTCGATGAGGCGCACGGTCCCAGCCCCGGCGACGGCGATCCCGCGGAACCGGTAAGTGGCCTGGTCGCCGCCCGAAGGCTGCCGGCCGGTGGCCAGGGCCCCAATCGAGGTCAAAGTCAGTCCGAGCAGGCATCTACACAGAGACCACACGAGCCGCTGGAATACGAGCTCAGACCCCCGGTGATGACCTCTTATCCCAATACGGTCCGTTGCGGATACGGGCTTGGGGCCAGGCGAGCCGGTTCGGCTGGCCGGTTCAAGAGCGGCACTGGTATCACTACCTGGTGCTTGGCGATGCTCGTCGTGCGGTCGGAGTAGACTGGTCGCTGATGGGCATCGAGCACGCTGTGGACCTTGGACCTGACCGGGTGATAGCTGATCTGTCGGTCGAGCCGTCTCATGTTCAGCAGAAGTTCCGGGAGCTGTTCGCGGTCACCGCCGTGGCCCTGGGTGACGAGGACGAGACAGCCGAAAGCTACTTCCGGCGCCAGTCGTAGAATCAGGTCGTCGAGGCTGTGGCCGAGCGAGAGGTTCGCCGGGGTCTGTTCATGGCCCGGCTTCATCTTGTGCTGAGCGCTGAAGAAGAGGTCGAGTTTGTCGCATCGCACCTCGAGGAGATCACCGCTCAGCTTGCCGGCGACTTCGACGCCCAACTCCGAGTGCCGGATCGGGGCCCGGAATGGCGGATGGTGCCAGGGGTGCTCCAGCAGCTCCCCTACGTCGTCTACGCCCGGGAGATGTCCGAAACGATCATCGAGCTCAGGCGTATCAACGTCCTTCGACCCACCTGAGGTTCACCCTGGGCAGCCGGGCGGAGAGACTCCCGGCCTACCCAGGCAGGGGTCGGCAGTGCTGGCGACCAAGGGGTCCCCTCGTTCGTACCGGTCGGGCAGCATCCGTTTGGGCTCGAGTTGCTCGTTGTCACCGGCCATCGGGTTGAGCATCGTGTTGTCGCCAGGCCGGCGGGTTGTCGGTGTATGTCGACCGCCTCCGCCGTCCCCTTGACCCCGACACGATCGGACGGAAGGCTCGTCGATCTCCAGTAGGCGAGTGCCGTGGTCTTTGCACCTTGCCGACGACGGCGCAGTGGTGGCCTCGGGAGGCCGGGCAGGATCGGTGCTCTCAACGAGCGCGCTGCGTCCCAGGACATCGGCCTGTGACACCCCCACGCTGGAAGGCGTTACTGCTTGCGACGAAGCCGGTAGGTCAGCCGTTCCCATCGCCCCGCACCCCGCCCGGTGGCCGGGTCCCATACCCGCACCGTGTCATCCCAACTGGCGGAGGCGAGCAGTAGGCGCCCGTCGGGTGTGGACCCGAACGCCACCCCGGTCACGATGTTGGTGTGGCCGGTGAGGGGTTGGCCGACGGGGGTCCCGGTGGCCGGGTCCCATACCCGCACCGTGTGATCCCAACTGGCGGAGGCCAGCAGTAGGCGCCCGTCGGGTGTGGACCCGAACGCCACCCCGGTCACGCTGCTGGTGTGGCCGGTGAGGGGTTGGCCGACGGGGGTCCCGGTGGTTGGGTCCCATACCCGCACCGTGTGATCCCGACTGGCGGAGGCCAGCAGTAGGCGCCCGTCGGGTGTGGACCCGAACGCTACCCCGGTCACGATGTTGGTGTGGCCGGTGAGCGACACAGACTCGGCCCATGGGGGCACCGACGGGCGGGCTGGACTGCTGGCTGCGGGCTGAGCGAGGCCTATTGCGGCTCGGGCGACCTCGGCGAAGGCCTGAGCGTCTTTCGGCACGGAGCGATTGCCGCCAGGGTGCTCGATCAGTGCCTCGACCGCCCGGCGGGAAACCCCGAGGCGTGACGCCAGCGCAGTGGTCACGGCGCGATAGACGACAAACGCGTCGTCCACCGAGTGCCCGCCGGCGTCGAGGAGGGCCTCGCGGCATCCGGGTCGAAAGGTGATGATCTCGTGGTCGGCGACGCGGGCCGGTTGCACAAGGCCGGACACGATGAACTCGGCCAGATGCTGAGTGTTCGAACCCGGCAGGGCATGGGACTGGATGGCGCGTATCACGGCGAGGCTGGTGGTGGGAGCGGTGGCCACCAGCACAGCCAGTCGCCAAGCGTGACGCGACGCGATTCGTTTGAACACCCGGACCGCGGCGGCCGGATCTGGCGCCGAGTCGGGCGCTAGCGCCGAGGGTGGCCGCCGGTCCTCGCCGGGTGTGAGCAAGCCGATCAGTCCGGCGGGATCACCGTTGGCCACAGCTCGACCCCAGCGGCGGATCGAGGCGTCGGCCAGCTCCAGAATGGGCAGTCCGATCCGGTCGGTCGGATCTGGTCGCTGACGGCGCATGGCGGGGGTCGGGGTGATGGTGTATCGGCTGTTGGGAACGGCGCCGGCGGGCGGGGTGAGGCGGGTCAGATCGGCGCCGATGGCGGTGTGGCGCCAGAGCTTGGCTGGAAGCGGATCGATCACCGCCACCGGCGAGCGGGTGCCCATCTTCTCAACGGCGCGCCAGGTCGACCGCACCCGCCACTGCTCATCGACGGCATCGGATCCGATCAGCACCAGGGTGCGACCCGACCGGCTCCGGCCTCCCCGCCTGCCAAGCAGCGGCTGCCGGGCGCCTTCCCTCTCCCAACCGTTGTCGGTGACGGCAGCCTCACTCTCGCCAAGATGGAGGTATCGAACCGTGACCTCGGCGAAGGCGCCGGAGTGGCGGGCGGCGTTGGCCAGTTCGCGGAACGTGTCGTCCCAGATTTCCATCGAGGCCGAGGCATCGATGAGCATCTCCAGCGACAACCAGCGTTCGCGTCGGGGACGCACCATGGGCACCAGCCGCTGAGCCACGGCTGAGGCTCGTACGGTTCCTTCCACATCGAGCACCGCACCCCTTGATGCTGGGACATGGCGACGGAACGGTCGGAACGCCCGGGCCAACGCCAGGGAGTCGGGGAGTGCTGCGGGAGCTGGGAGACGAACGACGTTGGCGTCGACCGACCCGGTCGCCGCTGGTTCGTCGGCGGCCCCCTGGTCGATCACCGGGACCGACGGCGATGACGCTTCGGCATCGCCGGCGGGCTCGCTCCAATCGACAGGATCGTCGTCGAGTGGTGGATCGAAGTCCGCCCGAGGGGGAGTGGCACCCGTGTCCACGGCCGGATCGGGGCTCGTGGGGGCGTCGTCCGTGGCGGACTGGGCCTGACAGGCCAGGAGCCACAGGACGTCGGCGACGGTCCTCGCACCCGCGTCCGGGTCGACACCACGGACGGCGCCGACGAGGACACGAAGGGTCTCAGGTGCGATCGAGCTCACGCTGCAGCAGTTCGATGAGCCGATCGCGCTCGGCCCCTTCGGGAGCATCATCGCGGGTAACCAGGAACACCGAGTTGAGGAGCTGGTCAATGGCCAACGAGGGCCGGGCCCCGCCTCGGGCCTTGAGCCGCTCAGCGAACTCCTCGATCAGGGTCACCGTGGCCGCTGCGATGTCGTCGTCGAGATGGGCGGCAACGATCCGGGTGAGATGCTCCGTCCCAGGGACCGGAAGGTTGAATCTGATGCAGCGACGCAGAAACGGTCCAGGGAACTCCCGCTCCCCGTTGCTGGTCATCACCACGAACGGGAACGCAGCGCAGCGGATGCGGCCCCGATCGATCTCTATGGTCTCCTCCGGGTCGGATTCGACGCCTCGGATCGCCACCCGGTCCACGTCGAGTCGGGCCAGCTCCTCGATGTCATACTCGCCCCGCTCGAGCACGTTGAGCAGGTCGCCCGGCAGATCGAGTTCGCCCTTGTCGAGCTCATCGATCAGGAGTACCCGGGGCCGCTGGGGGGTGCTGGCGACCAGCGCTGTGCCCAACGGTCCGAGCCGGAGGAACCGGCCGATGTCGTCGTCGGCCCCCTCCCGCTGGGTGTGCTGCAGCCGCCCGAGGGCGTCATAGCGGTAGATGGCCTGTTCGAGGGTGCTGGCCGAGGTCACATGCCAGCGGAGCACGCGGCCGAGACCCAGCTCGTGGGCCACCGCCTCGGCCACGCTCGACTTACCCGATCCGGGGCTACCGGTGAGGAGAAGCGGGCGGCGGAGATGGAGGGCCGCGTTGACCGCCTCGACCAACTCCGGGGTCGACTGGAACGTGGGCGGTCCACCGCTGTCGGGGCCCGACACCGGGAATGTCCTCCACGGCGGCGGGTCGGGCAGCGTCACAGTACGCTCCTGCCCATCACCGCGGAACAGTTTCCAGGTCACGGCATTCTCCCTTGCGGATGGTACGAGCCTCCGGGTGGCTCATATGAGGCCCGGTGATTCTGCAGTTCATCGTGGGATCGGAGCCAGGCCACGTCATCCCATACCGCCGCCGTCTCCTGCAGCCCGTTCGGGTCAGGATCCCGGAGCGCGGTGACCAGGCATGCGGGGAACCGGTCCCAGGCCTCGGCGACGTGCGACTCGTGCTCAGGACAATGGCTATCGGTGCGATGCCAGACGAGATGCATGGTGTTGAGCAGCACGACGGCCCAGGATTCGGGGTCCCGGGGCAGTGCCGTGAGTCCGATCGCCGTGTCGAAGTCGCAGGTGTTCTCATAGAGGGCCTGTGGATCGTCGTCGGGCACGATCCATTGTGGCTCCTCGGGATGATCCGGACGGGAAGCTGACGGGTGGTCCCGGTACCCGTCGCGGTAGAGATGGTCGCCCGAGCGCACGGTCAGACTGGCTCTGCGGGCGAGTTCCGTGGTCACCGGAAGGGCCGAGGACCGTCGCACCGGGACTCTCAGCGGATCTACTGCGGCTAGTTCGGCGACGCCGAGCACGACATCGACGTGGTCGATCCGCGCCGCTCCCGGGTGAGCCGAGGCAATGGTGTAGATCTGGCCGATGGCAGCTGCGGGATCGATCCCGTCGACGAGATCGACCTCGATGGGATCGCCGACGACAGCGTCGTCCTGCAGCAACGACCCGACCGCTCTCGTCGCCGGCTCGGAGACACCGCGAGCCAGGCAGTCCTCGGCCAGATCGATGATGAGACGGGCACTGACGACACCCTGGGCGGCATTACTGATCGCCCGTTCCACGTCGGTGAGGTCCATCGGCAATGTTGCCGCCCAGTCGAACAGGCGTTGATGGGTCGGGTCGTGGCCAGCCAGGTGCAGGATCCGGGCGACGAATCGTACGATAGGACTGTTATCACGGCCTCGACCGCTTCGTTCGGCCAACCCGCTCAGGCGACCCCGGGCGAGGTCGTCGAAATAGCCGAACAGGGTCGACGGGCGCTCGACCGTCCCCGGACGCTCGGCCCGCCACGCCTGCTCGTAGCGGCCTTGTAGGTTCGCCTCGCCGAGCCATTCGATCACGAAGCGCTTGGCACTGAGGGCGATCGCGGCGCTCTCCAGCCGGTCGGCCAACATCGGGGCCTCGACGGCCCACGTCCCGGCGGCCTCCAGTAGACCCGCCATGTCCCAGGTGACGATCGGCCGTTCCGTCAACTCCTCATCGAAATCCCGTTGGATCGTCTCACGGGCACCGAACGGCAACGCCTCGTCTGGAGCGTCGCGGGTCAGGGGGAAGAAGTCACCCAGGTGCCCATAGGCCCGCCGTGACTGCGCCTGCTGACCAGTCATACGGGCGTTGACTTCGCCCATGAGCCGATCCGGGCTCAGATGGGTGGTTCCCTCGGGCCAACCGCTGCCCTGTGGCGGCCGTTCGCTGAGCGCAGCGAGCAGCGCTGTCATGAACTGACCGTCGGTCGCTTCTTCGTTGCGGGCCGAGGCGATGATCTCACAGTGGCGATCAGCTCGGTCCGTGGGGCTCGCGTTTCGACCCGCCTCCTCCAGACGAGCGGCGAGTTCACCTCCGCCGTTGCCGGCCCAGCAGGTGTCGATGATGACCACGATCGAGCGCGCCTCACAGTCCTGGAGCCAGGGCGTGAGTTCGGTGACAGCCAGGGCGTTGGTGGTGCTGATGGTCGGCCCGTCGTCGTCCGGGTGTGGGGTCTCGTAGGTAGCGAGGTAGTGCTGGTCGCGTTCGACACCGTGCCCGGCCCAGACGATCACAAGGTCATCGGTCGACTCCGGGAGCTTGCACCACACCTCGAGTCGCTCACGGATGCCGCCCGCATCGAGGGGATGGTCGGCACCCTCGCGGACGATATGGGCCCCAGGGAAGTGCCGCCTCGCGTAGTGCTCGAATCGGCGGAGGTCGTGGGGCACCTCGGTGAGTTCATCCCAGTTGGACGACTCGTAGAGGCCGGTGCCGATCAACACAACGATGGTTCGGCCCGCCACAGGTTCGCCCCTCCTCAGTCCTCGGTGTAGACGGTGACGATCGTAGACAGTTCCTCGATCGCTGTGGCCTGCTTGTTGAGTGGCCGGACGGCCACCGTGTACACATCTGGTCGCAGGTCGGGCAACACCGCTTCGTAGACGCCGTCACGCCAATAGACGGTGCCCCGAATTGGGTTGCCACCGTCGAGGCCGGTCAGCTCCACGGCGAGGCCAAGGCCTCGGCGACCGTCGATGGCAACGGTGAGGGGCTCCCCAGCGGGGATGGCGTCAGGACAGCGCAGCCCGATCTGCACGTCGCCTGAACGCAGGCGGCGCCGGTCCCAGAGAAGCCAGCCGAGCTCCCGCCACGCCTGCTCGGCCACCTGCATCGAGGCGTGCTGTTGCCCGTTGGGCCGCGCCGCCTTGTCGTCGCTCCACTCTGGTGGGATCGCCGAGTCGGCCGGGACGGTCCCGTCACCCCGCAGGTCCTGGCCCCGCTCGGTACCGTCGATGGTGGTGAACATCCGGAGCGACCCATCGGGTTCGACCGCCGCAGTGGTGATCGTCGCCTGCTTGTTCCCGACCAGGGCGATCAGCTCATCGGTGCGACCGGATTGGCGGGCCGCCACGGCCTCGGCCAGTGGTTCGTGCAGCCGTAGACCATCGGCAACCCAGTCCTCGGGCAACACGCCCGCTTCGCTCAGATACTGGAGCTCGCTGACGCCGGGCTGGCGGACGCAGGCATAGATCGGAAGCAGCTAGCGAACCGACGGCAGCGACTGGACCACCGAGTCCAACCTCGGACCGACCCGCTTGGGCAGGCGGAGGCCGTTGGCCAGAGCGTCGAGGGCCTTGGCCGCCCCCCGGTAGGGGGTGCCGAGGGTGACGAGGCGGCTCACGTGCTCGTGTGCGCCTTCCTTCTCGATCGCCCACCGCGACACCAGACCCCCCATGGAGTGGGCGACGACGATCGCCCGGGCGGCGCGATTGTTCGACAACTTCCGCCAGTCGGCCACGGCCCGCTCGAGATATCCGGCGAAGGCCTTGCCGTTCACACGGCTCGACAGACGCCAATCGTAGGGGAATGCCGTCACCTGCCCCGGCAGAAGATCGGCCTCGAACCTCTGGATCAACCCGTCGTATCCGGCAACCCCGAGAAAGCCCGGAAACACCGCCAGGTCGGTGATCACACCCGTCGCCACCACGCCGTCCCCCGGATCATCCGGATCACAGTCGGCGGGTAGCGCGAGACCCTTGATGGCTCCGACGAACGGGGCGAGGTTCTTGGCCAGGCGCAGGGGGCCGGTCCCCCAGATCTCGCTCTCCTTGCCTGAGCCGTCCCGGCGGGCCAAGCGGCTCCCGAGGAGGCCAGGAACCACCACAACGAGGTCAGTTGGCCGTTGGCCGGCGAAGGCCACGTCGCCGATCCGCACCACCATCTGCCGATCTCCCCCCTCTACCGGTGCCTTGTGCCTGAACAACGCTAGTGCTCTGGCCATGATCCTGCGTCGGGGGTGGTGTCCACCGTTTGGTGGGTGGGGGGTGTTTTGATTGGGGTATGTCTGAACGTCTGCGGGTCCGGCGGTTGACCCATGAAGAAGGCCAGCAGGTGCAGCGGATCGTGCGGCGGGGTGGCGGCAAGACCGACAAGTCGCATGTGAAGTGGCGTCGAGCGCTGGTGGTGCATGCTTCGGCGGGTGGGAACAGCGTGGCGGTGATCGCGGTGCTGGCAGTCACTTCGGAGGACCGGGTGCGGGAGATGATCCACCGGTTCAACGAGTTGGGGATGCGATCACTGGACACTCAGTGGGCGGGTGGCCGTCCCCGCCAGATCACGACCGACGATGAGGCGTTCATCGTCGAGACGGCCAAGACCCGCCCCGAGAAGCTGGGCCAGCCCTTCACCCGGTGGAGTATCCGCAAGCTCGTCGACTACCTGGCCGACAACAAGGCCCGGGTGGTGAGGATCGGTCGCGAACGGCTCCGTCAGTTGTTGGCGGCCAACGACATCACGTTCCAACGGACCAAGACCTGGAAGGAATCCAACGACGCTGACCGTGACGCCAAGTTGGACCGGATCGAGTTCGCCTTGGAGCACCACCCGGACCGGACGTTCGCGTTCGATGAGTTCGGGCCGCTCACCATCCGCCCCGTGGGCGGGTCGTGCTGGGCGCCGGCCAGCCGGCCCCAGCGTCAGCCGGCGAACTACCACAAGCTTCACGGGGTCCGGCAGTTCCATGCCTGCTACTCGGTCGGCGACGACGAGTTGTGGGGAGTGGTCCACAAAAAGAAGTCGGCCCTCAACACGCTGGCGGCGCTCAAGACCATCCGGGCTTGTCGCCCCGATGGCGGCTGGATCTACGTGATCCTCGACAATCTCTCCGCTCACAAGGGCACCAAGATCCGGGCCTGGGCCGCCAAGAACCGGGTCGAGTTGTGTTTCACCCCGACCTACAGCTCCTGGGCCAACCCGATCGAAGCCCACTTCGGACCGCTACGAGAGTTCGTGCTGAACAACTCCCACCACCCGAACCACGTCGTGTTGACCCGCCGCCTCCACGCCTACCTACGTTGGCGCAACGCCAACGCCCGAGCCCCCGAACTCCTCGCCGCCCAACGCCGAGAACGAGCCCGGATCAGAGCCGAGAAAGGCAGACGATGGGGCCGATCAGCATCACAAGCCGCCGCCTAACCAACCCGCGCGAACGTTACTGGCCAAAGCACTAGCCGGCCCGGTTGACGTCACCACGATCGGTTTTGCCGGCTTTGACGAGCGTAGGCTCCTTGGTCGGCGCCTGGCCACACTAGCCTCGGCGTCGATGGTCGGGTCCGAAGGAGGGACACAGGAGAGGCGGCGGGCGTTCGTGGCGCTGGGATTCGGCGACTACCGCCACGGATGGGACCACCTACCCAACGTGGCCGGCGATGTGAACTATGTCGAACGGCTCTTCACCGCCCACGGCTACCAGCCGGAGCTCACCCATCTACGCGAAGGCGGCTTCGCCGCCCAGGCGCGCAAAGAGCTCGCAGGGTGGCTCCTCGATACCGGCAATCTGTACGAGGAGTTGGTGCTCTACTGGGCCGGCCACGGCCACGTAGAGGACGGGTACTACCTGATCACCACCAACTCACCGCAGGCCAACCTCTCGATGGAGAACGCAGTCTCGGCGGCCCAGATGAGCGAATGGCTCACGAAGACCCCCATCCCCCGGGTGACCCTGATCCTCGACTGCTGCTTCGCCGGCCACGCCGCCGACAAAGTCAGCCGGGAACTGGCCGAGGCACTGAAAGGGCAGTCACCCGACGAAGACCGCTACGTGGCCATTCTGACCTCGTCGACATTCACCCCGGCCGAGGACGGCGCCTTCGTGATCGCCCTGCGCCAGGTACTGGAGCAGGGACCGCCCGCCGAGCTGGATGGCGCCTACGACTGGACCGAGCACGACCAGCTGATCCACCCGGAATCCGTAGCGAAAGCCATCGATGCCGTATTCCGCCAACCGGCCCACGGGATCCAGGCCCGCACCCACTATGTCCCGATCGGCAAGGTCGGGCGCCGCATCCCCAACCCGTGCTGGAACGCCACAGCCAGGCCGGTGGCAGCCGACACGGCGATCCAGGCCAGGGCCGCCCTGCGTCGGGCCGACAGCACCGAACACTTCGGGCCGAAGTCGCGAGGCCTCGACGTCGGCGAGCACGGGTGGTTCTTTACCGGCCGTGAACACGTGTTGCGCCGAGCAGTGGCGTGGCTGAGGGAGTCCACGGGCGGCTTGTTCGTGGTCACCGGCGCCCCGGGCACAGGGAAGTCAGCGGTACTCGGTCGGTTGGCGACGTTGGCCGACCCCAACGATCGCCGCCTGGCCGAGATCGCCGCCGCCCTCGCCGATGTCGACCCCGCAACCGTGCCAGAGGAGGGAGCGTTCGATCTGGTGATCCACGCCCACGGGCTCACCACCCTGAACGTGGCCACCGTGTTGGCGGACCGTTTCAGGATCCCCGTCGATGACGTGCTCGATCCGGCCCTCCTGGTGGCAGCGTTCGACCGGGCACCCAAGCCCATCACCCTCATGCTCGACGCCCTGGACGAGGCCAAGTCGCCCGACGACATGCACGGCATCGCCCGCAACATCGTGGCCCCGCTCAGCCGGGTGGGCGGGATGCGGATCATGGTCGGCACCCGCCACACCCGCGACGCGTTCGCCACGCCAGCGACGATCGGCGGCAAGGGCCCCCTGCTGGCGGCGATCAATGCCCAGGATCACGAGATCCACGACCTCGACAACGAACCAACCACCAGGAACGACGTTGCCGGCTACGCCCTGCGGCGCTTGCTCGACGGCGGCGCCGATTCACCATTCCATGGCGCGCCAGACCTGGCCGTAGAGGCCGCCGACCTGATCGCCGAAAGGGCCGAGGGCAGCTTTCTGGCTGCCCGGCTCCACAGCCGCCTCGTCCGGGATCGGGGACCCCGTTGGATGGGCACCGATCCCAACTGGGCCGACGAGCTCGTCACCGGCTTGACCGGCGCACTCCGGGCCGATCTCGACCGGTTCCCGGAGCCGAATCGAACCCGGGTGCGGGAGCTGCTCCGCCCATTGGCATGGGCCCAGGGCGCCGGCCTGCCCCGCCACGAGATCTGGCCGGCGATCGCCACCGAACTGGCCCACCGGTTCGGCTCCGGGTCCACCTACACCGATGACGACATCACCTGGCTGCTCCGTACGGCCGGGTTCTACCTGCTCGAGGCCGGTGACGACGGTCGGACCGTCTACCGGCTCTACCACCAGTTCTACGCCGAGTTCCTGCGCCAGGAGATGACGGGAGACCAGCAGTGACCTCCCCTGCCGATGTCCACAGTGCCATCGTCGACGCCCTCGTCGCCATCGGCAACGATGCGTGGGACGTGGCCGACCCCTACCTGCTCCGCCACCTTCCAGCTCACGCCGAAAGGGCCGGCCGGGCCACCGAACTGCTAGCCCTCGATCGCTACCCGCTGATGGCGGAACCGGCTGCCCTGCGTACGGCGCTCCTACTCGACCCAGCCGACCCCGACGCACCCGAACGCCGAGCGCGAGAAACCTATCTCCGCATCTCCCACGAGTTCACCGACGCCCGACCGGCTGATCGAGCCCCGATGCTGTCGTTCACCTCGATGTCCGAACAGGGCCCAGCACCGGTGACCCGACTCGGGAGCTCATGGTCACCCGTCGCCGTCCGGTACCGACCGACGAACTTCAGCCTGCCCCTCACCGGCCACACCGACAGGGTGTCCGGGGTGGCGTTCGGGTCCACACCCGACGGGCGTCTACTGTTGGCCTCCGCCAGTGCCGATGACACGGTGCGGGTTTGGGACCCGGCCACCGGGACCCCCGTGGGCCAACCCCTCACCGGCCACACCAGCAGCGTGTCCGGGGTGGCGTTCGGGTCCACACCCGACGGGCGCCTACTGCTGGCCTCCGCCAGTTGGGATGACACGGTGCGGGTTTGGGACCCGGCCACCGGGACCCCCGTGGGCCCGCCCCTCACCGGCCACACCGACAGCGTGTACGGGGTGGCGTTCGGGTCCACACCCGACGGGCGCCTACTGCTGGCCTCCGCCAGTGCCGATGACACGGTGCGGGTATGGGACCCGGATGCGTTCGACCACACGACGGTGCCGCCTCCACCCGCTCCGGTGGCCGCCGGCGGCCGACGGATCCTCACCGGCCACACCAGCATCGTGTCCGGGGTGGCGTTCGGGTCCACACCCGACGGGCGCCTACTGCTGGCCTCCGCCAGTGCCGATGCCACGGTGCGGGTTTGGGACCCGGCCACCGGGACCCCCGTCGGCCAACCCCTCACCGGCCACACCAACTACGTGTCCGGGGTGGCGTTCGGGTCCACACCCGACGGGCGCCTACTGCTGGCCTCCGCCAGTCGGGATCACACGGTGCGGGTATGGGACCCGGCCACCGGGACCCCCGTGGGCCCGCCCCTCACCGGCCACACCAGCAGGGTGTCCGGGGTGGCGTTCGGGTCCACACCCGACGGGCGCCTACTGCTGGCCTCCGCCAGTTGGGATGCCACGGTGCGGGTTTGGGACCCAACCACCGGGACCCCCGTGGCCCGGATTCCGCTTCTTGCCACGGGCAACGCCGTGTGCGGTACCGGATCGCTCGTCGGAGTGGCCACCAGCCGCGGGTTCGCTGTTCTCGAGCTCAATTGACGGCGTAGACACATGACTCCCGGCGGTTTCGGTCCCGCCATCGAGCGCCGAGGGCCCACGATGCACCATCCATTCCTCCGGCCCGATTCCGTGGCGTGGGGTCTGTTCGCCTACATCCGAAACCTGAGTCGTCTATGATTTCCGCAGTGGCCACCGTCCGAGATCAGATCATTGATGCTCTCGTCACCGATATGGCTGACGACGATCTGATGTGGCGCCCCGTTGGCCTCGACGCTGAGCGCCGGGCCCGTAGCTATGTGGCTGCTGATATCGCGGCTGAGCGCAGCACGGTCGCCTCGATCGACGAGTTGCCGGGCTCGATCACCGGGTCGTGACCCACCCCACCAGGGTCAACCCGATCCTGTACAATCGTCTCCAGTACGCTCTTGCCGACATCATCGGCGGTGTTGATGCTGAGGTCGAGTTTGTCGCTCAACATCTTGACCTGGCCCGATCCGAGTTTGCGGAGCGTTGGGACCAGCTCGACGGTGCTTCCGACGATCCCCGGAAGCGCTACCTCGATGGCACGTTCAGATCGATCAACGCGTTCTACGTGATAGAGGCCCGCATGAACAACGACAACGTGATCGAGCTCCGCAACATCCGCGTCGTGCTCGACCCAACCATAACCAGCCCGTAGCCATCACCAGCGGGGTTGGTTGGGCCCGAGGGTGGGCGTCGTGACTGTCTCGTCGCAACCTCTTGCGCTTAAAACGTATGCGTATATGTTTGAACTCAACGGGTTGGGGGTTCGGTCGTCGTAGACGGTGCTCCTGGTCCACGGGATCGTGCTGGTTCCTTCTCGTTACGGCGGACGGGGAGGGCCAGCACATCTCCGGTTGGGGTGCCCGCGCACCCTGCGTACTTGTTGTGGTTGACCCCGTGTCTGGAGGTGCCCGTCATGGTCCGGATTCTTGCTGGTGCTCTTGTGATGGGGCTGGCGTTGGTGATGGCTGTGGTCGTGGTCTGGTCGTTCAGTCAGCAGCGACAGTTGCGGGCCTCGAAGGTTCGCCAGGCCAACACGGGGTTGATGAATGGTGTCACGCATCGGGATCTGGTGAACGTGACCCGGGCCGTGGCCCGGCTCCAGTGCGCCCACGACGCCGCTCGCGACCGGCTCGGTGGACTCGAGCGGGAACGGGATGACCTGAAAGACGAGATGGCCTGGTTGTTGGGTGAGTTGGCTCTGCGACCGGAACCGCATCCCGTCGTCCGGTTCCTGCACGCCCACGGGCCCCAGAGCGCCACTGGTCTTCGTCACCATCTGGGCCCTGTCGAGTTGGGTGAGTTGCAGGCGCTGATCGACAGCCACCAGATCACCAAGGTTGATGGGTGCCCGGAGACGGCGGGCTGCCGTTACCGGTTCGTACCCCATCATCAGCGGCCCAACGCCAACCCGAAACTGGCCCCCCTCAACCGCTACCTGGCTCTGCTCGTCACCGCCCCCTCCGCCGCTGACCACCCGACTGCCCCGCTTACGCTCGCCACCCCCGCCACCGGCGACGCGGTGCTCGCTGAGCTGATGGTGGGCGAGGCGGTTGATGGCCACAGCGTGGTCGCCTGATTTCGACCGGTGGTGTCGGGGGCCGTGGTCAGGGGCTGTCGATGGTGAAGGGGAACTCGACGGTGATGGTCTGCCCCGCTTGGTCGCTGGCGACGAGGGTGACCTGCGCTGGGCCGCTGCCGTCGGCCACCACGGTGAGCGTGGGGCCAGCGTCGATGCCACCGTCGGGGCGGAACCACTGGTACGACACGGCCCCATCCGTGGCGGCCTCGAACACCGCTGGTTGACCAGCAACCACCCGGGACGGGCCGGTGACCGTGGCATCGAGGTCGCCGAGCGATCGCTGGACCTGGACCCGCCCGTCAGGCAACGACGTGACACCACCACCGAGCTCGGGGCGGAAGTCGGTTGCGATCACCGCCCCTGCGCCAAGCGCCCCGCCGGCCACCACAGCGGCGACCAGTTGGAGCCAACGGGCCACCCGGCGACGCCGGCCAGACGAGGCCGACTGCTGGCGAGAGCCAGTGGATCGTTGCTGGATGACAGTGGCCGACCCGGACGGGGCTCGGGTCGTGGCCGGGGGATCGGGTTCGGGTCCGGGGCCGTCAGGGAAGGGCCAGTCGAGGGTCGCTGGCGGGGGCCCGAAGACGACGTTGTCGGCGACGATCAACCCCGCCGGCTCGCTGCGCGATGGTGGTTGGGTGGTGATGGCGGCGTGCCACCCTTCGATGGTGGCGTAGCGGGCGTCGGGGTCGTGTGCCAGGCCCCGAGCGATCGCGGCCGCCGCCTCGTCGCCCACACCGTTGAACACGAGCTGTTCGATGTGGCTGCGGTCGTTGCGGGCGGCTGGGGTGGTGCCGGTGGCGAGCCAGTACAGGACCGCGGAGGCGCCGTAGATGTCGGCTCGGGCGTCGATGTGGGTGAACCGGGTCCGCTGCTCGGGGGCGTTGAACCCCTCGGTGCCGCCCCCCACCGTGAGCCCCGATTTCGCCAAGAGGTCCTTACCGAACCCGAGATCTCCAACCAGTACGAACTCGCCCTGGTCGAACAACACCCGAGCGGTGCCCGGCCGGCCGGGGCCGGCACCCGGCGGGGAGGCGATCAGAAGGTTGCCGGGCTTGATGTCACGGTGGACCAGCCCCCGAGCGTGCGCCACGCCCAGCGCCGCTGCCAGGGCGTCGGCCACGGTATGGAGGTCGGCTCTCGTCGGGGTGACACCGGTGCTGCGGCGGGCCTCGTACCTCGAGCCCAGGTCACCACCGTCGGCGAACTCCAACACGATGAACGGTTGACGATCCGGGGTCTCGCCAACGTCGTAGACAGCGACAACGGCCTCGCAGGCCAGACGGCGGAGCAACTGCGCTTCGGTGAGGAACCGCTCCCGGATGTCGGGGTCGATGGCGTGATTGTCGGCCAGGATCTTGACCGCCACCCGACCATCGAGGCGCTCATCAACAGCTTCCCACACCGTGGCGAACCCACCCGTGCCCACCGGGCGCACCAACCGGTAGTGCCCCAACCGCTGTCCCGGCTGTTCCGTCACACCAACCCCCGCCCGCTCAAAATCACCCCAACCCTACTGGCCGCCCCTAAACCCACGCCCCGCCTCGGCTTCGGCCGTCGATCGGCCCACCCCGTCGAGAACGGTCGGTTATCGTTGCGTGCTGTGGCGGAGCGGGACCGAACGGCAGACAACAGGGCGGAGGCCGGGTCTCTCGATGGGCTGGTCGCTGAGATCGCCAATGGGAACAGCGGCGCACTGCGGCGCCTACTCGAGACCTTCACCCGAATGGACAACAACGACCGAGCTGGGGTGCTCCGCCAGTTGGCGTTCGCGGCGCCGTCATCGGCCGCCGCCCTCGGCGCCCTGCTACAGCTGATCGAAGACCATCACCTCGCCCGACGGACCATCCGACTGGTCCTGGTCGACAACACCGAAGTCGACGACGCCCACCAGGACGTCCTCATCGCCATCGCCCGATCCATCGGCACCTACCGAGGCGACGCCGCGTTCACCACCTGGCTCAACACCATCGCCCGCAACACCGCCATCGACCACCTCCGCCGCCGGCGAGACACCAACAGCCTCGACCAGACCCCCGAAACCTTCGACACCACCGCCCGCCGGCTCAGCTCACTCATCGCCACCAACACCGACCTCCACGCCGCCATCAACCAACTCCCCGACCACTACCGCGAGGCAGTCAGACTCCGAGACATCGACGGCCACACCTACCACCACATCGCCCAACTCCTCGACATCAAAATCGACACCGTCAAATCCCGAATCTCCCGAGGACGAGCCCTACTCGCCGCCACCCTCACCGCCGCCGATCTCGATCAGCCCGGCACCCCGGCCAGCTGACCCGACTCTCCGTTGGTGCGGTCGGCTGACCTGGGCGATCCTCGGGACGACTCCGGGCGCTTCTCGCTGCGAATGGCGCAGACGGCGCTGGCTGTACAGGGCCCTCGGTCGCTGTGAAGGGCCCGGGCGGTCAAACCAGGCCTGGCGTATCCCTGGGGGGATGGAGTTCGAACGGATCACTAGCGATCTCCAGAAGATGCGGGGCGCCCCGTGCATCCGGGGGCTCCGCATTCCGGCGGCAACGGTCCTCGGCCAGTTGGCGGCGGGCCGTACGGCGGAGCACATCAGCACATCCTGGCGGACTTCCCGGATCTGGAGGCTGAGGACATTCCGGCTGCACTCGCCTACGCCGCCGAGGCGGTGAAAGAGCGCGAGTTGCCGCTCACGCGCTCGGCGTGAGGTTTCTCGTCGATGCCAATGTGTCGCCCCGGCTCGCGGAGATGCCGAATGCCGCCGGCCATGAGGCCGTTGCGGTACGGGACCTGGCGTCGTCAGACGACGAGATCCCGGACCGCTTGTTACCGGTCCGTGGCGACGCTGACCGGCAGTGAGAACACGGTGAGAACATCCGCCCCGGGAAAGGCGGTCACCAGCGGCAACTGTCGGCACGTCGAAATCAGACGAATCCCCTGATCACAGGCAATCTGGAGTCGTGGCGGTCAACCATGGTCACCAGGCGGTTACACGGGTCTGCGTTCTGTTAATCAGTGGGTCGTGAGTTCGAGCCTCACCCCCGGAGCCGCAAAACCGCATCTCTACCTGTAGGTCACAGGCTCGTTGGGGTCCTGGAGCGGTCGGCGTCAGTCACTGTCAGGCGGCGTTGACCTTGGGCAGGATCTCGTCATTGAGGCGCTTGAGGTCGTCGAGCGTCTTCGACACCGGCACGTCGGTGAAGGGAGGCCAGATCAGCGGCATGGTCAACCCGGCCTCCTTGAGGCACTTGAGGTTGTCGGTGATCTGCGCCTCGGTGCCGATCAGGATGTTGCTGCCTTTGCCCATGGGTGACTGATCGGACGCCTCGTCGGTGATGACGAACCAGTACATGCTGCAGAGCTCCAGGTTGTCCATCGCGTTCGGGCTCCCCAGTTCCTCCAGTTCGTGTTGGATCGGCCCCCGCCAGCTGGCCAGCTCCTCGGGTGTGTCCTGGATGCCGATCCATCCGGAGAGGTTGTACTTGGCGATCCGGTTGGCCGAGCGCTTCGGGTCCTTGAGGCCGCTGAAGAAGATCGGTGGGTGTGGATCCTGCAGCGGCTTGGCGCCGAAGCCACAGCTGTCGAAGTCGGCGAATTCCCCGTGGTACTCGAACAGCTCGTTGGTCCAGATCCCCTGCATGATTTCGATGGTCTCCCGCACGTGCTTGTGTCGTTTGGGGTAGATGTGGGAGGCGCTGGCCGCTGCGAACTCCTCGGGCATCCAGCCGGCGCCGACACCAACGTTGACCCGACCATCCGAGAGGTGGTCGACGGTGGCGATCTCGGCCGCCAAGACGCCGGGGGCCCGGTACGGGGTGTCGGTGATGCTCATCCCGATCCGGACCTTGGAGGTCTTGGCCGCCAGCCACGGGATGAGCGGCCATCCCTGGTACCACTGCCCGCGAGCCGACACCGGCAAGGCCTTGGGGAAGCCCTCCATCATCCCGAACGAGTTGACCAGCTCCTCGCGATCCGATGCCTCGGGCACCACGATCCGGTCGAGGGTCCAGACGGAGTCGAAGTCGAGGTCCTCGGCCAGCATCGTGAGGTCCTCGAGTTCCTTGACGGTCACCTCGTCGCGGAAGTTCGGCAGGTACAGGGCGAGCTTCATGGGATCACCGTCTCCTTGTCGTCATCGGCCACGAGCCGCGGCCGTTCTCGTCGTCGGCCAGGATCGGTGGCCACGGATCGGTGGCCACCGCGCCGGGCGCAAGTGTGCTCTCAGCCTGACTCGGGCCGCCGTCCGGACAGAAGACACGATCGCTCCATTCCCCCTGATGCCAATGCACCATCCAGGTGCGAGGTGACACCCGGTCTTCGCTCAGCGGCGGAGGATGCCGAGCCGGGCTCCGATGGCGGCGGCTTCCAGCTTCGAGTGGGCGCCGAGCTTGGTCAGGACGTGCTGCATGTGGTTCCGGACCGTGTTGACGCTCAGGTTCAGCTCCTCGGCTATGGCCTTGTTGCTGCGACCCTTCGACGCGATCCGCAGGACCTGGAGCTCGCGCTCGGTCAGGTCGGCACCGGTGGCTCCGGCGCTGTTGCCAACGACCGAGCGGAGCATGTCGGCCGAGACCGGGGTCAGATCGGAGGCGACGGACCGGACGGCGGCGAGGATCTCCGCCGACCCGTTCCGCTTGGTCACGAAGCCGTCGGCTCCGGCGTCCATGACCTCGTTCAACACCACCGGGCTCGAGTACGAGGTCAGCATGAGGATCTTGACTGCCGGCACTGCGGCGCGGAGGGCGTCGAGGGCGGCGGTGCCCTCGGCATCGGGGAGGTCGTAGTCGAGGATGACGACGTCGGGACGGACCGCCTCGGCTGTCGCCACCGCTTCGGCGCTGGTGCCGACGGTCCCGAGGACCGAGATGTCGTAGGCCGTCGCTAGTGCTTCGGCCAGTAGCTCTGCTAAGACTCGGTGATCGTCGACGATGAGGATTCTGATCTTCTTCGACTCGTTCAGCTGCGGCACCGGGGAACCACCAACGACCCTGCGACGGCGAAGCATGTCGGCCACCGAGACATGAAAGAGACCCTAGTGGGGACAGGGCAGGACAGGAAGCAGGGGGAGTGTCGGGTCGTCATCGGCGCCGATGAGGCGGCCGCGGCTCGCTCGGCCTGGCCCGATGCGGCCATCGTGGCTCTGGTCGAGGCCTCGGACTCGGCCGACGCGGTCCTGGCTCGCTGCGCGGGGGCCGACGTCGTCGTGCCGACGGTCGATCTGGCTGCCGGGGGGCGTCACGACACGCCGGGGCTGGCCATCGCCATCAGCGCTGCGATGTCGCTGGCGGCCCGACGGACCGGCAAGCGTCGGGCGCTGGAGCGCTCGACCCACGACCTCGGCCAGGCGTTGGGGGCCATCAACCTGGCCTCCGAGTTGGCCATCGCCGACGACCAGCGCAACGGACGACTCCTTCACCAGATCCGGACCCAGGCCGCCGATGCCGGCGTCCACGCGGGGCGAGCCGCTCAGGTCGGGGCGATCCAACCGGCCGCGCTCCGCCCCGTCGACCTGTCGACCGTGCTCCATCAGGTGGCCACCGCCGAGCCCGATGTGGTCGTGTACGACTCGACGTCGTCGGTTCGGGTCCTGGCCGACGAGCACCGCCTCGACCGACTGCTGGAGGAGCTGGTGCAGTACGGTCGGCGCTCGGCCGTGACCCAGCGGATCGATGTCCGACTCGGTCCAGGGGGGACAGTCAGCCTGACGGTACGCGGTACCGGCGTACCCCGTCGGCGATCGACGGGCGGGGCCGGCAGCAGCGGGGGTGAGTCCGAACTCATCGAGCTCGGCGACCTGGTGACCGACCTCGGGGGTCGCTTCGAGGTCGACCGCTCGAACGATGGTGACACCGACTGCTCCGTCATCCATCTGTCGCTGCCGATCCTGGACGATGGCTCACCCTCGGGTGCGGTCTCGGTGCCGCCCGACCGGCTGGGGGTCCAGGCCGACATCCTCGAAGGGGTGCTCCGTCATGCCCCGCTGGCTGAATCGCTGGAGGCCATCGTCACCGCCATCGAGCAGCAGCTACCGGGAACGAAGTGCTCGGTCCTCCTCCTCGACGACCGGCGGTGCCTGAACCACTGCGCCGGGGCTGGCCTGCCCGAGCCCTACCGCAAGGCCATCGACGGTGTCGCCGTCGGCTACGGGCAGGGGTCGTGCGGCACTGCGGCCCACCTGGGCCGCCCGATCATCGCCACCGACGTCGAGAGCGACCCCCACTGGATCGACTTCCGCGATGTGGCCCTGGCCCATGGGCTGCGGTCGTGTTGGTCGACGCCGATCCTGGCCGCCGAAGGAGGCGCGGTTCTGGGCACCTTCGCCGTCTACCGACCCGAGGTGTGGGAACCCGACGAGACGGCCATCCGACTGGTTTCCCGCTTCACCTATCTGGCCGCTATCGCCATCGGCCACCACCGATTGTTCAATGCGCTGGCCGAGAGCGAGTCACGGTTCCGCGGCGCCTTCGACGGGGTGACGGCCGGCATGGCCCTGGTCCGGCTGGACGGCTCGTTCCTCATGGTCAACCCGGCGCTGTGCGCCATGCTCGACACCGACGTCGACCGCCTCAGCGACGGCAATGTGCTCGACCTGGTCGCCCCCGGGCATCGTCGGCGGGTGGTCGCCGGTTGGAGCCGACTGCTGGCCGCACCGGGCCAGAGGGGTGACGTCGATCACGAGCCGCTCGAGGTCCCGATCGTGTCGGGCCAGGGCGACGAGCTGCTGTGGGTGTCGGTGCGAACCTCGTTGATCACCACCGACGACGACCAGCAGCCCTACTTTCACATCGAGGTCCGGGACATCACCGCCAGCCGACGTCACGCCGCCGAGCGTCGAGCCCGGGAGGCGGCCGAAGCCGCCAGCCGGGCCAAGAGCGACCTGTTGGCAGTGGTCAGCCACGAGCTGCGCACGCCGCTGAACGCCATGCTGGGCTTCGCCCAGGTTATGAAGCTGCTCGACCTCGACGCCGACCAACGGGCCGAGAGTGTCGGGCACATCATGACCGCCGGCCAGCATCTCCTCGATCTGATCAACGAACTGCTCGACCTGTCCCAGATCGAAGCAGGGCAGCGTTCGATATCGATCGAGGATCTCGACGCCGATGCCGTCCTCGACGAGGCGATGCAGCTCGTGTGGCCGCTGGCCAACTCGCGCGACATCACCCTGCACCGCGGCGTCGAGGCCCACGTCGGGTTCGCACTCGCCCCCCTCTCGGCGCCTCTCGGCGGCCCGGCGGTGCTCCAGGCCAACCGCCAGTGCCTCCGACAGGTACTGATCAACCTGCTGGGCAATGCGGTGAAGTTCACCCCGTCCGGGGGGAAGGTCGGCGTCATTGTCAGCAGCACGGCCGACCGCACGGTGCGGCTCAATGTGCTCGACTCCGGACCGGGGATACCGGCCGAGGCGCTCGGTGGCCTCTTTCAGGCCTTCCAGCGGTTGGTACCCGCCATCGAGCCCGGCCCCGAGGGAACGGGGCTCGGCCTGTCGGTTGCGGCCCGACTGGTCGAGGAGATGCACGGACGGATCGGGGTCGACAGCAGCCCGGGTCAGGGCAGCTGTTTCTGGGTCGACCTGCCGGGTCGGCCGGGATCGACCGGAGTGACGCCCTCCAGAGGCGAGAGCGACAGGTGGCTCCCGACGGCCGACGAGGCGGCGACCACCACAGGTGTCTTGCTCCTCGTCGAGGACGACCTCGCCAGTGCTCAGGTCCTGACCGCGGCCCTGGCCCTCCGACCCGGCCTGACCGTTCGGGTCGTTGGCACCGTGGCCGATGCGATCGCCACCGTCCGGACCGGCTGCCTCGACGCGGTCCTGCTCGACATCAGCCTCCCCGACGGGACGGGCTGGGACGTGCTCCGAGCCCTCCGAGGGCGGCCACACACCGCTTCGATCCCGGTGGTGGTCCTCACCGCAGGCCCCGGCACGGTGCCGGTGGGGACACCGAGCCCCGACCGCATCATGACCAAGCCGCTCGATGTCGCCGCCTGTATCGAGGCGGTCGATGGACTCCTGGCCTCATCAACCGAGCGCCATCATCCGTCACCGGTCCCCACCGACGGCCTGGATCTGCTCGATCAGCGCCTCGAGGTCGAAGGGCTTGACCAGGACCCCGTCGAAGCCACTGTCGAGGGCGGCCTGGCGTTGCCCCGGCAGGGCGCTGCCGGTGACGGCCAGCAGACCGATCTCGCCTGCGGTGGCATGTGAGCGGACCGCTCGGGCCAGGTCGTGCCCATCGTCAGCGGTCGAGGGGAAGGTCAGATCGGACAGGATGACGTCCGGTGTGTCGTCGTCGAGACGCTCCAGCGCCTCAGCCACGGTGGTTGCGCTGGTGACCGAGTGACCGAGCGAGGTCAGGGTCAATCGCATCAGCTCGCGGGTCGGCTGGTGGTCGTCGACCACCAGGATCCGCATCCCCGGCTTTCCCCTGTCGCCTTCCATCGCCGACCCAAGTCTAGACGGAGGGTCTTCGACGATGGGAGCGATCTCCGTCCTGCTGGCGCGAATGCACCCCCAGCGGTGATGCGTTGGGCAGGTTCGTCGTCCGCAGCCTGGTCCTAGGGTCCGAAACACAGCCGCATTCGAGAGAGGTCGGGGGAAAACCGTGGGACGAGTTGAAGGCAAGGTGGCGCTGATCACCGGGGGAGCCAGAGGGTTGGGCGAGGCCACCGGCCGGACGATGGCCGACGAGGGTGCCACCGTCATCCTGAGCGACGTGCTCGACGATGAGGGCCATGCCCTGGCCACGTCGATCAACGACGCCGGCGGATCGGCGGAGTACGTCCACCAGGATGTGACCGACGAGGCCTTGTGGGAGCAGACCGTGCAGGACATCGTCGCCCGTCATGGGCGACTGGACATCTGCGTCAACAACGCCGGCGTCGTCCTCGACGCCAACGTCGAAGACACCGAGCTCGAGGATTGGCGTTGGGTCAACGCCATCAACAGCGAGGCCGTCTTCCTGGGCACCCGGGCCGCCATCAAGGCCATGAAGGAGCAGGATCCGCAGGGCGGTTCGATCGTGAACATCTCCTCGATCGCCGGCCTGGTCGGTATCGAGAACCTCGCCGCCTACAACGCCTCGAAGGGGGCGGTGCGCCTGTTCACCAAGTCGGCGGCGCTGCATGTGGCCACCCAGGGGTACAACATCCGGATCAACTCGGTGCACCCGAGCTACACCTGGACGCCGATGGTGCAGTTGCTCGGCGACAACACCGGTGATCGTGACGCCTTCTTCGATGCCTTGGCCGAGGCCCATCCGCTCGGTCGGCCCGGTGTGCCCATGGACGTGGCCTGGGGTGTGCTCTACCTGGCGTCGGACGAGTCGACGTGGGTGACCGGCTCCGAGCTGGTGATCGACGGGGGCATCACCGCCCGCTGATGGTCGTCGTGGCTCACGTTGCGCCGGCGACGCCACCGCTCGGTGTCGGCGAGCCCTGGAGATCCCCCTCAGTCGAGCCAGGCCGGATCGCGGGGACTGCTGCGTAGACGGTGACTGGTGGGCGACCTGAGAGGGCCTTGGTGGCCCAGGTGACGCCTTGTGGCTCGGGCCCCGGCCAGTCGGCGGCGGCCGGGATCCCTCCGGATCGGTGAATCCGGTGGGGTCCGGCCGTCATCGTCGACCTGAAGGGCGGGGTAGGCGGACCTTCGCCTCTGGCGGCCGAACCACTGGGGCGGCGAGCGATCAACGGGCCCTCCGGCGGCCCGTCACATCCGCACGGTGCCAACGTGGCCACCAATGCCACGCTGGCTCGTTCTCCATGCCGTCGACGCTGGCCCAGGTGGTCTACACGCTCACGGAGTTCTCAACTGTCGACGCAGTGGAGTTCTGGCTTGAGGGTGCGCCGGTCACCGTGTTCTCCGATGGGGGTCTTGTCCTCGACGGCCCGGTCCGGGTTGGCCGCATCGACGTGCTGGCCGACCTGCCGCCGAGGAAACGGACGCCTCCCCTCCCATGCGATTCCGCCGGAGCTCACGGGCTCCCGCTACGTCAGTGTCTTCGACCCCGGAGACAACCCGGACTTCGGTGGCCTCGGCTGGACAAGCTTGCATGTGTCGATCGACTACGAGGACGGCGAGCCGGGGTGCGGCAAGTTGGTACATCGTCATCTGGGGTTCGCCCGGCGTTCAACCCACCGTCGCTCACCGCTCAGGTCGTCGGCCTACGGTGCGGCCGTCAATCCGATAGTCGCTGTGTTGCGTCGAACGCTGCGCGGCACTTGAAAGGCAGTGAACCACAATGAGACCGAATTTCCGATTCTTGCGTGCGCTCGCAGCGGTACTGTCCGTTGCGCTCGTGCTCGCCGCCTGCGGTTCCGACGACGACTCGTCAGGCACCGAGACCGGTGCCCCGGCCACCGAGACCGATGGCCCGGCCACCGAGACCGATGCCTCGGCCACCGAGACCGATGCCTCGGCCACCGACGGTGATGTCGACGTGAACGTGTGGATCGCCTTCACCGACAACCGACTCGACTGGACCCAGGACGTCGCAGACCGGTTCAACGAGGAGATCGACGGCTACAACATCGTCATCCAGGGCTACGCCGACTACGAGTCGCTGTTCGACGCCACGCTGCTCGCCGTCGACCAGGGCACGCCACCCGCCGTCGTGCAGTACTTCGAGGCTGCAACTACGGACGCGCAGGATGCCGTCAACTCCTCGAACGAGCCGATCTTCACCAGCGTCGAAACGGCGATCGCCGGGCGCGAGGAGATCCTCGGCGTGCCCGTGGTGCTCGATGACGTCGTCGAGTCGGCGCGCAACTACTACACGCTCGACGGCGAGTTCAAGTCGATGCCGTGGAACACGTCCTCGGCGACGTTGTTCGTCAACCGGACCCTGCTCGATGCCGCCGGCGTCGAGGGCACGCCCGCCACGTGGGACGAGCTCGAGGCGGCCTGCGAGCAGTTCCTCGCCTCGTCCGCAGCCACCGACAACTGCGTCACCTGGCCGAATCACTCGTGGTTCATCGAGCAGTCGATCGCCCAGCAGGGCGCGACGTTGGTCGACAATGACAACGGTCGCAGCGGCCGAGCCACCGACATCGACCTCACCTCCGACGCGATGGTCGACTACCTCGAATGGTGGGCCGGCCTCGAAGACGACGGCATCTACGTGTACACCGGCACCCAGCGCGACTGGGGCGGCACCTACGACCTCTTCGCCGCACAGGCCCTGCCGTTCCTCATCTACTCGTCATCCGACACGACCCTGCTGACCGACGAGGGCAAGAACGGCGGCTTCGAGGTCGAGTCGGCATTCATGCCTCGGAACGGCGACCGGCTCGACAGTGGAGGCAACATCATCGGGGGCGCAACGCTGTGGCTCGTCGACGGTCTCGACGAAGGCGAGCAGGATGCCGCACTGGCGTTCTTGAACTACCTCAACAGCCCCGAGAACGCCGCCGACTGGCACCGAGTGACCGGCTACATCCCGATCACCGAGTCTGCCGTGACGCTGCTCGAGGACGAAGGATGGTTCGACGAGAACCCGAACTCGAAAGTCGCCAACGACCAGCTCGCTGCGGCGCCGGCTTCGCCGGCCACTGCAGGCGCACTGCTCGGCAACTTCGTCAACATCCGCGACGTGATCACCGAGGCGATCGAGGACATCCTCGTGAACGACCTCGATCCGGCCTCCCGACTCGAGGATGCGGACGCCGAGGCGCAGCGTCTGCTCGATGAGTACAACGAGCTGTTCGGTTGAGCCTGGCGTGCACTGGTCGTATCGTCACGTCGGGCGGCTTGAGGCCGCAGGCGTGACGGTTGCGCTGTGAACGTCGTCGCTGCGGGTGCGGTTGTCGCCGCAACCGCAGCGATCGGCGCGCTCGTCGTCGCACGAGCGTCCCGCCGCTTCGGTCGGCCGTTGGTGCTGGGTGCAGCGGTCGGCGCCCTCGCTGGACTCCTGGCACCGCTCGTCGTGATGGTGCCGCTCGATTTCTGCACCTTCGAGCCGGAGGCGACCACCACCGATCTGTGGTTCGGTGTCGCATTGATGGTCGGCGCCGCAGCGATCGCGTACCGGACGGCCATGACCATCGTCGATCCCAGCACGAGCGCCGGTCGCTCGCACAGGAGCGACGACGTCTCGCACGGGGTGTTCCGCGGCCACCCGTTCCTGCCGTGGGTTCTCCTCGCTCCGACGCTGACCATCCTCGTGGTGTTCCTCTACTGGCCGGCGATCAAGACACTGAGCCTGTCGACCCAACTCGTGCGTCTCGGCGCACCGCGTGGCGTCGACCGCTGCGTATCCAACTTCACGGAGTTGATCGGCCCCAGCCGGCCCGGCTGGACGCTGGCTGCGCTGATCGTCTCGCTCAGCCTCTTCTTCGGGGCGAGCCTGCTCGGCCGCCATGGCAGCCGCACGACCGAGAGGTGGTCGTCGGTGATGTCGGCAGCCGGCGTCGGTGGCATCCTGCTGATGCTGGCGATGCTCTGGAATGCGTCCTACCAGCAGGTCTTCATCGTCACGATGATCATCTCGATCGGCACGGTCGCCTGTGGCCTGGTGATCTCGCTGGCGATCGCCTACCTCGCCTACCAACCCGTTCGCGGTGCCAGCGCGTATCGGACGCTGCTCGTGTGGCCGTACGCGATCTCACCGCCGATCGCCGGCCTGCTGTTCTTCGTGATGTTCGACGCCAACTCGGGTCTCATCGAACACTGGCTCGATCAGTTGTTCGGACTGGCGCTGCCGAACTACCGTGACAGCCCGCGTGCTGCCCAGCTGGTCGTCGTCCTCGCCAGCATCTGGAAAACGCTCGGCTACAACCTGCTCTTCTACATCGCCGGCCTGCAGACCGTGCCGAACGACCAGCTCGAAGCGGCGACCCTCGACGGCGCCAACTCGCTCCAGCGGTTCCGGTACGTGGTGATCCCGGCGCTGTCGCCGATCACCTTCTTCCTCATCGTCACCAACGTGACCTACGCCTTCTTCGAGACCTTCGGCACGATCGACTACTTGACCGCCGGTGGTCCGGCCCGCGCCACGACCGTCGCCATGTACGAGATCTACGAAGTCGCCATCCCCGGCCGCGATCTCGGCCGCGGTGCCGCACAGTCGCTCATACTGTTCGCCGGGGTCATTGCGCTGACCGCATGGCAGTTCCGCACCACGGGCCGAAGGGTGAACTATGGCAGTTGAGCGCGTCACGACATGGTTGAAGCCGAAGTCGCGCGTCGACCGGTGGTACACCCACCTCGCGCTCATGGCGACATGTCTCCTGATCGGGTTCCCGCTGCTGTACGCGATGTTGGTCGCCACCCAGGACAACAGCCAGTACTTCCGCTACCAGCTCACCCCCGGCGGCAACCTGAGGGAGAACCTCGATGTGGTGTGGAATCAACGCGGGCTCGGCACCTACATGGTCAACTCCACCATCCAGGCGATCGTCATCACCGTCGGCAAGACGATCACGGCGCTGCTCGCCGGGCTCGTGTTCGTGCACCTGGAGTTCCGGGCGAAGTGGTGGGTCTTCTGGTTCGTGCTCGTCACGTTGATGATGCCGACCGAGATCTCGATCATCGCGCTGTTCCAGGTGGTCGGGGGACTCGGTTGGAGCAACTCGTTGCTCGCCCTGACGGTTCCGTTCCTGGCGTCGGCAACCGGTGCCTTCCTGTTTCGGCAACACTTCGCAAATCTGCCTACTGAGCTGTCCGAAGCAGCGCAGATCGACGGCGCGACCCCATTGCAGTTCCTGTTCAAGGTCCTGCTCCCGCTGTCGTGGAACGTCATCGGGGCGCTCGCGGTCATCCAGTTCCTCTACTCGTGGAACATGTACCTGTGGCCCCGGATCGTGATCAACGACCAGTCGTCCCAAGTCGTCCAGGTCGGCCTCGGCACGCTCCGCAATGTCGGCGGCGGTCAGTCCTACGGGCCACTGATGCTGGGCGCGGTGATCGCCTCGATCCCGCCGACCCTGGCATTCGTGTTGCTGCAGCGTTCGTTCCTCAAGGGGTTCGCGATCAGCGCTGACAAGTAGCCGACGGCGAACTCCTCACCAGCCGGCGATCTGGCGCCGATAGGCCCAAGCGCAGACCATCACGACCGGTGAGGGATCGGGGTCCAGGGCCGGTCCGTCGGGGCCGGCCCTTCTGGTTCAGCCCCAGACGTTCCCGCCGGTGGCGGCCGGTTCCCGCAGACGGGAGAACTGGCCCAGGTTCAGCTCGAGCCCGGTGTGGGTGCAGGTCATCCGCACCGGGTCGGCGTCGTGGGCCTGACCGGCTTCCACCGCGTCGATCAGGTGGGCCATCATCTCCCCCACGATCGGGGCGTTCTTGAACTGGTTGCCCGACGTACCGACGGCGAGGTAGAAGCCGTCGACGCAGGACCGGTCGTAGATCGGCGTCCAGTCGTCGGCCACGTCGTAGTGGCTGGCCAGTCCCTGGGGCCGGTGGGGAACCCCGAGTCCGGGGATGCGGCGAGCCATCCGGTAGGACAGGGCCTCGAACATCCCGGGATCGGGCGTCGGGCTCCCAGCGTCGGGATCGTCGACCCATTCGAGGGGGTCGCAGTCGGCCTCCACCCCACCGATGAGGAACGAACCGCCGGGATGGGGCCGCCCGTAGGCACCGAGGTCCATGTCGGCCATCACCGCCCCACCGTCGTCGACCCGGAACCCGGCCGGGGCGAGGCAGGAGGCGATCGTCTGGCGCATCGGTCGACAACGGATCCGCAGGTCACGGTCGGCCCCGGCGAGCGCCGTCAACCGAGACGACCAGGGCCCGGCGGCATTGACCACGACCGGCGCCTCGATCGCCGTGCCATCGACCAGGTCGACCCCGCTCACCCGCCCAGCGGTGGTGGCGACGCCGACGATCTCGGTCCGCAACCGCAGCTCGGCCCCGAGGTGGCGGGCGGCGTCCATCAGGTTGCGGGCCGCCAACTGCGGATCGTCGACGAAGCCGGCGTCGGGCTGGTAGAGGGCCGTGACCTGCCCATGGGCGGGGGAGAAGAAGTCGGGATCGGTCGGCCAACGAGGTGGGTGGTAGCAACCTCCGTCGATGGGGGGGAAGCGCGCCGCCAGCGCCGCTGGGTCGAGCAGCTCGTGGGGTACCCCTGCCGCCGCCAAGTGGCCGCGGGCCACGGCCTGGTCGTCGCCCGGTGGCAGCATCACCAGCATGCCGATCCGGTGGAACTGGGCCAGGGGCCCGTCGACGTGGCCCAGGTGGTCAGCCCACCGCGCCCACTGGTGCATCGCCTCCCACGAGGCGATCACCCCGTCGAGAGTGGAGTAGTTGAACCGGATGATCGACGAGCTGGCGCTGCTGGACCCCCCTCCGACGGGCCCGCCCTTGTCGACGACGAGCACCCGCCGGCCCGACCGTTGGAGCTCGAGGGCGATGGCCGAGCCGATGACCCCGGCCCCGATCACGACGGCGTCGATCACGCCGCCCCCGCCGGTGCTGCCCCTCGTCGTCTCGTCGTTCATCCAGCGCCTTCCTCGCGGGCGGGACCCATGGTCGCGGTGGAGACGTCGGGTCCCCACCCCAGGTGAGCATGCCACCGCCACGGCCACCGTCGTCGGCGCCGGGCGGCGAAGCGGGCGATCGGTCCGATAACGTCCGGCCATGATCGAGGTCCACGCAACGACACCCCGGCTCGAAGCGGCCATGGCCCGCTACGGCATCAAGAACTCGACCGCCATCCGGGTGGACAACCTGATCCTGTTCAGCGGCCTCACCGCCCTCGACCTGCAAACGGGCCAGATCGTGGAGGGTGACTTCGAGGCCCAGGCCCGCCACACGCTCGGCATCTTCGCCGGGATCCTCGCCGATCTCGACCTCAGCCTGGACCATGTGGTGAAGGTGACCTGCCAGCTCCGCCACATCGACGACTTCGCCACCTGGAACACGGTCTTCCTCGACGTGTTCGATCCGCCCTACCCGTGCCGCACCACGACCGGCGCCCCGCTGGTCGTGGGCGACATCGAGGTGGAGATCACCGCCGCTCTCGAACCCCGCCGCTAGGTGGGTGGGATGGACCGGCGGGTGGTGCGGAAGATCCCGGCACCGTGCTGAACGTCGACGCCGACGGGGTCCGGCACCGCACGCCGTGGCCCGCCCTGATCGACGCCATCGCCGCCGAGCTCCGGGCCGACCGCACCGAGGCCCCGGAGCGTCACGTGCACCCCCTTCCGCTCCCCGGTGGCGAGACCGGCTCGCTCCTGCTCATGCCGAGCTGGGTGGTCGGCGAGCTGATCGTGGTCAAGGCCGTCACCTACGTGCCCACCAACGCCGGGACGGAGATCCCGACGATCAGTGCCGCCGTACTCGTCTTCGACGGCTCGACCGGTCACCTGGTGGCCGCCCTCGACGGCGACGAGCTCACCGTCCGCCGCACGGCGGCGACCTCCGCCCTCGCCGCCCGGTACCTGGCGCGGTCCGACGCCTCCCGTCTTCTCGTCGTGGGCACCGGCCAGCTCGCTCCCAACCTGGCGCTGGCCCACGCCCAGGTCCGCCCCATCGAGGCCGTCACGGTGTGGGGCCGCAACCCGACCAGGGCGGCCACCACGGCCAGCAGCCTGCGCCGCCAGGGCCTGGCCGCAGAGCCGACCGACGAGCTGGAGACCGCAGTGGCGGCCGCCGACATCGTCACCTGCGCCACCGGGTCCACCGAGGCACTGGTGCTCGGCCGGTGGCTGCGTCCCGGCACCCACCTCGACCTGGTGGGCAGCTTCCGCCCCGACATGCGCGAAGCCGACGACGACGCCATCACCGGCGCCACGCTCTTCGTCGACACCGTCGCCGGGGCGACCCTCGGTGGGGACCTGGCCCAGCCCATGGCCGCCGGTCTCGTAACCGGAGCCGACATCGCCGCCGATCTGCGGGCCCTCGTCGCCGGTGACCACCCGGGGCGAACCGGCGACGACGAGATCACCGTGTTCAAATCGGCGGGCTCGGCTCTCGCCGACCTCGCCGCCGCCCGCCTCGCCGGGGGCGGGGGTGGCGGCGGCGCCGAACCCGCCCGCTAGTTCGGTCGCGCCGTCGGCGCACGTGGGCGGGGCCGACCCCGCCGGACCGACCGCCACCGGCCTACAACGATGGGCCGTCCTCCACGGTGACGGTCCGGCCGGGGGCGATGCAGGTGCCGCACCAGCGGCAAAGGTACTCCAGACGGACCTCTGCCCGGGTGGTGATCGCACCACCCGGGCCCTGGATCACTTCCGTGTGGTCGTAGAGGTTCGCCGACCCTGGCGCCGTGCGCCCACACGAGGGACAGGGAGCCAACGTCGATCAGGCGTGGCCATGACGGAGGAGCTTGCCCGGCGTCTCACCGGTGCACTCGCCGGAGCGGAACGTCTCGACGCCGTTGACGAGGATGTGGTGGTAGCCCTTGGCCCGCTGCACCCGGCGCCATTCGCCGCCGGGGAGGTCGTGGACCACCTCGCCGATCCAGTTCGGCTCGATGTCCAGCTCCTCCATCTTGTACACCACGATGTCGGCCGCCGATCCCTCGCGGATCGTGCCCCGGTCGGTGAACCCGGCGGCGTGGGCCGCCAGCGACGACATCCGGTAGTGGGCTTCCTCCAGCGTGACCTTCTCCTCGTCACGAACCAGCCAGCGCAGATAGTCGGTCGACCAGGAGCCACCGTTGAAGAACTTGGTGTGGGCTCCGCCGTCGGACACCCCGGGGAGGGTGTAGGGCGAGTCGTTGGTCATCTCGGCCATGAAGTCGGCGTTCATGCCCCGATCGGGGCCGAGGAACTCGACGTTGAGGTCGCCCTGGACCGAGAGGTCGAGCATGACCTCGATCGGGTGTTTGCCCTGTTCGGCGGCGATATCGCCCAACGATCGGCCGACGTAGGCCTGGAGATCCTGCTGGCGGTTCACGCCCTGGACGATCAACCGTTCGGGTTTGCCGCCGACGCCGGCCTGGATGGCCTGCAGGCGTCGGTCGGCCTCCTCGGCCTCATCGAGCACGGCCTGACGGAGCGAGGGGTCGGCCATCTTCTCCAGCTTCTCCTCCTTGGTGCCGGTGGTGATCTCCCGCCACGCCGGCGAGGCGTCGTAGAGGTTCCAATGCTCCAGGGTGAAGGCGAAGCCCACCCGCAGCGTCGCCGTCTGGCCGAAGATCGGCAGGCCCTTCTCCCGGCAGCGCTCCACCCAGCGGAGCGAGCGACGGTGGATCTCCGGGTTCTTGATGGCCGGGGCGATGGCGTTGTAGAGGATCGGCCGGTCGGCCACTTCGGCCAACTTCTCGACGAAGGCCAGGTCGGCCTTGACGTTGTCGGTGGCCTGGGTGATCTGGATGAACCCCTCGTCCCGCTCGGCCAACACCTCGGCCAGGGCGAGGATGTCCTCGTCGCACATGGTGTCGGTGACCATGGGCGAACCGTCGAAGTCGGCTTGGGTGGAGTCGGGGCCGAGGCGCTGGATCGAGAAGCCACACAAGCCGGCGTCCATGCCTTCGTGCAGCAGACGTTGCATCTCTTTGCGCTCGGCCGGGGTGGCCGGCCGGGTCTTGGCTGCTTCGAGACCCATCACGTAGGTCATCAGCGAGGCGGTTGGCATGTACTGGATGCAGTTGATGCCGAGCGGAGCCCGCTCCAGCGAGTCGAGGTACTCGGGGATCGTCTCCCAGTCCCACGTAGGCAGCATGCCTTCGACCATGGACGCCATGGGGATGGCCTCGGTTCGGACCATCGTCAGCATCGAACGCTCGCGGAAGTCCGGCTTGCACGGCGCGAAACCGAAACCGCAGTTGCCGAGCACGACCGAGGTGACCCCGTGCCACGACGACGTGGTGCAGTAGGGATCCCAGCGGATCTGGGCGTCGTAGTGGGTGTGCAGATCGATGAATCCGGGAGCGACGATGAGGCCCGTGGCGTCGATGACGCGCTCCGACACGACGTCGGCCTTTCCCCCGACCTTGGCGATGCGCCCGTCCTTGACCCAGACGTCCCCCTTGAACCGGGGCACCCGGGTACCGTCGACGATCGTTCCCCCCTGAATATGTACGTCGTATGTGAACATTGGCCTGACCTTCCCCTCGGTGCGGCTCCCCCGTGCCAATCTAGGCGACAACGAATGAGCGGCTCCCATTCGGTCCGACAGGTCCCCTGTGGCGACCCGGGTGCCTACGCTGGCGGGATGTCACGCGTGGCCTATGACGAGTTCGCCCTTTTCCACGAGAACGCTGCGGAGTTCGACCTGCCGTTCGCCGACGAACCCATCGTGCGACGCCGAGCGATCGAGGTCGAGCCGGGCCGGTCGTTGAGCGCGTTGGTGTGGGGCGAGAGCGACCCTCAGCTCGTGCTGTTGCACGGTGGCGCCCAGAACGCCCACACGTGGGACACCGTTGCCCTGGCGCTGCGACCTCGCTCGCTCGTCGCCATCGATCTTCCCGGGCACGGACACTCCGACGGACCGGGGGCGGCCCAGCGGGCGCAACGGACGCCGACCGCGGCCGCCCTCGACGTCGCCGTCGTCATTCGGGCGCTCGCCCCGGATGCGGCGTGCATCGTGGGAATGTCCTACGGCGGGCTCACCGCACTGGCGTTGACCGCGGTCGCGCCGGAGCTGGTGCGGCGACTCGTGCTGGTCGATGTCCTGCCCGGTATCAAGGCCGAGCACAGCCGCCACATCACCGACTTCGTGAACGGTCCAGTGACCTTCCCCAGCTTCGATGAGATCCTGCACCGGACGATGCAGTTCAACCCGAACCGAAGCGAATCGTCGTTGCGTCGCGGGATCCTGCACAACGCGTTGCAGCTCGACGATGGCAGCTGGGTGTGGCGCCACTCACGCTGGCGACTCGATGAACCAGGAGCCCTCGACGGCTCGCCCGGTGAGCCGGCCGACGAGCGAGCGGCTGGCCGGGTCCACGATGATCTACTCGACGTCCTCGAGCGCGTCTCGGTGCCGTTGCTGCTGGCCCGGGGAATGCGGCAGGACTCCGTGCTCCGGGACGACGACGAGGCCGCGCTGCGTCGGCGGTTACCGACCGCCGAGGTCGAGCACTTCGCCGAGGCGGGACACAGCATCCAGGGCGACATGCCGATCGAGCTGGCGGCGGCCATCGACCGCTTCGCCTCGGCCCCTCGCCCCTGGCCAGCGAGACCTGATCCCAGGAGATGATCCGAGGCCTGGTCGAGGCTCTTGTCAGGGAATCGGGGTCGTGGGCCGAAATAACCCTGCGGCACCCGTAGGTGTAGCCGAACAGCGCCGCACGTGCGCCGGCGCATCCTCGTCCTGAGCTGTCGGTTCCCACCAGCCGGTCGCCCCGGCCCCCGGCCCCGACCCGGATGGACTACCCGGGACGGAGCCGGATGGACGCTCCGGGGGCGACGTCCTTAGTGTGGGCGTCACTCCGGGGCCGCTCAGGCCCGACACCAGGACGAGTGGAAGGGGGTCGACCCATGCGTGTCGGCGCAACCATCTTCAATCAGAACTACACCGACTGGGACCGCTACGAAGCCGAAGAACGGGGCGAAGCGGTGGCCGCCCGGCCCCCGAAGCCCGATCGGGAGATCTTCACCGAAGAGCTCGAGATCGCTCGGATCGCCGACCGGACCGGCTTCGACTCCGTGTGGACGATCGAGCACCACTTCACCCCGTACACGATGGTGACGAACCCGCTCCAGTACCTGACCTACATCGCCGGCATCACCGAGAACGTCGATCTCGGCACCATGGTCGTGGTTCTTCCTTGGCACAATCCGGTGCGGGTGGCCGAGGACACCAACATGCTCGACGCCTTCCTCGGCGGCAACCGTCGGGTCATCCTCGGGGTGGGGCGGGGACTCGGCCGCCGGGAGTTCGGGGGGCTCGGCATCGACCAGAACGAGTCGAGGGCCCGCTTCGACGAGAGCCTCCAGGTGCTCAAGCAGCTCCTGTCGACCGGCCGCTGCAGCTATGACGGCGAGTACTACCACATCGACGACCTGCGCCTCCGACCGCAGCTCGAACGTGACCTCACCGACAACCTGTGGTGCGCTGGCGGCTCGCCCGACTCGGTGGCTGTCATCGCCCAGAACGACGTCAACCCGCTCATCATCCCCACCACGTCGCTCGACCTGTCGCTGGAGGTGGCCAAGACCTACACCCGGCTGCGGGCCGAGGCCGGCCACGAGGGCGCGCCCCACACCAAACTGGCGTTGTGGACGTATGTGGCCGAGACCGAGGAGGAGGCCAGGGTCGGGGCCGAACAGTACATGGTCGAATACTCCGATTCCGCCCTCCGGCACTACGAGCTGCGGGGCGACCACCTGAAGGACCTGAAGGGCTACGAGACCTACGGCGCGGTCCAGGACGCCCTCAGCGTCGACGCCTCACCGTTCCTGCGCGGCTTCTTCGAGTCGCACCCGTGGGGCACCCCCGACCAGACGATCGCCCGGGCCACCGAGCTGGCCGAGGCCTTCGGTACCGACGAGATCATGTTCATCTTCAAGTACGGGAGCATGCCGATCGACAAGGCGGCCAAGAGCATGAAGCTGTTCGCCAAGGAGGTCATGCCAGCGCTGAAGGAGCTCAGCCCGGCCCCGCTAAAGGTGGTACCGGCCTGAGCGTCACTGCACGCAGCCGTAGTGGGCCGACGACACGAACCGGGCGTACTTGTGGCGCACGCTGCCCGGTGGCACCGTCGACGGCGGCGGTGACCACCGGGCCATGCGGGCCGCCACCTCGTCGTCGACGGCGAGGGTGACGGTCCGGTCGGTCGGGTCGATGACGATCGTGTCGTCGTCGACCACGGCGGCGATCGGGCCACCGACGGCGACCTCCGGCGACACGTGGCCGATGAGGATCCCGTGGGACACCGTGACCACGAGATCGAGCGCCCGGGCCCGCTCGGGGTCGAAACCGGCGGCCCGCAGCTCCACCCGGTTGGTCGTCCAGTATCGGGTCTGTCCGTTGCTCGTCATCGCCGACGAGTCTGGCCGACCGGGCACCCGCACGTCGACGGGGGCCGCCCGGATGCGGCACCGCTCGTTAGTCGGGGCGGACGCTGCGCCCCGCCTGGCCCGGTTCAGCCGGGCCGGTTCGCAACGGGTTCGTCAAAAATTTCATCAATGTCCTGGACTTCTGCGACGAATGTGTTACGTTGCCCGACGGGGCAGCCGGCCTCCGGGGAGCGGACATCCCCGGAAGACGTAAGGGGAGCGTGCTCCACGTGAGTAGGACGCCTACCGCCCAGCAGGCAGCGATCTCTTTCGCTGCCATCCTTCTCGTAGTCGGCCTTGCCGCCGCACTTCTCCGCCCGGGTGACACCGGTGAGGGGCTGGAGGCCGCATCAGCGGCCGACAGCGCTCCCGCCGACGTCGCCTCGACCGGCGGGGCGACCCAGCCCGTCGGTCTCGCCGGTGACACCGGGGGCCAGCGACTGCCTCTGCCTCCAGCCCCGTCGCCGGATGCCGCCGCCAACTCTGCCGGCCCGGCGCCGGCAACGGCACCGGCCATCGCTACGCCGCCCGCCACCGAGGCGCACGATCACGCGGCCCCGGCCCCGGCCCCGGCCCCGGC
>JBHJNQ010000062.1:0-41379 GCA_050330635.1 Acidimicrobiales bacterium | reverse complement strand
CCCGCCGGACCCCCCGCCCCACGCCCCACCGCCCGTGCCCACGACCCAGGTGCTGCCGCGACGACGGCGGGCGATGATCCGCTCCTGGATCGAGACGGCCTCGTCGGCCAGGTCACGGGCGCCCTCGATGCGGACGGTCGGCTCACCCGGCAGGGCCCGGAGCGCATGGTCCAGCCGGTCGAGGGCGGCCGACTCCCGGCTCTCGAACAGCTCCCACCCGATCGACGACCGGGCCCGGACGATGGCACGGGAGGCCCGGGCCACCTCCCGGTCGGCCTGCCGGCGGAGGGCCTCCATCCGCTCGTGCTGCTGGCGGGCCCCGGCCAGCACGTCGTCGAGTTCCCGGTTGAGCCGGTCGGCGGTCTGGGCCACCAGGAGGAAGTTGGGGCGCCGCTGGGCCAGGACCGACTCCAGCCCGTCGATGGCGGCCGCCACCTGCTCGGGCCGGTCGAACGACGCATCGAGATCGTCCCGGTGGGCCTCGACATAGGCCGTCACCCGCTCGCTCACGGCCCGAGACTCGGCCACGATCCGAGGGGCGGCGGTGCGGGCCTGGTCGAGGTCGACGACGAGATCTTCGACCTGATCGAGGAGCTCGTCGGCGGCGATGAGCTCGAGGCCCGCCTCCTCCAGGACCGCACCGGCCCCGTCGAAGTCCTGGTCGTCGGACCTGGCCACCGACACGGCGGCCAGGTCGGCGGAGCGGGTCAGGTGCTGCTCGGCCCGGGCCGGATGCTCGGCCGCCCACGCCCAACTGGCGGGGTCGTGGACACCTGCCACCGTGTTCATCGTGGTCCTGACCTCGGCCGCCCGCCGCTGCTCGAGCTCGACCGCCTCGGCCTGCCGCTCCCGCCACGTGACCACCGAACCGGCCCGGTCGGGGAGGCTCTGGAGGTCGTGGACGGCGGCGAACAGGAGCGCCTCCGCTCCCTCCAGCCCCTCGGACAGGGTGAGCAGGTCGAGCGGCAACCCCGAGACGTCGGCGCCGTCCAGGTGACGGCGGATACGGGCCAACTCTTCGGCGGGGGCGTCGACGGCCCAGCCCCCGGACCGCCGGGACGAGGCGAGGGCGTCGGCATCGCTCAGCTCGTGCTGCAGGAGCTCCCTCTTCGCCGGTAGCGCCACCCGTAGATGGTCGAGGCGGGCACCGAGGGCCAGCAGCTCGGCCAGGGCGTGCTCGTCGTGGTCGAGCGACTCGTTCAACTGCTCGAGCCGACGCGACGCCAGGCCCAGCTCCTCGGCCGACGCGTTCTCGATTCCTCCGGGTATGGCCTGACCGAGGAGGGCGGCGGCGCCCTCGGTGGCGGCATGGGCGTCGCGGGCCCGGCGACGCTTGTCGTCGAGGGCGGCGGCGGTCCGCCCGCTGGCCAGATGGGCCCAGAGCTCGGCCTGACGCCCGAACCGCAGGGTCTGCTCCCGTAGCGCCCCGACCCGCGCCCGGGGTCGGACCACCGCCTCCGCCAGCCGGTTGCGGTCGGTGACGAGCCGCCGCCGGCGATACACGGCATAGGCCGCCCCGGTGCCTCCCGCCGCCACCACGGCGGCCCCGATGGGTACCGCCGGGGCCAGGCCCCCACCGTCGTCGTGGCCGCCGCTGCCACCTTCGTCGTCGGCCAGGCCGCCGCCGAGGCGGGACTCGACGAGGGCGATGGCGTCGAGGACACCGTCGGTGAACCGCCCCTCGGGGAACGGTCCGGTCATCTCGACCCGCACGTCGGCCAGGATCTGACCCCCGGGCAGTTCCGACCCGAAGAAGACGTCGCTCTGACGGTCGACGGTGGAGAAGCTCAGCACGATGACGTCGGGGGCGACGGCAGCGGCGTCGGTGTGGCACGCCACCAGGTAGTCCTCGACCGTCGCCCCCAGATCGCCATCGGGCAGGTCGCCGAAGGCGAGGACGTGGACCTCGCCGGCCGTGGCGGTCGCCGCGGCCTCGGCCACCACGTCGACGTCGAGCACGCCGGGAAGGTCGACGACCCGGGCCCCACAATCGAACGAATCGTCGGTGGCGGCGCCCACCGGCGCCACCCCGACCCCGGCCCCGATCCCGGCGACAGCGGCCGCGACGACGATGGCGGCCCCGGCGACAGCGGCCACGACGGCGATGACGGCGAGGGGGGCGGCTCCGGCGACGACTATCGACGGCGGCGACACCCGCCGCCGCCCGGATCCGTTCGCTCGATGTCGCCGCGCCACGGCCACACGCTAGCGGGGGTCACCTCCCCCCAAAGGGGGTGACTCCAGCCGTGGCGACAGCTGGCGGACCCTGGCCCGACGTGCTCAATCGGGGAGGAGGGCGGCCCGGAGGAACGCCAGCACCGCCCGCCGCAGCTCGACCGCCACCCGCAGGTCGAGCCGGAGGCCGACGGCCCGGAGGATCTCGGTGTCGGTCACCGCCCCGGTCACGGCGGCGTACGCCGTGACGAGCACCATCCGGGGATCCGACCGCCGGAACCGGCCCCGATCCATGCCCGACTCGAGCTCCCTGACCGCGGCGTCCACCAGGGGTTGGAGCAGATCGATGACGTACTGGGAGCGGGGCGGCCCGATGCGGGTCACCTCCCGCAGCAGACCCAGGAGGTGGGGGCGCTCCACGGCCAGGGCGAACGAGGCCCGGACGATGGCCTCCACCCGGTCCCAGCCCGGGGCACTGGCGGCACTGGCCTCCTCCAGCACAGCGAGGAGCTGGCCGGCGCCGTGGGCCAGTACTGCGGTGACGAGCTCGTCCTTGGACCGGAAATGGTAGAGGATCGTTTGTTTGGTCACCCCGAGCTGGCGAGCCAGCTCGTCGAGCGACGTGCCGGCCACGCCCCGCTCGGCGAAGGCGACCGACGCCACCGAAAGAACCCTATGCTTGGTCCCCTCACCGCCCACTTACCAAATGGTAGATGGGCCAGGACGCGAAAGGCACCCACCCCCTCCGATGACGGCCGACCGACCACCGACGAGCCGGCCCCGGCTGGCGGAGCCGCGGCCATGATCGCCGACGACCTGGCCAACACGCGGATCGCCGTCACCGGCGCCACCGGCTTCCTCGGCACCGCCCTGGTCGAACGGCTCATGCGATCGGTTCCCGACTGCGAGATCGTGCTGCTGGTGCGACCCGGTCGGCGCTCGACCCCGGCCCAGCGGGCCCGGCGGGAGGTCTTCCGCAACAGCGCGTTCGACCGGCTCGTGGCCGAGCGGGGCCGCGAGGCGTTCTGGGAGGACGTCGATCGGCGGGTCACCGTCATCGCCGGCGACGTCAGCACCGACGGCCTCCGTCTCGACGCCGGCGACCGCGACGTGTTCGCCCGCTGCGACATCGTCATCCACTCCGCCGCCACCGTCAGCTTCGACGCCCCCCTCGACGGTGCGGTCGAGGTCAACCTCCTCGGACCGACCCGCATCGTCGAGACCCTCCAGGAGCTCGGGGTGGCCCCCCATTTCGTGGCCGTATCGACCTGCTACGTCGCCGGCAACCGACGCGGCAACGCCCCGGAACAGCTCCTCACCGAGAGCCCGTTCCACATCGACGTCGACTGGCGGGCCGAGGTCACGGCCGCCCGCCGGACCCGGGCCGACCGCGACGCCGAGTCCCGCACCCCGGCCCGGCTAGAAGAGTTCCGGCGGGGCGCCCGCCAGGATCTCGGCGCCGCCGGGACGCCGCTGCTGGCGGCCAAGACCGAGCAGCGCCGCCAGCGCTGGGTCGAGGATCAGCTCGTCGACTCCGGCCGGGCCCGGGCCGCCTCGCTCGGCTGGCCCGACGCCTACGCCTACACCAAGGCCCTCGGCGAGCGGGCGCTGGTCGAATCGAAGGGCGACGTCCCCGTCTCCATCGTCCGCCCGTCGATCATCGAGTCGGCCTGGTCGGAACCCGTCCCGGGGTGGATCAAGGGCTTCCGCATGGCGGAGCCGATCATCATCAGCTACGCCCGGGGCCTGCTCAAGGAGTTCCCCGGGGTCCCCGAGGGGGTCATCGACGTCATCCCCGTCGATCTGGTGGTGGCCGCCATCATCAACGTGGCGGCCCGGGGCCCATTGCCCGATCAGGTGTCCGTCACCCAGGTCGCCTCCGGAACCCGCAACCCCCTGCACTACCGGCGTCTGGTCGACCTGACCAGCACCTGGTTCACCGAGCACCCCCTCTACGACGAGAAGGGCCAACCCATCTCCGTCCCGGCGTGGTCGTTCCCCGGACGGGGAGCGGTCGAGCGCCAGCTCGAACGAGTGCAGAAGAACCTCGACCGGGCCGACCGGGGCCTCAAGCTGCTACCCCTCCGGGGTCGTGCGGCCATGTTCAACGCCCACCTGGAAGAACAGAAGGAACAGGTCGAGCGGGCCCTCGGCTACGTGAAGATCTACGGGTCCTACGCCGAGTGCGAGGCCCTCTACGGCGTAGACCATCTGCTGGCCCTCCACCGGGGGCTGGCCGCAACCGACGCCCATGCCTTCGGTTGCGACCCGGCCGTCATCGACTGGGACACCTATGTGGCCCGGGTCCACCTCCCGTCAGTGGTCGAGCACGCCCGGGTCAAGACCCGGGCCGAGGCCAGCGACCCCGACGCCAGGACCCACCGGCTCCGGGCCCGGATCCTCGCCCCCGAGCGGCACCTCGCCGCCTTCGACCTCGAGAACACGATCATCGCCAGCAACGTGGTCTTCAGCTACGCCTGGCTGGCGACCCGCCGCCTCGGTCCACGCGAGCGGGCCCGCTTCACCGCCCGCACCATCGCCGAGGCCCCCGGGCTCCTCGCCCTCGACCGCCGCGACCGCACCGACTTCCTCCGCCACTTCTACCGCCGCTACGACGGCGCCTCGGTCGACGACCTCGATCGGCTCGGCCCCGAGTTGCTGGCCGACCACATCCTGACCAAGGCCTACCCGGCGGCGCTGCGGCGGGTGCGCGAGCACCGCCGTCTCGGCCACCGCACGCTCCTGATCACCGGCGCCCTCGACATCGTCGTCAAGCCCCTGGGGCCCCTCTTCGACGACGTCATCTGCGCCGAGATGTCGCAGAACGACGGGCGTTACAGCGGTGAGCTGCTGAACGTCCCGCCGACGGGCGAGGTCAGGGCCCAGGCGCTGCGCGACTACGCCGATGCCAAGGGCTACGACCTGACCGAGTCGGTGGCCTACGCCGACTCGTCGTCGGACCTGCCCCTCCTCGACGCCGTCGGGTTCCCGGTGGCGGTCAATCCCGAGAGCCGCCTGGCTTCGCTCGCCATCAAACGGGGCTGGCTCATCGAGAGCTGGTCGAAGGCCGACGGCCGCACCGACAAGCTGCTGCCGTTCGGGCCCCTGCCCACCCCCCGCCGGAGTCGCAAGTGAGAGATCCGCAAGTGAGAGAGTCGTGAGCACGAAACGATCCAACCCCCGACCGGGATTCGTCCTCGATGTCGACCGGCAGACCCCCCCGATCCTGTTCCACCACGGGGAGGGCTTCCGCCTCGAGCGGCTCCCGGTCGGCCGCAGCCGCGTCATCTATCCCGGCGAACCGCTCCACGGCATCGACGACCCGGACGGCGCCATCCGCCGGGCCCTGCTCGAACCGCTCGACGAGGATCCCCTCCCCGCCCTGCTCCGGCCGGGGATGAGGCTGACGGTCGCCTTCGACGACATCTCGCTGCCCCTGCCCCCGATGCGTCGCCCCGACGTGCGCCAGCGGGTCATCGAGGCCGTCCTCGACCTGGCGGCCGAGGCCGGAGTCGACGACGTGCACATCATCGCCGCCCTCGCCCTCCACCGCCGGATGACCTCCGACGAGTTGCGCCACGCCGTCGGCGACCGGGTCTACGAGGCCTTCGCCCCCCACGGCCTGCTCTACAACCACGACGCCGAGGATCCCGACGGGATGGTGATCCTGGGCCAGACCGACCACGGCGAGTCGGTGCAGATGAGCAGGCGGGCCGCCGAGTCCGACCTCCTCGTGTACGTCAACATCAACCTGGTGTCGATGGACGGGGGCTGGAAGTCGACCGCCACCGGCCTGTCGGGGTACGAGGGCGTCCGGGCCCACCACAACGTGCACACCATGCGCCACTCCCGCTCGTTCATGGATCAGGAGAGCTCCGAGCTCCACCGTTCCAACTGGCGCCAGGGCGACATCATCAAGCGCCACGGGCCCCGGATCTTCCAGATCGAGACCACCCTCAACACGAACACGTTCGGCCTCGATGGGCCCATGTCCGTGCTCCAGAGGCGCGAGTGGGAATGGTCGGTCAGGGACCGGGCGTTGTTCACGGGTATGCAGGCCGGCCTGCGAAGGATGTCGACACCGGCCCGGCGCAAGGTGTTCCAGTCGTGGCGGGCCCCCTACGAGATGACGTCGGTCCAGGCCGGCGAGGTGGAGGCCGTCCACCGGCGGACCACCGAGAAGGTCTACGAGCAGCACCTCGTCCCCGTCGAGGGCCAGACCGACATCGTGACGATGGGCCTCCCCTACCTCTGCCCCTACAACGTGAACTCGATCATGAACCCGATCCTCGTCATGGTGCAGGGCCTGGGGTACTTCTTCAACCTCTACCGGGGTCGACCGGTGGTGCGCCAGGGCGGCGTGCTGATCATGAGTCACCCCACGCCGTGGGAGTTCCACCCCGTCCATCACCCCAGCTACATCGACTTCTTCGAACAGGTTCTGGCCGAGACGACCGACCCGGCCGAGATCGAGCAGCGCTACGAGAAGCAGTACGCCGAGGACGAGTGGTACCGGCACCTGTACCGCACCAGCTATGCCTACCACGGCGTCCATCCGTTCTACATGTGGTACTGGGGGGCCCACGCCATGGACTACCTCGGTCAGATCATCATCGTCGGAGGCGATCCCCGGGCCGTTCGGCGACTGGGGTTCAAGCCGGCGTCGAGCCTGCTCGATGCACTGGAGATGGCGTCCGACGTCGTCGGCCCCAAGCCGACGGTCACCCACCTCCACAATCCGCCGATCCTGATGGCCGACGTGAGCTGACGATGGGCTGGTTACGGTTCATCACCGAGGCCCCGACCACGCCGGCCGGCGTGGATCGCCAGGAGCGCAGGCCATCGACCGGCGTCTACTACGACACCGAGTGGGCCCAGACCCCGACCGCCCGCCTCGTCCGCACCCTCGGGGTGTGGGGGTTCATGAAACCGGCGATCGCCCTCTACGGCTCACCCAAGATCATCGGGGCCGACCGCCTGGCCGACGTCGAGGGGCCCGTCGTGTTCGCCGCCAACCATCACAGCCACGCCGACACCACGTTGCTGCTGGCCACGATCCCTTCGCATCTCCGCCACGACCTGGTCATCGCCGCCGGGGCCGACTACTTCTTCCCCAACCGGTTCGCCGCCGCAGTGTCGGCCCTGTTCATCGGGGCCATCCCCATCGAGCGCAACCGCCTGTCGAAGCTGTCGGTGGCCAACACCCTCGCCGCGGTGGAGAAGGGCCGGAACCTACTGATCTTCCCCGAGGGGGGCCGCAGCCCCGACGGATGGGGGCGCAAGCACCGCCCCGGCGCCGCCTTCGTCTCGAAACGGACGGGGGCTCCGGTGGTGCCCGTCTACATCGAGGGCACGGGCCGAATTCTCCCCAAGGGCAAGAACTGGCCGACCCGGTCGCCGTGCGCCGTGATGTTCGGCCCCCCGGTGTCGATCACCGAGGGCGAGGACGTCCGCCACTTCGCCCTGCGCATCGAGCAGCGCATCGGCCAGTTGGCCGACGAGTTCGACCGGGGTTGGTGGGAGTCGCGCCGTCGAGCCCATCGGGGCACCACGACCGACATGAGCGGCCCCGAGGGCGGGGCATGGCGCCGCCGTTGGGCCCTGGGGCCGAAGCAGAGCGAACGCCGTCCACCGGCCGGGGAGCAGCTCTGGCCGCCACGCTGAACGGTGCTTGTCGTGGCCCGTGGTCCCTGCCGTGGCTCTGGCCGGATCAGGGGGTGCGGTCGTCGCCGGCCCCGTCGAGCCCATCCCGACAGTCGATCACGCCGGGCCGTCTCCCGCAGGTCAGTCCGAACTGCTCGTAGTCGCTCCCGACGGGGGCCGATTCGAACAGTTGATCGCAGGCTGCGCCGTGGCCGCCCTCGCACGCCAGCCACAGCTCGTCGAGCTCGGCGTCGTCGCCGAAGCCGTCGGCCGGGTCGATGGCCGTGGCGTCGAACACCACGTGGAGGCCGTCGAACATGTCCACCGCGGTCACCGGGCCGGTCACCGTCACCGTCGCCGCTTCCCCATCGTCGGCCGCCCCGTCGGCCGTGTCGGCGGCGGTGGCGATGTCGGTGGCGAGCGCAGAGGCGATGGGGCCGGCGGCCACGTTGGCGGCCGGCGACCGGTCGAGCTGGGGATCGGCGCCGGTGACGAACGGGAAGGCCGCGCTGATGCTCAGCGCCGCCACCACCCCGATCGTCGACCAGCCCAGGAGGCGGCCGAAGTTGTACACGACGACCCCATCGGTCGACCGGGCCCCGACTCAAGGACATGAGCCGATGGGCCCCCTCCCGGCCGAACGGCTCACCGACGTCGACGTGTGCACTCCCCGAGGCCCGATCACCCGCTAAGGAAGCGGAAAAACATGCCGAACAGAGCTACAGGAACCGGACGGCGGTTCGTATCTGAAATTCCGCGAAGGGTGCCCTGGCCGTGAGTTCTGCTCTGCCCCATCTACTCGACATCGATCGCCTGGCCGATGCCCGGGAGGTGCCGACCCCGCCGGCGGCCGCGGTTCGGATACTCGAGCTTCGCTCCGACCCCAACGCCGGGGTCCGGGAACTGGCGAGGGCGGTGGAGCAGGACCCGGCGCTGGCGATCAAGATCCTGGCCACCGCCAACTCCGCCTACTACCGGCGGGGCACCGAGATCTACAGCGTCGACCGGGCCATCAGCATGATCGGGCGCTCGAGCGTCATGACGATCGCCCTCGCCTTCTCCGTCGCCAGCTCCATCCCCACCGAGGGGATGGTGGGCGGCGTGTCGATGCGGTCGTACTGGTCCCACTCCGTGCTCACGGCGGCCGCCGCCCGCAGCCTGGCCGACGAGCTCTCACCGGCGTTGAGCGACGAGGCCTTCCTCGTCGGCCTCATCTCGAGCATGGGGCGCGTGGTCCTCGCCCTCGCCGCCACCGAGGTGTACGCCCCGCTGGCGGCGGCCAACGATGGGTGGCCCAGGCACGAGGTCGAGCGGGCCACCCTCGGCTTCTCGTCGGCCAACGCCGCCGCCAGCATCCTGCGCTCGTGGTCGATGCCCGAGTTGTTCGCCTCGGCCATCGAGGGGATCGAGCGGCCCGACGAGGTCGACGACCCCGGCACCCGGACCCTGGCCAGCGTGACCGCCCTGGGGGCGGACATCGCCGAGTTCTACATCGACCGGGGCGATGCCGATCACTTGCGGAGGCTGGCCATGCGGGCGACCTCGCTCGGGGTGCCGGGCGACACCGTCGACCGCGTGCTCGACGGTCTGCAGCGACGTGCCATCGACATCGCAGAACAGTTCGCGGTGTCGATCTGCGCCGACGAGTACAGCGCTACGATCGCCCAGGCCAGGGCCCAGCTCGTCGAACAGGCCCTCCAGACCGACCAGATGCTCCACCAGGTGCGGGAAAGTGCCCACCTCGAGCGGGAGCGGAGGGAGGAGCTCGAACGCACCCAGGCGACGTTCGAGGCCGAGGCCCGCCAGGATCCGCTCACGGGCCTCCCCAACCGGCGGGCCTTCGACGAGCAACTGGAGCGCCACCTGACGGTTCGTCTGGAGGCCGGTCGCCCCCTCCACAAGCCGATGGGGGTCATCATGATCGACCTCGATCACTTCAAGCCGGTGAACGACACCTACGGTCACGACGTCGGCGACCAGGTGCTGCGCCAGGTCGCACGCGCCGTGAACGACATCACCAGGGGCGAGGAGACGATCGCCCGCATCGGTGGCGAGGAGTTCGCGTTGTTCGCCCCGCTGGCCACGATCGACGAGCTGGTGATGGCGGCCGAGCGGTTGCGCCAATCGGTGGCCGCCATGGAGATCGCCGTGCCCGACGGCACCCTGCGGGTGACCGCCTCGTTCGGGGTGGCCGCGCTCACGGTGCCGACGTCGCTCGACGACGGGGCCCGGGTGCTCAAGGCGGCCGACGAGGCACTCTACGAGGCGAAGAAGTCGGGCCGGAACCGGGTCGTGGTCTCCACCGCCGACCTCGGTTGACGCTACGGCCGGCCCGCCGGGTCAGTCAGCGGTGGATGCCGGCCCCGGCCTCGACCAGCTCGATCCACGTGCGACCGGGCCGGAGCTCGATGACGGTGCCATCGGTCGCCGTCAGGGTGGCCACGCTGCGCAGCGTCGGGCGGGTCCATCGACCGTCGACTCGGGCGCCGTCCCGGTAGACGGTGGCCGGCCCGGACCCGACGAAGGGGAACTCGGGAACCGTGGCCCCCGACGAATCGACCATCCCGGTCGCCACCCGCTCGGTCTCGATCACCACCACGTTCGTGGCCGAGACCCGCTCACCCCCATCGGTGATGTGGTCCCGTCCACCCTGCGACCGGAGCCATCGCTCACCGTCCCACCCCCACGTCACCCGGTTGGCCTGGTAGGCCAGGATGATCTCACCGTCGGCGGAGCCGGTCGGCGCCGGCGGATCGCCGTAGGCGAACAGGGCCGGGGGCGGACCGCCGGTGGCCGACGCCCAGTGGGGGCCGGTGTCGGTGTAGAGGTTCGAGGGAGCACGCCGCAACCGGTCGCGCCAATAGCCCGAGGAGCGGGCGGCACTGCGGTTCTGCACGGCCGGCATGCGCCGGAGCAGGGCATCGGTCACATCGTTCGCCCCCGAGTACACCAGCAGCGGCCCGCCGAGGCCCGACACGATCCCGATGTCGGTGGTGCGACCGGACCGGACCGGACCGACCACCGTCGATCGGCTGTGGAAGACCGCGGCCAGCCGGGTGATCCCGCCCTCCACCTCCTCCTCGACCACGAGGTCGGCCCGGTTGAGGCCGCTCTGGGGCCGGGCCGACGAGCCGTTGTCGATCTTGACCACGAGTGCTGCCCGCGGGGCGGCGTCTCCCGCCAGGCCGGTCAGGGGATGGGTTCCGGGGGCCGCCACCGGCGGGGCGGCGACCGCGGCGGCCACCTCTTCCTCGGGGTCGAGGGTGCCGAGCACTCCCCGGTAGATCGCGCTCGGATCGACGCCGCCACCACCGCCAACGGTGGTCACCGGCGCCCCGCCGCCACCCGTCGCCGCCTCGGGCGAAGCCACGGTGACGGTGGTCGACGCCAGACGCTCGGCCTCGGGGCCGAGTACGGCAGCCGCAGCGTCGGCGTCGTCGAAGGCCAGCACACGTGGAACGCTTGGAGCGGTGGTCGCCGTGGTCGTCGACGCGTCGACCGACGGGCGCACCGTGGTGGTCGGCTGGTCGCCGTCGGCCACAGCGTCGGCACTGGTGCAGGCCGGGGCGCCGAGACCGAGGGCGACGAGGAGGGCGACGACGGGGACGGTGCGTTGCTGTCGATCCATGAGTAGGGCCTCCGTGGCGTGCAGGTGGGAGCGCGGCTGCGTTTCCCCTCTGCCCGTCGACCGCGCCGGACCCACCGTGAGCCGGACGTGCGCCGGACGTGGCCCCGTTCGAGTGAGCGACGAACGAGCGGGTTGCGGCTGTCAGGCCTCGGCGACGAGTCGTAGCCCGGTCGGCGACGTCGCCTCGTTCGGCTCAACCCACGGCAGATCGGCGACGAAGCGGGTGAGGTGCCCGGGAAAGACGTGTTCCGATACGAGCATCGGGGTGCCGCTACGGGAGTGGGTGACCCGACCCACGACGAGCACGGCGGCCCCGGCGGGGATACCGAGCAGTCGGGCGTCGGCCGGCGCCACCGTCTGGGCACCGATGGTCTGACGGGCCCCACCGGGGCGCTCGTCGACGAGCTCGAGGAAGCTGGCGCCCTCGACGGCCGCCTTCGACAGGGGGGCGGCGAGGTCTTCGCGGCACCACACGGTGACCCGGGCGAACGGGTCGCCGTCGGCAAGGGCCAGGCGCCGGACCTCGAGCACGCGGGGGCCGAGCACGGCGACCACGTCGGGCGGGGCGTCGACGTACCGGAAGTCGAGGACCCGTCGCTCCGAACGGCGGCCGGCGGACGCCAGCTGCTGCTCGATCGTCAACAGACCGGCCAGTTCCTGGGGTAACGACTCGGCGGCCACGAACCAGCCGTAACCTTGACGGGACTCGAGCAAACCCTCGGAGCGAAGGATCTCCAACGCTTTGCGGATCGTGACCCGGCTGGCATGATGCTCGTCGCACAGGGTCGCCTCGCTCGGCAACACCTGTCCGGCCCGATACCTGCCGGACATCACGGCCGCCCGCAGCTCGTCGGCGATCTGATGATAGCGAATACGTCCCACTTGTATTAAAGTTGTATCACAGGGGACGGGACACCGCACCCCCATCGCGGGCCCGGCGAGACGTCAACCGCCGGAACCCACCGCCAGGCCGCCCGACCTGGACCGAAGACACACGAGGAAGAGAGTCGAACAATGGCTGTTGGACCGGATACCCCCATCGAGCTCATCGAGGCCGTGTACGCCACGTTGGACGAACGGGTGGGTGGTCTGCGACAACGGCTGGGCCGACCGCTCTCGCTGGCCGAGAAGATCCTCGGCAACCACCTCGACAGCCCGGACGCCGAGGTCGAGCGGGGTGTCAGCTACGTCGACTTCCGCCCCGACCGGGTCGCCATGCAGGATGCGACGGCCCAGATGGCCTGGCTCCAGTTCATGACCGCCGGCCTGCCGGAGGTCGAGGTCCCGACCACCACCCACTGCGATCATCTGATCCAGGCCCGTGTCGACGGCAAGCGCGACCTGCTGGCCGCCCTCGAAGCCAACGACGAGGTCTACGATTTCCTCGAGTCGGTCAGCGCCCGCTACGGCGCCGGGTTCTGGAAGCCCGGCAGCGGCATCATCCACCAGGTCGTGCTCGAGAACTACGCCTTCCCCGGCGGGATGATGATCGGCACCGACAGCCACACCCCCAACGCCGGCGGTCTGGGCATGATCGCCATCGGTGTGGGCGGCGCCGACGCCGTCGACGTCATGACCGGGTTCCCGTGGAACGTGCGGTGGCCGAAAATGATCGGCGTCCACCTCACCGGCGAGCTCAACGGCTGGTCGGCCTCGAAGGACGTCATCCTCAAGGTGGCCGAGATCCTCACGGTCAAGGGCGGGACGGGCGCCATCGTCGAGTACTTCGGGCCCGGGGCCAACACCATCAGCGCCACCGGCAAGGCCACGATCTGCAACATGGGGGCCGAGATCGGGGCCACCACCAGCCTGTTCGGCTACGACGACGCCATGGCCCGCTACCTCAAATCGACGGGCCGGGAAGCCACGGCCGACGCCGCCAATGCCGTGGCCCACCACCTCCGCTCCGACGACGAGGTGCTGGCCGACCCGGGCCGCTACTTCGACCAGGTCATCGAGATCGACCTGACCGGGCTCCGCCCCCACATCAACGGCCCCCACACCCCCGACCTGGCTCGCGAGGTGTCGGCCCTCGGGGCCGAGGCCGAGGCCAACGGCTGGCCGATGGAGATCAGCGCCGCCCTCATCGGCAGCTGCACCAACTCCTCCTACGAGGACATCACCCGGGCCGCCTCGATCGCCCGCCAGGCGGCGGCCGCCGGCCTCACGGTCAAGACCAAGCTCATGATCACCCCCGGCTCCGAGCAGGTCCGGGCCACCATCGAGCGCGATGGTCTGCTGGCCGACTTCGAGGCCCTCGGTGCCACCGTGCTGGCCAACGCCTGCGGGCCGTGCATCGGGCAGTGGGACCGCAGCGCCGACCACGAGCAGGGCACCCTCAACACGATCGTCACCTCCTACAACCGCAACTTCCCGAAGCGCAACGACGGCGACGCCGCCACGCTGGCCTTCGTCACGTCGCCCGAGACGGTCATGGCTCTGGCCCTCGCCGGCCGGATCGACTTCGACCCCTTGACCGGGAGCCTCACCGCCGCCGACGGGACCGAGGTCACCCTCGACGTCCCGGTCGGGGTCGAGCTCCCGGCCCAGGGCTTCGACGAGGGTGAGAGCGGCTTCGTCGCCCCGCCCGAGGACGGCTCCGGCGTCGAGGTCAAGGTCAGCCCCGACTCGGACCGGCTCCAGGTCCTCGAGCCGTTCTCCCCGTGGGATGGCGAGGACTTCGCCGACCTCCCCATCCTGGTGAAGGCGCAGGGCAAGTTCACCACCGACCACATTTCGATGGCCGGACCATGGCTCAAGTACCGGGGCCACCTGGAGAACATCTCGGGCAACCTCTATCTGGGGGCGGTCAGCGCCTTCAACGACGGTGTGGTCGGCATCGGCAAGAACCAGCTCACGGGCGAGCGCATGAGCTTCCCCGACATCGCCAAGGCCTATCACGAGGCCGGCCAACCGTGGGTGGCCATCGGCGACGAGAACATGGGCGAGGGCTCGTCGCGTGAGCACGCCGCCATGGAACCCCGCTTCCGGGGTGGTCGACTCATCCTGGCCCGCTCGTTCGCCCGGATCCACGAGACGAACCTCAAGAAACAGGGCATCCTCCCCCTGACCTTCTGCGACCCGGCCGACTACGACAGGATCGGCGAGGACGACCGGATCGGCACCCGGGGTCTGGCCGACCTGGCGCCCAACCAGCCGCTCACGGTGACCGTGACCAGCCCGGACGGCTCCAGCTGGTCGTTCCAGGGCGACCACACCTTCTCGCCCGAACAGATCGAGTGGTTCAAGGCCGGCTCGGCCCTGGCCGTCATCCGTCGACAGGTCGAGGGCGGCAACTGACGGCGCTCAGCTCCCGTCGCTCAACTCTCGGCGCCGAGCTCGGACCGCCACGGTGGATCGGCGCCCGGTCGGCTGACCGTCACGGCCGCCACCCGGGCGGCGAAGCCCACGATCCGTAGCCAGGTGGCGTCGTCGACGTCGTCGACGGTCGACCGATCGGTCACCCCCGATCGATCGAGCTCGCTCAACACGGCGGCGATGAACGAGTCGCCGGCCCCCACGGCGTCGACCACCTCGGCGACGGGGGCGGCCACGGTGTGCACGGTGTGCACGGTGTGCACGGTGTTCACGGTGCGGCCGAGATGGATCTCGGCCCCCCGTGCCCCGATGGTGTGGAGGACGACGGCGGCCCCGCGGGCCAGCAGATCGCCCGGCGTCATCCCCAGCCAGGCCAGATCCTCGTCCGAGGCCTTCACGATGTCGGCCCGGTCGAGCCACCGGTCGCCGAAGCGGAGCCAGGCGCCACGGTCGTCGATGATCTGGGGCCGGATGTTCGGGTCGAACGACACCAGGCCGACGTGGTCGTCGATCAGTCCACCGAGGACCCCGGCGGTCGACCCCCGGAAGATGCCGAGGGTCCCACCGTGGACGATCTTGGGACCCGGCCCGAGAGGACCGAGGTCGACCGACGTCATCGAGGCGTCGGCCGTCCCCTCGCCCTCGAAACGGAAGACGGGGCCCGGGGCCAGCTCGACGATGGCCCGGGCGGTCGGCTCGTCGCCCCGCTGAGCCGCCTCGAGGACGACACCGGAGGCCCGGAGGTGAGCCCAGATCCGCTGACCATGCTCGTCGGTGGAGACCCTACCGACGAAGGCGGTCGGTGTGCCCAGGCGGGCGCCGGCCACCGCCACGTTCATCGGTCCGCCGCCGGGCACGGCCGTGCCGTCGGGCAGAACGTCGACCAGGGCTTCGCCGACCGACACGATCACGGCCGTCTCCCGGATCGGCAGGAGGTCACCGGTGTCGTGGTGGTCACGATCGGGGCAGGGTGAGCGCCAGTTCGGCGTCGGTGGGCTCCCGCCGGCGGGCCGCTTCGGCCGGTAGCAGGGCGCTGATCCTGTCCATGAGCTCCTCCGTCACCAACGTCGGGTCGTCGGAGGATGGATGGTAGGGCTGGCCGACTCGGATGCGCACGGTCGGCGGATCGGCCAGGTTCATCACGTAGGGGAAGCGGCTGTTGCGGGGCCAGGCCCGCTCGCTGCCCCAGAGCCCGATCGGCACCACGGGAGCGCCACTGACCAGGGCCAGCCGGGCCGTACCGTGGCGCCCCCGGAGCCTGGGGTCGAAGAAGTCACGACCTCGGGGGATGGTGCCCTGGGGGAACACGGCCACGAGCTCACCGGCGGCCAGCACCGCCGCCGCCTGTAGCAGGGGCTCGTCACTCCCGCTGCCCCGGTCGACCCGGATGGCGCCCAGAGCGGTGGTGATGGGCCCCACGATCGGGGCGTCGGTCACCTCCCGCTTGGCCAGGAACCGCACGGGGCGCTGCGCCTGGGCGCCGGCGAAGGCGACGAGGAGCGGGTCGAGGTAGCTGCGATGGTTGGCCGCCAGGAGGCAGCCCACTCCCTCCGGGAGGTGGTCGACCCCCGCGACATCGATCCTGATCCAGGGAAACAGCTCGGGCCGCACCATGCGGGCCAGCACGTCCTGGAGCTCGACCCCGACCGGCTTGGGCACGCCGGGTGGGGCATTGAACCACAGGGTCGGCCAGCCGGCGGCGCGGGCATAGACGAGCAGGCGGGGGTCGGGGTTGACGGCGACCGGATGGCCGACGGACGAGAGGAGGGGCACGTCGAACACGCTGTCGGAGTAGGCGTGGCTGTCGGCGAGGTCGACGGCGTTGGCCCGGGCCCAGACCCGCACCATCCGGGCCTTGCCCCGCGACCAGACGAACTCGCCGTCGATCGTGCCGTCGTAGCGTCCGTCGGGACCAACGCGGTACCGGGTGGCGAGCACGGCGTCGAGTCCGAGCTGCTCGGCCAGGGGTTCCACCACGTCGAGCGGGGTGGTGGTGGCCACGACGATCCGGTCACCGCGGGCCCGGTGGTCCTCGATGGCCCGCCGGGCGTAGGGCTGGACGGCGGCGGCCAGAGCGGGGGCGACGTCGACGCCAACGGCCCGTACGGCGGCCTGGGACCAGCCCCTGGCCGCCCTCGCTCCCTGCCGGCTGATCAGCATCGAGGGCAGGGTCTCCCCCACCGTGTCGAAGACCCCGAAGAGGAGACGCTCGATCCGGCGCTGGCGGGATCCGATCACGCCGTGGCGGCGGAGGCCCTCGGAGATGATGGGACCGCTGCTCCCGAGCAGGAGGGTGCGATCGAGATCGAAGAAGGCGGCGGCACCGGTCATCGACCGCGACGGTAGCGGGTGGGTACGACGACAGGGGTAACCGGTCGGGGCCCGACCGGCCCACGATCGACTCCTCGACCGGCGAAAAAAACGGAACCGGCCGCTTGAGCGGCCGGTTCCGGTGCGTTGGTCGGAAACGGAAGGGGGGGACCTGATTTCCGACCCGCAACTGCTCACGAAGCATCTCAGAGGGGGACCTGGCTGCTGTGAACAACTCCAACTATACGCAGGTTCGCGTCATCTGACTACCTGTTAGTAACGATACATCGAATCTTTCCTAGCGATACCATCACCGCCAAGCATGACCACCCGATCATCGGACCAGCCCGATCGTCTTCGACCTCAGATTCATGTGCTCGAGCGATCTGTGCCATCATCTAACGCGATGGATCTGCGCCAACTCCAAGCCTTCCTTGCCGTCGTCGACCATGGCGGCTTCACCGCCGCAGCAAAGGCGACACACACGGTGCAGTCCAACATCTCCACCCACGTCGCCCGGCTCGAGCGGGAGCTCGACGCCACCCTGATCGACCGCTCGACCGGCCGTCCGACCCAGGAGGGCGAGGCGGTCCTGGTCCGGGTCCGCAGGATCCAGAACGAGTTGGCGTCACTCGAGTCCGACGTCTCGTCGCTCCGGGGTTCACCCCGGGGCCAGGTCCGGCTGGGCGTCATCGGCACCACCGCCCGCTGGCTCACCCCCCTGGTGGTCGACGAGCTGGCCACCGAGGCCCCCGACATCCAGCTGGTGGTGGCCGACGGCAGCACCCGCTCGCTCGAGCTCCGTCTGCTCGAGGGCGAGCTCGACCTCGGCATCGTCGCCCTCCCCGTCGACGACCCCGAGATCGTGACCTACCCCCTCTTCCACGAGGACCACATCATCGTCGGGCCCAAGGACCACCCGCTGGCCCGCAACGAGGGAGTCGTCGAGCTGGAGGCGTTGGCCCGCTATCCCCTCCTCCTGGCCGCCCCCGGCACCCCGTTCCGTCAGGAGGTCGAGGAGACGTTCCGGGCCGCCGGACTCCGGTTGCGTCCCAAGATAGAGATCGACGGGATGCGGCTGCTGGCCTCGCTCGCCTTCCAGGGCTATGGCGTGTCGATCGTGCCGGCCACGGCTGCGCCGGGTTGGATCGGCGGACCCTGGACCCGCATCCCGGTCGAGGGCCTGTCGCACCGCACCGTCGGCGTCGCCACCCGCCGCCGGGGTATGCCGACCGTGGCCGCCCAGGTGGCGGAGCGGGTCGTTCGCAACATCATCACCAGCCGGGCGCCGAGCGTTCCGGGGCTCCGACTCATCGAACCCTGACCCGCCAGGTCCCGGGCTCCGCCGACCGCCGACCGCCGACCGGTCCTGTGCACCATCGGCGTCGCTCGGCCCCGCCCCCCCGCTAGAAACGTCCCGTGAGCCTTCACCTCCGATCGCTGTCGGGCCCGCTGACCACCGTGACCACCACGGACCTGGACGGCCGCACTGCGGTCCTTGCGGTGTTGCGACCCGACGACGAGCGGTCGACGCTGACCGTGGCCGACGCCGCCACACTGGCCGACGCCGTTCGCTCCGCCCGCAGGCAACGGGTGCCGTTCGTCGCCGTGCTGCGCACCTCCGGCGTTGCGGTCGAGGAAGGCATCGCAGTGGCCGACGGCTGGGGCCGCGTCGCCCGCGAGCTCGTCCTCGCCAGCGGGGTCATCCCCGTGCTGCTCGTGGCCGACGGACCGGTGGTCTCGGGCCCGGCGCTACTGCTGGCCCTCGCCGACGTCGTGATCTTCACCGAGCGCGCCTACGCCTTCGTCACCGGACCCCACGTGGTCGAGACCTACACGGGCCAACCCATCTCCGCCAGCGATCTCGGCGGCTCCGGGGCCCACGCCCGCTCGACCGGTGTCGCCTCCATCGTCGTGGCCTCGCTCGACGACGCCTTCGACGCCGTCGGCGCCGTGCTCGGCCACCTGCCGGACAACGTCGACGAGATGCCGCCGACGCTGCCGACCGACGACCCTAGCGATCGGCCCACACCCGAGGCCGGCGAGCTCGTCCCGGCCACCGCCAGCGGTTCCTACGACGTCCGCGAGGTGATCCGCATCGTCGCCGACGACGGCGAGTTCCTCGAGCTCCGCCCGGCGTGGGCCCCGAACCTCGTCACCGGCTTCGCCTTCGTCGGCGGTCACTCGGTGGGCATCGTGGCCAATCAGACCCAGGCCCTGGCCGGCGCCATCGACATCCCCGGGGCGCAGAAGGGGGCCCGCTTCGTCGCCATGTGCGACGCCTTCAACGTTCCCCTCCTGACGATGGTCGACACGTCGGGCTTCCTGCCGGGCAAGGATCTCGAATGGCGGGGCATGATCCGTCACGGTGCCCAGCTGGCCTTCGCCTATGCCCGGGCCACCGTGCCACGGATCGCTCTGATCCTGCGCAAGTCCTACGGCGGTGCCTACATCGTCATGGACTCCCGCTACATGGGCAACGACCTGATGCTGGCCTGGCCGACTGCCGAGGTGGCCGTCATGGGGGCCAAGGGGGCGGTGGAGATCCTGCATCGGCGGTCCTCCGAGGATGACCGCCGACGCCTGGAAGCCGACTACGAGACCCGGTTCCTCACCCCCTACGCCGCCGCCGAGCGGGCGTCGATCAGCGCCGTCATCACCCCCGAGCAGACCCGGGGCGAGATCACCGCCGCCCTCGACCTGCTGACCACCAAGCACGAGCGACTCCGCCCCCGCCGCCACGACAACACCCCGCTCTGAGGGGGCCGTCGGTTGCGCCGTCGCCCCTCGGCCCCGGCAACTGCCCTCCACCCCCGGCAACTGCCCTCCACCCCCTGGCAACTGCTATGCAGTGGCCATGGCAACGAGCGAGCGAGCACAGGTGGAGATCGAGGACCACGTCATGGTCGTGACCATGACCCGCCACGACAAGCGCAACGCCATCGACGGCGAGATGACGGCGGCCCTCGACGCCGCCCTCAACCGGCTGGAGGACGACCCCGACGTGTGGGTCGCCATCCTCACCGGTGGACCCGACATGTTCTGCGCCGGGACCGACATGGCGGCCACGTCGGGGTCGCCGACCGAGCGGGGGGGCGTCTACGGCGTGGTGGGCCGGACGAGAACCAAGCCGCTCATCGCCGCAGTGGAGGGCATCGCCTACGGGGGCGGGTTCGAGGTCGTGATGGCCTGCGACCTGGTGGTGGCGGCCGAGGATGCCCGTTTCGGCCTCCCGGAGGTCAAGCGGGGCCTGGTGGCCACCAGCGGCGCCCTGTTCCGGGCGTCGCGGGTCCTGCCGTTGAACGTGGCCAAGCAGCTGTTGATGACCGGGGCCGACCTCTCCCCCGCCCGGGCCCACGAGCTCGGCCTCGTCAACGAGGTCACCCCCCGGGGGGAGGCGCTGGCCGCAGCCCGGCGCCTGGCCGCCACCATCACCGCCAACGCTCCGATCGCCGTCCAGCAGGGACTGCAGGCCATCGACGCCCTCGCGTCGAGCGACGACGCCCGGGGCTGGGAGCTGACCACGGCCGCCCGCCGCGTCATCGGCGAGTCGGACGACGCCAAGGAGGGTGTCGCCGCATTCTTCGAGAAGCGTCGCCCTCGGTGGACGGGGCGCTGAACCCCAAATGCTCACAAGACCTCGGCGGCCGCCGACTCACCAGGTGAACAGACGAATAACGACCGATGCGTCGGGTGTGACGAGTTCCGTCGCGGGGGCTAGATTCGGGCTCAGACAGCTCGAATCGGTCACGCACAACGCGGTGCGGGACGACGAGTCCCGTTCCAAGACAGGAGAGCACGCGTGCCTGAATCCGTAACGATCACCGACAACCGCACCGGCGAGTCGGTCGAGATCCCGATCGTCGACGGCGGCATAGACGCCAAGGCGTGGTCGGGGCTGTTGCCCGGGATCTGGTTCCTCGACCCCGGGTTCACGGCCACCGCATCGACCACCAGCGCCATCACCGAACTCGACGGCGGCAACGGCATACTCCGCTACCGCGGCTACCCGATCGAACAGCTGGCCGAGAACTCGACCTTCCTCGAGGTCTGCTACCTCCTCCTGTTCGGTGAGCTGCCTTCCAAGGACGACTTCGAGACCTGGGTCCACGACGTCACCTACCACACCTTCGTCCACGAGAACATGCGCAAGCGGTTCATGGAGGGTTTCCACCACGATGCCCACCCGATGGGCATGCTCGTATCGGCCATAGCGGCGCTGTCGACGTTCTATCCCGAGGCCAAGGACATCGAGGATCCCGACAACCGCTACATCCAGATCAACCGCCTGATCTCCAAGACCCCGACGATCGCCGCCATGGCGTACCGGGCGAGCGTCGGCATGCCCTTCGTCTACCCGGACAACAACCTGAGCTACACCGAGAACTTCCTCTCGATGCTGTGGCGGGTGGCGGAGCCCAGCTATGACCCCGATCCCGTGCTGGCCAAGGCCCTCGACGTCCTGCTCATCCTCCACGCTGACCACGAGCAGAACTGCTCGACCACCGCCATGCGGGTCATCGGCTCGGCCCACGCCGACCCCTACTCGGCGGTGGCCGGCGCCACCGCCGCCCTCTACGGCCCCCGCCACGGTGGGGCCAACGAGGCCGTGATCAACATGCTGCGCGACATCGGCTCGATCGACAACGTCGAGCCGTTCGTCGAGTCGGTCAAGCGTGGTGAGGGCCTGCTGTGGGGCTTCGGCCACCGGGTCTACAAGGCCTACGATCCCCGGGCCCGCATCGTCAAGGCCCACGCCGACGAGGTGTTCAAGGTGACGGGGAAGAACCCGCTGCTCGACATCGCCCTCAAGCTCGAGGAGATCGCCCTCAGCGACGAGTACTTCATGAGCCGCAACCTCTATCCCAACGTCGACTTCTACACCGGGCTCATCTATCAGGCCATGAACTTCCCGATGGACATGTTCACGGTGCTGTTCGCCATCGGCCGCATGCCCGGCTGGCTGGCCCACTGGCAGGAGTCGTTGGAGCAGGGTTCGAAGATCTCTCGGCCCCGCCAGCTCTACGTCGGCCCCGAGGTACGCCAGTACGTGCCGCTCGGCGAGCGCTGATCCCACCCACCGACCAACTCTCGGACCGGCCCCCACCTCGTGGGGGCCGGTTGGCGTCCGGCTCACGAGACCGGCCGCCTCCCCACGGTCGACTCAGGCCGGGCCCACGTCGATCAGGATCTTGCCCACGCTGGCGTTCGACTCCATGTAGCGGTGGGCGGAGGCGATCTCGTCCAACGGAAAGCGGCGGTCGATCACCGGCCGCAACGTGCCGTCGGCGAAGCGGGGCAGCAGCTCCCGCCCCACCCGCTGGGTGAGCTCGATCTTCTCCTCCAGCGGCCGCGACCGCAGGACGGTTCCGATGATGGCGGCCCGCTTGGGCAGGAGCAGGCCGAGCGGTAGCTCGACCTTCTGCTGGCCCATGACCCCGACCTGGATGATCCTGCCCCCGACCCGGAGGGATCGGATGTTGGCGACCGTGTACTCACCGCCGATCACGTCGAGCACGACGTCGACCCCCTGTCCATCGGTGACGTCAGCGACCGCGTCGGCGAACGAGGTCGATGCGTAATCGACGGCCACGTCGGCCCCCAGCTCGGTGCAGCGGCCGAGCTTGCCGGCAGAGGCGGTGACGATGACCCGGGCCCCGAGAGCCTTGGCGATCTGGATGGCGGCGGTGCCGACACCCGAGGCCCCGGCGTGGACGAGGGCCCACCGCCCGGACGTCAGTCCGCCCTGGACGACGAGGGCGTCGAAGGCGGTGAGGAACACCTCGGGGATGGCGGCGGCGTCGGCCACCCCCACCGATGCCGGCACGGGCAGGGCCTGACGCTCGTGGAGGACGAGCTTCTCGGCATAGGCGCCGCCGCCCACGATCCCCATCACCGCATCCCCGACCCGCCACGAGTCGACGCCCGGTCCGAGGGCCGCCACCCTGCCCGCGAACTCCATGCCGGGGATCTCGCGATCCATGGGGGGTCCGGGGTAGAGGCCCCGCCGCTGGAGGAGGTCGGCGCGGTTGAGGGCCGTGGCGACCACATCCACCACGACCTCCCCGGAACCGGCGGTCGGATCGGGCACCTCGTCGATGCGGAGGACGTCGGGGTCACCATGTTCGTCGAGTACCACTGCTCTCATGGCCGCTCACCCTAATCGAGCGGCCAACGTGATACACGAACTCACCCTTGCCTGATCCGTCTGTATCAAATAAGGTGGATGCGTGACCACCGTGGGGACGAGATGGTCGATGGCCGAGCGGGCCATCGCCTGGGGCCGTGAGCCCGACATCTCCGCCCGGTCCGCCCTCGTCACGATCCTGGGCGACACCGTGGCGCCGCTCGGCGGCACTGTGTGGCTGGCCGACCTCATCGCGCTGGCCGCCCCATTCGGGTTCAGCGAGCGGCTCGTGAGGACGTCGATGTTTCGGCTGGCGGCGGAGGGATGGATCGGTGGTGAGCGGGTGGGTCGCCGCAGCCGTTACTCGCTGACCGGCTACGGGCGCGACGAGATCGCCGCCGCCGAGCGACGGATCTACCAGCCCCGGGCCCGGGCGTGGGACGGGTGGTGGACGCTCGTGTTCGTGCCCGACCCCACCGGCGACGGACCGGGCGAGCGACGGGACGAGCTGGAACGCCATCTCCGGTGGCGGGGTTTCGCCCGCCTGGCCGACGGTGTGCGAGCCGCTCCCAACGACGACGTCGAGGCCACCCGCCGGCTGTTCGAGCGCCTCGCCCTCGACCCCGCCCCACCTCTGGCCGCCGCCCGGTTCGACCGGGCGCCGGCGGTCGACTCCCCGTCCTACCGGGCCGACTCGGGGCTGGCCGCGGCCGAGGTCGGCTACCGGCGCTTCGCCGAGCGCTACGACTGGACCACCGACGCCCCCCTCGACGAGCTCGATCGGAGCGAGGCCTTCGCCCTGCGCACCATGATCGTCCACGACCTGCGACGGGCCCGCCTCCACGACCCCGAGCTACCATCGGCGCTGCTGTCCGAGGAGTGGGTCGGCCACCGGGCAATGGATCTGGCGGCCTCGATCCACCGCCGGATCAGCGGGCCGGCGTGGGCGTGGGTGGCCGAGGTCACCGGTCTGGCCGTCGACGGCAGCGACGAGCGCGTCGCCCTGCGGTTCGCCGAGCGGGCCAACATCGCCAACCGGTCACCACGGGGCCGGTCACCGAGCCGATCACCGAAAGATCCACCGAAGGAGACGAACGATGCCGAGGAACGCCATGACCGTCATCGATGACCGGGAGGAGGTCGGCCGGGCCCGCTTCGAGGCCCTGCTGGCCGCCGACGAGAAGATCGAACCACGCGACTGGATGCCGGACGAGTACCGCCGGACCATGATCCGCCAGATCGCCCAGCATGCCCACTCCGAGGTGATCGGCCAGCAGCCGGAGGGAAACTGGATCACCCGCGCCCCCACGCTCAAGCGCAAGGCGATCCTCATGGCCAAGGTGCAGGACGAGGCGGGGCACGGCCTCTACCTCTACTCGGCGGCCGAGACCCTTGGGATCTCCCGCCACGAGCTCAACGAGCTCCTTCACGCCGGGCGCCAGAAGTACTCGTCGATCTTCAACTACCCGACCCTGTCGTGGGCCGACATGGGGGCCATCGGGTGGCTGGTCGACGGGGCGGCCATCACCAACCAGGTGATGCTGACCCGCACCTCCTACGGGCCGTACGCCCGGGCCATGATCCGCATCTGCAAGGAGGAGTCTTTCCATCAACGCCAGGGCTACGAGATCATGATGACGCTGGCCGGCGGGACCGACGATCAGCGGGCCATGGCCCAGGACGCCCTCGATCGCTGGTGGTGGCCGTCGCTGGCGATGTTCGGACCGCCCGACGCCGATTCGGTCCACACCGAGCAGTCGGTGGCGTGGAAGATCAAGCGGGAGACCAACGACGATCTCCGCCAGCGCTTCGTCGACATGACCGTGCCCCAGGCCGCCTACCTCGGGCTCACGATTCCCGACCCCGACCTGGTGTGGAACGAGGAGCGCGGCCACTACGACTTCGGGGCCATCGACTGGGACGACTTCTGGCGGGTGGTCAACGGCGACGGGCCCTGCAACCGGGAGCGCATCGCCAACAAGGTCCGGGCCTGGGAGGACGGGGCCTGGGTGCGGGAGGCGGCGGCCGCCCACGCTGCCCGCACGGCCCGACGGGCCGCCCCCGCCGGCGGAGCCCAGCGGGCCGCCCCCGACACCGGAGCCCGGTGGACCGCCCCCGACGGCGAGGCGGGCTCGCGATGAGCTACGACGTGCCGCCCATCGAAGGTGAGGAGCCGGTCGACGCCGGCAGCGCAGCAACGATTGCCGAGGTGCCCCTGTGGGAGGTCTTCGTGCGGTCCGCTCGCGGACTCAACCATGTGCACGTCGGTAGCCTCCACGCCGCCGATGCCGAGAGGGCGGCCCGCAACGCCCGCGACGTCTACACCCGCCGCAACGAGGGGGTCAGCATCTGGGTGGTGCCGTCGGCTGCCATCCACGCCTCGGATCCCGACGACGCCGCCGCCTGGTTCGACTCCGACAAGCCCTATCGGCATCCGACGTTCTATGAGATCCCCGACGAAGTGGGGCACATGTGATGCCCGACCACCCGACCTCCGCCCGCCCCACCGGGCCGGCCGCCGTGCGGTCGACCCTCCCCCCCGGGCCCCCGCTCCTCACCTGGCTGCTGCGAGCGGCCGATGACAACCTCGTCCTGGCCCAGCGTCTGGGCGAACTCATCGCCGCCATGCCGGAGCTGGAGGAGGACATCGCCGTCGCCAACCTCGCCCTCGACCACCTGGGCCATGCCCGCAACCTCTACCAGTACGCCGCAGAGCTCGATCCGGAGGGTCGGGACGAGGACGACCTGGCCATGACCCGATCCGAACGGCACTTCCTCAACGCGGTGCTGGTGGAGCAGCCCAACGGTGACTTCGCAACCACCATGGTCCGCCAGCTCCTGGTCGACGCCTACCAGGTTCCCCTCTACGGCTCCCTGGCCGACTCGACCGACGAGCGCCTGGCCGGCATCGGAGCCAAGGCCGTCAAGGAGGCCCGCTACCACCTGGAGCACTCGTCGGCCTGGGTCGTCACCCTGGGCGACGGGACCCCGGAGAGCCACGAGCGGGTCCAGGCCGCGGTCGACGCCCTATGGCCGTTCGGAGCCGATCTCCTCGCCGCCGACGAGGTGGAGACCCAGCTGGCGGCGGCGGGGATCGTGCCCGACCCGGCCGAGCTCCGCCCGGCATTCGAGGCCACGGTAACGGCGGTGCTGACCCAGGCCATGCTGACGTTGCCCGACGACCCCTACCAGCGGCTGGGGGGACGGACCGGCTTCCACACCGCCCATCTCGGCCACCTGCTGCCGGAGATGCAATGGCTGTATCGGGCCCATCCCGGGGCTCGGTGGTGACGGCGGTGCCCGCCCCGTCGCTCGACCGGCTGCGGGACGCGGTCGGCGCCGTGTGCGATCCCGAGCTGCCACCGCTGACGCTCGTCGACCTCGGCATCCTGCGCTCGGTCGAGCGCAGCGACGACGAGGTGGTGGTGGTGACGGTGACGCCGACGTACTCGGGGTGCCCTGCCGTCGAGTACATCGAGAACGAGATCGCCGCCGTGCTCGAGGCCGAGGGGTGCGACCGGTACCGGGTCGAGCGGTCGCTGGCCCCGGCGTGGACCACCGAGTGGGTTACCGACGACGGTCGTCGCAAGCTGACCGAGCTCGGCATCGCTCCCCCGCCCCCCGTTGGTGACGGTGCGCCGGGGTCGGGGCGGGGACCGACACCGGTGCCGGTCATCCTGAGGCGGCGGGCGAGCGCCGGCTCGACCACCGTGGCCTGTCCCCACTGCGGTTCGACCGACACCGAGATGGTGTCACCGTTCGGCTCGACCGCCTGCAAGGCCCTCCACCGGTGCCGGTCCTGCGCCGAGCCGTTCGATCAGTTCAAGGCCCTCTGACCCGGAGCACCCCGATGACCACATCGCCGACGATCGAGTTCCATCCCCTCACCGTGACCGAGGTCCGGCCCGAGACCGACGAGTCGGTCAGCATCACCCTCGATGTGCCGGCCGAGCTGGCCGACCGGTTCGTCCACCGGCCGGGTCAGCACGTGGTGGTGCGCCGCCAGCTCGGCGGGGAGGACGTGCGGCGGTCGTACTCGATCTGCACCGCCCCGGGCGAGGGGATCAGGATCGGGGTCAAGCGGATCCCCGACGGTGCGTTCTCCACCTGGGCCACCACCGAACTGGCCGCCGGCGACGTGCTCGAGGTGATGGCCCCCATCGGGGAGTTCCAATCCGTCGAGACGGGCGGACAGCCCCGCAACGTCGTGCTGGTGGCGGCCGGATCCGGCATCACCCCGCTGCTGGCCATGGCCACCGCCATCCTGCGCGACGAGCCGGCCAGCTCGGTCACCCTGCTCTACGGCAACCGGACCACCCGCACCATCATGTTCCACGAAGATCTGGAGGCCCTGAAGAACCGGTACCCGGAGCGGTTCCGGATGATCCACGTCCTCAGTCGGGAACCGAACCAGGTGCCGCTGTTCGAAGGCCGGATCGACGGCGACAAGGTCCGGCGGCTGGCCGCCACCATCATCGACGTCGGCGGCATCGACCAGTGGTACCTCTGCGGTCCCCTCACCATGGTCGACGAGCTATCGGCGACCCTGGCCGAGCTGGGGGTACCGGCCGACCGGCTGCACCACGAGCTTTTCTTCGACCAGCGGATCGAACGACCGGCCGAGGTCGACGGGCGCACCGGCGGTGGAATCGAGATGCTGGTCACGATCGACGGTCGGACGTCGACGGTCTGGGTCGACCCCGACGGCCCATCGCTGCTCGACTACGCCCGTTCGGTCCGGGCCGAGGTTCCGTTCGCCTGCAAGGGCGGGATGTGCGCCACGTGCAAGGCCCGGGTGCTGGAGGGTCAGGTCACCATGACGAGGAACTACGCCCTGACCGCGGCCGAGATCGAGGCCGGCATGGCGCTGACCTGCCAGTCCCACCCCGCGCCCGGGACCGAGCGGCTCGTGCTCGACTACGACGTCCACGGCGGCCTCGGGCGCTGACGGTCTGGGGCCGACCGGTCACCGCGCTCGGGCGGGGGTCGGGGGGCGCCGGGATCAAAGGCGACGCACGGCGATCCAGGGATCGGTCTGCCACGGCCGGACCACGATCCGGAAATCGGTGGCGCCCGACCGGGGGCCGGCCAGCAGCACCGGGTCGAGCACGATGCTCGACAGCTCGGGGACGGCCATGGCGGTGAGGGCCAGGCGGTCGAGCAGCGCGGTCAGGATCGCCGCCTCGTCGTCGGTCACGACGACCGTGCCGGACAGGGCACCGACCATGGCCGCCGCCTCGTTCCCCACCAGCGGCAGGAATCGGCGGCTGGCGGCGGGCATGGCGACCCCGGCCGCCCCACCCAACCCGATGCGGGCGAAGGCCCCGAGCGAGGGGTCCTGGGTCAGCTCGATGCGGACGTGGCTCCCGACGGGCACCATCCGCTGGACGACGGCGGGGAACATGTCGGGTCCCCGGACGGCGGCCATGCGGTCGTGGGCGGCCCGGAGCTGGTGTCGATCATGGATGTCGATGGCGGTGCCGCCGGCCTCCCCCACCGTACGCGTCCGGTGACCACCGGCCTTGAGCACGACCGGGTAGCCGATCTCGTCGGCCGCCGCCGCCAGCTCGTCGAGGGTGCCACCACAGCCCCAGGGGGGAACCGGTAGCTCCAGCAGCGACACCACCTCGGACCCCTCGGGCGACCACAAGGTCAGCTGGCCATCCGGTTCGGCGACGGCCAGCCGCTCGAACGTCGGTCGGAGCTCGGAGGTCATGCGGCCCACGGCCTGCCGCCGCTCGGCCACCCGCTCGGCGTCGACGCTGCCCCGCTCCCCCCGCCACCCGGCATAGTCGGCCAGTCGACCCAACGTCCGGGCCGCCTCCTCGGGGAAGTCGAACACGGGGAGGTCGGGACCGGCGAGGAGGTCGGCGTCGACGAGGCCCGCCGCCACGACCGGCTTGTCGATCGACCGGTTGACCCGGCCCAGCAGGCCCGACAGGTCGTCCAGGCTCAGCTCGAGGGTGGGCACGAGGACGATGAGGACGGCGTCGACGTCGGCGCTGACGGCCGCCGCCACCACGATCCGCTCGTAGTCGGGGTCGCCGTCGGTTCCGGCCACGGCGATCCTGTCGACGTCGGCCACCAGAATGGTGTCGCTGGCCGCGCCGGGGCTGCTCTCGGGCTGCTCGATGCTCGACGGCACCACCGGCGTCAGGCCGTGACGGCGGCAGGCGGCGGCGGTGAGGCGGGCCACGGAAGCGGCGTTGGCCACGACGGCGACCCGCCGTCCCCGGGGGAGCGGCTGGGTGGAGGTGACTCGGGCCACCTGGGCCAACTCGGCCACCCCGTCGACCAGGATCACCCCCGCCTGCTCGAGGAGCTCGAACAGGTTCGGGTCGGGCGGGCGGAGGGACACGATCGGCTTGCGGGTCGAGACCTCGTGGGCCGTGCCGGCGAACGTGCGGAGGTTGCCGTAGTTCTCGACGTAGAGGAGGATCGATGTCGTCGACTCGTCGACGGCCCAGTACTCGAGCAGGTCATTGACCGACACGTCGGCCCGGTTGCCGGCGGCCACGAACGACGAGATCCCCACCCGGGAGGCGGCCATGTGTTCCAGCACGGCACTGCCCAGGGGCCCCGACTGAGCCAGCAGACCGACGGAGCCGGGGCGGGCCCGCAGGGGTAGGAACAGCGCCCGGAGCCTGATCTCGGGATCGGTGTTCACCAGCCCGAAGGCGTTGGGTCCGAGGAGCCGCATCCCGTTGTCGCGGGCCTTGCGGACGATCCGGGCCTCCCGCTCCGCCCCCTCGGCGCCCGTCTCGGCGAAGCCGGACGAGACGATCAGCAGCCCGGCGACGCCGGCCTTCACCGCGTCGTCGACGACCGCCTCGACGGCGTCGGCGGGGACGGCCACCACCGCCAGGTCGACCGGCGCCCCGATGTCGGTGAGACGAGCCCGACAGCGGAGCCCGAGCACCTCGTCGGCCGCCGGGTTGACGGGGTGGACGGGACCGTTGAAGTCGCCGTCGATGAGCTGGCGGAGCAGCTCGTGGCCGACGGACCCCGGTCGGCGGCTGGCCCCCACCACGGCCACCGACTCGGGGGCCACGAGACGGGCCACCGAGCGCGACCGGGCCCTGCTGTGGCGCTCGGCGATCAGCGTCGACGCCTCGTCGGTGACCGAGATATCGATCTCGACCTCGATCACCCCCTCGTCGAAGCGGGTGTGGACGTCGAAGCCGGCCTTGCGGAATACGCCGAGCATGGCGTAGTTCTCCGGCAGCACGGAGGCGGTGAACCCGGCCAGCCCCCGACGTCGGGCCGCCGCGGCCAGGTACTCGAGCAGCAGGGTGGCGAGGCCTCGGCCGTGGTGGGCGTCGTCGACGAAGAACGCCACCTCCGGCCGCTCGACACCACCGCCCCCCTCGTAGCGGGCCACCGCCACCAGCACGCCCCCGAGGAGGGCGACGAAGGCCATGCGTTCCTCGTAGTCGACCTCGGTGAAGTGCGAGAGCTCCTTGTCGCTCAGCTCGGGGCGGGGACGGAAGAAGCGGAAATAGATGCTCTCCTTCGACTGGCGCCCGTGGAAGGCCTCGAGAAGCTCACGGTCGGAGGGGCGGATGGGGCGGACCTCGACCGGTGCGCCGTCGGACAGCACGGCGTGGGTCTCCCACGCCGTCGGGTAGTTGGGCGGAAGCTCGGCCACCGTTGGATCGTAGGCGCGGGGGACGGGTCGCCGTGACCCGTGTGACCGGTGTGACCGGATCGGTTCGGTTCAGGGGTCGAGCCGGCCGGTCGCCTGACCGGAGAAGACGACCACACCCTCCTGGTTGGTGGTGGTCACGGTGAGCTCAGCGACGGGCTCGCCGTCCTCCTCCCCGATCGATTCGACCGTGGCCGTGGCCGTGAGGGTGTCGCCGGGAAAGACCTGGGACGTGAACCGGCCGCCGTAGCGCTTGAGCCGGCCGTCGCCCAGGGCGTCGGTCAGGACCCGGCCCGTCATCCCCATCGTCAGCATCCCGTGGGCGAACACCGTCGGATAGCCCGCCACCTCCCGGGCGAAGAGCTCGTCGGAGTGGAGGGGGTTGTAGTCGCCGGAGGCCCCGGCGTACTGGACCAGCTGGGTCCGCTTGAGATCGTCGACCAGCACCTGTTGGAAGGTCTGGCCGACCGACACGTCACTCTTGGACAACGCCATGGTTCGTTCCTCGTTCTCGCTGATCTAGTTGTCGACCGGACGCTCGGTCCGGACCCCGACACCACGGGCGGTCACGACGAGCTCGCCGTCCTGGTTGCGGTACTCCGTGATCGACTCGGAGAACACGAGCTTGCCGGCCCGACGGCCCTCCTTCTCCCACGTCTCGCCGGGACGGGTGGTGGCGGTGAGCACGTCGCCGGCACGGAGCGGGCGGTGGTACTCGTAGTGCTGCTCGGCGTGGAGACCGCCGCCTCCACCCCCACCGCCGCCACCACCACTACCGCCGTCGCCCTCCCGCTTCTTGATCCCGGTCGGCTCCTTGCCCGAACCGAACCAGTCCTCGCCGATCTTGGGTCGCAGGAAGTAGTCGGGATCGAACTGGGCCGAGGCCTGGACGAAGGTCGGCGGGGCGATGACGGCACCGCACTCGCTCTTCGCCGCGTAGTCACGGTCGGCGTAGACCGGATTCGGGTCGCCGATGCTGCGGGCGAACATCAGGATGTGCCCCTCCTCGATCGGAAAGCGCTCTATTGCCATGCAGTCCCCCTGCTCGTCGGGCGTCGAACGGGGACCAGTATCCGACGGATACCGACCGGGGGCAAACCGTCCGGCACCTGGGTGAACACGCCCGGGGCCCGACGACCCAACGGCCTACAGGCGGCGTCCCCGCCGTCCGTTACCGCCGGAAGCAACGTGCGCAGCACCAGGCCGTAGCGGCCCAGGAGGTAATCGATGTCCGGCACGCAGTCACCGACGCATCCGAGCGTCCCGATCGACCGGCTCCGCCGGCCAGTCGAGCGGATAGTCCATCTGGAGAACATCTCCGGTATCGCCCTCATAGCCGCCGCCGTCGTGGCGGTCGTGCTCGCCAACTCGCCGCTCAGCGAGGCGTTCGACCATCTCCTGCACACCCGCATCGAGCTGAAGGGCGGACCGATCTCGATCGACGAGTCGCTCGTCCACTGGGTCAACGACGCTCTCATGACCATCTTCTTCCTGGTGGCGGGGTTGGAGATCAAGCGGGAGCTGGTGACCGGCGACCTGCGCGACCCCCGCAAGGCCGCCCTGCCGGCGTTCGCCGCACTGGGCGGCATGCTGGTCCCGGCGCTGCTCTTCTACCTGACCAGCGGGCCCGAGGGGCGCGCCGGGTGGGGCATCCCGATGGCGACCGACATCGCCTTCGCCATCGGCGTCCTGACCCTGTTGGGCAAGCGGGTGCCGTCGAAGTTGAAGGTCTTCCTGCTGACCCTGGCCATCATCGACGACCTGGGCGCCATCCTCGTGATCGCCATCGTCTACACCTCGTCGCTGAACCTGAACGCCCTTGCGGTGGCCGGGGTCGGTGTCGTCGTGATCATCGCCCTCCAGTGGGCCGGGGTGCGCTGGATCCCGGCCTACGCCATGGTCGGCGCCGTCGTGTGGCTTGCGACGTTCGAGTCGGGCGTGCACGCCACCCTCGCCGGCGTGGTGTGCGGCCTCCTGACCCCGGCCAGACCCCACCGGCCCCATCGCACGGAGGTGGCCGCCTCGTCGGAGACGACCTTCGGTGAGCTGAAGGCCATCCTGTTCGACGCCAAGGAGTCGCTGTCGGTGGCCGATCGGCTCATCAACCACCTGCATCCATGGGTGGCCCTGTTCATCGTGCCCGTGTTCGCCCTGTCCAACGCCGGCGTGGTCATGACCGGGGGCGCTCTGGGCGAGGCCATCGCCTCCTCCACCGCCCGGGCCATCGTGATCGGCCTCGTCATCGGCAAGCCGATCGGCATCACCCTCGCCGCCCTCCTGGCGGTGAAGATCGGTCTGGCCGCCCTGCCCACCGGGGTCAATTGGCAGCAGGTGGCGGGGGTCGGCATGCTCGCCGGCATCGGGTTCACCGTGTCGCTGTTCATCACCGACCTCGCCTACGACAGCGACGTCCTGGTCGCCAACTCCAAGATCGGGGTGCTGACGGCGTCGGTACTGGCGTCGGTGGTGGGAGCCGTCTTGCTCCACCGGGCCTCCCGGCCCGTTCCCGCCGAGCTGGGCCCGATGACCTTCGAGGAGCTCGACCGGACCGTCCCGGCATCGGTGCTCGCCGTCGGCGCGACCCCCGTGACCAACGCTCAGGTGGTCTCGTCGCCGACCCGGTCGACCGACTGAGCCGTCCCGGAGTCGGGTCCCGCCTCGTCCTCGGGCGGTGGTGCGCTGTCGAGCAGCCGCCCGAGGACGAGCGCCGCGGCCACGCAGCCGACGACGCAGACACCGAAGCGGAACATGGCCCCCTCGAACGAGCCGTTTCCGCTGAAGGCGTCGTCCAGGGGTCCGAACCCGACGACGAGCGACGCCAGGAGACCGAGGCCGACCCGCTGGGGTCGGTTGTCGTTGGTGGTGCGATCGATCAGCTCGACCCGCCTCCCGCCCTCAGCCACCGACTGCCTCCCCGGTCATCGCCGTTGCGGCACGGAGGGCGACCAGGACCTCGGGGCCGAGAGCCAGGCCGCCGACGCTGACGACGGCCACGCCCCGGTCCAACAGACGCAGCGTCCGTTCCGGCGGTACCGGATCGCACAGATCGAGGGTGGCGGGGCCGGACGAGAGGTGGAGGAGGCGGTCGATGTCGCGGTCGGTGGGGCGACCGGGGACGACGTGGCGGACGAGATCGATACCCGACCGACGCAGGCGGGCGACGAGCGGTTCCAACCAGATCGGCTCGGTGCCGTCGACGTCGATCACGATCACCACCGGGGTGGTGGCGGACTCCGCAGCCCGGGCGAGCTGAGCGCCGTCGCGCACGAGGTGCCATCCAGGTTCGCTGACCACCTCGGCCCTCGGGGTCAGCACGTGGACGGGTACGGGCTCACCCGGGCGTCGGTGCTCGAGCTGACGGACCACGGGGGCGGCGTGGGCCAGGGGACCGATGACGCAGGTCGACACCGACGCCGGCGGCAGGAGGCCGTGGAGCTCGTCGACGGCGCGGTCGAGTCGAGACCAGAACGTCCGGTCCGATGGGGCGGTGCCCGTCACCGGCACCGACGGAACGACGGGCGGCGCCGCGATCACGGGCACTGCGGTCAGGGGCACTGCGGTCACGGGCACCGGAGTCACCGGCACCGGAGCCACCGGCACCGCGGTCGCGGGCACCGGGGTCGCCGGGGCGCCGGCGGCCGTGGCCGGTCGGTCGCCCGCCCGGGGCGTCCCGCCCCCGACCGGGGTCCAGGGCTCGGTATCGTCGAGCTCGGCCAGGCGGCGTTCGAGGAGGCTCTGGAACCGGTCGGCGGGATCGACCGCCGTCCCCCCACCGTCCCGGTCGGAGGCCTCGCCCCCATCGTCCCGGTCGAGGGACTCGCCCCCATCGCTCAGATCGAGCGCCTGGTGGGCCTCGTCGGATGGCGTCGGGAGCACGGCGAGATCCTCGTCGGAGAACCGGCGGCTCCCCCGTCCGGCCTGGGCCGGGAGCATGCGGATGCCGCCGGCGGCGAGCTCCGACCATTCGTCGGGAGCATCGCCTCCCCCGTCGTCCCGGCGGCGCGCCGGGTCGGTGCTCACCTCGACCTCATAGGTCTCCCGGGCGAAGAACCCGGCCAGTCCGCCCGAGCGGACCCTGCTGACCGACGTGATGGTGACGTCGTCACCATGCTCGTCGTGGACCCGCTGGAGGACCTCGGCCAACTCAGGACCCGAGAATCGCCTGCGGCTGGATGTCGTCATCGGCTTCAAGGTTCACCACCCCCACGTTGTCGATCCGGAGCTGGGGTCCGATCTCCTCCGGGCTCAGCACCGGGGCGTCGACCTCGGTGAGGGCCAGCAGCTTGCGAAGCGGTCGCCTCAGGGGGCGGGCGCAGAGCACCACCGGCCCCATCCCCCGCTGTTCGACGGCCAGTATCTGCGACCGCAGGGCCATGGCGAGGCGGTGGAGGAGGCTCGGATCGAGAACGAAGTCGTTCCCCATCGGCCCCGACTGGAGCGACGCCAACAGCCCCTGCTCGAGGACCGGCTCGATGGTGATGATGTGCAGGACGCCATCCTGATCGGCGCTGCCGGCGGAGATCGACGGCCCGAGGGCGATGCGCACGGCCTCGGTCAACTCCACTGCGTCCCGGGTGACCCGGGCGCGCTCCCCCAGCACGTCGAGTATGCGGACGATGTCGCGGATCGGGACGTCCTCGCTCAAGAGGTCCTGCAACACCCGCTGGACCTCGGCGATGGTCAGATCCGACGCCATAAGCTCTTCCACCACGGCCGGATCGCTCTGGCGGACGAGGTCGATGAGTTCCTTCACCTCCTGGCGGCTCAGCAGCTGGGCGGCGTTGCGGCGGATCGTCTCGGCCAGGTGGGTGGTGATGACCGAGGCCCGGTCGACGATCGTGGCGTTGAGGGCCTCGGCCAGGGCCGACTTCTCGACCCGTAGCCACTTGGCCGGCAGGCCGAAGACCGGCTCCACGGTGGCGGGCCCGGGCAGCGGGTCGAGGTCCTCGGCGATGACGAGCACGTGGCCGGCGGGGGCCGTGCCCCGCCCCATCTCCACCCCATGCACGGTAATGACGTACTCCCCCGGGCCCAGCTCCACATTGTCCCTCGTCCGCACGGGCGGGATGATCAAACCGATCTCGAGGGCGATCTTGCGGCGGAGGGCCCGCACTCGATCGAGCAGATCGCCGCCGCTGGTCGAGTCGACCAGGTCGAGCATGTCGACCGCCAGTTCCAGCTCCAGGGGCTCGGGTCTGATCTCGACCGCCAGCTGGCTCGGCTCGTCGATCGACGGCTCCTCCACCACCTCGTTGACCGACTCGGCCCGCAGGGTGTCGGCCGTTGCTCCGAGGCGGCGACCGAGTACGAGCATGGCTCCCCCGACGATGCCGAAGGGCAGGAGGGGCAGACCGGGGGCGAGTCCGAGCAGCAGGATGGTGGTCCCCCCGTAGCGCAGGGCCCGGTGCTGGTTGGCGAGCTGCGACACCACATCCGAGCCGAGGTCGGCTTCACCGGTGGCCCGGGTGACGATGATGCCGCTGGCGATCGAGATCAGGAGGGCCGGGATCTGCGCCACCAGGCCGTCACCGACGGTCAGCTTCGAATAGGTCTGGACGGCGTCGTCGAAGGCCATGCCGTTCTGGGCGATACCGATGATGAGACCGCCGACGAGGTTGATCAGGGTGATCAGCACCCCGGCGACGGCGTCGCCCTTGACGAACTTGGAGGCGCCGTCCATAGCGCCGTAGAAGTCGGCCTCGGCGCTGATCTCCTGCCGCCTGACCCGGGCCGATTCCTCGTCGATGAGGCCGGCCCCGAGGTCGGCGTCGATCGCCATCTGCTTGCCCGGCATGGCGTCCAGGGTGAAGCGGGCCCCCACCTCGGCCACACGCGACGCACCGTTGGTGATCACCACGAACTGGATGACGACCAGGATCAGGAACACGACGAGTCCGACGACGACGGAGCCGCCGACGACCACCGACCCGAACGACTCGATCACGCCTCCGGCCGAGCCGGTGGTGAGGATGAGCCGGGTCGACGAGACGTTGAGGGCCAACCGGAACAGCGTGGCGATCAGGAGGAGCGACGGGAACGAGGCGAGGTCGAGGGCTCGGGTCGTCATGATCGTGGTCAGCAACATCAGCACGGCGAAACCGAGGTTGACCGAGAGCAGCAGATCGAGGACGGCGCCGGGCAGGGGGAGGACCATGATGGCCACGACGGCGATCACACCCCCGGAGAGCAGTCCACCTCCTCGTCTCAATGGCTCCACGGGACCTCACGTGTCGTCGATGTGGTCTGCGACGGCGTCGGCCCCGGATCGAGGTCACGACGATCAACGGTTCCTGTCGGTCGGGCCCCGGCCCCCATGAGCACTCCGGCCCATCCTGGTCGCGCCCGGGTCCGCTCCTTCGGAACCTCGACGCGATCCATAAAGTCCGCCGGCCCTGGTGCCGACTTCAGACGGGAGGAGAAGGGCAGGGAGCAGAGCTTGGACACGGTTCTGACCGACCGACAGCGAGAGATCGTGCTGGCCAACCTGCCGTTGGTCGAACACATCGTGAACCGTGTCGGCGCCAGCCTGCCCGCCGTCCACTCCCGCGACGACCTCGTCCAGGCCGGCATCGTCGGTCTCATCACGGCCACCATCCGCTTCGATCCGGAGGCCGGCGCCGCCTTCTCCACCTTCGCCGGGCGCCGCATCGAGGGGGCGATCATCGACCTGCTGCGCAAGGCCGACTGGGCGCCCCGCTCGGTCCGCTCGCTCGAGCGCCGCTTGGGGGCCGTGGCCGAACGGGCGGGCGCCACCCCACCGAGCGTCGCCGAGCTCAGCGCCGAGCTCGGCATCAGCGCCACCGACCTGGCCCGACTCCAGGACGACATCCACCGGTCTCGCCTCGACTCCCTCGACCGCCCCGTCGGCGACGATGGACTACCGTCGCCCCTGGCCGAGCTCGTCGACGACCGCCGGGCCCTGGTCGAGGAGGTCATCGACGATCAGGAACTGATCGGCTATCTCCGCAGCGGGGTGGCGCTACTGCCCGTACGGCACCGCATGGTTGTCGTCGGCTACTTCTTCGAGGGGCGTTCGATCACCGATCTCGGTCACCTGCTCGGGGTCACCCAGTCACGGGCCAGCCAGATCAAGGAGGAGGCCCTGCAGATGCTGCGCAAGGGACTCGCCGAGGTCTACCAGACCTCGAGTGACCCGGAGCAGGCCACGGCCCGTCAGCGCGAGTTCTCCGAGACCCTGGCCGGCTACCACGACTGGCGCCATCGCCTCGACGCCGGAAAGGGCTTCACCGCCGCCGGATGACCGGTGGGTGACGACGACGGATCCGACGAAATGTGCCGACCGACCTAATGACCCCGCCGCCCGATCCGAGACTCACCCCATGACCTCACTCGCGGCCGACGTCGACCTGCAGCGTGTCAACAAGCTGCTCTGGCGCTACCGCCCCTGCCTCGAGCGTTTCGAGTTCCTGCTCGAGATGCAGCTGATGGTCGCCGCCTCGGGACGCCAGGACTGGCTGGTCCAGCTCGCCGATCTCCTCGACGACGTCGCCACGCTGGTCTCCACCCTCGACCTGGAGCGAGAGACCGTTCTGGGGACGGGCATCACCCTGAGCGAGCTGGCCGACGGTGCCCCCGAGCCGTGGCCGGAGATACTGGCCGAGCAACAGGCCTACCTGGCCGCCACCACGGCCCGCATCGGTCGCCTCCGTCATCGCAACATCCAGGCCCTCGAGGAGGGGGCGGCCGGGCTGTCCAAGCTGTTGGAGGCCATCGCCGAGGCGGCGGGCCAGCCCCTGGCCACCACCGATTCCTACGGCGGCGATGGGCGCCGACGTCCCGACGGCGCCGCCGGCGTGCTGTTCGACGGGAAGGCCTGACGGTGGGCGGCTTCGACGCACTCGGCATCGCCGCCAGCGGCCTCGCCGCCCATCGCCGGCGGATCGACGTCATCAGCGAGAACATCGTCAACGCCAACACCCCCGGCTATCACCGCCAGCGGGTCGAGCTGTCCGCCATCGCCGATTCGTCGCTCGGGGTCTTCTCCGGCCGGAACGAGACCGGGGGCGGGGTCACCTACGATCAGGTGTCGCGGCTGCGCGACGCCACCCTCACCGCCCACGCCCGACACCAGTCGACGGTGGCAAGCGAACGCGCCCTTCGGCTCTCGGTGCTGGAACGGGTGGAGGACGTCATCGGCGGCTTCGACGAGGGCGGGCTCCACGACCAGATCAACGCACTGTTCAACAGTTTCGACGAGCTCGCCAGCTCACCCGACGACATGGCCATCCGCCAGATCGTGCTCCAGCGGGCCGACGCCCTGGCCCAGGGATTCGGCCGGACCACCGCCGCTCTGGGCCAGCTCCGGGACCGGGCCGAGGCCGACATCGAGGACGCCGTCCGCACCATCAACGCCCTGACCGAGCAGATCGCCACCCTCGACGCCGAGATCCTGGGGTCGGTCAACTCCAACGCCGATCCCAACACTCTTCTCGACCAGCGGGACCGCAAGGTGCGAGAGCTGGCTCAACTGGCCGACGTCGACGTCGCCGAGCAGGCCAACGGTCAGGTGTCGGTCACCCTCGATGGGGAGCTCCTCGTGCACAACGGCCGGTCGACTGCTCTCGCGGTCGAGATCTCGACCGATCCCGCCCTGTCCCCGCTGGGCTACCTGAAGGTGGCGGTGGCCACCGCCGGCGGCCGGGAGCTGCGGGTCGGGGGCGGATCCCTCGGCGGGAACCTCGAGGCGGCGGCGACCCTCGTCCCCGACGAACGGCGGGCCATCGATGCCCTGGCGGCCGCCATAGCCGACCAGGTGAACACCCAGCACCGGGCAGGGGCCGGCCTCGACGGGACCGCCGGGCGGGACCTGTTCGTGATCGTGCCCGGCTCGGGTCAGCTCGAGGTCTCCCCCGACCTGATCGACTCGCCGGAGAAGGTGGCGGCCGCCGAGCACGGCGCCGGCACCCTCGACGAGTCGAACGCCCGCATCCTGGCCGAGCTGGGCGAGTCCCCCACGGGTCCGGCCGGCCTGTTCGCCGAGCTGGTCGGCAAGCTCGGGGCCCGGGTCACCACCGTCCGCTCCGCCTCCGAGGCGTCGCAGGCCGCCAGCGCCCAGGCCGACGCCCTGGCCCAGTCGGCCGGCGGCGTGAGCCTCGACGAGGAACTGACCGACCTCCTGTCGTCCCAACGGGCCTACGAGGCGTCGGCCCGCTTGATCACCGCCATCGACGAGATGCTCCAGACCCTCATCAACACCGGCCTGGTCGGGAGGTAGAAGGACCCGTGTCGCTCCGGATCACCGACCTCGGGCTGGCCAACCAGCGTTCCAGCTGGATCGACGCGTCGCGCTCGCGCCTGGCGGCGGCCGAGGAGCAGATCGCCTCCGGCCGTCGCATCACCCGGCCCTCCGACAGCCCGGCCGACTCGGCCAACCTGCTGCGCCACCAGCACCGCCTCCAGCGGGTCGGGCAGTTCGCCCGGAACAACGACAACGCCAAGCTGTGGTCCGGCGCCGCCGATCAGGCCCTGCAGGAGGCGGCCAACCATCTCGGCCGGGCCAGGACGCTCGCCATCCAGGCCGGCAACGACACCCTGGGCCCGGTGGAGAACAAGGCCCTGGCCGACGACATCCGGGCCATCGCCGACGGGTTCGTCGCCATCGCCAACACCCGCGTCCAGGGCCGGGCGATCTTCGCCGGCACCGCCAGCACGGCCGACGCCTACGACGAGGCCGGCAACTACCTGGGCGACGATGGGGTCGTCCAGCGCACGATCGACACCAACGAGACGATCGCAGTCAGCTCGACCGGGCCCGAGATCTTCGGCTCCTCCAATCCGATCGATCCCATGAACGGGTCGTTGTTCGAGTCGCTGCGGGCGCTGGCCGATGCGGTCGAGGCCGGCGACACCGACACCGTCCGCCAGGGCATCGCCGCCGTCGACCAGGCCACGGCCCGGGTCGGCCAGGCGCAGGGGCGGGTGGGCGCCGTCCAGCAGCAACTCGACGCCGCCCAGTCCCGGCATGGCGGCGAGATGATCTCCACCGAGGCCCACGTCGCCACCCTGCGCGACGTCGACATCGCCGAGGCGATCATCCGCCTCCGGTCGGCCGAGGCGAGCTACGAGGCGACGCTCTCGGCCACGGCCCGCGGCCTCAGCCGGTCACTCCTCGACTTCATTCGCTGACGGCGGTCCCCCGTCGGTCCGATAGGTCGAACGGCTCGAACGTCGCCCGACTTCCTCATCACCGGGCGTCGGCGGCCGAACCTGACAGTACCGAGCGATTGATCTCGGTGGCCGCAGTCCAACGGATTGGGCGGGTCGAACCAGCTCTCTCATGGAAGGAACTACGGGAGCATGAGAATCAACAACAACGTGATGGCGTTCAACGCCAGCCGCAACCTGGGAATGTCCAACACCTCGTTGGGCAAGAGCTTGGAAAAGCTCAGCTCGGGCTACCGGATCAACCGGGCCGGTGACGACGCCGCCGGCCTCGTCATCTCCCAGAAGCTGCGGGCCGAGGTCTCCGGACTCCGTCAGGCCACCCGCAACTCCCAGGACGGCATCAGCTTC
>JBHJNQ010000061.1:0-99398 GCA_050330635.1 Acidimicrobiales bacterium | reverse complement strand
GCCGGGGCTTGGTCGGTGGGTGGTGCCGCCTCGACGTCGGCCGGGGCTTGGTCGGTGGGTGGTGCCGCCTCGATGTCGGCCGGGGCTTGGTCGGTGGGTGGTGCCGCGGTGGTCGGTGCCACCTCGGCGGTCCGGGATCCGGGAGCGGGCCGCGACGGGCGCTGCTCGCCACCGGGATGGCCGGGGCCGCTACGGCCCTTGGCCCCTTCGCGGCGGACCGGCCGCCGCCTGCGAGCCGATCGGGGTACGGCCGCCGGGTCGATCCCGAACAGCTGGGAGATCGTCGGGAGCCGGTCCGAGAGCCGCTTGACGGCGTCGAGGAGCTCCGCCTTGGGTTCCGGAGGGAGCCCGGCCGGTGTCACCGCCCCCCGGACGGGGGAGAAGGCCAGGGCGTCGAGCACCGTGGCCCACCGTTCCTGGCCCACGTCGGCCGCCAGTGCCTCGGACGCCTGGCCGGCCAGGGTCGAGGCCAGATCGGAGGGAAGGGGAGCGCCGGCCTTGACCGGGCGGGAGCTGAGCCGCAGGGCCCGCACCACCCGTCCGTCGCCGATGGCCGACTCCAGGTCCTGGAGCCAGGCCGTGTGATCGGCCTCGACCCGCTCGTCGAGGGCGCTTCGGAGGCGGTCGGCCACGTCCCGGCTCTCCGGATCGCGAGCCAGGTCGTTGCCGGCCACGACCACCGACCGAAGATCGCGAAGGTCGAGCTCTGCCGCATCCTCGAGGGCGGCGTCGGCCCGGTCGCGCCATTCGGCCAGTCGGGCCCTGGTCAGGTTCTTCTCGGCGATGGCAAGGATGGGGGCGGCATCGATCTCCGGCTTGCCGGCCTCCTTGGCCTCGTCGTTCTGGCGGTCGATGGCCGCCCGCACGCCGGGTATGCCGTCCTTGATGACCTGCTCGACGATGGGCCGGTACTCATCGCCCACCTCGGCCAGCAGCGCGTCGCGGTGGGCCCGCCTCGGCCTCAGCCGCTTGGGCTTGGGTCGTGACTCGGCCTCGGTATCGTGCCTTCCCCGCCGGTCGTGGTCGCGGTCGCGGTCTCCCTCGTCGTCGCGACGGCGACGTTCACCCCGGCGGCCCCGGCCCCCTCGGCGCTCGCCCCGACCGACGACCCGGTGGGTGGTCACGAGCTCGTCGTCCTTCCACTGCCTGGACTTCATCTCCAGGACGTCGGAGCGCTCCTTCTTCTGCTTCGGTGCGTACACCTCCGTGATCTCGATCCCGTCGACGTGGAACTCCGCCTCGACCTTGACCACATCGCCGACCTTCGCCCCCTCGTAGAGAAGCTCCCCGGTCAGTTCGCCCTTCGGTTGTCGTGCTCCGGCGGCGCGCCAGGTCCACGACCCGTCGTCGCGCGTGCTCGTCAGCTCTACCTCGATCCTGCGACCCATACGATCCAGCACCTTAACCTTCGTGAATCGGCGACCCGAAGCGTGCCCAGATTGCGATGAAATCGAAACCTGGGTCCGTCCAGGTCGACCCGTCATGGCGACCCGTCATGTCGACCCGTCATGGCGGCCCGTCTCTTGTCGACTCCTCGTCGGCGATCGTCCTCAGTGCAGCGTATGCGTCATTGGTGCGCGCCGCAGCACGAATCTCGCGGGCGGTGGCGTCGACGTAGCGCTGGGTCGTTGCCAGGGACTCGTGGCCGAGGAGGCGCTGCAGCTCCACGCCCGAGGCCCCGTTCCGGGCCAGGCTCGTGGCGAAGGTGTGGCGCAGAGCGTGGACCAGTGCCCCGGCCGGGACGCTGGTCCGGATGCCGGCGTTGCGGTACAGGCCGTCGACCAGGTACTGGAGGCCACCGCGTCGCATGGGCTGGCCCGAGTCGGCGACGAACAGGGGAGACCCGGGTGGGAGCCGGCCCGGGAACCGCCGCAGCCGGCTCTCGAGGTAGCCGACGATGATCGTCTCGACCTCGGGCTCGAGCGGGACCGTGCGCTCCTTGTTGCCCTTGCCCCGCACCCCGATCACCCGATCGCCGGGAGGCCCGTCGATCGAGCGGAGCGTCAGGTCGAGCAGCTCGGACAGGCGCAGACCACAGGTCAACAGGGTCACGATGACGGCGAAGTCCCGCTCCGGCCACGGGTTCCGGGCCCCGGACCGGCCCCGTGACGCCGCCCGCAGGAGGCGCTCGACCGAGTCGTCACCGGTGATGGCCTTCGGTCGACTGCGGGGTACCCGCGGCTTCTCGACGGCCGCCATCGGGTTGCCGGGGATGACCTGCTCGCTGACGAGGAAGGTGAACAGCTGGTTCCACGTCGACCAGGTGCGGGAGATCGTGGCGGCCGACTGGTGGGAGATGGTGGCGAAGGCCCGTCGGAGCGTGGCGACGTGGAGGTCCTCGACCGTCAACGCCCCGCCCTCGACGCCGACGATGTCGGGGAGCTGGGCCAGGATGGCGTCGAAGTCCCGCCGGTAGGCGGCAAGGGTGTGAGGGGAGTGCTTGCGGGGCATGCGGGCCAGGAAGAACTCGTCAATCGCATCGGTCAGGCCGGTCGTCATCGGTGCGCTCCTCGGCGTCGTGGCCGTGGTGCCAACGCTAGAGGCCGACAGCGGGTGACGGGCCGGCGGCCGTCCGGTGGGCCGGACGGGAGGCCGGTCTTGTACCGTGGCACTACGAGACCGGGACGACGAGACCCGAGCGACGGGGAGATCGATGACCGACCACGCCACCACCGCGGTGTACGACGAGAGCGACGTGATCCGGCCGGAGACGAGCCTGGCCGGGCTCCGGTTCGACAACCGCTTCCTGCGCCGCCTGCCGGCCGATCCCGAGACCGGACCTCGCCTGCGTCAGGTGGCCGGAGCCGCCTACTCCCGGGTCCGCCCGGTCGTCGCCGCCGACCCGCGGATCCTCGCCTGGTCGCGCCAGCTGTCCGACCAGCTGGGGCTCGACGACGAGGTCTGGGGCTCCGAGGAGGCGGCCCTCGTGTTCACGGGGAGCAGGCTTCTGCCGGGCAGCGACCCCCACGCCGTCAACTACGGTGGGCACCAGTTCGGTAACTGGGCCGGCCAGCTCGGCGACGGGCGGGCCATCGCCCTCGGCGAGGTCGTCGACCGCAACGGCGTGCACCAGACCCTCCAGCTAAAGGGGGCGGGGCCGACGCCCTACTCCCGTCGGGCCGATGGGCTGGCCGTCCTGCGCTCGTCGATCCGCGAGTTCGTCTGCAGCGAGGCCATGTTCCATCTCGGCGTGCCGACCACCCGCGCCCTGTCGCTCGCCACCACGGGCCGCGACGTCGTGCGCGACATGTTCTACGACGGCAACCCCCGCCCCGAGCCGGGCGCCGTGGTCTGCCGGGTCGCCCCCTCCTTCCTCCGCTTCGGCAACTACCAGATCTTCGCCGCCCGCCAGGAGCTGGGGGCCCTCCGCCAGCTGGTCGACTTCACCGTCGAGACCTACTTCCCCCATCTCGGTCCGCCATCACCCGAGGTCTACGCCGCCTGGTTCGGGGAGGTCAGCGATCTGACGTGCGCCCTCGTGATCGAGTGGATGCGAGTCGGTTTCGTCCACGGTGTGATGAACACCGACAACATGTCCATCCACGGGCTCACCATCGACTACGGGCCCTACGGCTGGCTCGACGACTTCGATCCCGGATGGACGCCGAACACCACCGACGCCGGCGGGCGGCGCTACCGCTACGGTCAGCAACCCCAGGTCGCCCAGTGGAACCTGGTCCAGCTGGCCAACGCCGTGTACCCGCTTGTGGGTGAGGCCGCCCCCTTCGAGGCTGCGCTCGATCGCTACGCCCGCCGGTACCACGACGGGTACCGGGCCATGATGCTCGACAAGCTCGGGGTGACCGCGGGCGACGAGCACGACGACGATCGCCTGGTGGCCGGCGTCGTGGAGGCCCTGACGTCGGCCGAGATCGACATGACCCTGTTCTTCCGGAGGCTGGCCGACCTTCCCGCCCAGGCCGCCGCCGGGACCGACCCGCTGGCCCCCGAGGCGATGGGAAAAGCCCTGTACCAGCCGCCGTCGTCGCTGCCGGCCTCGGCCCGGACGACGATCGACGGGTGGCTCCGCCACTACCTCGACCGGGTGGCGGCCGAGGGCCGGGACGGGGGTGAACGGGCTGCCGCCATGCACCGCGTCAACCCGCTCTACGTGTTCCGCAACTACCTGGCCCAGCAGGTCATCGACGCCGCCGAGGCGGGCGACGCCGCCCCCATCGGCCGACTGCTCGACGTGCTGCGCCATCCCTACGAGCACCAGGACGGGGCCGACGGGTATGCGGCGAAGCGGCCCGAATGGGCCCGGGACCGCCCCGGATGCTCGATGCTGTCCTGCAGCTCCTGACCCGACGCCGGCGCCGCCCGCCACGATCGCCCGGGTCCCGGCGCCCCCGCCGAACCCACCCTGTGCCTTCCGACACGGGGAATCTGCCCATGTCGCGTTGATTCGACATGATTGGTCAGGTGGCTACGCTCACCTCGAGGGGCCGGCCCGGTGCGGGCCGTCACCCTGTGGGCGACAGGCGATCGAAAGGCATGCAGTTGGTGGCGACAGGCGAGTGCCCGGGCGGTCGACGCCCCATGCCCCCCGGCCCCGATCTGCGGGTGAGCGTCGTCATCCCGACCCTGAACGAGGCCGCCAACCTGCCCCACGTCCTTCCCCGGCTGCCGTCCTGGATCCACGAGGTCGTGCTCGTCGACGGAGGATCGTCGGATCGGACGGTCGAGGTGGCCAAGGAGCTCCTCGCCGGCATCGTCATCGTGGAGGATCTCACCCCCGGCAAGGGAGCGGCGTTGCGCCGTGGCATCACGGTCGCCACCGGTGACATCGTCGTGATGATCGACGCCGACGGATCGATGGACCCGGGTGAGATCTCCAGCTTCGTGGGCGCCCTCATCGGTGGGGCCGACTTCGCCAAGGGGTCGCGCTTCTGCCACGGGGGCGGGACGGCCGACATGGAGTGGTACCGCAGGGCAGGGAACGCCGTCCTCACCCGCCTCGTGCGCTCGGTGTTCGGTGGCCGCTACTCCGACCTGTGCTACGGCTACAACGCCTTCTGGAAGCACGCCGTGGAGACCCTCGCCCTCGACGCCGACGGGTTCGAGATCGAGACCCTCATGAACATCCGGGCCCTGCGGGCCGGGCTGGTCGTCACCGAGGTGCCGAGCTACGAGGCCAGGCGCCTCCACGGGGTCAGCAACCTCAACACGGTCACCGACGGTTTCCGGGTGCTCCGCACCATCCTGGCCGAGCGGTTCACGCCGTTCGAGCCGGTGACGCCGCCGGTGCCCCTCCGTCCTGCCGTCGGCGCCGCCGAGGACGGCAAGATCCGCTCCCTGTCGGGATGACACCCGACCTGCCGACGGTCACGGTGGTCATCTGCGCCCACACGCTCGACCGGCTCGACGATCTCCGGGCCGCCGTGGCCTCCGTCAACGGCCAGCGGTGTCGCCCTGAGGAGCTGCTCGTGGTCATCGACCACAACGACGAGCTCCTGGCCCGGGCGGCGGACCTGGACGCCGCCGTCATGGCGAACACCGGGCCCAAGGGTCTGTCGGGCGCCAGGAACACGGGCACGGCAGCGGCGACTGGCGATGTCATCGCCTATCTCGACGACGACGCCGTGGCTGACGAACGCTGGCTGGAACGGCTCATCGATCCGTTCACCGACTCGGCGGTCGCCGTCGTCGGCGGGTGGGCCGATCCGGTGTGGGACGCCGGGCCGCCGGGGTGGTTTCCGGCCGAGTTCTCCTGGGTGATCGGCTGCAGCCACAGGGGGCTGCCCCGACGGCGATCCGAGGTCCGCAACGTCATCGGCTGCAACATGGCCTTCCGGGCGTCGGTCATCGACCGGGTCGGCGGGTTCGAGGTGGGCCTGGGCAGGACGGCCGACCGGCCGCTCGGATGCGAGGAGACCGAGCTCTGCATCCGGATCCGCCAGCACGACCCGTCGGCGGTGATACTCCTCGAACCCGACGCCCGGGTCCGCCACCGGGTCCCCCCGGCCCGGGGCACCTGGCGCTACTACCTCCGCCGCTGCCGGGCCGAAGGCAACTCCAAGGCCCACGTCGCCACCCTGGTGGGCTCGAACGACGGCCTGTCGTCGGAGCGGGACTATGTACGGTCCGTACTGCCCCGAGCCGTGGGACGGGCTCTCGTCGACCTGCCCCGGGCGCCGGTCGACAACGGGGGACGGGTCGCGGCCATCATCGGTGGCCTGGCAGCCACCTCGGGCGGCTACCTGGAGCACGCCCTGCGAGCCCGGATCCGACGGTAGCCGTCGCGGCCCGGTCGCCCCGCTCGGGGCGTGCGGCGGCGTGGGCCTACGGCCCGCTGTCGGCCAGGGCCCGGGCCCCCGCCCCAACGTCGCTCGTCTCGCTCTCGATGGCCAGAGCCAACTGCCCCGGTGACATCTCGACGAACACGGCCTCCGCTCGGGCCACCGTCGTCCCGTCCGGTCCCGCCGCCTCGGCCTGCACGGTGTGCTTGCGGCCCTCCGTGGCGGTGAGGCGGGCCCGGAAGACGAGCTCGGCCCCGATGGGAGCGGGGGCCTGGTAGCGCACGCTGAGGGTGCCGGTGAAGGCGGAGGCGATCCCCAGAATACGGAACACCGCCCCCATCACCTCGTCGAACACGGACGCCAACATGCCGCCGTGGACCCGCCCCGGGGGTCCCTCGTAGGCCGGGCCCAGGCGGACGGTGGCCACGGCGTCGTCCCCGTCGCGGCGGTAGACAGCGCCGGCCGAGATGGGGCTCAGCCGGCCGCCGACGAACGAGAACACGTCGAAGTTGACCTCGTCGCCGTCGGGAGGAGGTGGGGGCCACGATCCGGTGGCGACGAAGTGCTCGATCCGTTGCTGGCCGGCGTAGCGCCGGACCGCCTCCGCCTTGGTCCGCCCGGTCCCCTCTACCTCCACCCGGTCGGCCAGGGCGTCGACGGCGGCCGCCACTTCGGCCGAGAGCCGGGTGTCGATCGAGTTGGCCAGCAGGGCCCGGCCGAGCCGGGCCACGGCCGCCGCAGCGTTCACCTCCACCGGGGGCAGGGCGTGATCCCCGCCGGTCACGGGCGGTCGTCGAGGTGGACGAACAGGCAGGTCCGGGCCTCACCGTCGACGTTGCGACTGATGTGGCCCTCGCCGTCGGTGTCCTCGGCCAGCAGGATCTCGCCTGGGCCGAGGAGGCGTGTCGTCCCGTCGCCGACCTCGATCTCGACCGAACCGGTGAGGTTGACGACCAGCTGGCGGCGGGGGGCGTTGTGGAAGTCGAGCGAGTACGAACCGTCGACGGTGCGGAACTGGACGCCCGACCCTGGCCACAGCTCTGAGATCCGGCCGGTGAGGCCCGAGTCGCCGAGCTCGATCGCGACGTCTTCGAAGTGTGACCGTCCGTCGTCGCCGGTATAGATCCTTACCACGTGCATGTTCCGAGACGGTAGCGACCCCGCCTGGGTGGTGGGTAGTCCGACCCCGACGTCAGGGCGCGGTGACGCCGAACCGCTCGGTCGTCTTGCGCCCGGCGGCGGCACGACCGAAGATCATGGGCGTCGACGATCCACGAAGGGACCGAGCGCTGATGGCACGAACGATCGAGACGGGCAGCGACCAGCTCCGAGCCGAGGTCGGCGACGACGGGGTGGCCGTCATCACCATGAACCGGCCCGAGCGCCGCAACGCCATGACCGGACCGATGGTCGCCGGCCTGGCCAGCTCCCTGGCCGAGGTGGAGACGGCCGACGACGTGCGCTGTGTGGTCCTGACCGGGGCCGGCGGCGCCTTCTGCGCCGGCGGCGACGTGAAGGGCTTCGCCGAGGGTGACGGTGCCGGCGGTGGCTCCTCGTCGTGGGACGCCGGGGTCCACGAGCAGCGGCTCAGCCACCGGGCCACGGCCGGCGTCCTCCACGGGATGCCGAAGCCGACGGTGGCCGTCCTGCCCGGCCCCGCTGCCGGCGCCGGGTTGTCGCTGGCCCTGGCCTGCGACCTGCGCATCGCCGTCGACACCGCGGTGATCACCACCGCCTTCGCCCGGGTCGGTCTGGCCGGCGACTACGGCGGCACCTGGTTCCTGACCCAGCTCGTCGGCCCGGCCCGGGCCAAGGAACTGTACTTCCTTCCCGAACGCATGGACATGGCCACCGCGGAGCGGCTCGGCATCGTCAACCGGGTGGTCGGGGCCGACGAGTTCGACGGGGCATGGCGCGACCTGGCGGCCCGCCTGGCCGCCGGTCCGCCGATCGCCTACCGGTACATGAAGGAGAACATCAACCGGGCGGTCACCGCCGACCTCGCCACGATCCTCGACCTCGAGTCGACCCACCATCGCCACACCGGCACGACCGAGGATCACAAGGAAGCGTCGCGGGCCTTCGTCGACAAGCGCGAACCGGAGTTCCGGGGCCGATGACGACGACCCGACGAGACGAGCTGCAGTCGCTGACCGCCGAGTTCATGGCGGCGTTCAACCGCAACGACCTCGACGGGGTCATCTCGTTCTTCGCTCCCGAGGGGGCGTACTACGACGAGTTCAACGGCACCCGCAACGACGGCCTCGACGCCATCCGGGCCGCCTTCGAGCCCCAGTTCGGCGGCGCCTTCGGCGCCATGAAGTTCCTCGACGAGGACCTGTTCGTCGACGACGTCGGTGGCAAGGTCATGGTCTCGTGGCGCTGCACCCTCGAGGTCAGGGGCGAGCCGACGGGGTGGCGGGGACTCGATCTGCTCCACTGGGACGGCGACCGCATCACGGCCAAGCTGACCTACGCCAAGGCCAAGGTCCCGTTGTTGGCCTAGCCTGCGCCGGTTGGCCTCACCCTCGTCGGGCGTCACCCTCGTCGGGCGTCACCCTCGTGCGAGGCCAGGTCATCGGTTCGACGGCCACGCCGCGGCGCCCCCGCTCGGGATCGAGCGTGTCGCCGGTGTAGATCCTGACGATCGGGTAGCGAAAGTCCGTCCCTGGTGCTCCGCCCGTCCGAGGGCGCCGTCGAAACCCCCGATGCCGTCCGACGTCGCTCGGGCGTCGTCGGCGGTTGTGCGGCGGGCGGGCCTGCTACTCGAGGGGGCCGAGCTCGTCGTGGGCATGGTGGTGGTCGTGGTCCACCCTCCCGAGGTCTCGCGTCCGAGGATCTCACCGCTCGGCACGAGCAGCGTCTGTCCGGCCATGGGGGCGAGCTTGATCGTCGAACCGTCGGCGAGCCGGAACGCACTGAGGGCCGGGAGGATCTCGGCCCCGTCCTCGAAGGGAATCCACGCGCCGGCGTAGCGTTCGACGACGGTGGTTCCGTCGGCGGCGGCGATGCGGCCCGTGCCGAAACGGACGTGGGCGTCACGCGTCACGTCCTGGGAGCGGGACGTGGAGAGGCCGCCGAGATCGACCCGGAACGTGATGCGCCCCGGGAGCACCTCGCGGCCGACGGTGCCGTCGGCGCCGGTCCTCCCCATCCGTCGCCACTCCCCGCTGTGGAAGAAGGCCTCGGCTCCGGTCACCGGCCGGCCCTGCGTGTCGTCGAGGGAGACGGTCACGGGCACGGTGGCGAAGTCGACGACGTCGACGGCTCCGACATCGACGATCTGTTGGAACGTGCGATCCTCGAACGTGACCTGGAACGTGGTGCGGGCCGGCAGCATCTCCTGGACGACCGACCCGCCGATGCCGGTGGTGCCCACGAGGCGCCAGCTCCCGCCGAGGTACTCGACCCTGCCCCCGGTCGTCGGGGCACCGGTCGAGTCGGTGAAGCGGATCGTGACGGCGGTGGTGGCGAAGATCGCCGTCGGGTCGGCGACCATGTCGACCTCCTGCTCATCCGACCGGCCCTCGTAGGTGACGCGCACCGACGTGCGGGCCGGGAGGAGCTCGGTCACGACCGTGCCGTCGACGCCGGTCGTGCCGGCATAGCGCCAGGTGCCGCCGTAGAACTCGACGTCGGCGCCGGGTAGGGGTTTGCCGGTGGAGTCGACGAGGCGAACCGTCAGCGGCACCGCCGACGTCACGACCTTGTGGTCGGCCAGAGTGCTCGGGCTGACCTGGATCACCCTTCCGTCGAGGGTGTACCGGAAGGTGGCGCCGGACGGGTGGGGGACCGGACCCTCCACGCAACCGTCGTCGTCGGTGGTCCCGAACGGCGCCCAGCGGTCGTCGTGGTAGTCGATGGCGGCCCCGGCCACCGGCCGGCCGGCGGAGTCGACGAGGCAGGCCGCGCCGTCGACCAGGGAGACCGGGGCGGCCGACGCCGGTCCGGCGATCATGGCCACCACCCCCGCCACGACGCCGACGACCGACATGGCGGCCGTGGCCCGTCGCATCGGGGTCGCCGGCTCGAGGTCGTCGATCTCGGCGATCAGCCGTTCGGCCCCGTCCTGAGCCCGTGCCTCCTGGAGACAGAAGTCGATGATGCAACGACGGGCCTCGGGGGCGAGGGCGACGAACTCGAGCCCGAGACGGGTGCCGGCACCGGCCTCGGCGACTGAACGGACGACGGCGGTGGCGTTCACCTCGGGATCACTGCCGATCGGGAGGCTGAACGACAGGGCGTGCGTGGCGCCGATCTCCGATTCGATGCCGACGATGCCGAGTCCGTCGACGTTGAGGTCGACGGTGCGGCCCAGCATCCCGTCGACGGCGACGGGCCGGCTCACGGCCCGGCGGTGACTGCGGCGTCGCTGCCGGCGCCGTGCCGTCAACTGGAGGACGTCGACGAGGGGGAACAGGGCGGACACGGCGACGCCGAGAACCACGAGACGGGCCGTGGGCGAGACGGAGGGCACGATCGGCCAGAACGAGCCGATGGCCTGCACCACGATGGCGACGTTGAGCACGACGGCGGTCGTGAGGGCGACCCGCATCATGCCCAGCGCCGTCGGGTGGGGGCGGGACCTCGCCGGCGGCAGGTGGGCGGTGACGATGGCGTGGAGGGCCGACAGCTCGGCCTCGACGCCGCGCCAGGCGTGACGGATGGGATCGCCCCGCCCCAGAACGTCGGCGCTGGCCCGGCGCCGGGCGTCGTGACCGAGGATCCACGCCGGGAACCACCACGACAGCAGCGACGGGATCGAGGTGTCGAGGGGCAACTGACCGGTGACGAGGACCACCACGAGCAGCGCGGTGAGCCCGAGCTGCCGCAATCCGGCGGTGTGGCCCAGGGCGTCGCTCAGGGCGACGACCCGCTGGTGGGGGGTGAGGCCGGCGGCGATCAATGGATTGTCGGCCGTGAGCAGGAAACGGTAGGCGGCCAGGGCCCGACGGCGCCGGTGGCCCAGATACTCGTCGAGCGAGTCCGGCGCCTTCACGCCCACGAGGGGCCGGCGTTCGTGCACGGTCCGCCACCCCGCCCCCTGGAGGCGGACGGCGCTGCGGTGGAGGGCGGCGGGATCGCCGGGCGCCCAGCGGCCCGCCCCCACTAGCGCCTCGCACCGGGCGAACGAGCCTGGCCCGAGCCACGGGGCCAGGCCCCGGGTGCCGAGGCGGGGCCCGATGATGGCGTCGTCGATCAGCTCCGGGTCGCCGCCCCGGTCCATCGCCACGAGGGAGTTGTCGTTGAGTAGCTGACGGCTGACCTGGACGACGGCGGTACGTGGTTCACCGAGGCGGGCCAGCCCCGACTCGACGATTCCCGGGAGGGGGATCTGACCACCGTCGAGCCACAGCAGGATGCCCTGACCCTGGTCGGAGGCGACCTCGAGGAACGAGTCGGCCCCCGTGGCCCCGCCGTCACTCCGGTAGGTGGCGCCCAGCTCGGCGCACAGCGCGGCGACGTCGTCCCGATGGTGGCGGTCGATGACGGTGACGGTGAGGTCGCGCTCGAGGCGGTGACAGCCGAGCAGGGTCCGTTCCACGTCGTCGGCCGACGCCACCCCGGCGGTGACGGCGATGGCCAGGGGGCCATCGAAGTGGTCGGGCCGGGCCGGGGCCTCGACCGCGGCTCGGGGCCAGGCCCGGACCAGGACGCCGATGAGGAGCACGAAGCCCCACACCTCGAGCACGAACAGGGGGAGGCTGAGCCACAGCGGGCCCGAGCCGAGGGTGGTGAGCCGCCACCCGAGGTAGAGGGCGCCGGTGGCCATGGCGGCGGTGGAGGCCATCCGCTGGACTCCGGCCGTCCCGCGCCGGTTGCGGCGGCGTCCCGACCGTACGTCGGCGACCGGCCGCCCCTCGGCGTGCTCCTGGCCCCCACGACGGCGGCCGGCACGCTCCCTGCCCCCACGCTCGGTGCCCACACGGCGTGTATCGAGTGCTCGGACGGGCGACTTGAGCAACTGGGGCCCGGCCCGGAACGGCCGCGCCCGAACCGGAGGGATCAGAGCGGCGTGCCGTCGGGAGCCAGGTAGTCGGCGGCGATGTGACCGTTGGCCACAAGGGCCTCGTACTCCTCATCGGTCTTGCCGGCGACGTCCTTGAACACGCGCTCGTTGTCGCCCCCCAGCACCGGCAGGGGTCCAAGCGCAGGTCGGGCCCGTCCCACCGCCAGGGTGCGTCGGATGGAGGTACAACGCCGGGCGACAGCCGTTGGGGAGGGGACCGACGACGTAGCCGCCGGGCCGGGGTACGTCCTCGCCCCGGTTAGACGGCGTTGGGATGATCCTTCCTGGTGGTTGGACCCGGGCCTCGGGTCACGGGGCGTGCCGTCGGCGGAGGTCGTCACCGTCGGCATCGAGCAGGGGGGCCGGGGACGGTGGCGGGCCGGCGCCCCCGACCAGTTGGCCGAACACGACCAGCGGGCCGGTGGTCGGATGGTGGTCGGCGGTCAGCAGCTCGTTGGCCTCGGCCAGGGCGCTGGCGGTGAGGCCGACCCGGCACACCGGAACCTCATGGGGTCCGCAGCGCCACACGAACCCGTCGTCGGTCTCGGCCCAGGTGTCGCCGTCGGAACCGGGATGGTCGAAGCCGCCGGCGGCCGGGGGCGGCCGACCCTCGAAGCGGGTGTACTCGGCGGCCTGGGCCACCATCGTGCTCTGGGCCAGCGAGGTCCGGACGTGCTGACCTTCGCCGGTGCGATCCCGCTCCAGCAACGCCATGACCAGGCCGACGGCCCCCACCAGCGGGGTGGTCACATCGTGCACGGGCACCGTGAGGAACACCGGCTCGGCCCCGCCGCCGTCCAGCCCTCCCTGAGCCGCCATGATGCCACCCAACGCCTGCACGAGCGGGTCGAAGGCGGCCCTGGCGGCCATCTCGGCGTCGAGGCCGTAGCCCGGGGAGCTGAGGAACACCAGGCGGGGATTGAGGGCCCGCAGGGTCTCCCGGTCGACGCCGAGACGCGCTGCCACCCCGGGACGGAAGTTCTCGACCACCACGTCGGCCTCCGCCGCCATGCGGTGGAGTACGGCCCGATCGGCTCCGGCGGTCAGATCGAGGACCACGCTCCGTTTGCCCTGATTCCATGACAGGAAGGGAGGGCCGATGGCCCGGAACGGGTCGCCGCCCGGCTGCTCGACCTTCACCACGTCGGCCCCGAGCATGGCCAGGTGACGGCTGACGACCGGGCCGGCGATGAACGACGACAGGTCGATGACCCGGACCCCGGCCAGCGGTCGCTCGCCGTCGCCTCCGCCGGGGGAGCCCTCCCCCGGACTGCGCTCCCGGCGCCCCGTGACCAGCCACCGCTGCAGGACGTCGTCGGTGTCGGCGCCCAGGAGGGGAGCGGGTCGGGTCACGGCCCCCGGGGCCGACTGGATCGTGAACGGGAGGCCCATCATCGACACCGGACCCAGCTCCGGATGCTCGATCGTCAGGTCCATCTCGTTGGCCGCAACCACCGAGGTCGCGAGGAACTCCTGGCGGGTGAGCACGGGCTGGGCCGGCACGTCGGCCGCCGCCAGCAGCTCCAGCCATTCATGGCGGGGTCGGGAGGCGAACACGTCGTCGAGGATCGGCGTCAGCCGCTCGATCGCCTCGTCGAACATCAGGCCCCATGGGGGGTCGGCCAGTGCCGGGTCGTCGATCAGCTCGGGTCGGCCGATGACGTCGAGCATGCGCTCGTAGAACCGGCGGGTTCCGCAGGCGAGGAAGAACCACTTTCCGTCGCCGGCCTCCACGAGCCGGTAGCATGCCACCCGGCCCTTCGAGCCGAGGGTGGAATCGCCCGGCCGGATCGTCGGCTCACCGACCGGGCGGAACTCACCGAGCTGAACGGCGGCCGCACCGGACAACAGGGAAACCTCGTAGGTGGGTGCGGCCCCCCGTCGGTCCCGGGCCACCAGGCCGGCGGCGGCGGCCAGGGCCCCCAGCACCCCGGTACCGTACTCGGCCACCGGCACCACGATGTCGACCGGGACCTCACCGTAGGACTGCTGGTTCCAAGCGATGCCCGTGGCGGCGTGGAGAAGCGAGGTCGAGAACGGGTCGTCGACCCCGGCGCCCCGTTCGCCCCACGGCGGCATCGTGACGATGACGGCCCCCGGGTTGAGGGCCCGCAGTTCCGGCCCCGACCGGGGTCGGTCGACGAAGATCACATCGGCCGCCGCCACCAGGCGCCGCCGGTCATCGTCGCCGACCACCACCGAGGACTTGTTGCGGTTCACGGTCTGGAACCCGGGGTCGGCCCGGTACGGGTCACCCTCCGGCGGTTCGACCTTGACCACGTCGGCCCCGTTGTCGGCCAGGAACATTGCGGCGTACGGAGCGGCAATGCCGCCCGCCCACTCCACCACCCTGATGCCGTCGCAGACCCCGGCGGACCGCATCAGAGACCCAGATCCTCCAGTACGGGAATCAGATGACGGCGGAGGAGCTTGCCGGTCGAGGTGCGGGGCAACTCCTCGGTCAGGTGGAAGTTCTCGGGCCGCTTGAAGCTGGCCAGGTGGGCCTTGACGTGGGCCTCGACCTCGGCGATCGACCCCCCGTCGCGCAGCACGAGGGCGGCCACCACCCGCTCACCCCAGGTGTCGTCGGGCAGGCCGACGACGGCGGCGTCGAGGACGTCGGGATGCTCGTAGAGCACGGCCTCGACCTCCTCGGGAGCGATGTTCTCCCCGCCACGTATGATCATGTCGCCCGAACGGCCGCTCAGGAACAGGTAGTTGTCGTCGTCGAGGTAGCCGAGGTCGCCGGTGTGGACCCAGCCCTCGTCGTCGACCGTGACCCGCGTCTTCTCCTCGGCCCCCCAGTAGCCGTCCATGGCCCGGTATGTGCGGAGGTGGACCTCTCCCGCTTCGCCGGGACCGAGCACGTTGCCCTCGGGGTCGACGATCCGGACCTCGACGTCGTCGAGGACCTGACCGACCGACCGGAGGCGGGCCAGCTTCACATCGTCGTCCAGCCTGTGATCGTCGGGACCGAGCACGGCGACGGTGGAGGTCGTCTCGGTCTGGCCGTAGGCACCGGAGAAGCCCACCGTGGGGGGGAACATCTCGATCGCCCGCTTGATGACGGCGGGCGGCATCGGAGCGGCGCCATAGGTGAGGGCCTGGAGGCTCGACAGGTCGGCGTCGGCGAAGTCGGGAGCCTCCAACACCCGGGCCAGCATCGTCGGCACGAGGAAGGCGTGCGTGGCGCCATGACGGTCGACGAGCTCGAGCCAACGGTCGGCCTCGAACTGGCTCATGACGATCGTCACCCGCCCGCAGTAGAGCGAGTTGAGCATCGAGGTGAGGCCGGCGATGTGGTAGAGGGGGGCGGCGAGGATCATCCGCCCCATGTCGGACCCGTCGGCGGCATCGTTGGCCCCCATGATGTAGCCCGAGAGGGCGCCATGGGTCAGCTTCACGCCCTTTGGTAACGACGTCGTGCCCGAGGTGTAGAGCAGGGCGGCCAGCTCCTCGTCCTCCACCTCGACCATGAGCGGGAACTCCTCGGCGCCGTCGCGTCGGGCGGCGTAGTCGTCGTCGAGGAGGATGACCTCGGCCAACGACCCCGGCCGGCACCGCTCGATCAGGTCCTTGTAGCGGGTCTCGGAGAACAGGACCTTGGCCCCGGAATCGGCCAGCAGGTGCGACACCTCCTCGTCGGCCGCCCGGTAGTTCATCGGCACGATCGTGGCCCCGACGGCGGAGATGGCGAACAGGGCCTCGACGGTGGCGCACGAGTTGGTGGCGAACACCCCCACCCGGTCGCCGGCCCCGACGCCGAGTTCGGTCAGGAGCCCTGCGGTCAGCGAGACGGCGCCGCGGAGCTCCTCGTACGTGACCTCGCGCGCATCACCGCTGGCGGTGGTGTCGATCAAGACCATCGACTCTGGAACGATCATCGATGGAAGGTCGAGCAGGCTGCCCAGGTTCACGGATCCCCCGTTCTCGGTGGTGTGCTGTGGTGTCACCGCCCTCGTGGCGCGCCCGGTGTTGGCGCCTCACGACGAGTGGTGTTAGAGAACGTAGACCGGGAGGGCCGGCCGACGCAGGTTTCGTAGTTTCGTCGTCACGGCGGCGCGGCGCCACCCGGGCACCCTCGGCGGACCGTTCGGGGACCCGGCCGGCCCGCCGGCCCACACGAGCCGGCCCGCGATTGCGGGCTGGGAAAGGCAGCCGCTGGTGAACGATCGACAGGGAGCCCTCCCCCTCGACGACGTGACCGTGATCGAGATCGACAGCTGGATGGCGGCGCCGAGCGCCTGCGCCGTCCTGGCTGACCTTGGGGCGAACGTGATCAAGGTCGAACCCCTCGGCGGTGACCCCATGCGCAACATGGGGCGGAGCGTCCGGTTGCCGGACGACGCCTCACCCGCCCGGGTCGCCTACGACTACCAGTTCGATGTCGCCAACCGGGGCAAGCAGTCGGTGGCCGTCGCCCTCGACACCGACACCGGGCGCGACGTGGTCCACCGCCTCTGCGCCACCGCCCACGTCTTCGTCTGCAACCTCCTTCCGCACCGCCAGGCCCGGTTCGGTCTCGACGCCGCCGCCCTGCTCTCCGCCAACCCCCGACTCGTCCACGCCACTCTGACCGGCTATGGCACGACCGGGCCGGAAGCCGGGCGGCCCGGCTACGACGTCACCGCCTTCTTCGGCCGGTCCGGCCTCTATGACGCCATGCGGGAGGGCACCGAGGGTGTCGTGCCCATGGCCCGGCCCGCCCAGGGCGACTACACGACGGGCCTCGCCCTCGTCGGCACCGTGCTGGCCGCTCTCCGTCTGGCCGAACGGACCGGCGAGGGGCAGGTGGTCGAGACCTCCCTGTTCGAGACGGCCGTGTGGACCCAGGCCAGCGACTACGCCATCACCACCATCGATGAGGCCCCCCTCCGGCCCCGGGCCCGCAACCAGATGATCCTGCCGACGGCGAACCGCTACCCCTGTGGCGACGGTAAGTGGGTGGTGCTCAACATGCCCGAGGAGTCGGCCTGGACCCTGCTGTGCCGCACGATCGGGCGTGAGGAGTGGCTCGACGACGAGCGGCTGCAGGACGTGCGGGGTCGGTTCCGCAACATGGAGGAGCTCGTGGCCGGCATCGACGAGGCCCTCGCCGTCCGGGGCCGCGACGAATGGGGGGCCATCTTCGATGAGGCCGGCATGATCTGGGGGCCGGTGCTCGGCCTCCACGAGGTCGTCGCCGACCGCCAGGCCGCCGCCATCGGCCTGTTCCCCGAGCTCCACGACGCCGGGATCGGGGCCTACCGGACCGTTTCCAGCCCCCTCCGCTTCCACTCGGCCGACGTCGGCCCCGCCGGCCCGGCACCCGCCCTCGGGGCCGACACCCGACGGCTCCTGGTCGAGGCCGGATTCAGCCCCGCCGAGATCGACGAGCTGGTGGCCGCGGGCTGCGTCGCCGCCACCGCCAGTTAGCCCCACTACCCGACCGGGTAGTTCACGGGGAGTTCACCCTCCGGCGGGGCCAATGACTGGGACCGGCGGCCGGTGTGGACCATACTGAGGGCGCTTCATGTGGAACGATCACCGGCCGGGAAGAACGACCTGGCGTCACCAGGTCCGACCTCCGACCGGGGGTCGCCCGCTCTAGTTCAGCGTCGATCTGCCGATTGCGAGCCTGGTGACTGATCCAAAGAGAAGAGCTTTCGTCCTCGACACCTCGGTACTGCTCAGCTCGCCGACCTCGCTCGAGGCGTTCGGCGACCATGACGTGGTGTTGCCGATCATCGTTCTGACCGAGCTGGAGGCCAAGCGGCACCATCCGGAACTGGGATGGGCGGCCCGTAGCGCCCTCCGCAAGCTGGAGGCGATCCGGGAGCGGCACGGCGGGCTGACCGAACCGTTTCCCGTGAACGACGAGGGGGGCACGGTCCGGGTTGAGCTCAACCACCGCTCGGACGAGCTCCTGCCGTCGTCGATGCGGGGAGAACCGGGCAACGACCATCGGATCCTGATGGTGGCGCTCAACCTCCAGAACGACGGTCACGACGTCGTGTTGGTGACCCAGGACCTCCCCCTGCGGTTGCGGGCCGGGGTGCTGGGGCTGGCCGCCGAGGAGTTCCTCCACCACGTCGAGGCCGACCTCGAATGGCGGGGCATCGTCGAGCTGGCGGTCACGGCCGAGGCCGTCGACCGCCTGTACGCCGACACGGTGGCCGACATCCCCGCCGCCGCCTCCCTCCCCGTCAACACCGGGCTGATCCTCGAGGGATCGGGCCAGTCGGCGCTCGGGCGGGTCCAGGCCGACGGCAAGGTCCGGCTCGTCACCGAGCGCAGCGTGTTCGGGATCCGGGGTCGCAACGCCGAGCAACGGATCGCCATCGACCTCCTCGACGACGACTCGATCGGGATCGTCTCCGTCGGCGGCCCGGCCGGCACCGGCAAGTCCGTGCTGGCCCTGGCCGCCGGCCTGGAGTCGGTGCTCGAGCGCCAGACCCACCGCAGGGTCATGATCTTCCGTCCCCTGTACGCCGTCGGCGGTCAGGACCTTGGTTTCCTCCCCGGCAACGAGGAGGAGAAGATGCGGCCCTGGACCGACGCCGTGGGCGACGCCCTGGAGGTCATCGCCAACCCGACCGCACGCGACGAGATCGAGCGTCAGGGGCTCATCGAGGTGCTCCCCCTCACCTACATCCGGGGTCGAACCCTGACCGACGTGTTCGTCATCATCGACGAGGCCCAGAACCTGGAGCGGAGCGTGCTCCTCACCGCCCTCAGCCGACTCGGGCCCGGCAGTCGGGTCGTGCTCACCCACGACGTGGCCCAGCGCGACAACCTGCGGGTCGGTCGCCGGGACGGCATCGCCTCGGTGGTGGCTACCCTCCGGGGTCACGGCCTGTTCGCCCACGTCACCCTGACCCGCAGCGAGCGAAGCGCCATCGCCGCCCTCGTCAGCGACGTGCTCGACATCGAATAGGCCACCGGGCGGCTGTGCTCGCCGTCCGCTGTGACCGATGACCGGCTCCAGCGCGCCGTTCCCCGTGCCGACAGTAGGGGTATCGGCGAGTACCTGAATTCCTTCTTCGGCGCGGACGTCGATGTCAGCCACCGCCGTTCGGGCGCGCCCCCGACCGAGCGGTTGGAGACGATTGTGCTGGAATCGCCGCCAGCGCCAGCGCCAGCGCCTGTGACTGGGCCGCCACCGGCGCCGGCAACGGTGGAGCCGCCGTCGTCGCCGGGCCACCCGCCGGCCCGGCAGGTGGGGCCCGTCACGGAGCTCGGCCAGGACGCGGTGCGGTTCCTCCGCCTCCTCGGGACGGTCAGCGCCTCGTTCGTCGTGGCCGCCGTCTGCTGGGCGGTCGTGGGGCCCGAAGTCACGGTCACCTTGGGGTTCGCCATCGTGGCCGTGGCCATCGCGCTGGCCCTGGCCAACCTGGTCGCCCTGTTCGTCGTCCTGGCGCTCACCGACGGGCGGCCCGACAGCCGGTCGTACATGGCCGAGCTGATCGAGGCCGAGCGGGCGGCCGGCGTCCACCGGGCCACCCGGCCCGGCGGTACGGCCGAGCACCCGGATGGTCGTTGGGGCTTCGAGGGGCTCCGGGTCGAGCCGTAGCCCCCGTGTGAGATCGAGGGGTGCCGAGGGCTGCCTGCCGAGGCGATCGCGCCCCGGAGCAGGCAGGCCCGAGACCCCGGAGCACGTCGTCAGGCCTTGGCCTCGTAAACGATGTTGAACGGCGACTCATGGATCCGATGGAACGTGCGGTAGCCCGCCTCCTCGAACACGGCCCGCATCCCCGACTCGCCGGACTGGGCGCCCATGGCCCGTCCCACCTCCTGGGCCAGGGAGCTGGGGGTGCAGAGAAACGTCGAGGCATGGTAGAAGAAGCCCGCTGCCGGGTTGCCCTCGAGGTTGGCCCGACGGCCGTCCATGGCGAAGGGCTCGACGAGGAGGACCGAGCCTCCCGGCGTCAGCTTGGTCAGGGCGTGGTGGGCCACACTCGTGGGGTCGCCCATGTCGTGGAGACAGTCGAAGAAGCAGATCAGGTCGAAGGCACCGTCATAGGACCTCGACGACTGGACGTCGAACTGGACCCGCCCACCGAGGCCGCGCGCGCCGACGTTGGCCCGGGCCGCCTCGACCGACGGACCGTGGAAATCGAATCCCCACACTTCCGCTGCCGGGAACGCCTCCGCCATCACGGTGCACGAGTGGCCGTGGCCGCAGCCCACGTCGGCGATGGTGCCGCCTTCGGTCAGCTTCGCCGCCATCCCCTCCATCGCCGGGATCCACTCCGTCACGAGGTTCGTGCGATAGCCGGGTCGGAAGAATCGAGCCACGCCCTCGTACAGGCTGTCGTGGTGGTCGCCCCAGGCGATGCCGCCGTCGCCTCGGAACGCCGCCTGCAGCTTGGGGATGGCGTGGTAGATCGCCTGGAACGTGGCCACACCACCGGCGAGGAACGCCGGCGAGTCCTCGTCGGCCAGCACCAGGGCCGCCTCGGGGCTCATCGAGTATGTGTCGTCGCCGTCGTCAAAGGCGAGGAGGCCCGCCCCGGTCTGACCGTCGAGCCACTCACGCGTCAGTCGCCGATGGCATCCCGTCTGCGTCGCCAGCTCGTCGGCTGACAGCGGGCCATCGGCGGCCGCCAGCGCACGATACAGGCCGAGCCGCTCTCCGACGATGACGCCGGCGACCACGGCCGAGCCCGTCATCAGGCCGACCATGTGGCTGACCAACTCCTCCACCTTGGCGAAATCCACCTCAGCTGTGTTCGACATCTGCGCTCCTCCTCGATTTCTGATTTCTGGACGATCGTCACTACTGACGCGTGCCAGGGGTGTGCCGCGCCGTGGCACAGCTCGGGGCGGGGTCGACAGAGGTCGGCCGAGATCGGCACTACCGGGGATCGGGGATGGGGCTGTAGCGACACACCACGCCGGTCCGGACCCGCGCCGCCAGGTGGTCGGCGGCCGCGGGATGTTGGGATCGGATCTCGTCGATGGCCCGGATGATGGCCTTGCGTACGGCGGTGCGGGCCCGCTCGGCCGGGCCGGCGAACGCCCGGGCGGTCCCCGAGGGGTTGGTGCCCCGCCTGAGCTCGTCCGCCACCGCCTCGGCCTCGATCTCGAGCTGTTCGACGCGGTGCCAGTCGCCCGCCAGTCTGCTGCGGCGGAGCTGCTCGGTCAGCCGGAGACCGTGGGCGGCCAACTGGTGGGCGGCTCGATCGTCGAGCACCGCCTGCCGGCTGAGCTCGACGAGCTCGGCGCCGCCGGCCAGCACGACCGCGGAGAGCTCCGTGCCCCGGTACGCCACGAGGGTGGCGAGATGGCCCACGCCGACGAGATCCCGCACGACGACGGTTCGGCCCGCGAAGGTCACAGCCCAGTTCCGCCCGCAGCGTTCGAACGTCGGAGGTGCGGCGTCGCCGCCGCGACCTTCACCAGGGCCCGAATCCCGTGCCGGTGGGCGTGCCGATGACGGTGCCGAGGAGCGCCCGTCATCCGGTCCGGTGGTGGTGCCGAAGTGGCGCACGAGCGGGGTGGCGAGCAGATTGCCGGCCAGCAGCGCCGCCGCCTCCCGGATCCAGCGATCGCCGGCCGGTCCCGGCGCGAGGGCCGCGGCCTGGGCCAACGCCTCGGCCTGCAGGCCGGTGGCACCACAGGCGCCGAGGAGGGCGGCGGCGCCGGCAACGCCGTGGGCGTCCCGGTCCTCGAGGGCTCGAGCATGCGCCAACAGAGCGGCCGAGAAGCGCCCACCGAGCTGGGTGGCCGCCGCCGCCAGGCGATCGACGGCCGCCTCCGGGCGGCCGAAGCGGACGAGGTCGTGGGCGGCGTGGATGGCCCAGCTGGCGGCGTCGACCTGCTCCCACGCCGCCACCCAGGCCCGGTCGGCCCACCGGGCGGCGCCGTCGAGGTCCCCCCGCTGGGCAGCCTGCCATGAACGGGCCCGGTTGGCGAGATGCGATGAGCGGGGATCGGAGGCGGCGTGGTCGCGCTCATAGTGTCCGATCGCCGACTCGGCCCTCTCGAGGTCGCCGGTGAGAACGGCGAACAGCGCTCGCGTCGCCAACGCCGTGCCGTACATTCGACCCTCGTCCTGCCATCGGAGGTAGCGCAGCGCATCGTCGGCGGCGTGGCGAGACTCCTCGGTGAGGACCGCCGACATCGTCGCCAGCGCCATCTGGCTCCGGTACCACAGCCCGATGAGGCCGAGTGGGCGACGGCCGTCCCGCGAGTCGTCGGCGAGCTCCACCGCACGTCGGTTCGCCGCACCGAAGCCCTCGGTCTCGGCCAGGGCGAAGATCTCGCCGCTCATGGCGTACTGGACCTGGGCGGCCGGCACGTCGCGAGTGACGGCGATCAGGCGCTGCGCCGCCCGAGCGCTCTCGAGCGCCTCGGCACTCGGGCCGTCGAACGCCGCCGCCATGGCATGACACGAGTGGGCGATGATGCGGAGCCGGGTCGTCGCCCCGATGTCGGCGTCGGTGGCCGACGACGGCTCCGGTCCCAGACGACGGAGGATGGCACTGCTCCGCTCCTTGGCATCCCGCCACCGTCCCCCGAAGCCGATGAAGGTCGCCAACAGCGCCTCGCCCTGCAACCGGGTCTGCTCATCGGGGCTCCTGGCCCGGTACGACCGCAGCGTCTCGATGGCCAGCTCGGCGTCCCGTTGGGTCATGGCGCACCACGCATGCTCGGCCATGACTGCGGCGCGCTGATCGGCGTCCAGAGCGAGATCGAACGCACGTTCGAAGTGGGGCGACGAGAGGCCGTGGATCTGAGCGTGAACCGCCGCCAGGGTGAGGGCGGCGATGGCCTCGGATCGATCCGGCCGGCCGAGCTGCTCGGCCAGGACGAGGGCGGCCGTGGCGAAGCGTATCGCCAATGCCCGGTCGCCGATGCTCCGGGCGGCCCGGGCCGCCTCGGTCAACAGGTCGGCGTCGGACGGTTGGCCGCCCTGGAGGTGGAGGAGGGCACGACGGAGGAACGCCGGTCCTGCCGTTGCGGCGCCGGGAAGGAGGCCCTCCAGCTCGCCCGCCATGCGGCGCATCCGACTCGCCGGGAGCTGGGCGCGCAACACCTCGCCGAAGAGTGGATGCCGGCTCCGGACGACCGAGGTCGTCCAACCCGAGTCGTCGGTCCCGTCGACGATGATCACGAGTCCGCGCCGCACCAGCTCGTCGATGACCTCGGCATCGACCAACCGGGTGAGACCGTCGAGCGGGAGCGGCTCCCCGAGGGCCACGAGCTCACAGGCGCGTCTAAGGGCCGGCGTCACGGTGGCCAACCGAACCTCGACCAGGGCTTGGAGCTGGGTCCCTTCCTGGAAGCCATCCTCCACCACCCAGCGGCCGTGGCGGATAGTGAGCGCCGAGGTCTCGATGGCGCTGGCCATGAGCTCTCGCAGGCTCATCGGGTTGCCGGCCGCCAATGACGTCAGTCGGCGAACGGTCCACAGGTCGATCGGACCGTCGAGAGCCTCGGTGATGAGGGAGCCGATGGCGTCGTCGTCGAGGGGTTCCAGGGTGACGAGCGAGAGCCGCCCGCCGCTCCACAACGCGTCGATGGCACCCGGCCGGTGCTGGAAGCTGCGCGCCGTCGCCACGAAGGGGCAACCCGTGGTGATCAGGCACTGGTGGACGACCGCAGCCGATGCCGGGTCGAGTGAGGAGACGTCGTCGACGGCCAGCACCCATCGACCGCCGGCCGACGCCTCGGCGATCAACCCCGCCACCGCCTCGTGGAACAGCGCGTCCGATGTGAGCGGTGTCGCTCTGGCGGTGGCCCGAAGGAGCAGGATCTCGCTCAGGCACCCGAGGGGGACCGTGGCCCCGGAGTCCGTGGCATGGGCGATGGCGCCAGCCTCGCCGTCGGGCCTGTGCGAGGAATTCGAGGAGGAGCCTCGTCTTGCCGACGCCGGCCTCCCCCACGAGGACGACGCCGGGCCCCGGCGCCTCTCGGGTCGGCTCCGGGCCGTCGAGCGTCGCGCCCAGTCTGGCCAGGTCGGGCTCTCGGCCGCGCAGCGACCAAACCGGTCGGAAGCCTGGCGCGGTGCCGACCGTTCGGACCGGTTCCCGGGATGGGAGTGTGCCGTCCATGTCCGTGTCCCTCCGGATGAGCGGCCGAGGGCGACGCTCCCCGCCCACGGTGCCACGACCTCTTTCTACTCGATCATCTGGTGGCGATGGCGAGAAATCGCCGCCGTCGAGGTGTCCGGCTTCGCCGGGCGACTCGGACCACTGCAGCGTGGACGGCGGCTCAGCCCGCTCCGGCCCGGCCGGCCAGAAGCGACGCCAAGCGCCTCTCGTAGGCCAGGCCCTGCTCCAGTGGCAGCTCGCCGGCGGCCCGGGTGGCCAGCCGGGCGGCTCGCACCGTCGCCGGGTCGAGCACGGCCAGTCGCTCCGCCAGCTCCAGGGCGGCGTCGTCGACAGCATCGACGACCTGGTGGATCAGGCCCCGACGGAGGCTCTCAGCGGCGTCCATCGTGGTGCCGAGAGCCACGATGGGGAGCGCCTGGTGAGGGCCGACGGCACGGGTCAGGCTCTGGGTGCCACCAGCGGCGGGGAGCATGCCGAGCTTCGTCTCCGGCAGACCGAGGAGGGTGTCGGGAGCGGCCAGGCGGAAATCGCACAGCAACGACATCTCGAACCCGGATCCGAGCGCCGTCCCGTGGAGGGCGACCACGGTGGGGACCCGGAGATGCCACAGCCGGCCCCAGGGATCGCGGTCCCAGCGGATGCGACGACCCTCGAAGATCGAGTCAGCCTGCCCGAACTCCGACAGGTCGGCGCCGGCACTGAAATGGCGGCCCTCGGCCCGCAGCACCATGGCCCGCACGTCAATGACGTCGTCGACGGCCTCCAGGGCGCCGATCAGCTCGTCCCTCATCGCCACGTCGAAGATGTTCAGCGGCGGGGAGTTCAGCGAGACGATCGCCAGCGGTCCGGTGAGGGTCACGTCGACCGGCTCGTTCATCGTGCCGTCCGGGCGGCGACAGCGGCCGACACGAGCGGTGCCAGGACGCTGGCCAGGCTGACCTCGCCGTGGTTGGCCGGTCGGGCCCTGGTCACCAGGTCGGCGGCGGTGGCGAAGGCGGCGAGTCCGGCAAGGGCATCCGGATAGGCGATCGGGGCGGCCCGATACCTGCGGTGTCCGCTCCCCGCCGGTCCGACCACGGCGTCACCATGGCTCCCGGTATCGGCCAGACCGACCAGGGCGTGGACGCCGGGCCCGTACGACACCCAGTCCTGTTCGGGGGTTCCGGCGGGGAAGGCGACGATTGACAACGACGCCAGCTGGGGGAACCGGGCCCGGAGCCGATCCGGTCCGTAGCCGAGGTTGGGCATGACCCGGCGGGAGAACGAGTCGACGACGAGATCGGCGCCGGCCAGGAGATGGTCGAGGTGGCGACGGTCGGTGTCGACCCGGAGGTCGAGGTCGATGATCTCCTTCGCCCCGTTGAGCGCCCGGTAGAAGGCCGGATGGTGCCGCAGCCCGTCGGGGCGAACATCGGAATCGACCTTGACCACCCGGGCTCCCAGTTCGGCCAGCAGCGAGGTGGCCAAGGGTCCGGCCCACAACGCCGACAGGTCGACGACGGTGAGCTCCGCCGGATGGCGGCGGTGCCGCGCCGGGTCCGCTCCACCGCCTGTGGCGTCGGGCCGTGGGCCGGGAGCGACTATCCCTCCGGCGACGATGTCGGTCGGCGGGGCGCCGGTCTCACCGGAGGGGAGTGGACGGTAGGGGGTCACGGCCAGCCGCCACTCCTGGGCTGTCGCCGCCAGGGTCTCGGGGTCGAGCGGATCGGGCCCGGCGCCGAGGACCTCCCGGAGACGAGCCAGGGCGTCGTGGTCGTCGTCGGTCAGGTCGGCGTGGACCGCCCCCGTCCCCACCGGCAGCGGCGGCGTGGGGTGGGGCCACCCGGGCTCCGTCAACAGGGGGCGCACCAGGTGCTCGGCCGCCTCGTCGGCGACCGTGGTGCGTCGACGTCGGCCACGACCGCTGTCGACACCGAGGAGGCCCCGTCCCGTGTCCAGGGCGGTCCGGGCGACGGCGACAGCCCCGGCGGGCAGCAGGCCGAGGGCGTCGAGCGCCCGACGCTCGTGGGCCGGGCCGGGCGCGACCGCGGGCGCCGGTCTCGCGGTCGGGGGCGACCCGGGCCCGGTCATCGGCCGGCAAAGTCGGGTGGCCGCTTGTCGAAGAACGCCTGGAGTCCCTCCGCCCGATCCTGGGTGGCGGCGAGCTGATGGTTCAGGTCGCCCTCGAGGCGCAAACCGTGGCGCAGCGGGAGCTCGGCTCCCCGGTGCACCGCCTCCTTCGCCATCTCGAGCGCCAGCGGACCGCGGGCCGTCAGCTCGCCCACGAGCTCGGCGGCTCGGGACGCCGGCTGGTCCGCCACCTCGTGAACCAGGCCGAGGGCGAGCGCCCGGTCGGCGTCGAGCGTCGAGCCCAGGAGCACCATCGCCGTGGCCTCGGCCGGGCGGATGGCCCGGGCCAAGCGCTGTGTCCCCCCCCAGCACGGCAGACGGTCGCGCTCGAGATCGGGAAGGGCGAACGTGGCGGCGGGGGAGCAGAGGCGCAGGTCGGCGGCGAGGGCCACCTCGAGGCCGACCGACAGGCAGGGCCCGTCGATCACGGCCATGACGGGTGGCCGCAGGCGGGCCAGGGCCGCCGCCGGGTCGGGATCGACCGTCAGTGGCTCGAACCCGTCGGCCAACCCGGTGCAGAATCCCGTCGACCGGGAGGCGAGTATCACGACCCGTACCTCCCGGTCTTCGACCAGGGACCCGATGGCAGCGACGAGGGCGTCGGCGATCTCCCCATCCCAGCGATCGCCGGGGACGGTGATGCGGGCGACGGCGCCGTGGCAGTCTCGTTCGACGTCGACGGCCATCGCCACCTCGGGTTCGGTGTCGGAACGCGGCCTCAGTCGGCCGACTTCGTCTTTTTCGGCTCCTGCAGGGCCATCGGGGCGCCGTTGCACTCGAGCGTGGCCGCACCCGGCTTGGTCACCAACACCTGGATCCCGGTGGCCTCGCACTCGTAGCGCTTGCCCACCTTGAGACCGTCGCCACCACTGGACGCCGAGATCTCACCGTCGCCCCCCTTGGTCACGATCACCTCGATGCCAAGGTCTTCGAACTTGACCTTCTCACCGGCCTTGGTTGCCACAAGCATTCTCCTTCACTCGACCGTCGGTGCCCGGCGGCCGTTCCGGCCCCGGCGGGTACCGATGCCGTCCGCTGTACTGTCCGATGAAGTTACCCGCTCGGAGGGCCGGACCGGAAAACGGGGGCGGGATGAGGCCCGTGGCGGTCGCCACCCGGGCCGTCGCCGCCGGTGCCCCCGCTGCGGGACGCCAACTACAGTGGCGCCATCATCGACGTCGACCGCGCCCTCCCCGACGATCTCGACCCGCTCGAGGACACCCTGGTCCGCTCGCTGGCGGCCCTCGTCCCTGGTGCCTCCGACCGGGCGGGAACGCCCGTGGATCCGGCCGTGGCGGCCACCCTGTTCGAGGCCCAGGTGGCGTCGCGGCTGGTCGATCACACCGCGCGCTGGCTGCGGACCGTGCACGGCCTCGGCTACTACACGATCGGATCGGCGGGTCACGAGGCCAACGGCGCCGTGGCCCTGGCCCTCCGGGTGGACGACCCGGCCCTGCTCCACTACCGCTCCGGCGGCTTCTACTTCGCCCGGGCCTCACAGCGGGCGGGCCAGGACCCGGTGGGCGACGTCCTGCGGGGGATGCTGGCCCGCACCACGGAACCGATCGCCGGGGGGCGCCACAAGGTGTTCGGTTCGGTCGATCTGTCGATCATCCCCCAGACGTCGACGATCGCCTCCCACCTCCCCCGGGCCGTCGGTCTGGCCCGCAGCTTCGACCACGCCCGGGAGGCGCCGGTGGCGACGGCGTGGCCGACCGACGCCGTCGTCGTCTGCTCCTTCGGCGATGCCTCGTTCAACCACTCCACCGCCCAGGGGGCCCTCAACTGGGCCGCCAACGCCGCCCATCGGGGCCAGCGGGTACCGGTCCTGTTCGTGTGCGAGGACAACGGGCTCGGGATCAGCGTGCCCACCCCGGCGGGATGGGTGGCAGCGGCCGTCGCCGCCCGGGCCAGGCTCGACGTCGTCGAGGTCGACGGCACCGACCCCGGGTCGGTGCTGGCGGCCACCGCCGAGCTGGCGGCCTCGATCCGGTCGACGGGACGCCCCGGCTTCCTCCTCCTCCACACCGTCCGCTACCTGGGCCATGCCGGCACCGACGTGGAGACCGCCTACCGCACCCCGGGTGAGATTCGGGCCGACCACGAACGCGACCCGATCCTGGGCACCGCCCGGGCCCTGGTGGCCGCCGGCCACCGACCGGTCGATCTCGTCGACTGGGTGCTCGACGAGCGCCTCGCCGTCCGCCAGCGGGCGCTCGACATCGCCGAGGAGAAGGAGCTCGTGACGGCGGAGGAGGTGATGGAGCCGCTGGCCCCCCGCCGTCCCCGGCTGGTGGCAGCGGCCGTCGCCGCCGACCCGATCGCCCCCGGTCATCACCCGACCCGGCGCAAGGGCCCTGGTACCGCGGGCCCGCTCACCTCGGGCCCGGTCGACGGGGGAACGGGGGACGGAGGAGCGGGCGACGCCCTGACCCTGGCCCAGACGATCAATCGGGCGCTGGCCCGGGCCTTGGCCGACCCCACCACGCTGCTGTTCGGCGAGGACGTGGGTCGCAAGGGTGGGGTGTACGGCGTGACCCGTGGCCTGCAGCGGGAGTTCGGGGAGCGTCAGGTGTTCGACACGATCCTCGACGAGCAGTCGATCCTCGGCCTGGCCCTCGGTGCCGGTCTCAACGGGTTCCTCCCCATCCCCGAGATCCAGTACCTGGCCTACCTCCACAACGCCGCCGACCAGCTCCGGGGCGAGGCGGCCACCCTGTCGTTCTTCTCCCAGGGCCGGTACCGCAACCCGATGGTGGTACGGATCGCCGGCTACGCCTACCAGCGGGGGTTCGGCGGCCACTTCCACAACGACAACGCCGTCGCCGCCCTCCGGGACATCCCCGGTCTGGTCATCGCCTCCCCCTCCCATCCGGCCGACGCCGGCCCGATGCTGGCCACGTGCGTTGCCGCCGCCCGCGTCGACGGCGCGGTGTCGGTGTTCCTCGAACCGATCGCCCGCTACCACACGGTCGACCTCCATCACGACGGTGACCGGGGGTGGGTGGCGTCGGGCCCGCCACCGGGCGAGGCCCACGTGCCGATCGGGACGGCCCGGACCCACGGCGACGGCACGGACGGAACCATCCTGACCTGGGGAAACGGGCTCTATCTGTCGCTGCGGGCCGCCCGGCGGCTGAGGGACGAGACCGGGGAGGGGTGGCGGGTCGTCGACCTCCGATGGCTGGCCCCCCTCCCCGTCGACGACCTGGTCGGGGAGGCCGACGCCACCGGGCGGGTGCTGGTCGTCGACGAGACCCGGCACGCCGGCGGGGTGGGCGAGGGGGTGCTGACCGCCCTGGTCGAGGTCGGCTACCGGGGGGTGATGGGCCGGGTGGCGGCCCGCGACTCGATCGTGCCGCTGGGGGCGGCGGCCGAGCTGGTCCTCGTCTCGGAGGACGAGATCATCGCCGCCGCCCGGCGACTGGGTTGATCGTCAGGTGATCCACCGCCGCCCGGCGGCCCGGCTGACGGGCCGGCGCCCGCCGCCCGGGGTGATCATCCGACACCGGGTGGGGGCGACGGTGGGGGGCCGGCGAGCCAGCGGGCGTCGACGGCGACCGACTCGAAGCGCCAGGCCCCGCCGGCCTTGACGTAGACGTCGCGGTAGGTGCCGGCCAGCCAGGCCTCGGTCTCGGTCCCGTCCCGCCCCCGGCGCACACAGGGCTGCCACAGGTACCACGTGCCCTCGGCCCGCCGGTCGGGGCCGGGCGGTCCGTCGAGCCGGAGCTCGGGGACGAGGGTGAAGTGGAGGGCCCACGGGATGCGGGCCGGCGCCCCCTCGAAGTGGCGGCGGATGGCGTCGCCGCCGTCGCAGCGGCCGAACAGCTCGCCGCCGTCCCACACCCCGTCATCGACGAAGAGGGAGGCGATGCCGTCGGGGTCGTAACCGTCGTCGCAGTAGCGGGCGTAGCGGGCCTTGAGGGAACGGATCGCCTCGAGGTCGGCCAGATCGGCCACGGTGGCGGCGAGGTCGGGATCGGCTGGGTCGTCCATCGGCCGACGCTACCCCGCCCCGGCGTCCCCGTCGTTCCGGTCGACGAGGTAGCCCACGTCGTACACGACGGCGCCGTCCTCGAGCCGGCCCCTCGCCACCCCCTGGATGCCGACCAACCAGGCGTAGCGCTCGTCACCGGTCTCGAACAGGGGGCACGTGTGCATCCACGCCCCGCCCGGCCCGTCGAACCCGCCGACCCCCCGGTAGGTCATCAGGATGGGGGCGCCGTCCTCGGTCAGGAGGGTGAGGCGGGCGTCGATGAGGAACGACCCGTTGGGCCGGAGGGTGGCCCAGTCGCCCGATGCCCCCGTGACGATCTCCCCCCGCAGCCGGGGACCGTCGAAGGTCCCGCCGGCGGCCACCGGGGCGATGGCCCGGGTGCCGTGGGGACCGTCGGCTATGCGGACGGCCCGCTCGGCGTCACGTTCGAGGCGGATGGTGCACAGAGGCTCGATGCCGAACGTCGGGTCGGAGGTCCGGTCGGAGGTCATGGTCGTTCCGTGGGGTGGGCTGCGCGGGCTGCGCCGGCGATGGCGGCCCAGACCCGCATCGGCGTGCAGGGCAGGTCGAGGTGGGTGACCCCGAACGGGGTGAGGGCGCCGACGACGGCGTTGTGCACCGCCGGGGTGGCCCCGATCGTGCCCGACTCGCCGACCGCCTTCACCCCGAGCTCGTTGAACGACGAAGGCGTGGCGCTGGGGTGCAGCTCGAAGGCGACCAGCTGATCGGCGGTGGCCATGGTGTAGTCGAGGAACGTCGAGGTCAGCGGGTTGCCGTCGTCGTCGTAGACCATCACCTCGCCGAAGGCCTGGCTGATTCCGGCGGCGATGCCACCGTGGAGCTGCCCGTCCACGATCATCGGGTTGACCCTGACGCCGGCGTCGTCGACGGCCACGTAGCGGACGAGGGTCACCGCACCGGTCTCGGTGTCGACCTCGGCGACGGCGACGTGGCAGCCCGACGGGTAGGTGTCGCACCCGCCATTGTCGTAGCGCTCGCCGCAGCGGAGCTCGGCCCCGTCGGTGGCGGAGGCGTCGGCCGCCACGTCGACCCAGCCCACGGAGCGGGCGGGGGTGCCGACGACGTGGAACCGGCCCCGACCGACGTCGAGCACGACGTCGCCGGGGGCGGCCTCGAGGAGCCGGGCCGCCACCCGCACCCCGTTGTCGACCACGCGGTCGGCGGCCCGGTGGAAGGCGACGCCGGCCGTCTGCAGCGAACGTGATCCGACGGCTCCCACCCCGGTGGGGATCAGGTCGGTGCGGCCCTCCACCACGTCGATGCGGGCCGGTTCGATCCCGAGGACGTCGGCCGCCAGCTGGGCCCACGTCGTGGCGTGGCCGTGACCCTGCGACGTGCTTCCGGTGACGACGAGGGCCGATCCGTCGGTCCGGATCTCGACCGTCGCCTCCTCGCCCCCGCCGCCCACGGTGACATGGTTGTAGCAGGCGATGCCGATCCCCAGCTGGGCCCCTGCGCCGTCACCCCGACGCCGGGCCTGGTCTCGTCGGAGCTCGTCGTAGCCGACGTGCTGCAGGGCCTGCTCGAGGTCGGCCCCGTAGTCGGCCTCGTCGTACACCGCCCCGGTGGCGCTGGTGTGGGGCATGTCGCCGGCCCGGACCAGGTTGCGACGCCGGACCTCGGCCGGGTCGAGCCCGACCTCGACGGCGAAACGGTCGACGAGGCGTTCGAGCCCGGCGATGTACGGGGCCCGGCCCGCCCCCCGGAAGGCCGAGGTGGCGACCATGGTGGTGGCGACGGCCGTGCCGGCCAACTCGACGTGGTCGATGTCGTAGGGGCCGGCCGCCAACGGCCAGGTCCATGCCTCGGGAAGCACGACCCCGGTGATCGGGTAGGCCCCGCCATCCTTGATCATCTCGGCCCGCACGGCCCGGATACGGCCGGCGGCCGAGCCGGCCAGGGTGAGGTCGATGCGCTCCCCCCGGGCCGCGGTGGCGGCCCGCAGGTTCTCCGACCGGGTCTCGATCCAGCTCACCGGTCGCCCGGCGATGCGGGCCAGCAGCGGCAGCACCGTCTCCTCCGGTGTCCGGCTGTTCCTACCCCCGAACCCGCCCCCGACGGCGGGGGCGATCACGGTGATCCGTGACGGGTCGAGGCGGTGGAGGCGGGCCAGCTCGTCCCGGGCGCCGTGGGGTCGCTGGGTGGCGGCCCACACGGTGAGGTGGCCGTCGCCGTCCCAGGCACACGCCATCCCCCGGGTCTCGATCGGAGCCGGGGCCTGGCGGGGGTTGACGACCCGGAGTCGCACGACCACGTCGGCCTCGTCGAACCGGAACCGTTCGGCGGTCCCGGCCGCCGTGCCCCGCCGCCCGATCCGCTCGAAGGAGAGCACCACGTTGCCGGTGTCGTGGGGTCCGTCGTCGGGGCCGTCGGGCTGGAGGCGGGCCCGATCGTCGGCGCCGGACAGCGGGGTGGTGCCGGCCAGGGCGTCGTCGACGGCGGCGGTCACGGGGTCGGCGACCACGGCGGCCACCGGTTCCCCGACGAAGCGGACCTTGGACTCGGCCAGGAGGGGCTGGGCGAAGATCGAGTGGATGGGGGCGGCGAAGCGGCCGGCGGGGAACACGTCGACGTCGGCCGAGGTGACGACGGCGATCACCCCGAGGGCCCGCCGGACGGCGGCGACGTCGATGCCGGTGATGCGGGCGTGGGCCAGGGGCGATCGGACGAAGACGACGTGGGCCCGCCCGTCGAGGCGCCGGTCGTCGACGTCGGCCACGAAACGGGCGGCGCCGGTGAGCAGCGCCGGGTCCTCCGATGCAGCAACGACCGGCCGGTGTACGGGAGCCCCGGGCCGGCGCTGGTCGGCGTCCCGGCGCCGGTGGTCACGATGGTGAACGGGTCGGACGAGCGGGTCGCATGGCCGTACCGTAGCCCGGCCCAGGTGACCGCTCCCGCCGCGGGGTGTGGGGTGACCAGCTCGGGCGACTCGGGCCCGGTGCGGTCGTGGTGGTGCGGCCCGATCGGGTCGGTAGCGTCTGGAGACGGTTCCCCGGCCGGTGCCGGATGACCGGAACGGTCGACGACGGTAGGGAGAACACGGGCATGGCTGGTGCGTTGGATGGGATCAGGGTCCTCGACCTGTCGACGCTGGTCCAGGGCCCGCAGGCGGGTGCCATGCTCCACAACCTCGGGGCCGACGTGATCAAGGTCGAACTGCCGGAGATCGGCGACGTTAGCCGCCACGTCGCACCCATCCCCGAACGGGGTCACTCGGCCGTGTTCGTGGCCAACAACCGGGGCAAGCGCAGCATCACGATCGATCTGCGGACCGGAGAGGGGGCCGGGGTCCTGAAGCGGCTGGTGGGCGACGCCGACGTCGTCCTCTCCAACTTCAAGCCCGGCACCCTCGAAGTGTGGGGGCTGGGGTACGACGACCTGGCCGCCGTCAACCCGGGCATCATCTGGGCCGCCGGCTCGTTCCTGGGGTGGCGGGGGCCCGACGCCGAACGGGAGGGGGCCGACATGGTGGGCCAGGCCTATGGCGGGGCCATCTCGACCACCGGCGACGACGGTGGTCCGATGACGCCCGTGGGAACGCTCATGGCCGACCACTCGGGTGCCCAGAACCTGGCCGTCGGCATCCTGGCCGCCCTCGTGGCCCGCCAGCGCACCGGCAGGGGCCAGCGGATCGACGTGTCGCTGGTGGGCAGCCAGATCTGGCTCCAGGCCTCGGAGATCACCCACTACCTCCTGACGGGGGAGATGGCGGGTCGATCCAACGGTGGTCATCCCCTCGTCAACGCCCTCTACGGGATCTTCCCCACCGCCGACGGCTATGTGGCCATCGCCGGCTGCCCCGATCACCTGTGGCCCGGCATGGTGCGGGCCGTCGAGCGTCCCGAGCTCCACGACAACCCCCGCTTCGGCTCCTACTTCACCACGCCGGAGATCCGGGCCGAGCTCCGGGAGGCGTTCACCGAGATCTTCGCTACCCGGTCGACGGCCGAGTGGTGCGAGCGGCTGGGGTCCGAGGGTCAGCGGTTCGCTCCGGTCCGCAACCACGCCGAGGTGGCGGCCGACCCCCAGGTGCTGGCCAACGACTACCTGGTCGAGGTCGACCATCCGGAATGGGGTCCGACGACGGTGGTCGGTTCACCGATCTGGTTGTCGGACACGCCGGCCCGGTGGGGCACGGTTGCCCCCGAGCTGGGCCAGCACACCGAGGAGGTGCTGCTCGAGCACGGCTATTCGTGGGACGAGATCGCCGAGCTCCACCAGGCCGGGGCTCTCTAGACCCTCGGCCGTCCGCTGCGCCATGATGGAGGCCCTGACAACCCGGTCGGGTACGCCTCCGGTGATGGGGCTGCGTACCTCCTGAGGGGAAGCACACCGCCATGGAAGACGCAGTCATCGTCGCTACCGCCCGGACGCCCATCGGTCGGGCGGTCAAGGGTTCGCTGAAGGACGTCCGGGCCGACGACCTGGTCGGCTTCATCATCGCCGACCTGATGGCCAAGGTCCCCCAGGTCGAGGGGGCCGACGTCGACGACGTCGTCTGCGGGGTGGCCAACGCCACCGGCCAGCAGAGCCGTAACCTCGGTCGTCTCGCCGGCCAGCTCGGGGGGCTGCCCAACACGGTGGCCGGCACCACGGTGCAGCGGGCGTGCGCCTCGTCGCTGCAGGCCATCCGGGTGGCGGCCCACGCCGTCCGGGCCGGGGAGGGCGACATCTTCGTGGCCGCCGGGGTGGAGGCGGTCAGCCAGTTCTACGAGCCCCAGGACCCAGGCAACCCCCGGTTCATGGACGACGGTCGCGACGACTACCTCGATGACTTCTACATCCCGATGGGACTGACGGCCGAGAACGTGGCCACGAAGTACGACGTGTCACGGGAGCGGATGGACGAGTTCGCCAAGCTGAGCCAGGACCGGGCGGTGGCGGCCCAGAACAACGGCTTCTTCGATCGTGAGATCACCCCGTTCCCCCTGGCCGACGGTTCCCTCGTGACCAGGGACGACGGGCCTCGCGATGGAGTGACCCTGGAGGGGCTGGCCCAGTTGAAGCCGGCCTTCCTCCCCGACGGCCGGGTCACGGCGGGCAACGCCTGCCCCCTCAACGACGGGGCGGCGGCGGTGATGGTGATGTCGGCCTCCCGGGCGGCCGAGCTGGGGGTAACGCCGCTGGCCCGGATCGTGGCGTCGGCGGTGTCGGGTCTCGACCCGAAGATCATGGGCGTCGGCCCGATCGAGGCGGTGGGCCGGGTGCTCGACCGGGCGGGCATGAAGATCGGCGACATCGACGTCGTCGAGCTCAACGAGGCGTTCGCCGCCCAGGTCCTGCCGATCTGCGACGAGGTCGGCATCTCGATCGAGGGCCAGCTCAATCCCCACGGCGGGGCGATCGCCGTCGGCCACCCGTTCGGGATGACCGGGGCCCGCATCATGACCACCCTGATCAACGACCTCCAGACGCTCGACGGCGGCTTCGGCATCGAGACGATGTGTGTCGGCGGCGGTCAGGGCATGGCCATGATCATCGAGCGGCTGTCGTGACACCCGGCCCGTGACGACCGGCTCCTGGGTGTCCCCCCGGGGGCCGCCCCCGCCTCATACCATCATCGAGTTGACCCGTTGGATGGCGTCGATGAACTCGTCGACCATGTCGAGCACCACCCGGTCGGCATGCTTCGACTCGTTCATCGATCCGACGATCTGACCGACGAAGTAGTTGGCCAGCTTCACCGCCCCGGCGTTGTCGGCGTTCATGGCCGCCCGGTCGATGCGGCGGCTGGCCTCGGCGATCAGCATCGGTTGGAGGGGCATGCCGAGCATGCCGGGCGAGTCGGCGCCTTCCCACTCGTCGGTCCAGGCCGAACGGAGCTGGCGGGCCGGCTTGCCGGTGCGGGAGCGGGAGCGCAGGGTATCGGAGGAGGTGGCGGCGAGGAACTTCTCCTTGACCGCGGGATGGGTTTCGGCCTCGAGCGTGGTGAGCCACACCGAGCCGCACCACACCCCCTCGGCCCCGAGGGCGAGGGAGGCGGCCATCTGGCGGCCGGTGCCGATTCCCCCGGCGGCCAGCACGGGGACGGGGGCGACGGCGTCGACGATCTCGGGCACGAGGACCATGGTCCCGATCTCACCGGTGTGGCCGCCGGCCTCGTGGCCCTGGGCGATGATCACATCGACCCCGGCGGCCACGTGACGCACGGCGTGGGAGGTCTTGCCGGCCAGCGCCCCCACCTTGACCCCGCTGTCGTGAGCCCGCTGGATCATGTCGGGAGGCGGGGGCCCGAGGGCGTTGACGATCAACGAGATCGGATGGGAGAAGGCCACGTCCATGAGGGGGACGGCCTGGGCGTAGCTCATGGGGGCGGCGTTGTCGCCGCCCATGCCCCGCGGCCGATCGTCGCCGGCGGGCAGCGGCGGGACGTCGTAGCGGGCCAGGAGCTCGTCGAGGAAGCGGCGGTGCTCGGCGGGGATCCGCTCCTTCAAGGTCGACACGGCGAGCTCGCCGTCGTCCTTGCCCTCGTACTTGGCGGGAACGATGATGTCGACGCCGAAGGGTCGGTCGCCGACCTCGTCGGTGATCCAGGCCAGGTCGATGTCGAGCTGTTCGGGCGTGTGGCCGGCCGCCCCCAGCACGCCGTAGCCGCCGGCCCTCGTCACCGCCGCCACCACGTCGCGGCAGTGGGTGAAGGCCAGGAGGGGGAACTCGACACCGAACATGTCGCAGATCTTCGTTTTCATTCGGTTACCGTAGGCCACGGTGGGCGCCGAGCGGTAGCCTGTCCGGCCGCGCTCAGGTCGGGGGTGCCGCCGGTGGCTCGGGTTGGCCGAGCTGGAGGCCCCAGGCCCGTTCGAGGGCGGTCACCTCGGCGTCGATGCGGCCGATCCGGGTCCGCCGCCCGCCGGCCCATCCCGCCTCCGCCAGGCGTTCGACAGGCTGGGCGGGTGAGGCGGGGCCGAGGGCGGCGAGCAGGGGCCGGAGCTTGGTCCGGGCCACGGCGTCGCTGACCACCGATTCGGCCACGATCGAGCGGAGCTCGGCCAGCTCCGCCGGCAGGGCGGTTGCCGACCGGGTCGTCGACCGCTCGACGAGCCCGCCGGCGCTGCGACCGTCGACCGTCGTCTCCTGGAGCTGCCGGGCCGCCACCTGGATGCCGACCGCCACCACGACGAGGGCGGCCACCACCGCCAGGATCTCGATCGGCGTCATGGTTCGCTCCCCGCTGTGGGACCGGGTTCGGGTCCCGGGCGGGCGCCCGGGCCGGACCCGGGGTCCGAGGCGGGCTCGGGGTCCGAGGCGGGCTCGGGGTCGAGGGCGGCTCGCAGCGCGGTCACGGCGGTCACGGCCCGCGACCGCATCTCCTCGGTCACCACCTCCGGTGAGAAGCGGGCCCGCTCGAACACGCGGGTCAGCTCGACGAGTCCGTCGCCGCCATCGCCGAGGGCGGGCAGGGCCCGGCCGAGGAACTCCCGTTCGGTCTCGTCGTCGGCCCGTTCGATCCCGGCCCGTGACAGACCCCGCTCCACGGTGGCGTAGCCGTAGCGGACGGCCCGGCCGGGGTCGGCCTCGCCGGCGACATCGAGGAGGAGCTCGTCGAGGAGGTCGGCGGCGGCCCGCTCGTCGATGGTCAGCTCCTGTTCGGCCGGGTCCGTGGCCGACGGCGGCACCAGACCGAGGCCGTCGAGGGTCTCGTCGAGCTCCGGGTCGCCGAGGCCGAAGGGCACCTCGGGTCGGCGGACGGCGATGAAGATGGCGATGATCACGAGGACGATGACGAAGGCGACGATGACCATGGCCCGGGCGGGGAGATCGCTGGCCCCGGCCGGCACCGTCGGCACGGCCGGATCCTCGTCGGCGCCGTCATCGATCGTGGTCGGCTGGTCGCTGCCGTCGGCCCCGGTGGTGGTCACGATCCCGGAGCGGGCCTGGGCTCCCAGGGCCACCAGGCCGACCACGGCCAGGGCCACCAGGGCGGCGGCGGCGATGGCTGCCGGGCCCGACCCCGATGCCGGTTTCCGGGCCGACGCCACCATGCGGCGGGCCACGAGCGGCACGGCCACCGCCGCCAGACCCATCGCCACCATGAACGGCGGCAGGTCGAGCCCGGCCAGGGCGGGTTCGGTGACGGCCACCACGGCCCCCGCCCCGGCCGCCAACGCCAGGCTGCCAGCCGACGACCAGCGGAGAACCCCGGGCCCGAATCGGGTGGGGCGCCGGGCGTCGAGCGAGAACCGGGTGATCTCGTGGATGGCGACGAGGGCCACGACATAACCGGCGAGGGCGGCGGTCGACGGGGGAGCGGCCAGCCGCTGGGCCAGCACCAGCCCTCCCAATCCCACGTAGAGCCCGACGGCGTGCCCGGTGACGACGGTGACGGCCACCAGGAGCGCCGCCCCCAGCGTCAGGTTGGCGGCGAACGGGTCGGCCCACACCCCGAGCACGGCGGGGGCCAGCGCCGTCAGGACCACGGCGGCCAGGCCCGCCGCCGTCGGCAACAGGGCGATTCGCCGCTGAACCCGCCGCTCGACCGCCGCCGTCACCGCCCCACCGCCTGCCGGGCCAGCCCGGCGATGGGCAGCTCCAGCGGCTGATCCGGATCCCACCGCACCACGTTGACCCCATGGTCGACGAGCCGGCGCCGCCGCCGCTCGAGCTGCAGGCGCCACAGCCGAAGGGCCAGGGCGTCGCCGGCGTCGTCGCGCTCGTCGGCCGAGCCGGCGACGTGTTCGTCGAGCGCGCACTGGACGACGGCCACCTCGAGACCCCGCTGCCGCAGGTCGACGGGGAGACGGGCCATGTCCTCGTCGAGCAGTCCGGTGATCACCACGACCATGGTGCCGGCGTCGAGCTCGTGGAGGGGGAGCTGGGCCACCGACGGCGCCCGCAGGCCCGGTTCGGCCTGGATCTCGAGCAGGGCGTCGAAGAGGCGGGCCCGGTGGAGCCGCCCGAGGCGGGGCCGGTACCAGCGGATGTGACGGCCGACGTCGAGCAGCCCGACCCGGTCGTGGACCCCGAGATTGGCCTCGGCCAGGCTCATGACGGCCCGTACCGCCCGCTGCACCAGCCGGTTGCCCTCGGGGCCGATGTCGGTGAACGAGTCGAGGAGGAAGACGAGGTCACCCGACTCGTCGGGATGGCGGACGGTGACCCAAGGTTCACCCCGGCGGGCCGAGACCCGCCAGTTCAGGGCGCGGGCGTCGTCGCCGATGCGGAACGGGCGGACCTCGGCGAAATCGGTGCCCTCCCCGGCCCGGCGGGAGGCGTGGATCCCGACCCGGGTCCGGAGGCGACGGGGAACGACCATCGACCGTCGGTTGCCATCGCGGGGGTGGACCCGGACGGCGAGCCGGGGGAGTACCACGCGGCGGCTGACGAACAGTCCGAACCGGTCGCGGGCGACGACGTGGACCCGCCCGGGGACGGCCACCCCCCAGCGGGTGACGACGACGGGGAAGTCGACGGCGACCCGCCGGCCCGCCGGGACCCGCACGACGGCGTTGCGGATGCCGCCGATGGGTTCCATGTCGGGCGGGACCTCGATCGCCACTTCGACCCACGGTGCGCCGACCTTCGACTCGACGGCAACGGTGACGTCGACCGTGTCGCCCTCCACGGCCCGGGCGGGGGCCGTCACCTCGACATCGAGGTCGGGCCAGCGGTGCACGAGCGAGGCCACGGTGACCAGTGCCACCGCCGGTGACAACAGCAGGACCAACGGCACCGATCCGGCGACGATGGCGACCACGAGACCCAGGGTCGTGCCGAAGGCCAGGATGGCGAAGCGGGCGGTGGTCTGACGGTTCACGACCGGGCCGTCACGTCGATCGGCGGGTGGCGGCCTCGACGTCGTCGGCCGTCAGCGACCGGGGGGTGGGCACGGTGCGGAGGCACTCCTCGACGACGTCGACCTCCCGCACCCCCCGGACCCAGGCCTCGGTCCGCAGGACGAGCCGGTGGGCCAGCACCGCCACGGCCAGCGACTTGACGTCGTCGGGGGTGGCGAAGGTCCGGGCGTCGAGAGCGGCCCGGGCCCGGGCCGCCCGCAGCAGACCGAGGCCACCGCGGGGGCTGGCCCCCACCTCGAGGGCGTCGTGGGCCCGGGTGGCCTCGACGATGGAGACGACGTAGTCGATGACGTCGGCGTCGGCGGTCACGGCCTCGACGACGGCCTGCATCTCGGTCACCTCGTCGGCCGAGCTGACGACGGCCAGCTCCGGCTGGTCGCTACCGCGTTCGATCCGTCGTCGCAGCAGCTCCCGCTCGTCGTCGGCACTGGGGTAGCCGACCCCGACGCGAAGCAGGAAACGGTCGAGCTGGGCTTCCGGCAGGGGATAGGTGCCCTCGGTCTCGACCGGGTTCTGGGTGGCGAGGAGGAGGTAGGGTCGAGGGAGGGGATGGGACCGGCCGTCGACCGTGATCTGCCGTTCCTCCATGGCCTCGAGCGCCGCCGCCTGGGTCTTCGACGGGCTGCGGTTGATCTCGTCGCCCAGCACCAGGTTGGCGAACAGGGGCCCAGGCCGGAAGACGGGCGACCCGTCGGCGGCGGGCACGACCGAACCGGTGAGGTCGGAGGGGATCAGGTCGGGGGTGAACTGGATCCGGGAGAAGGCGAGGCCGGTGACCGTGGCCAGCGACCGGGCGATGAGGGTCTTGGCCACGCCCGGCACGTCCTCGATGAGCACGTGCCCGTCGGCCAGGAGCCCGGTCATCAGGAGCTCGAGGACGGAGCGCTTGCCCACGACGGCGCGCTCGATCTCGTCGACGATGGCCGACGAACGCTGGGCCAGGGTGTCGGGTCCGGTGATCAACCGGTCGGGAGCTGGTCCGAGCAGAAGAAGGCGATCATCACGCCGTAGAGCCCGGCGAAGGAATCGACCGAGATCAGGGCCCGCTCGTCGTCGGTCAGCTCGTCGTTGTAGATCTCGAACACGGCCAGCCCGAGCTGGGTGGTGTCCTGATCGGGGTTGGTGGCGGCACACGCCGCGGCCTGGACCTCGTCGATCCTGGCGTCGGTCATGCCGTCGACCAGGGCGACGCCCGGATGCTCCTGGCCGAGGAAGCTGGAGATGCTGGTGCGGAAGCTGGCGACATCGGCGTCGTCGCCGGTGGGGAGGCTACCGACGATGTCGGCGGGGAGGTTCTCCGGGCAGTAGAACCCGGCCAGGGCCCCGAAGGCCGTCCCGAACTCGGTGAGGTCGAGCAGCTCGGCCTCGGCGTCGGTCAGCTCGGCTCGGGCGCCGTTGGCCGCCAGTCCGAGCTCGATGGTGGTCATGTCGGGCATGATCGTGTCGCAGGCCAGGGTGGCGAGCTCGTCGATCCGCTGTGGCGTGGCGTCGGCGAAGAACGTGCTGACGTCGTCCGGGAGGTCTGCCATCGCCAGGGGGACGAGGTCCTGGAACTCCTCCGCCCTCGACAGGTCGGCGGCGACCGAGGTGGTGGTCTCGGCTGCCGTGGTCGACGTGGTGGTCTCCACCGTCGTGCTGGTCGTGGATTCGGTCGACGCCGACTCGGCACCGCCGGCCGACCCCGCTGCCACGTCGTCGTCGCCATCGCCACAACCGGCGAGGAGGAGGCCGAGGGTGACGGCGACGGATGGGATGGTTCGTTTCCAGGTCGGGGCCCGCACGGCGACGAGCATGGCACAGATATCGCCGGATGCGGTGTCCCCCGGGTTGGTTTTCATCCGTCGTCGTGACCTCAGGCGCCGATGCCGCCGGCGCCGTGGCCCTGGAGGGCCGGGGGCACGGTGCCCCCCAGCTCGTCGTTCTCCACGATCTGGGTGGCGGCCAGCGCCTCCAGCCCGGCCAGGAAGTCGTGCTCCACCCCCCCGATCTCGTAGTCGTTCCAGAGCCCGTTGGGGTGGCCGTCGTGGGGGGCGTTCCACACGTCGAGGTGTCGGGACTCGAGCTCCTCGGCCTCGCTCTGGACGAAGTAGAGCTCGGACACCCGCTCGACCATCCGGGCATCGAGGACCGGGTCGATGCCGTCGTAGTTGACGACCGCCACCGCCAGCTCGCAGATGTCGACGGCCAGATAGGGGCGGAGCTCCCCCAGCTCGTCGTAGGAGGCTTCGATGAGGCGCTCGATGGCGTCGGGCCGCAGGACCAGCCCGGATGCGGTGGCGGCGGCCCTGGTGATCGTGGTGAAGGCCTCCTCGGTGACCGGGCCGACGAAGACCTTGTTGCGGAGGCGGCGCAGGAAGGCGTCGTCGCCCAGCGACCGGGGATCGAGGTTGGTGGAGATCACCAGCTTCACCTCGAACGGGACGGTGAACTTGGTGCCGGTGTTGGCTTTCAGGTAGTCGACGCCGCGCGACAGGGGCACGATCCAGCGGTTGAGGATCTCGTCGGGACGGAAGGCCTGGCGCCCGAAGTCGTCGATGACGAGGATGCCGTTGTTGGCCAACATCTGGATCGGGGCCACGCTCGTGCCTGAGATCCGATCGTACTGGAGGTCGATCATCGACAGGTCGAGCTCGCCGCCCACGATCACCAGGGGCCGCTCGCACCGAACCCACCGCTGGTCGACGTCGGGGGGTTGGTCGGCAACGGCCCGGTGCAGCGACGGGTCGTAGACCGAGATCAGCTGGCCGTCGGTCTCGACGTAGCGGGGCACGTAGACCGGCTCGCGCAGGACCCGGTTGAGCCGTTCGGCCAGGCTCGTCTTGCCCGTCCCGGCCGGGCCGTAGAGGAAGATGGCGCCGCCACCGTTGAACGCCGGTCCGATCTGGTCGAGCAGCGCCTCGTCGACGACGAGGTCGTCGAAGGCGGCGGCGATGGTGGTGCGGTCGAGGGTGACCCGGCTCTGTTGGGCCCGGACCACCGCCTGGTAGGCGATGAGCGACACGGGCATGGGGCCGACGTGGCGTCCGGTGGCCATGCGCTGGTTCGTGGTGCGGGCCCCCAGTTCGGTGAGCTGGATCCGGTAGTCACGGCCCGTGACCCCGAGGTACTCGACCAGGGCCTTCTCCCGAAGGGAGGCGGCGAGCTCGTCGGCGACGGCGTGGCCGATGTGGAGCAGGGCCGCCACCTCGCCCACGGTCGTGATCCGCTCGCTCAGGACCCGACGCATGAACAGGTCCTCGGCCAGGCCCTGGGGGATGCCGAGGTCGTCGACCTTGCCGGCGGGCCGGACGAGGGACGTGATCGCGTTGGGGGCCGATGCCATGACCAGTGCTATCGGGACTACGCCCGTCGCCCTTGAGCCGCCGGGGCCGCAGCGTCGTCAGGCGCCGGTGGAGGCCCGGGCCCGTTGCAGCTGGTCGACCAGCCGCAGCTCGTCAGCCAGGTCGACGGGGCCGGGACGGGCGTGGAGCAGGGCGAGGCGGGCCAGGGCGGCGTGCACGGCGTCGAAGTCGGACCGCTGTCCACGGGGGAGCCGCCGTCGGGCCAGGAGCAGCGAACGCCAGTAGCCGAACACCTGGGCCTCGTGCTGGGGCACGCCGTAGCGCTGGGCCAGCATTGGTACCGCGGTCAGGAAGTCCCGCTGCTCGGATCGGCGGATGACGACGACGGTCACCACGGCGGCGACGAAGAGGCCGACGAAGCAGGCGGCGGCGATGGCCAGGGTGGCGGCGTCGCCGGTGGCGTCGGCGTAGCTCAACGAGCCGTTCCAGGCGGCGTGGGAGCCGACCGCCAGGGCGTAGCCCCACACAGCGTTGACGGCCACGGAGCGGCGGCGAGCGACGGCGATGCCGATCGCCAGCCCGATCCACGCCGTGAACAGGGGATGGGCGAACGGTGTGAGCAGCGCCCGCACCACGAAGACCTCGACCAGGATGCCGGAGGAGGCGGCCCCGGCGAAGTACGTGAAGTCCTCCACGACGGCGAAGCCGAGCGCCACCCACCCGGCGTAGACGACCCCGTCCATGATCCCGTCGATCTCGTGACGGCGCAGGGCCCACACGATGCCGAGCCCCTTCGTCGCCTCCTCGATCAGGGGGGCGGACACGACGGCGGCCGCCGTCTCGCCGGCGGTGGCGGCGGTGATGCCGTTGACGATGGCCGAGATCGTGCCCGCTACCACCGCCCCCCACAGCACGGCGTGGAGGCGGGAGGTGAGGGGCTCGGGTTCGACCCGATCCAGCCACGACAGCACGGGCAGCACGATGGCGAGCGGGACGAGCCCGAGGGCGACGCTGACCGGCTGCGAGAGGACGAGGTAGACGACGAGAGGAACGGTGAGCAGGGCGCCCGCAACGACCGGCACGCTGAGCCACGAGGGAAGGCGGGGCTTGTGAGCAGCCCGGGGAGCGGCGACGTGGGCCGTCCACCGGCTGCCGTCCCACCAGCGCCACGGACTGGCACCCCAGGGGTCGCGATACCAGCCGGGCGCAGCCCGGGTCGCCGGTGGAGGAAGCGGGACGGTCACGGCTGCGACCCTAGCGCTGGTCAGGCAGCGGCGACGGCGTCCGGGAGGGGCGAGGAGGTCCCGGACTCGACGGGCGCCGCCGGGAAGCGGACCGCGGCCTGGTAGACGAGGAAGGCGAGGATGAGGGCCGGGATGAGCAGGCGGAGGACGGTCGTCCATCGCCGGGTCAGCTCGTCGAGCATCGTCGACACCGTGTCGTGGGTCCCGGGCCCGTCCACCGCCCGGGACGGGAGGGGCCCGGCGACCGTTCGCCCGTCGGTCGCCCCCGCCCGGTCGGGCCCGTCATCGGCGTCGGAGGGGATCCCCACCCCGGACGAAGGTACCGGGGGCGCCTCGTCGAATCGAGGGCCGTTCGGATCATCGGACACCGACGAACTCACCCCCTCCGGCCTCAACGGTCACCCGGCCGGTCACCGGCTCGAGGGCGGAGCGCGCCGTGTCGGCTGCGGTGTGTCGCCGTTGCACCATCGGCATCCATCGGCGTGATGGCCCCTCCGATGAGGGGTCGGGGACGGGGAGGGAGACGGCGCGCCGGCGATCAGGTGTGGAGCAGCGGCCAGATCACCAGGCCGACAACGGCCAGTACGACCCCCAGAAAGGCCAGCTTGAGCAGCCGGCGCACCATCCCGACGAGGATGAGGGCGACGGCCAGCACGACCAGGACGACGGGCCAGTTGCCGGCGAACCATTCCACGGCCGCCCATCCTAGGTGGTGCCCGCCCCCACATCGCTGCGGTCGGGGCGAGGGGGCCGGACCGTCGACGAACGGCCCGGTCGGGTCTCATCGCCCCGTTTGCAGGATCTGACCCCTGCGCTGGATCGCCGTCACCACACAGGTGGGGTAACCCTGGTAGGAGTCGGGGACGAGGGCGGTGGCGTCGATGCCGGCCACGGCGACGGTCACCACCCGCCCCTGGCGCTCGCCGCCGGCGGTGACGAGGTCGACACCGACGACGATCTCCTCCTCCAGCGGATCGGCCGAGGCGATCTCGACGACGAACCCGGTGGCGTCCCCCCCATCGGTGGCAGGGGCGCAGCCAACGGTCACTCCATCGTCGACGTCGACCACCTCGGCGGGCCGGGTCGTGGGGGCGGCGACCGCCGACCCCAGGGTCGGGGCGGTGGTCTCGCCGGAGGTCGAGGGAGCCACCGGATCGGTGGTCGCCGTCGCCGCCGTCGTCGGGGTGGCGGGGGCCGCCGTCGTGGGGTCGGCCGTGTCGCTGGCGTCGTCCCCCGACCGGGGGAGGCGGCTGATGCTGACGATGGCGGTGACCACGAGGAGGACGAGCAGGACGAGAACCATTGCGGCGCTGGCGAACTGGGCCGCTCCGATGAAGGGGCCGAGGCGGGCACGACGGGGCTCAACCAAGGGTCTTGACCGCGATGTAGATCAGACAGAGCAACAGCAGGGCCACGGCGGGGATGGCCTCGGTGAGGGCGTCGCCGGCCCTCATATGGTAGCCCACCGCCGCCACCATGAGGACGACGAGACCGAGGGCGGCCGACACCCCGACGACTTCGAGTCCGGAAACAAGCCCGCTCAGCAACCCGATGGCGCCGACCAGCTCGGCGGCGCCGATCGTGCGGTACACGTCTGCCGGCAGACCGAGGTGGTTCCTGGCCTTGACCATGACACCCTGGTCGCTCACCTTGGCGTAGCCGGCGAGGGTGAACGCCACGCTCAACCCGATGCCCAGGATCCAAGACGCTGCGGTCGACATCGCTCCCCTTCGCCTGTCGATGGAGGTAGCGTCGTCACCATAGGACCGTCCGCCATCACTCGTTCCGACGCCGGCTCGTGAGTAACCCGACCGCAACGCGTGGCCGGGTCCTGCTCGGAGCGACGGGCGACGGCGACGACTGGCGGAACCTTCGCGCCTTCCTGCTCAAGCTGGGATGCCAGATCTCGCTGTTCGATGCCGCCTCCCAGGCCGGCGACGACGGGCTCGAGGCGGTGCTGCCCCGACCCGACGGCGTCGACCAGGCCATCGTCGTCGTCGCCGGTACCGACCGGCCGGAGGTGGCGGGGGAGACCCGCCGTCTGGCCCACCTCATCGGGGTCCTTCGGGGCCGCTACGGCGAGCGGGGCGTCATCGTTCTCCAAGAGGCCGACCTCGACTCCTTCCTGTCGGGGACCGGGATCAGCGAGCTGCGCTACGAGCCCGGCAACATCCGGGCCCGGTTCGGCGAGGTGGCGGCCCGCCTGAGCGAGGGAACCGAGCCGTCAGGCACCCTCACGACCCCGTGGGTGGAGCGGTTCGGGATCTCCGAGGGTGCCCTGGCGTCCGAGGCCTGGCTCATCCTCGGGGTGTTGGCCGTCGTGGCCGCCCTCTTGTTCGCCGTCGGGGTCCCGGTACTGGGTCGCGGCGGGAGGGAGGGTGACGGCGCCGGGGCGACCACGGTCGCCACCGTCGGAAGCGCCCTCGGCTCCGACACGATCGTCGCCGCACCCGGCACGTTCCCGGGGGGAGCGGGCCAGCCCGGCGCCGACCGGGGCAGCGTGGCCGGACTCCCGGCCCGGTGCACGATCGACACGGGGCCCGGGGTCGTGTTGCCGGCCGTCATCGACTGCGAGGGGGTCGGCGGGGTTCGCGTCGACGGCGATCCCGGACCGTGGCACGAGGCGATCTCGGCCGTCACGATGGACCTCGGTGTCGTCGGCACGGCATCGATGGTATCGACGGCGGCGACGGGAGGCGACATCCCCCTCGACGGAGGCCAGCGGCAGTCGCTCGAACCCTACGACCCTCAGCTCGGGGTCACGTCCCTCGTGTTCGAGTTCTCGGCGAACGGCCAGCGGGTCGCGCTCCACCAGAACGGCGGCGACGACGCCGTCATGGTCTTCGCCCTCGATCTCTGACGGGCCCCCGATCCTGGACGCTTGCGTTTCCGCCGGTCAGACGGTTCCATGGTTATCGTGCCATGGCGGTGGGGCGACCAGAATGACGGAGGGACGGGATGAGGGGGTTGCGGCGCATGCCTCGACGGGGGGGCTCCGAGGCGTTGGTGCGCGAGCTGCTCGATCTGGCCGGTATCGAGCTGGACGGCCCTGGCGCCAGCGACCTGCGGGTCAACGACGGGCGGTTCTTCGACCGGGTGGTCCGCGACCGCGAGCTCGGGCTGGGTGAGGCGTATCAGGAAGGGTGGTGGGAGGCGGAACGCGTCGACGAGCTGCTGGCCAAGGTGCTGGCCGCCGACCTCAAGGGTCTGATCTCAGGGAGCCCCCGCCTCATGGCCTTCGCCCTCGCCACCCGACTGGTGAACCGGCAGACGTTGCGCCGGGCCGCCCACAACGCCACCGCCCACTACGACATCGGCAACGATCTCTACGAGCGGATGCTCGACAAGAGGATGATCTACAGCTGCGGCTACTGGGACGGGGTCAGCGACCTCGACGCCGCCCAGGAGGCCAAGCTCGAGCTGATCTGTCGCAAGCTCCACCTCGAGCACGGTATGCACCTGCTCGACATCGGCTGCGGATGGGGTGGGCTGGCCCAGTACGCGGCGGAACGACACGGGGTCAGGATCACCGGCATCTCGCCGGCGGCGGAGCAGGTGTCGGTGGCGACAGCCCGCTGCGCCGGCCTCGACGTGGAGATCAAGCAGCTCGACTTCCGTCAGGTCGCCGGCAGGTACGACCGGATCGTGTCGGTGGGGATGCTGGAGCACGTGGGGCCCAAGAACTACCGGGCCTTCTTCGAGGCCAACCACCGGCTGCTGACCGACGACGGGATCGCACTCCACCACACGATCGGCTCCAACCGGACCCAGAGCCACACCGACCCGTGGTTCGACCGCCACATCTTCCCCGGGGGTGTGCTTCCATCCATGGAGCACATCGGTGCCGCCACCCAGGGCGACTGGGCGCTCGAGGACGTGCACAACTTCGGACCGGACTACGACCGCACGCTGATGGCGTGGCATCACAACATCGACGCAGCGTGGGACGACCTGCCCGACTACGACGAGCGTTTCCGGCGGACATGGCGGTACTACCTGCTCGGCTCCGCCGCCTCGTTCCGGGTCCGGAACCTGCAGCTGTGGCAGTTGGTCTTCACCAAGGCGCGCCGCTACTCCGGCGTGTACCGCGCCGTGCGCTGAGCGCGGAGGTCTGGTGTCCGGTGGGCGACTCAGCCCGCCGGCACGGCGATTCCGGCCGGGACGTCGATCACCGTGATCCGTCCGGTGTCACCGTCGACGTCGATCGTGGCGCCGTCGGGGATGCGGCGGGTGGCGTCGGTGGCGGAGACGACACACGGGATGCCCAGTTCCCGGCTGACGATGATGGCGTGGCTGAGGGGGGCGCCGACATCGACCACCACGGCGGCGGCCGGCACGAACAGCGGTGTCCACGACGGATCGGTGATGGGGGCCACGAGGATGTCGCCCGGAGCGAGGGCCCGCGGGTCGTGGGCGTCGGTGACGACGCGGGCCACGCCGCGGGCCGAGCCGGGACAGCCCGGCACCCCCTGGAGTATCTCCCCCGGTCGGACGGGGACCGTCGTCACCGCATCGCGCCGGGGGTAGGTCGACATGGGCGGGGGCTGACCGACGAAGAGGAAGGGCTCCCGGAGAGCAGACACCTCGGCCATCAGGGCCTCCCGCTCGGCCAGGACCTGATGGAACCCCGCGGGGGCCTCGAGGAAGCGGAACATCTCCTCCTTGGTCAGCAACCCATAGGACCGGACGGCAGGAAACGTCCCGGCGGCGACACACCGCCGACCCCACTCGACCAGCGCCACCCGAGCCTCATGAATCAGCTTGATGCAGTTCGTCTTGGTCCGCTCCCGGCCCGGCATGAACACCGTGGCGGAGTGGAGGGCGGCCTGGAACCGGCCCTGGGTCTCCGGGTCGTCGGCGAGAAGGGCGATGATGCTGGTGCCCAGCGCTTCCCGCTCCCGGGCCCGGTCCGCGTTGTGACCCCGGGGGTCGGCCGAGGCGGCGGCCAGCCGCATGCGATCGACGGCGGCGAGCGCCAGGTCGGGCTCGGTCTCCCATGTCGGGGATCGGGTCTCCCACTCGTTGGGGCCGCGGGCCCCGTAGGCCAGGAGGAACTCGTCGAAGGCGTCGACGAAGGCCAGCGCGTCGGGGTTCTCGCTGGCCCGTAGCCGGTCGTCGAGATGGAGGATGCCGGCATCGAAGATGGCGGTGAGGCTCTCCGAGCCGGCCACCCGCCGACCCAGGTCCCACATCGCCATCGACGGGGCGGCCGATTCGACGTCGCCCACCCCGGCGATCAGCTTGAGGGCGGCGGTCGGTTGGCCGACGGCCGCCGCCACCTTGGTGATGATGCCGGTGGGGATCGACGCCAGGAAGGTGATGAAGACATGCTGGGAGAACAGGCGGGAGAAGTGAGTGTCCATGAGGTCCCAGACCCGGCGGACGAGCTCGTGGTCGCTCATGGCCGTGAGGTCGGGCCGCTCCCGGCGCAGACGGTTGACCATCGCCTCGTCGGCCGCCACGTCGGGGAGGTCGGGAGTGGTCAGCGCCCAGGTGAACGTCTCGCCAATCTTCTCCGCCAGGTCGGGGCGGTCGTCCCCGGGCTCGGCGACGAACGGGGGGACGCCGGGGGCGTCGCCGAAGAAGGCCTCGTCGATGTCGGACGCCGTCATGCCCGGGGCCCGGTGACCGAGGAGACGGAGGGCGGAGGCGTTCAGGTAGCCGTAGCCGCCGTTGACCCCGAGGAAGACGGCCCGGTCGGGAGGCAGCTCGTCGGGGGACATGACGCCGATGCGGTAGTAGGCGTCTCGGAAGCCCCACTCGGCACCCCCGATCCCGTCCGGATTCTCGAACCAGTTGAATGACAGCGGAGCGACCGGATCGGGGAAGACCTCACCGATGTTGGCTCGGGTGTAGAAACGGAACCTCGGGTGGGGCTCGGTCTCCACCAGCCATCGTTCGACCATCTCGTCCTCCACCATGTGTCGTCGGTCACGTCAGCGTAGATCACGGCGACGACCCCGGCATGCCGGTTGCCGGAGGACCCGCCTCACCGGATCGGACCGGGGCCGACCGGTGCCGACCGGGGACGGTCGTCGACGAGGACGAAGGGTTGACCCTGGGCCCAGCGCGGGCCGAGCTCGAGCTCGGCGGCACCAGCCAGGGCGGCGGCGAACGCCTCGACCGACGGGAAGCGGACCGCGGCGTCGGTGGCGACGGCCCGATCGGCGACAGCCACCAGATCGCCGGGGAGGTCGGGATCGAGCTCGGCCAGCGAGCGCGGTCCGGCGGCCGCCCGCTGCCGAACCAGCTCACCGAGGCGGGTGACGGTCGGGTAGGGGAGGTGCCCGGTCATGAGCTCGAAGAGGAGGAGGCCGGCGGCGTGCACGTCGGTGTAGGCCCCGATGGCCGATCCGTCCAGCTGCTCGGGGGCCAGGTACCGCCACGACGACGGATCGTTGGGGGCGCTGCTGGTGCGGACGTCGCTGGTGAGGGCGGCGGCGATGCCGACGTCGCTCACCACCACCCGCTGCTGCCGATCGACGAGGGCGTTCTCCGGTCGAAGGTCACCGTGGTAGATGCCCGATCGGTGGGCGAAATGGAGGCCCCGCAGCACCGACAGCACGGCGGTCACCGCCGCCGCCGGCGGAAGTCGTCCCCCGCCCCGCTCCAGGGCCAGGTTCGACGGGCACAGGGGCATCACCATCACCGCGAAGTAGTCGTGCTCCCGGAGCTCGATGATCGGGAGGATGTGGGGGTGGCGGAGGCCGGCGGCGATCCGCACGCTGGTGGCGAACCGGGCTCGGGTCCCCGCATCGGAGGCCAGGGCCGGGTCGAGGCGGCGGAGGGCCACGGCCCCGTCGTCGCCGATGGCGGAATAGACGGGCCCCCACGGGCCCCGGGCCAGCAGGGGGCCGACGCGGTAGTCGGCCATCAGGGCCTGGATCTCGTCCCGTTCGTCGAGTCCGACGGTGAAGGGACGGGGCGGCGCCACCGGTGGCCCGGCGGGGCCGGCCACAGGGGCCGGAATCGAACGGCGACCGGGGGTCGCCGTCGTACCCCGGCCCGCCCGGTCGAGGAGGACCGATTCCCTCACGTTGGCCGAGGCGGCCCAGAGGGCGGTCTTGATCTGGAACGGGCGGAGGTGGGGGTGCTTGGCCTTGATCAGGGCGGCGAATCCGGCGATGTGAGGGGCGGCGAAGGAGTTGCCGGTGGTCACGATCGTCGTTCCGTCGAGCCAGGGGACCTCGACGTCGATCCCCCGGGCCAGGAACTCCGTCGGTGGCTCGGGGTTGAAGTGGAACCGCAGCGGGTCGCTCGAGTTGTTGCTGGCGACGCTGGTCACGGAGGCGAACAGGGACGGGAACGACTCCCGGTTGATGTTGTTGGCGGCGGTGACGATGAACGAGTTGGCGAAGTAACCGCGGTCGCAGGTGTCGTGGAAGGCCAGGGCCCACTCCCGCTTGGCCGCGCCCAGCGACAGGTTGATCACGTCGAAGCCGTGGTCGACGGCCCACGTCAGTCCGGCGTGGAAGGCGGCCGCCTTGCCCCGCAACCCCTCGTCGAGCACCCGGACGCTCGTGATCACGGCGTCGGGAGCGAGGGCGTGGATGATGCCCGCACAGGCCGTGCCGTGACCGTAGACGTCGGCGTGGGGGCCGTCCCGGCGGGCGACGGACCCGGTCTCGTCCACGCTGAACTCGACGCCGCCGTCGATGTCGATCGCGCCCACCAGCATCGGGTGGGTGGCCTCGACACCGGAGTCGATGACGGCGACCCGGACGCCGGCCCCGCTGCTGCCGTCGAAGGCCCACTCGGGGGAGAAGTCCTCGATGGTGGTGATGCCCGGGAGGCGCAGCATCACCGATTCGCGGGACCACGCCGGACGCTGGTCGGTCATTGGCCCAGGAGGGACTCGATGATGCGCGCCGTGTCGGCGTACCGGGCGGGGCTCTGCGTCGCCAGCCGGGTCAGTTCGGCCGCCAGCTCGCCCGGCGAGCTGACCTCGTCGGCCGCCACCGACTCCTCGGACAGCGCCGCGCCGGCGATCGACGCCAGGACGGCGACCGCGTCGATGTCGTCGAAGGTGAACGGTGCCGCCCCCTCCTTCTCCGCCACCTCGAGGACGCCGAGTACGGTCTCGTCGCCGCAGGGGGCGGCGAGCACCGAGATCGGCACCCCGGGAAAGCCGGCGGCACCGTCGTTCGCCAGGTCGTTGGGCTGGGGCATGAGCGCCGCCGGCTGCCCCGACGACAGCACGTAGCCCTGGGCCCCGGTCGGCGTGATGACGGTGCCGATGGTGGTGTTCCCGCTGGCCAGGCCGGCGGTGGCGATCACCTGCAGGCCGTCGCCGACCACGGCCAGCAGCCAGGCGCTCGACGCACCGGTGGCGGATGTGGCGTGATCGACGATCGCCTGGAACGTGGGACGGACGGACATAACCATGATCGCCCCGACCCTAGTCCCGTCGTGGGCGGGAACGCGGCGGCATCCGTCGGCGGTTGGAGCCCGTGGGAGGCGGTGGTCGATGGAGGCGGTAGAACGGGCCGATGCCCACCCACGCCCCCCGTCGATGAGCACCCGGTTCGGCGCCTTCCTGGTCTTCGTCACCTCCTTCTGCATCCTCGTGCTCGAGATCCTGGCCGGCAGGCTGTTGGCTCCCATCATCGGGGTCTCGCTCGAGACCTTCACCGGGATCATCGGCACGATCCTGGCCGCCATCGCCGTCGGCACGGCGGCCGGCGGCCGGCTGGCCGACCGGGCGGATCCGGCGCCGCTGGTCGGGCCCACGATCATGGCCGGCGGGGCGTCGACGTGGGTGGCGCCCCTCATCGTGTCGGCCCTGGGCCCGGTGCAGGCTGCCGACCCCGCCAGCATCGTGTTCCTGACCGCCATCAGCTTCTTCGTCCCCGCCGCCATCCTCAGCGCCGTCAATCCGATGGTGGCCAAGCTCACGCTCGAGGACCTCGGCCGCACCGGTCGTACGGTCGGCAACCTGTCGGCCGCCGGCACCGCTGGCGCGTTGGCCGGGACGTTCCTGTCGGGCTTCGTGTTCGTGGCGCTGTTCCCCACCCGTCAGCTGATCACGGTCATCGGATTGGCCCTGGTGGTGGCGGGTGCGCTGCTGACGGGCTGGGGACGGTTGGCGGCGCAGAAGGGCTGGTTGATGATCGGTTTCATCGTCGGTTTCGGTGCCGCCGTCATCCCGTCGCCGTGCGACGCGGAGACGGCGTACGCCTGTGTCCAGCTCGAATCCGACCCGGACCGCAAGGGGGGGATCGCCGTCGTGTTGAACGGCACGAGGAACTCCTATGTCGACCTCGACGATCCCCGCTACCTCGAGTTCCGCTACATGCGGTTGTTCGCCGACGTCACCGCCGGGCTGCCCGAGGGTCCCGTCGACACCCTCCACCTCGGCGGCGCCGGCTTCACCTACCCCCGCTACCTGGCGGCGACCCGTCCGGATTCGACCAACCTGGTGCTCGAGATCGACGAGGAGATGGTGACCGTGGCCGAGGAGCGCCTTGGTCTGGTGACGTCGCCGACGCTGGCGGTGGCGACGGGCGACGCCCGCCTCACGATCAGGACCCTGCCCGACGACGCCTACGACCTCGTCGTGGGGGATGCGTTCAGCGGCCTGACCATCCCGTGGCACCTGACGACCGACCGGTTCGTGCAGGAGATCGACCGGGTCCTTCGGCCCGGTGGGGTGGTGGCGGCCAACCTGATCGACGGCGGAGGTGTCGACTTCGCCCGGGCCGAGCTCGCCACCTACGCCGTCCACTTCGAGCACGTCGCCCTCATCGTCCCACCCGACGGTCTCGACCATGGCGAGCCCAGAAACCTCCTTCTGATCGCGTCCAACGAGCCACTGCCGGACATCGAGGTCGATCCCGCCGACGGCCGCCTGCTCGACGAGGAGGCGACGGCCGAGCTGGTGGGCGACGCCGAGGTGCTGACCGACGACTTCGCCCCGGTCGACCAGCTCCGTCGGGCCCGTTGACCGCCAGCCGGTCGGGCCGCACCCGGGCGGCGGGGACTGAGCGGCCATGAGCGACGGTCTCGCCACCGTCCTGATCGGGTTGGTGATGGTCGTGGGCCTGATCGGCACGGTCATACCCCCTGTTGCCCGGTCTGCCGGGGTTGTGGTGACGTCGCCGTGGCCGGGCGGTTGGCGCTGGCGGTGGTCAAGGGGTTCGGGCTGAGCGCGCTGATCGACCTCGCAGCGGCCATGGTGACGATCGTCGGCTGGTCGTGGGCCGTTACGCTACTCTGGTAATCGCTTGTGTAGCCGAGCTGACAGATTGGGCGACGAGCTGACGACCCGAGCCGGCACGGCCCGGCTCGCAACGACCGACTGACCACCCACCGGCGCGAAGGCACGTAGCAGTTGACAGCGAATCCTCGAACTGACCACACGGACGCCAAGCGGCGGCAGCTCCTCGACGCCGCCGAGCGCATCTACTACCGGCAGCGTGATCTCGGACTCACCGTCCGCCGTCTGGCGGCCGAGGCCGAGACGACGAGTCAGACCATATACACCTATTTCGGCAGCCGGGACGCCGTCATCGACGCCATGTACCAGCGGGCCACGGCCGACATGGAGTCGTTCTTCGACCGGGCCATGCAACGCCTCAGCGCGACGGGCGAGGACGGCGACCCCACCGCCCTGGCCGAGCTCCTCGACGGCTACCGGAGCTACTGCCGCCGGTGGCCGACCCGATTCCTGATGCTGACCAGCGCCAGCGGACCCGACGGTACCGACCGTGGCAGTCTCGAGAGCCTCCGCAAGCGGTTCTTCGAGCTCGTGGCCGAGGCCATGGGTCCGCTCCGGCGGGGCGACGGGCCAGCCCCCGTCGCCGACGTGCTCCTCACCGTGACCGCCGTCAACGGCTTCGTCCAGGCCGAGCTCGACGGGTTCGTCGAGACCGAGGACCAGGGCGACCGGGCCTTCGGCCATCTCGCCGCCACCCTCGTGGGCGGCGCCCCCTGAGGTCGGCGCCGATGGCCGGTCAGCGGGCGCCATCGGGACCGCTGGCCGTCGGTCGGGGCCCCAGCCGCCAGCCGTCCCGGTCACCGACCACCGGGCGTCGCTCGATGCGGGGACGAGCCCGGTCGCTGTCCCACACCACAAGGTCCGCCGTGGCCGCCGTGGCCGCCGTGGCCGCCGTCGACGACCGGGCGCCGGCCACCGCCTCGCCGGGGCCGCCGGCCGGGCCGAGGCGGAGCACCAGGTGACCTCCGATCACGGCGGCGCCGGCCGCCCACACCCGGTGCAGCCACGTCGGGCTCACCACCAGGTCGACCCCTCGTTCGTCGCCCGTGAGGGCCCCCGCCACGCCCGGCTCGCCGGGAACGACGGTGATGCGCAGCGGCACGAGGGCGGCCGCCCCGACGGCGAGCTGGCGGCCGCCCACGGCGGCGACGAAGGCCCGGCGGAGACGACCGGCGATCGCCGCCGGTACCAGCGCCGGCGCCCCCCGACAGGCCACACCGTCACCCTCGGTCACGGCCTCGGCCACCGCCCCGGCCGCCCGGTCGACGAAGGGCCGGGGGAACGACAGCACGAACCGGCCCATGCGCTCGGCCCGGGTCGGACTGAGGTCGCGCAGGAACTCGTGGAGGCCCTCGTTGCGGAGTCGCTCGAGGGCCATCGTCAGCCACGACAGGCGAGCCCGGTTCAAGTGGTTCTCGTCGACCCATTCGGCCAGGAAGCCCCCATCGGCCACGGCCTCGTTCCACAGGCGCAGCAGGCCGAGGCATCGGGGCTCGGCACCCCCGAAGGCGACGAGCGCGAGCTCGGCGTCGAGCTCGGGATGGTCGGCGAGGACCAGACCGCCACCCGACCACCGCAGGACATGGGGCGCCCCACCGCAGTCGACCGTCATCTCGATCTCGGGGGCGGTCCGGATCCAGACGGCGTCGGTCGCCGTCATCGTCCAGGGTCGGTCGGCCGGGGGATGAGCACCGCCCGGGCCCACGCCGGCGTTGGTGGCACCCCGGCGTCGCCGACCCCGAGGAGGGCCACCACCACCTCAGCCGGGGGAGGTTCGGGGGGCCAGGGCGTGATGCCGTCGGTCACCACGACGATCAGCCGAGGCGGCGGACGGTGATCGAGGGCGGTGGCGATGCCCACCCCCATGTCGGTCCCACCACCCCCCACGAGGTCGACCTGGCGGCCATCGGTGACCCGGCGGACGGTGTGAACGGCGTCATCACACGCCAGGACACGCACCGAGCGCGTCCCGCTGGCCCGGAGCAGCCCGTCGATCTCGGCCACGGCCGAGGCCAGGGCCCGGTCGGAGACCGAGGCGCTCGTGTCGACCACGACGGCGACCTCGACGGTGGGACGGCGGAGGGCCGGCAGGACGACGCCGGTACCGACGGAGGCCCGTCGCGACGGCCGGCGATAGCTGTAGTCGACGGCCCCACCGACCGTGGAGAGGGAGCGCCGGAGCAGGGCCGCCAGCTCGGCCCGCCAGTCGACCCGGGACCCGAGCTCCTCCGCGGCCCAGGCCCGCAGGCCGGGGGCGACCGTGCCGGCGGCGGCGTCGGCGATGTCGGACGCCACCCGGCGGCGGAGGAGGCGCTGGTCGTCGGGACGGACCCCGGGATCGTCGTCGCTCCGTGGTGGCGGCGGCTCCCACCCCGCCAACCGGCCGTGGGCGCCGCTGCCGCAGTCGGCGGTGGCGCCATCACGGACGATGCCCCGGCGGTAGTACTCCTCGGCCAGGCGGCCGACCTCGGCCCCGAGGTCGTCGGCGGTGGCCGACGGCGACACCCGGGCCATGTCGGCCGGGAGGTCGTCGACGATCTCGGCGTCGGTGGCGTCGACCCAGTGGTGGAGTTCGGCCGGCTCCGCCAGCCCGACCCGGTCGGCCCGGCCGGCGTGGTCCCGTACCACGTGGAGGGCCAGGTGGAGCAGCTCGCCCCCGAGCTCGTTCACCGACGAGCCGGCCACGACCGACGGATCGGCGTGGATCCGCCACCACCGGTCGATGACCAGCCTGCCCAGGCCGGGGGCCGGGGAGGCCGGTGAGGCGAACACCGCCGAGGCGAGATACGGATGACGGGTCGTGGCCCACAGCCGGGCCGCCGCCAGTTTGGATCCGTCGAGGGCCCCGTCGTCCGCCGCTCCGGTCATGCCAGCCCGGCGTCGCGCAGCAGGGGGAGGAAGGCGGCGGCCTGGGGTGGCGTGGGCGCCCCCTCGGGGCGGCAGCGGACCAGCACCCGGGCGGCGAGGGCGGCGACGTCGGGGGCGGTCTCGCCCGCCCGACCCAGCACCTCCCAGCCGGCGGCCCAGCGCCCGATGGTGGGGTCGGCGGCCACAGCCGCCGCCACCGCGGTGAGGGCGGCATAGGCTCGATCGCCGCGTTCCGGCAACTCGAACGACGTGGGGTCGGCCAGGATGGCCTCCGGGTCGGGCAGGTCGAGCGCTGCCAGCCACGACAGGAGCTCGATGCCCGGGCCGTCGCCGACGCAGCCCGCGACCAGGCGGGCCCGAACGTCGTGGTCGACCTCGCCGGCCCGGGCGGCGGCGAGGAGCGTGGCCGCCATCTCCCACGAGCGGGGGCTGGGCCAGGCCCGACCGGCGGCCGAGCGGTCGGTCGGGGGCATCGACACCAGCCCGGGACGCAGCAGCAGGAAGGAGGCGACGTCGGCCCGGGCCCGGGGCAGATCGGCCCGCCACCGGCCGGGCAGGGGTGCTGCGACGGGGTCGGCGAACCCCACCGTGAACCCCTCGGCGATGGCGGTGGCGTCGACCGACCACGTCAGGTGACAGAACCGGTTGGCGAGGGGGGCCGAGAGGTCCCACCCGTCGGCCGCCTGGTCGGGCGGGTTGGCGGCCGCCACCACCACCACGTCGTCGGGGAGGCGGAGATCGCCGACGGTCCGCTCGAGCACCACCCGAAGCAGGGCGGCCTGGACCGCAGGCGGCGCCGTCGAGATCTCGTCGAGGAAGAGGATCCCCCGGCCGGCGGCGGCGAGCGACGTGGCCCACGACGGCGGGGCGAACCGGACCCCACCGTCGACCACCACCGGCAGGCCGGCGAAGTCGGACGGCTCGCGGATCGAGGCGATGACCACTTCGCAGGGCTGGTCGAGCACCCGGGCCAGGGCGGCGACGACCGAGCTCTTGCCCGTGCCGGGCGCGCCCCACAACAGAACGGGGGTCCGGGTGGCGACGGCCAGGCCGAGGGCCGTCACCGCGCTTCGGTCCGTCATGCCGGGCCAACGATCGGGGCCGGGGCCGGGGCGATGGTCGGCGCCGGGCCGATCGTCGTGGTGGGGGCCGGGGCGATGGTCGGGCCGATGGTCGGGGTGAGGATCGTGGCCGGGGCGATGGTCGATGCGAACGGGGCCATGGTGAGCAGTATGGAACGTGCCCACCGCCGGGCGCATGCCGCCGGGCCGTGGGCCCCGGCTCGACCCCGGCCGCTAGGGTGGGGGCCGATAGGGGAGGGACGCCGCCACCCGGTCGCCCGGCCCCCTCTCCCCCGCACGACGACCGGGAGGTGACGTGCGAGCGCTGCTGTTGGTCGACATCCAGAACGACTTCTGTCCGGGTGGGGCGCTGGCCGTGCCGGGCGGCGACGAGGTGATCGGCGTGGCCAACGGGCTGCTCTCCGGCTACCCCCTCGTGGTCGCCACCCAGGATTGGCACCCGCCCGGCCACCACTCCTTCGCCAGCCAGCACCCGGGCCACGAGGTCGGCGAACTGATCGAGCTCGACGGGTTGGAGCAGGTCCTGTGGCCCGATCACTGTGTCCAGGGGACGCCGGGGGCGGAGCTGGCCGAGGGCCTGGCAACCGACCACATCGACCGGATCGTGCGCAAGGGCACCGACCGGCGACTCGACAGCTACAGCGGCTTCTACGACAACGCCCACCGTCGGGCCACCGGGCTGGAGGACGTCCTGCGGGAGGAGGGGGTCGACGCCGTCGACGTGGTCGGCCTCGCCACCGATTACTGCGTGCTGTTCACAGCCCTCGACGCCGTCGAGGCCGGCTTCACCACCACCGTCCTGGCCGCCGGGTGCCGGGCCGTCGAGCTCCAGCCCGGTGACGGTGAGGCCGCCCTGGCCCGGATGGCGGCGGCCGGGGTGATGGTGGTGCGCCAAGCGGTCTGACGGTCGTCGGCGAGCACCGATGATGGCCGGCAGCCGGCGATAGTGTCGGGCCGGTGAAGACGATCAGCGCCATGGCCCAGGAACTGGCGACCGGGAAGACCTCGGCCCGTCAGCTCGTCGAGACGTCGCTCGAGCGGATCGCCTCCCCCGACGGCGATGGCGGTCTCGCCTTCCTCTCCGTGGCGGCCGACGAGGCCCGGGCCGTGGCCGACGGTGTCGATCGGGCCCGGGCCGGCGGGGCGGTCGTGCCACCCTTCGCCGGCATCCCGGTGGCGGTCAAGGACCTGTGCGACATCGAGGGCCAGGTCACCACGGCCGGGTCCACCGTGCTGGCCGGCCGGCCTCCGGCCGAGCGGGACGCCCCGGTCGTGGCCCGCCTGCGGGCGGCCGGGTTCGTGGTGATCGGGCGGACCAACATGACCGAGTTCGCCTATTCCGGGCTCGGGTTGAACGCCCATCACGGCACACCCCGGAGCCCGTGGGATCGGGCGGTCGGGCGGATCCCCGGCGGCTCGTCGTCGGGGACGGCGGTGGCGGTGGCCGAGGCCATGGTGCCCGCCGGACTGGGGACCGACACCGGGGGTTCCTGCCGGATTCCCGCCGCCTTCTGCGGGATCGTCGGGTTCAAGCCGACGGCGCGCCGGGTCCCCCTGGCCGGGATCGTCCCCTTGGCCCCCTCGCTCGACTCGGTCGGGCCTCTGGCCGGGTCGGTCGACTGCTGCGCCATCGTCGACGACGTGTTCGCCGGTGGTGACGGGCGGGTGACGGCCGAGGGCCGGCCCGCCGACCGGATCCGCCTGGCCGTGCTGTCCAATCACGTGGTCGACGACCTCGACCCCACCGTGGCCGAGATCTTCGACCGGGCCCTGTCGCGGCTCTCCGCCGGTGGGATCGAACTGCGCCCCGTGACCGTCCCCGAGCTCGACGACCTCCCGACGATCAACGCCAAGGGCGGCCTGGCCACCGCCGAGGCCCATCACTGGCATCGCCCGCTGCTGGCCGCCGCCGCCGACGGCTACGACCAGCGGATACGGCGCCGGATCGAACCCGGCGCCGACATCAGCGCCGCCGACTACCTCGACGTCGTCGACGCCCGGACCCGCCTCGTGGCGGCGGCCGAGCGGGAGCTGCGGGGCTTCGACGCCTACGTGCTCCCCACCGTCGCCATTCTCCCCCCGCCGATGGCCGACTTCGACGACGACGATCCCGCCCACTACTCGGCGACCAATCTCCTGTGCCTGCGCAACACCATGGTCGGCAACTTCCTCGACGCCTGTGCCATCACGGTGCCAGCGTCGGCCGGCGGTGAGCCGCCGGTCGGCCTGATGCTGATGGCCGGCCCTCTGGCCGACCACCAGCTCTTCGCCCTGGCCCGTACGGTCGAGTCCCTCCTCACCTGATCCCGACCGTACGGGACGCCTCGGGCCGGCCCACCAGGGGAGGAGCGGGCCGACCACGAATCACACGGGTCAGCGGAACCTCAGCGGCTCGCCCGGAGCTCGAACGCTGCCGCAACCGAGCCCAGCGCCCCGACGACGACGTCGGCCATCTCGTCGTCGACCGGGCCGAGGTCGCGCAGCTCGTCGAGCACCTCGACGACCATGGCCCGGAGCTCCGGGTCGGTGGTGGCCTGGTAGCGATCGAGCAGCCAGTCGACGCAATGCCCGAACGACAGGGCCCCGGAGACCGGGTCGGTCGGTCGGAGCTCGTGGGCGGGGGTCGTCGACTGGAGTGGCTGGATCGCGGGCATGGGTCGTCTCGTCCTCGTCGGCCCGGGCTCGTCCGCCCGGCGTGATGGACACAACGTACGATGGGTCCTGGCGGCCGGGATCGGGGACATCCCCGACCTAGGTCCCGGGTGCTCGGGGGCGGCGTCGGGAACGGGTCAGCCACCACGAGCCGACGGTCACCGTGAGGCACGACAGGCCGACCCAGATGGCGAAGAAGATGTTGGCCCGTTCGTAGGCGGCCAGGGCATCGGGACGGTCGGCGGCGCCGAGGATGGCGATGGCACCGGTGGTGCCGACGGCGGCTGCCAGGTTGCGGATCGTGTTGAACGAGGCGTTGACCTCGCCCATGAACGCCGGGGGGGTGTTGGCCAGGGCCCAACTGTTCATGCTCGGGCTCGACAGGCCCCAGCCCAGGCCGAAGCCGGCGACGGTGGGGGCGAGGACGAGCAGGTAATCCGGTTCGTTGCCGAAGCGGAACACGCTCGTGGCGACGGCCACGGTGGAGATGGCCGACCCGCCGATCATGAGCCACCGCTGGCCGTAGCGGTCGGCCAACCGGCCCCCGAGCAGGGCGGCGGGGCCGGCGAAGACAGGCCCGATCGTGATGGCCAGACCGACCTGCCCGATCGTGTAGTTCCAGATCCGGCTGAGGTAGAGGGGCCAGATCAGCCAGATCGACAACGACGTGATCGACATGAAGAAGTTGGCGACGTTGGCGATCGCCACCTCCGGTATCCGGAACAGTGACAGGTTGACGAGGGGCGTCGGGTGGCGCCGGGAACGCACCACGAACGCCACCCCCATCAGGAGGGCGGTGCCGATGACGGCCACGGTCGGCCCGGCCAACCAGCCCCACCGTGGTCCCTGGCCGATGCCGTAGATGAGCAGGGCCACCGCGCCCACCGCCAGGCCCGTGCCGGCCAGATCGAGGCGGCCCCCCTCCTCGTCGCCCCGGCTCTCGGTGACGAGAAGGCGGGACCCGACGAGGGTCAGGACGGCGATGGGGGCGGAGAGCACATACACCCAGCGCCAGCTGGTGGCGGCCAGCAGACCGGCGGCGGTACCGGGGGCGATGGCCGCCGACAGGGGACCGGCAGCGGCCCAGGTGGCGACGGCCGACGAGCGGCGGGCGGTGGGGAACTCGGGCAGCACCATCGACAGCGACGAGGGGATGACCAGGGCCCCGGCCACCGCCTGGAGGACCCGGGCCAGGATCAGGATCCAGATCGTGGGGGCGACGGCCGAGGCGACGGCCGACAGGGCGAACCCGATCAACCCGATCTCGAAGATCCGCCGCCGCCCGATCCGGTCGGCGAGGCGACCCCCAAGGGGCAAGAAGGCGGCGGAGGCGATGAAATAGCCGGACGCCACCCACGACACGGTTGCCTCGGTGGCCCCGGCGAAGGTCTCGGAGATGGCGTTGAAGGCGAGATTGGTCGCCGTGGAGTTGAACCCGAACAGCACGTAGCCGGCCGAGGCGACGGCCAGGGCCCGCCAGGCCCTGGCCGATACCTCGGGGCGGGGTTCGGTTCCCGAGGCGCCAGCAACCGTCAGGACGAGGCCACTGAGGTGTGCAGCGTCCCGCCGGTGCGGGCCAGCTCGGCGAGGCGGGGGGAGGGCGCCCAGTGGTCCCCCCCGAGGCGCTCGTGGTACCCGGTGATCCTGTCGACCACCTCGGCCAGACCGACGGTGTCGGCCCAGAACATGGGGCCGCCCGTGTAGAGGGGCCAGCCGTAGCCGTTGATCCACACCACGTCGATGTCGCTGGCCCGGATGGCGATGCCCTCGTCGAGGATCTTCGCTCCCTCGTTCACCATGGGGTAGAGGCAGCGCTCGAGCACCTCCTGGTCGGTCACCTCCCGCTGCTCGACGCCTTGGTGGGCGGCGAGGTCGGCGATGAGCTCGACGACCTCCGGATCGGGGGTGGAGGCCCGGGTGTCGGGGTCGTAGGTGTAGTAGCCCCGCCCGTTCTTCTGACCCCGGCGGCCGCTCTCGCACAGGATCTCCCGCACCGTCTCCCCCTTCGACGTCTCGGCCTTCCAGCCGATGTCGAGTCCGGCCAGGTCGCTCATGGCGTAGGGGCCCATGGGGAACCCGAAGTCGTACACGACCTGGTCGATCTGGGCCGGGGTGGCCCCCTCCAGCAGCATCTTGTCGGCTTCGATCCGGCGCATGGCCAGCATCCGGTTGCCGACGAAGCCGTGACAGACACCGACGAGCACGGGGATCTTGTTGATCCGCTTGGCCAGCGACATCGTGGTGGCGATGATGGTGTCGGACGTCTTGTCGCCCCGCACCACCTCGAGCAGCTTCATCACGTTGGCCGGGGAGAAGAAGTGCATCCCGATCACGCTCTCCGGTCGGGAGGTGGCGGCGGCGATGGCGTTGACGTCGAGGGCCGAGGTGTTCGTGGCGAGCAGGGCGTCGGGCTTGCAGATCTCGTCGAGCTCGGCGAACACCGACGTCTTGAGGCCGAGGTCCTCGAACACGGCCTCGACGACGATGTCGCACCCGGCGAAGTCACCCTTGTCGAGCGATCCGGTGATGCGGGCCATGCGAGGCTCGACCTCGTCGGCCGGCATGCTGCCTCGAGACGCCGAGCGCTCGTAGTTGGCCCGGACGACGGCCACACCCCGGTCGAGGGCGTCCTGCTCCCGCTCCACGATGGTGACGGGGATGCCGACGTTGGCGAAGTTCATGGCGATGCCGCCACCCATCGTGCCGGCCCCCAGCACCCCGGCTCGCTCGATGGTGAGCTGTGGCGTGTCGCGGGGCACGTCGGGCACCTTGGCCGCCTCCCGCTCGGCGAAGAAGTAGTAGCGCTGGGCGGCCGACTGGGTGCCGTTCATCAGCTCGGTGAACAGCTCCCGCTCGCGAGCCACACCGGCGTCGAAGTCTAGTTCCACCGCCGCCTCGATGCAGCGGATGTTGTACTCGGGGGCGAGGAACCCGCGGGTTCGGCGGGCGATGCTCTGGCGGAACTCGTCGAAGATGGCCGGGTTCTGGCGGGCCTCGGCCAGCTTGTCGTCGGCGTCGCGGAGGCGGGTCAGGGGGAGCTGGTCGGCCACGGCCCGCCGGGCGAAAGCGATGGCCCCGGCCCGCAGGTCGTCGTCGACGATCTCGTCGATCAGACCGCAGCCAAGGGCCTCCTCGGCCCCGATCGGGTCGCCGCTGGTCATCATCTCCAACGCTTTGGCCACGCCCGTGACCCGGGGCAGGCGTTGGGTGCCACCGGCGCCGGGGAGGAGCCCGAGCTTCACCTCGGGCAGGCCGAAGCGGGCGTCGGCCGACGCCACCCGGAAGTGGGCGCACATCGCCACCTCGAGGCCGCCGCCGAGGGCGGTGCCGTGAATGGCGGCCACCACCGGCTTGGTGCAGTCCTCCATGGCCGCCTGGGCGGCCGGCAGCGACGCCCCCTGCGGGGGTCCGCCGAACTCGGTGATGTCGGCGCCGGCGATGAACGTCCGGCCGGCGCAGATGAGCACCACCGCCGTCACCGACCCGTCGCCGGCGGCGCGGGTCATGGCCTCGAGGATGCCCGTGCGCACATGGTGGCTGAGGGCGTTGACCGGTGGGTTGTCGACGGTGACGACGGCCACGCCGTCCTCGACGTCGAGGGTGACCGATTCGGTGACGTTGCTCATGGGCCCAACCATAGGCAGGGTGGCGTCGACCCGGTGCAAACGGCACCCGGTCGCATGCCTGGCACCCCGCAGCGTTGGCGGCTATCACTGATACCCACCACCTCGGGCGGCGCTTCGGCGAGCCGTCGGACCGCATGACGATCGAAGGGGGCTGGCCGATCCATGACCACGCCGGAAGCTGAGCGACTCGCCTACTCCTTCGACGAGCCGCCTCCGGGCGAACCCGACGATTGGACGGCGGCGTTGGGTGGCAAGGGGGCCGGGTTGGCCAGGATGCAGGCCCTCGGACTTCCCGTGCCTCCGGGGTTCACGCTCCCGACCTCGGTCTGTCACCGGGTGCTCGACGACGGGTGGTTCGACGAGCTCGATGCCGCCATCGCCGAGGGCGTCGCCCGACTGGAGACCGAGCTGGGGCGGACCCTCGGTTCCCTGGCGCGGCCGCTCCTCGTCAGCGTCCGGTCGGGGGCCCCGGTCTCGATGCCGGGGATGATGGACACCGTCCTCAACCTGGGCATGACGCCGGACGTGGCGGCCTCCCTCGGCGCCCTGGCCGGTGACGACCGCTTCGGGTGGGACACCTACCGTCGGTTCATCGAGGGCTACGTCGAGGTCGTCGGCGGGGCGCCCGACGACGAGATCGAGCGCTGCTTCACCGCCGCCTCCGGTGGCCGGGCCTTCAGCGAGATCGCCACCGGTGAGCTGGCCCAGGTGCTGGACCGGTGGCGGTACGAGCTCGAGGGTTGCGAGTTCGTCATCCCCACCGGTCCCATGGCCCAGATCACGCAGGCGGTGCGGGCCGTGTTCGCCTCGTGGCGCTCCGACCGGGCCGTCGTCTACCGCCGCAAGGAAGGCATCGACGGCGAGCTCGGCACGGCGGCCACGGTCCAGGCCATGGTCTTCGGAAACCTGAGCGACCAGTCCGGCACCGGGGTCGCCTTCACCCGCGATCCGTCGAGCGGCGAGGCGGTCCTGATGGGTGATTTCCTGGTCAGGGCCCAGGGGGAGGACGTGGTGGCCGGGACCCACCTGACCCAGCCGATCGCCGGCGTCGCCGCCCGCTGGCCCGAGATCCACGATCAGCTGGTCGAGATCGCCGCCGTCCTCGAGCGGGACCTGGCCGACATGGTCGACATCGAGTTCACGGTGGAGGATCGAATACTGTGGATGCTGCAGGCCCGGGTGGGCAAGCGGTCGCCCCGGGCTGCGGTGCGGATGGCGGTGGAGATGGCGGAGGATCCCGACTTCCCGCTCGACCGGGCCGGGGCCGTCGAGCGGGTCGCCCACCTGCTCGACGACCCACCGATGGAGTCGGCGGCGGCCGACGACCATGATGCCGTCGTGCTGGCCGAGGGCCTGGCCGCCTCGCCCGGCCGTGCGATCGGCGTGGTCTGTCTCGATCCCGACCTGGCGGTGACGTGGGCCGAGGAGGGCCGTTCGGTGATACTGATCCGACCGGAGACCTCGCCGGCCGACGTGCATGGCATGGCCGCCGCCCGGGGCCTCGTCACCACCCTCGGTGGGCTGGTCTCCCATGCCGCCGTGGTGGCCCGCTCGTGGGGTCTGCCGGCCGTGGTCGGCGCCGGTCCCCTCCGTTTCGTCGCCGACGGGGTCGAGACGGGCGACCTCACCCTGCGGCCGGGCGACGAGGTGACCGTCGACGGCGACCACGGCCGGCTCCTCCTCGGCGCCCACGCCGGCGGCGGGGGCCAGGTGGCCGAGGTGGCGGTGCTGCGCCGCTGGGCCGCCGAGGCCGGCGGATCGAGCGCGCCCGGGTCCGTGTTCGGGGCTGCGCCCCCCGCCCCGGAGCCCGCCCCCGGTGGCGGTGGCGGTAGGGCCCTGAGCGCCGACGATTGCCGCCGGGTGCTGGTGCTCAAGGGCATGGCGACGGCGGTCACGGTGGCCGAGTGGGCCGGGGTGAGCGAGAACGAGGCGATGGCGGCACTGGCCGAGCTGGCGGCGGCCGGTCACACCCAGGACGGACCGAGCGGCCGGGTCATGCTCAGCGCCGACGGTACGGCGGCGGCCGACGCCTTCTACCTCGCCGAGGCCGCGGCCGCCACCCCGGTCATCGAGCCCCACCTCGACCGCTTCCATCAGCTCAACCATCGGTTCAAGGAGGTGGTGACGGCCTGGCAGCTGCGTGAGATCGCCGGCGAGCGCGTCCTGAACGACCACAGCGACCCCGACTATGACGCCGGCGTTCTCGCCGCCCTCACCGACGAGATCCATGTCGGCATCTGCGAGATACTCGCCGCCGTGGTCGAGGGGGTGGCCCGACTCGACGCCTACCGGCCCCGGCTCGAGGCGGCGGTGGCCGCCATCCGGGCCGGTGAGTTGGAGATGGTGGCAAACCCGCTGCGCAACAGCTACCACACCGTTTGGTTCGAGCTGCACGAGGAGCTCATCCGCCTCAGCGGTCGCAACCGGGGCGACGAGACGGCGGCCGGTCGGGCCTGACCCGACATCGACGGCGCCGATCGGCTCGCCTCCGGGGCCACTTCGTGGTGGAATCGGGCACCGGCCAGTGGAGCAGCGTGCCCGGCGTCGGGAAGGAGACATCGTGTCGTTGACCGACTTCAAGCTCGAGGACCGGTTCGGCCTGCAGCAGGGCGATGTCGCCCTCTCCGGGGTGCAGGCCCTCCTCCGTGCGCTCCTCGACCAGATCCGGGCCGACAGGCGCGACGGGCGCACCACCGCCGCCATGGTCAGCGGCTACCGGGGCTCCCCCCTGGGCGGCATCGACAGCCTCATGCTCGGGAACCAGGCCGAGTTGGCGGCCAACAACATAGAGTTCCTCCCCGGACTCAACGAGGACCTGGGCGCCACTGCGGTCTGGGGCAGCCAACTGGCCAACCGCAACTTCGAGGGACGCTTCGACGGGGTGCTCGGCCTCTGGTACGGCAAGGCACCGGGCCTCGACCGTTCGGGCGACGCCATCCGTCATGCCAACGTCTGCGGTGTCGACCCCAACGGGGGTGTCCTCCTCGTCGTCGGCGACGACCCGGCATCGAAGTCGTCGACGCTGGCCTCGGAATCCGAGTTCGCCCTGCTCCACCTGGAGACGCCGATCCTCTACCCCGGGAGCGTGCAGGAGGTCGCCGACTACGGCCGTTGGGGCTACGAGCTGTCGCGCTACAGCGGGCTGTGGACGGCGTTGAAGATCGTGACCAACGTGGCCGACGGCTACGCCACGATCAGCGTCGGCCCCGGCCGGGTCGCGCCCCGCCGACCCGAGTTCTCGTGGAACGGCGAACCGTGGCGCCACACCCAGGAGGACGCCCTGGTGGGGGCGACCGCAGTGGCGATGGAACGCGAGGTCTACGAGGGCCGTCTCGAGGCGGCCCGTCGTTACGTGGCCCACAACGACCTCAATCGGCAGACCGTCGACACCGGCGACGCCACCCTCGGTCTCGTCGCCGCCGGCAAGACCTACTACGACCTCCGGGCCGCTCTCGACCGGCTCGGCTTCGACGAGGCCGAGCTGCGCCGGCGGGGCGTGCGGGTGTTCAAGCCGGCGGTGCTGTGGCCCCTCGACGGGGGATCCCTCCGCCGGTTCGCCGACGGCCTCGACATGATCGTCGTCGTCGAGGAGAAGAGGGCGTTCGTCGAGATGCTGTTGCGGGACGAGCTGTACGGCATGGCGGGCGCGCCTCGGGTGTTGGGCAAACGCGACGCCAGGGGTGAGCTGTGGTTCCCCGGTCACGGCGAGATGGACGTCGACCTCGTGGCCGCCGCCCTCCGACCCTTCCTCGTCGACCGCTTCGGGACCGACGCCGTCGGGCCGATGACGAAGGAGCGGCCGAGGATCCCCGTGGCGGCCGAGGTGGCGGCCGTGGTTCGCACCGCCGGGTTCTGCTCGGGCTGCCCCCACAACACCTCCACCTGGGTCCCCGAGGGCTCGGAGGCGGGCGGCGGGATCGGATGCCACGGCATGGCGTCGTTCTCTCCCGTTCGCAACACCAAGGGCACCACGCAGATGGGGGGCGAGGGCGTCCAGTGGGTGGGGGCGGCTCCGTTCGTGTCCATGCGGCACCGCTTCCAGAACGTGGGCGACGGCACGTTCCACCACTCGGGAAGCCTCGCCGTCCGCCAGGCGGTGGCGGCCGGCACCAACATCACCTACAAGATCCTCTACAACGGCGCGGTGGCCATGACCGGCGGCCAGGACGTCGACGGGCAGATGGAGGTGCCGGCCCTCACCCGCTCGCTCCACGCCGAGGGTGTGGCCCGGATCATGGTCGTGACCGACGACCCGGCCAAGTACCCGGCGGACGCCGGCTTCGCCCCCGACGTCAGCGTTTGGCACCGGTCCCGCCTCGACGAGGCCCAGCGTCTGCTCCGCGACACGCCGGGGTGCACGGTGCTCGTCTACGACCAGGCGTGCGCCGCCGAGCTCCGGCGCGACCGCAAGCGGGGCAAGGTGACCGACCCGGCCATGCGGGTGTTCATCAACGAGGCCGTGTGCGAGGGATGCGGCGACTGTGGGGTCACCTCGAGCTGCGCCTCGGTGCAGCCGGTGGAGACCGAGTTCGGGCGCAAGACGCGGATCCACCAGTCGTCGTGCAACAAGGACTACACGTGCCTCCAGGGTGACTGTCCCGCCTTCGTCGAGGTGATCCCCGGCCCCGAAGCGGGGCGACGGTCGACGGTGACGTTCGACGCGATCGGGGCGGATCTCCCCGAGCCGGATCGGATCGACGAGGGCGACGTGCTGATGATGGGCATCGGCGGCACCGGCGTCGTCACCGTCAACCAGCTGCTGGCCACCGCCGCCCTCCTCGACGGCAAGCAGGCCCACGGGCTCGACCAAACGGGCCTGTCGCAGAAGGGCGGGTCGGTCATCTCCAATCTCAAGATCCGACGCGTCGCCGACGCCGCGGTGGAGGGGCTGGCCAACAAGGTCGCCTCCGCCGAGGCCGACGCCTACCTGGTGTTCGACGTCCTCACCGGCACCAGCGCACCCAACCTGGAGAAGTGCGACCCCGAGCGCACCGTGGCCGTCGTGTCGTCGAGCCAGGTCCCGACCGGGGCCATGGTGCGCGACATCGGCGCCCACTTCCCCGAGCTCAGGGCCATCCGGTCGACGATCGACGCCGTGACGGTGGCCGAACGCAACCTCTACGTCGACGCCGCCCTGGTGTCGGACGCCCTGTTCCGGTCGCACATGCCGGCCAACGTGATCGTCCTCGGCGCCGCCTACCAGCGGGGCGTGATCCCGGTGGCGGCCGAGGCCATCGAGCGGGCGATCGAGCTCAACGGTGTCTCGGTCGAGACCAACACCCAGGCCTTCCGGGTCGGCCGCCAGATCGCTCTCGACCCGTCCTGGCTCGCCGGGCTCGGTCTCGATCGGCCGGCCACGGGCCGGCCCGGCCGATCGAAGGGATCACGTCGGGCCACGGCGCTGCTGTCCCGGGTCGATGACCCGTCGGACGAGCTGCGTCGGTTGCTCGAGATCCGGGTGCCGGACCTGATCGCCTACCAGGATGCGGCGTACGCCACCCGCTACGTCGACCGGGTGGCAGCGGTACGGCGGGCCGAGGTGGCGGGGGGCGACGACACCCGCCTGTCGGAAGCGGTGGCCCGCTACCTCCACAAGCTGATGGCCTACAAGGACGAGTACGAGGTGGCCCGGCTCCACCGCTCGCCGGCGTTCAAGGCTGCACTGGAGGAGCAGTTCGGGCCCGGGGCCACGATCACCTACAAGCTCCACCCGCCCACGCTGCGCCGCCTCGGGGTCGATCACAAGATCGGGCTCGGTCGTTCCGGCGAGGCCGCCTTCGCCGCCCTGACCCGCCTGAAGCGGTTGCGGGGCACGACGCTCGATCCGTTCGGGCGGACGGCTCACCGGCGCATGGAGCGGGAGCTGATCGCGGAGTACGAGCAGATGATCGACCGGGTCGTGGCCGAGCTGTCGCCCGCCACCTACGATCGGGCGGTCGAGGTGGCCGAGCTGCCCGACATCGTGCGCGGCTACGAGGCGATCAAGGAAGCCGGTGACATTGCCGAGTTCCGGGCCCGGGCTCAGCGTCTGTTGGGTTGAGCGACGATCGAGGAAGCCGGTGACATTGCCGAGTTCCGGGCCCGGGCTCAGCGTCTGTTGGGTTGAGCGACGAGCCTGCCGTCGATCAGAGCAGCTCGCCGGCGAAGTCGAGGCCGCGCAACACGGCCTTGGTGTCGAAGACCAGGGCGCTGTTGGTGGCGATGGTCGCCGGATCGAACTCGTCGTGGTCGACGAGTATGACCACCAGGTCGGCGGCGGCCAGGGCCTCGGGGCCGAAGTCGACCACCTCGGCATCGACGGGGGGAGCGGAGACCGGTGGGAGATGGGGGTCGCAGAGTCGGATCTCGGCCCCCATCAGCATCAGCCGTTTCGCCACCGAGACCGAGGGCGACTCCCGCATGTCGGACGTGCCGGCCTTGTAGGTCATGCCCAGGAGCAGGACCTTCGTGCCGTTGACGGCGCGTCGGTGCTCGTTGAGCAGGGAGGTGACCCGCTGGACGACGTAGTCGGGCATGTGGTCGTTCACGTCGTTGGCCAGCTCGATGAAGCGGAAGGTCTGGCCCAGGTCCTGGCGTACCCGCCATGACAGGAACGACGGATCGACGGGGAGGCAGTGGCCGCCCACGCCCGGTCCGGGGCGGAAGGGGGTGAAACCGAACGGTTTGGTGGCGGCGGCATCGATGGCCGACCAGATGTCGACCCCGAGGTCACGGGCGAACATGGCCAGCTCGTTCACCAGGGCGATGTTGACGTGGCGGTAGGTGTTCTCCAGGATCTTGACCAGCTCGGCCGTCTCGGTCCGTTCCACCACGACGACCCGGTCGACGAGGGAGCGATAGAACGCTTCGACGGCATCGGTCGACGGCCGATCGATCCCGGCCACCACCTTGGGGGTGTTGACGAACGTGAACGTCTTGTTGCCGGGGTCGATCCGCTCCGGCGAGTAGCCCAGGAGGAAGTCGTTGCCGGCGGTCAGGCCGGACGACTCGAGTATCGGTCGGACGAGACCGTTGGTGGTGCCCGGATGGGTCGTCGACTCGAGCACGACGAGGGCCCCGGGGCTCAGCATCTGGGCCAGGTCCTCGGCGGCGGCGGTGATGTAGCCCAGGTAAGGCACCCCGTCCTTCAGCGGCGTCGGCACGGTGATGACGGCGATGTCGAAGCCCGCCAGGTCGGCGAGCTGATCGGTCGGGAGGTAGCCGGTGGTGAGGGCATCGGCGATCACGGCCGACGGGACGTCCTCGACATAGGACATGGCCGAGCGCAGGGAGTCGCACCGGGACTTGTCGATCTCGTAGCCGACGACCGAGGTGAACCCCACCTCGGCGCTGCGCATGGCCACCGGCAGACCGACATAGCCCTGGCCGATGACCGCCACCTTGGCCGAGCGGTTCTCGATCTTGGTCAGCAGATCGAACCGGAGCGCTCGGCCGTAGGCCGACCTGATCCCACCGGTCAACGGCTGTGTGGTCTCGGTCATGCTCCGCCTTTCCCGATCCTGGCCCCTGCACCAGGAAGCAGCTCGACGGACCTCAGGGTACCGACGCCGTTCCACCCGGTCTGCGGTCCGGGTAGTTTCGCCCCGCGTGCCGGCCCGGTGGGCTCAGCCGCATGGTCCGGGCGGCGTCGGCGTCGAACCAGGAGCTCGGCCAGCCGGAGGGCCATGTCGATACCGGACGAGACGCCGGCGGCGGTGATGAGACGGTGGTCGAGGGACGATGACGACGTCAACGACACGTAACCCACGATTTCAGCCTTCGACCTCTCGTGTCCCGGCCGGCGGCCGGACCGACCGGTCACCCCGCAGCACCGAGCGGGGCTACGCTGCGGCCCGTGCCCCGCCCCGCGCTCGTGTCCCACCGATGAGACCCATCGACGAGGCGGCCTTCGAGCGCCTCGTGGCGGACGCCCTCGACTCCCTGCCGGACGAGATCCTCGACCTCCTCGACAACGTCGTCGTCCTGGTCGAAGACGAACACCCCGAGGAGGACCTCCTCGGCCTGTACGAGGGCATTCCCCACACCGAGCGCGACGACTACGGAGGGTTGGCCCTACCCGACAGGATCACGCTGTACCGCCTCCCCCTGTGCGAGGAATGCGATGACCTGGACGACCTCCGGGAGGAGGTCAGGATCACCGTGGTCCACGAGCTGGCCCACCATCTCGGCATCGACGACGATCGGCTGGAGGAGCTGGGCTGGGGGTGAGACCCGGTCGGCAGGCCCGGGTCGGCCCGGCGTGCCAAGATGGGGCATGCTCGAACTCGTTGCCCTGGGGACCGATGTCGAAGGGGCGGTGGCGGTGGCCGCCGAACTGGGGGGGACGTGCTACGTCAACCATTCCGGAGAGAGCGAGCGCCGGCCGTTCTCCACGCTGCTGCGGATCGACACCGACGAGATCGAGCGGGTACGGGCCGTGGCCGACGTGGCGCTGCACGTCTGCCACCGCCGGGTGATCCGCCCGGAACCCGAACCTCGTCCGAGCGACCGGGTCGTCGCCGTCTTCGGCCTGGTCCACCACCCCGACCTCGACCATCGCCGAGCCGACGACCACTGGCGTGACGTCCACGCACCGTTGGCCCTGGTCAACCACGCCGCCATGTGCGACTACACTCAGCTGTCCGTGGTGGCCACCCTCGACGGCCCACCATTGGACGGGCTGGCGTTGTGCGCCTTCGCCGACCGCGACGAGCTGCGGACGCGGTTCTTCAACGACGAGGCGGCCAAGGCGGTCATCGAGGCGGACGTGGCCACGTTCGCCGACCCGGCCCGCTCACCGCGAAGGGTCGTCATGGTCACCGTCGTGTGAGCATCCCGCCATGACCAGACTTCAGGGCAAGGTGGCGATCGTGACCGGGGCGGCCCGGGGCCAGGGCGAGGCCGAGGCGAAGCTGTTCGCCTCCGAGGGGGCCACGGTCGTCGTCACCGATGTGCTCGGGCCGGAGGGCGAGCGGGTGGCCGAGGGGTGCGGCGGCACCTTCATGCACCACGACGTCTCCAGCGAGGAGGCGTGGGAGCGGGTGGTGGCCGAGACGATGGCCGCCCACGGCCGCATCGACATCCTCGTCAACAACGCCGGGATCTTCCACCGGGCGAAGCTGATCGACCACTCGCTCGATGACTTCCGTCGCATCATCGACATCAACACGATCGGCGTTTTCCTCGGGATGAAGGCGGTGGCGCCGACGATGATGGCCCAGGAGTCCGGGTCGATCGTGAACATCTCGTCGATCGCCGGCCTCGTCGGCGCCCCCGGTTCGATCGGCTACGGGGCATCGAAGTTCGCCGTCACCGGCATGACCAAGACGGCGGCGTTCGAGCTCGCCCGCTACAACGTGCGGGTCAATTCCATCCATCCCGGAATGATCGACACCCAGATGATCCAGGAGGTGGCGGACGGCGACCAGGGCCGCCTCGATCGGATGGCGGCATCGACACCGATGCGCCGCTCCGCCGATCCGTCCGAGATCGCCGCCCTCGCCCTCTACCTGGCCGCGGACGAGTCGAGCTTCAGCACCGGGTCGGCCTTCGTGGCCGACGGCGGCGTCACCGCCATCTGATCAACCGGCGTCCCTCCTTGTGTCGCCGAGTTCGCTCTTGCCGACCCTCTTTACGTACGGCATAGTTACGAAATGGACGGACGCTGAGGAGGACATGGCATGGAGTTCGGCTTGTTCGGCGGAGCCATGCGGCCGGTCAAAGGCGACCCGGGCGACAGCCAGGCCTACGAGGCCTACGTCGACTACGTCATCGAGGCCGATCGGCTCGGTTACCACTCGGCGTTCGTGATCGAGCACCACTTCACGGGTTTCGGGCAGGTCAGCGCGGTGTTGAACCTCCTCGCCTACCTGGCGGGCCGAACCAACCGGATCCGTCTCGGCACTGCGGTGGTTGTGCTGCCTTGGCACAATCCGGTACTGCTGGCCGAACAGGCGTCGACGGTCGATCTCTTGTCGAACGGGCGGCTCGACCTGGGCGTCGGCCGAGGATACCGACCCAACGAGTTCCACGGCTTCGCCATCGACCCCGACGAGGCCGACGACCGCTACAACGAGTGCCTCGACCTGATCCGCACCGCCTGGACGGCCGATGGGCGTTTCTCGTTCGACGGCAAGTACTGGTCGTACCGGGACATCATCGTGGAGCCGACCCCGATCCAGGAGCCGCACCCGCCCATTTGGGTCGGCGCCGGCTCCGAGCGCTCGGTTCGAAACGCCGCCCGCACCGGCTGTCGCCTCCTCGTCGATCAGTTCGGAACTATCGACATGACCTGCCAGCGGATCGACTGGTATCGCGACGAGATCGAACGCAACGGCGGCACCTTCGAGCCGTCGCACGTGGCCGCGGCTCGGGGGCTGATGCTCGTCCACGACGACGAGATCGACACCATGGAGGCCGAGTTCGAACGGCGGCTGGCGGGAATCGCCCGCCTCCGGGAGGCGTCGCGCATCCCTGGAGACGACCGGAGTCTGACCGTCGAGGACCATGCTTTCTACGACGCCACGAGGAAGAGCAGCGAGGCGGCGGTGATCGGCGGCACGCCGGACGAGTGCATCCGGCGTTTGAAGCTCCTCCAATCGGCCGGAGCTGGCCAGGTATTATTGACCGACGGGTCGGGCGGGATCCCCCGTCTGCGGTTCTTCGCCGATGCGGTCATGCCGTCGTTTCGCTGACCGACCGGCCCGGCAGGGGGAGCGTAACTGCCCATCACGCGTGCTCGCCCCCTCCATCCGTCGAGCCGCCGATGGGCGGTGGGTCGATCGCTGTCTTGTTGCCGGGCTCCGGAGCCAAACCCCCGAGGATCATCTCGACGACCGGCCGGGCCCAGCCGTCCGGGAACGGCTCGCCGGCGAGGTCGCGGATGAGGATGGAGCCGAGCAGGACCAGGGTGGCGGTGTCGAGGTCGATGTCGTGGCGGACGAGCCCGGCCTCCTGTCCCCGCTCGAGCAGCGACCGCAGGGTGACCCGCCGGGGTCGTAGCAGCGTCACCCGGTAGGTCTCGAGGAAGCCCGGGTGGCGCTCCATCTCCGCCAGGATCGTGCCGATCAGGGGGACGCCCCCGGACACCTCGAGGTTCCGGTGGGCGGACTGGAGCTGCGCCGCCAGATCGGTCACCAGGTCGCCCGTCGGCGGCGGTTCGCTCGCCACCAGCATGGTGAGGGCCCCGATGGCCAACGCCGGCTTATTGGGCCACCGGCGGTAGATGGCTGGTTTGGACACGCCGGCTCGCGCTGCGATCCCGTCCATCGACATCCCCGTGTAGCCGCGCGAGCCGAGCTCCTCGAGGGTCGCTCGCAACACCGCCAGCTCGACCTCAGGATTCCGGGGTCGGCCCCGCTGACGGACGGGGGCGGATGCTTTCGGCCGGGAACTCGTCATCGTCGTCAATAGAAGGTAGCCGCGCCGGTGGTATGACACAGAGATCGTGGTTCCACATGGGATCCATCGACTAACGTCATCCCTGTTGCGAAGGTGACCGACCGTGTCGTAATGCTTCGTCCGTTGACGGGGTACCGCCGACACCTGCGCTGCAAGGGGGAAGCCGGATGCGCCACGGGTTCGTCGCCACCTCGGAGGGGCGCGTCCACTATGTGCGGGGTGGCGCGGGGCCGACGCTCGTGTTGCTGCACAGCAACGGCAACTCGATCTACGAATGGGACGACGTCATCGACGATTTGGCATCCTCGTTCGACGTCATCGCCTGGGATCAGCCGGGTCAGGGCGACTCCGACGGCCTGCGGCGTCACCTCGACATCGACGCCTACACCGACGTTCTGGTCGAGGTGCTGGATGCCCTGGGGGTCGAACGGGCGGCGGTCGCCGGCACCTCGATCGGCGGGTTCTTCGTGGTCTCCCTTGCCGCCCGCCATCCCAACCGGGTCACCCACGCCGTCCCCATCGAGACGATGTTCCGCGACGAAGCGTGGTGGACGGCCAACTGGGACATGGTGGAAGGGAACTTCGGCATACCGACCCAGGAGCGGGAGGCCGTGGAGGCCCGGCTCCGGGAGGTCACCGATGGGTTCTTCCGCCGGTGGAACATCGACCGGAACAAGGCCGGTGCCAGGTCCATGATGTCGACGATGTGGGCCATCCGCGAGTACGACATCCGGTCGTGGGCTCCGAAGATGACGGTGCCCACCCTCATCGTCTACGGGGCGAAGGGACCGACGATCGCCGTCCGCGACGACTTCGAAGCGGCCGTCGATGGTGCCGAGGTCTGCGTGCTCGAGGAGTCGGGCCATTTCCCGATGGTCGATGAGCCGAGGCCGTTCGTCGAGGCCCTGCGGCAGTTCTGCTCCGGCTGAACTCCGTTTCGTGTGGTCCAGGCCCCTGACCGAGCCGTGGGGCCCTTGCGGGCCGTGCTCGGCCGATTGGTCCTCGTCCCGCTGGACCACCGGACGGGTCCGTCCCGGCCACCGGCCGACGCCTACGCCTCGTCGCGGATGACCTGGATACCGGTCGGGTCGACGAGGGAACCGTCGAACTTGCGGGCGTTGTTGCTGTGGCCAACGTGGTGGAGGCCGAACGCCGACTGGATGGCGGTGTAGATGCCCATGGCGTCCTGGGCATTGTTGACCGACTGCTTGGCCGTGGTCAGGCCGAACATCGGGCGGCGGGCGATGTGGGAGGCCAGGGCCAGGGTCTCGGCCTCCAGTTCGGCCCGGGGCACGACACGATTGACCATGCCGTGGTGCAGGGCCTCCTGGGCTCCGATGGCGCGTCCGGTGAACAGCATGTCCTTGGCCAGTCGGGTGCCGGCCTCGAACGGATGGACGAAGTACTCGACGGCGTTGACCCCGAAGGCCACCACCGGATCGGAGAACGAGGCGTCGTCGGCGCAGACGATGAGATCCATCGGCCACACCAGCATGAGCCCGCCGGCGATCACCTTGCCCTGGACGCTGGCGATCGTCGGCTTGGCGATGTTGCGCCACCGCCAGCACAGACTTACGTACATCTCGGCCTCGCGGGCCATGTAGCCCTCGGCCTCGTCGGCGTTGAAGTGGCACTGGGTGCCGACGGTGGGGAGGTCGTTGATGTCGGTGGTGTTGCGAAGGTCATGCCCCGACGAGAAGTGCTTGCCGTCGGCGGCGAGGACGATGACGCGCACCGACTCGTCGCGGGCGGCCCGGTCGAACGCCTCGTTGAGCTCGGACAGCATCTGGTAGTCCTGGGCGTTGGCCGCCTCGGGTCGGGCCAGAGTGATGCGGGCCACCCGCTCCGCTGGCTCGTCGTAGCGGATCCGTTCCCAACGGTCGGCTGGTTCGGTCATGCTGCTGCCTCCGTGCCGACCGGGGTCGGCGTTCGGCTCGTCACCCCGCTTCGGAGTGGGTCACCGGGCGCTCGCCCATCCACTCTCGCAGCGTGTTCTTGAGCTTGGTCTGCTGGATGAACAGATCATGCTCCGGTTCGAGGCCGGTGGCCGAATGCGGGGCCTTGAAGTAGAAGCTGAGCCATTCCTGCAGCCCGCTCTCGCCCGCTCGGGCCGCCAGGTCCATGAAGAGGGCCAGGTCGAGGACGATGGGGGCAGCCAGGATCGAATCGCGACAGAGGAAGTCGATCTTGATCTCCATGGGGTAGCCCATCCACCCGAAGATGTCGATGGCGTCCCAACCCTCCTTGTTGTCGCCCCGAGGTGGGTAGTAGTTGATCCGCACGACATGGTCGATGTTGCCGTAGAGATCGGGGTAGATCTCCGGCTGGAGAATGGTGTCGAGCACACCGAGCTTCGACGTCTCCTTGGTTTTGAAGTTCTCGGGGTCGTCGAGCACCTCGCCATCGCGGTTGCCCAGGATGTTGGTGGAGTACCAACCCCGCAGGCCGAGCATTCGCGCCTTCAGGCCGGGGGCGATGAGGGTCTTCATGAGGGTCTGGCCCGTCTTGAAATCCTTGCCGGCGATGGGTACTCCGCGTTGGACGGCGAGCTCGTCCATGCAGTCGATGTCGACGGCCAGGTTGGGGGCGCCGTTAGCGAACGGCACACCCGACTGGAGAGCGGCGTAGGCGTAGATCTGGCTGGGGGAGATGTTCTCGTCGTTGGCCTCGAGCCCGGCCTCGAACGCCTCGACCGAGGCATGGACGGCCGTCGGCTCCTGGTAGGCCTCGGTCGAGCCGCACCACACCATCACCAGGCGATCGCAGTCGTTGTCGACCCTGAAGCGCTCGATGTCGTCGATGAGGGCGAGGGCCTGCTCCCACTTCGAGTCGAGCGCCTTGACCCGCTGGCCGTCGAGGCGCTTGACCCACCGCTGGTCGAAGACGGCCTCCATGGCGACGATGCCCTCCAGCTCACCCGACACCGGGGTCAGATCGGGCTCGTTCAGCACCCCGGCGGTGCGGGCCGCCTCGAGGGCGTTGGGGGAGATGGGATCCCAGCCACCGAAGACGAGGTCGTCGAGCGAGGCGAGTGGGACGAAGTCGCGGATCCGGGGGTTGCGGCCCTCGTCGCGGCTCCCGAGGCGGATGTGGGCCATCTGGCTCAACGAGCCGATGGGGACGGCGTGGCCCGCCCGGGCGGCGAGGACGCCGGCGATGAAGGTGGAGGCCACGGCGCCGAGCCCGGGGGTGAGGACCCCGAGACGGCCGGCCGCGGGCTCGATCCGGCGGGGGGTGGGATCGGCGGGGTGGGGAGTTGGAGCCATGACCAAAAAGATAAGCGAGATAACCTGATTTCCCATTACAGTTAAGCAATGCTTATGAATGTGTCGACCCAGCAACTCGAGTACCTCGTGGCGGTGGCCGGCGGTGGGACGTGGGCCGACGCCGCGGCTCGGCTCGGGGTCAGTCAGTCGGCCCTGAGCCAGGGGCTCGGGCAGCTGGAGCGGCGACTCGGGGTGCCGTTGTTCGAGCGGGAGGGCCGACGCCGGGTGCTGGTCGATTCCGCCGCACCCGTGGTCGACTACGCCCGGCGGGTCGTGGCCGAGACCCGCGGCCTCGGCCGATGGACCGCCGCCGCCGCCCGGGGCGAGGCCGGCGTGCTCCGCGTCGGGATGATCGACCTGGCCGCCACCGTCCTGTTCGGCGAGACGCTCCAGCGGTACCGGCGACGCCATCCGGCGGTCGACGTCCACCTGGCCGTGGTGGGCTCCGCCGCCCTGGCCGAGCAGCTCCGGGCCGGCGAGCTGTCGATGGCCGTGATCGTGGAGCCACCCCGCAACACCGGCGAGCTCGACCTCACCCCCCTCCTTGACGACGAGCTGGCGGTCTACGGTCCCGGCGGGGCCGAGGTGCCGGTGGGGGAGTGGGGTCCCTGGGTCACGTTCCCGCCGGACTCGCACACCCGCCACCTCGTGGCCCGCCGGCTCGCTCAGCTCGGGGCCTCGTTCGATGTCGTCGCCGAGTCGCACCAGCCCGAGGTGCTGCGGGGCATGGTCGCCCTCGGCATGGGCTGGACGGTGCTTCCCGTGGCCCAGGCCGAGACCGAGCCGAACCCACTGGTGCGGGCCCGGCCCGAGCCTCTGCTCACCCGGCGTCTGGTCGCCGCCACCCGTCGCGCCGCCGTCGTGGACCCCCTGGCCGCCGACCTCCTGGGCGACCTGCGCCGCTCGGCGGCGGCCCTCGACCGGCGCTGAACCCGTACCCCGTCGGCACCGCCGCCGATCGTCGCTCGACCGCAACCTCCGGTTCGGGCTCTTGAGCTCTGCTGACGGACGCGTTACGGTCTGCCGCTCCCCAGATCGGCTCGGCTACGCTCACCGCTTCGGAGAACCGTCCGCCGAACGGGAACCTGTCGGAGGTCACGACCACGACGCCGGCGGAGCCTGGAACGGGTCGGACGGAGCGGGACCAGCCCGCTGACCGATAGGGGAGGAAACCCATATGTTTACCCGCAAACCACTGGGGCGTCTGGTCGCCCTGGCCCTCACGCTGGTGATGGTCGCTGCCGCCTGCGGCGGCGACGGCGATGACGGAGATGCCGCCGACGGTGGTGCCGCCAGCTTCACCCTCTTCGGCGCCCCGACTGGCGTCGAGGGTGATGCGCTGTCGGGCTTCATCGACGTCTACAACGAGGAGACCGGATCCGACATCACCTTCACCGGCTCCGACGACTTCGAGGCCCAGCTGCGGGTCCGGGTCGACGGCGGTGATCCACCGGCCGTGGCCTTCACCCCTCAGCCGGCCTCGATCTGCGAGTTCGCCGATGACGGCGCCCTGGTCTCGCTGGAGGACATGGGCTTCGACATCGCCGAGATGGAGGAGAACCACTCCAAGTTCTGGATGGACCTCGGCCTGTGCGAGGACGGGAACCACTACGGCATCCCGTGGTTCCCGAACTTCAAGTCGGTCATCTTCTACCACCAGCCCACGTTCGAGGAGAACGGCTACGAGATCCCCGAGACCTTCGAGGATCTCGTCGCCCTGTCCGACCAGATCGTGGCCGACGGGATGACCCCGTGGTGCATGGGCTTCGAGTCGGGTGGCGCCACCGGGTGGCCCGGCACCGACTGGATCGAGGACATCTACGTCCGCCAGGCGGGGTCGGAGGCCTACAGCCAGTGGTACCAGCACGAGATCCCCTTCGACGATCCCTCGGTCGTGGAGGCCTTCGAGACCTTTGGGCAGATCCTGTTCGGTGAGGGCTACGTGCTCGGCGGCCCCGACGGTGTCTCGGGCGTCAACTTCAACGACTCGCCCGGCCCGCTCTTCAACGACCCGCCCGGCTGCCTCATGCTGAAGCAGGGCTCGTTCATCTCCAACGTGTTCGCCGACCAGCCCGAGTACGAGGACGGTGAGGAGGAGGAAATCGGCGTGTTCGCCTTCCCCACCATCGATGGGAACACCGGTGCCATGGGCGGCGGAGACACCCTGATCGTCTTCGACGGGTCCGAGGCCAACGTCAACGCCGTCAAGGACTGGATCACTCCCGAATGGCAGTGCACCCTGGCCTCGGCGACGGGTGGTGGCATCGCCGAGCGTGGCGGGCACGGCGTCGACGGAGTCGAGCGGCTGCCCGGCCACAAGGACGTCGACCCCGATTGCTACGAGACCGAGCAGTCGAGGACCTTCGCCGTGGCCATCACCGAGGCGCTCGCCGCCAACACGTTCGTGTTCGACGCCTCCGACCTCATGCCGGCAGCCGTCGGCCAGGGGTCGTTCTGGACGGCGATGATCGAGTTCAGCCAGGGTGCGGACGCCGCCGAGGTGACCAGCGCCGTGGAGAGCTCCTGGCCGGCCGAGTGAGCAGGGCCGCTCGCTGATCGGCGATGCTGTGGGGGTGGCCGTGGCGGCCACCCCCACGGCCAACTACCGTCGGGCCAGGGGAAGCAGAGGGGGAGCAGGCGGATGACGCTGACACCACCGGTACTCGAGGACGATGCGATCGACGAACGTGACCGACGCGCACCGTCCCCACTCCAGGATGAGCGGAGCGACAATTCGATCGTCGTCTGGCTCCTGCGGCTCGTATCGGCGCTCGCCATTCCCGCCGTCGTCATGGCCGTGTTCTTCACCTTCGGCTTCCTGAAGGACGAGGATGCGAACAAGGCCCTCCAGGTGGTGGTGGCGCTGCTGATCGGCACCGTCGGCATCTGGGTGCTGTTCTGGGGGGCCGACCGCCTCGTCGACCTCCTGCCCACGAAAGCGGCGGCCGGCGTTCGGCCGTTCGTGTTCGTCGGCCCGGCGTTGGTGTTGCTCGCCTTCTACCTCGTGTACCCGGCGGTCAACACCCTGATCCTCAGCTTCCAGAACTCCGACAGCACCAGCTTCGTCGGCTTCGACAACTACGAACGGATCCTCACCGAGCGCCAGTACCTGATCGGCCTGCGCAACAGCCTGGTCTGGGTGTTGATCGTACCCGCGGCCGCCGTCGTCATCGGCCTCGCCTTCGCCACGATGGCCGACAAGCTGTCGAAACGGGCCGAGTCGATTGCCAAGTCGATCATCTTCCTGCCCATGGCCATCTCGTTCGTCGGGGCCGTCGTGGTCTGGACCTTTGTCTACAGCTTCCGGGCCGAAGGGTTCGGCAACCAGATCGGCCTGCTCAACGCCATCTGGACCGGGATCTTCGGGGGTGATGCGGTCCAGTGGCTCACCCTGGAACCGTGGAACAACCTGTTCCTAATGATCATCCTGATCTGGCTCCAGACCGGATTCTCCATGGTGATCCTCTCATCGGCCATCAAGGGTGTCCCCGACGATCTGCTGGAGGCGGCCCGCATCGACGGGGCCGACGAGTTCCAGGTGTTCTGGCGCATCATCCTCCCGTCGATCGCCTCCACGATCGTCGTCGTGTGGACGACCGTGCTGATCACGGTGTGGAAGGTGTTCGACATCGTGTGGGTCACCACCAACGGTCGGGATGACACCCAGGTCATCGCCCAGCAGATGGTCCAGGAGTTCTTCACCAACCGCAACAACGGGATCGGCGCCGCGCTGGCAGTGCTGCTGTTCGTGGCCGTCGTGCCCATCCTCGTGATCAACGTGAAGCGGTTCCGAGCCCAGGAGGCAATGCGATGACCATCGCCACCGACGACGTCGCAGCAGCCGACGATCCTCCGGCCACACCGGAACCCGCACGCCGCTCCCGCCGGAAGCGACCCCAGCGGCTGCCGGCCCTGCTGGTCGTGTCGCTCGTGGCCGTCCTGTGGACGATCCCGTCGCTCGGGCTGTTGATCAACTCCCTGCGCGAGCCCCGGTCGATCCGGGCCGACGGCTGGTGGACCGTCTTCGACGACATCTTCGATTCCGGGACCTGGACCCTCGACAACTACTCCCGAGTCCTCGACGACGGCTTCGGCAACGCCTTCGCCAACACGGTGGCCGTCACCATCCCGTCGGTGGTGATCCCGCTGACGGTGGCCGCCTTCGCCGCCTACGCCTTCGCCTGGATGCACTTCCCCGGTCGTGACTACCTGTTCGTCATCGTGGTCGGGCTGATGGTCGTCCCGCTCCAAATGGCCCTCATCCCCATCCTGCGGGTGTACACGAGCAACGACCTGACCGGCACCTATCCGGCGGTGTGGATGGCCCACGCCGGCTTCGGCATGCCACTCGCCGTCTACCTCCTCCGCAACTTCATGGGCTCGTTGCCGTCGTCGATCGTCGAGTCGGCCAAGATCGACGGGGCCGGCCATTTCGACATCTTCGTCCGTCTCATGATCCCCCTGTCGGTGCCGGTGCTGGCCTCGTTCGCCATCTTCCAGTTCCTATGGACGTGGAACGACTACCTCGTGGCCTTCGTGTTCCTCGGTATCGAGCCCGATGTGCGGGTGCTGACCGTCGAGCTGGCCGACCTGGCGGGCCGGGGGGAGGGCGCGCTCAACCTGTTGCCGGCGGCGGCGTTCGTGACGATGGTCCTCCCCCTCATCGTCTTCTTCGCCCTCCAGCGGTTCTTCGTCCGCGGTCTCACGGCCGGTTCGGTGAAGGGCTAGGACCACGGCCGGGGAGAACGACGAGGTCCGCCGTTGGAACTGGCTGGCGATCGCCGTCGCCACCCCGGTGATGACACTCAGCTACTTCCTGTACGCCGCCGGCTTCGTCGGACCGGACGACGACCCCGGCCGTATCTCCGGGTCGCTCATCGGGGTCGGCGTGGCCCTCGCCCCCCTGGTGTTCGTGGTGCTGGCGTTCGTGTCCCGCCGCCCCGACGCTCCGGGGCGGGTCCTGCGGGCCATGGGTCTGCTCGTGAGCATCGGGCTCGTCGTGGGCCTGGTGGCCCCGGTCCTCGGGGCCACGGCCGGGTTCGCCGTCGGTGGTGCACTCACGCTCAACCGGCCGCCGGGCGAGGGTGTCGGCCGCTACCGGGCCGCCGCCGTCGCCACCACCGTCGTCTACACGCTCGTCCTGCTCGTCGTCGCCACCCCCGCCGGTGTGTTCACCGGTGGGCTGCTGCCACTGATAATGCTGGGCCTGGCCGACGAGTACGCCCTGTGGCGTGAGTCGCACCCCACCTCCGAGGCGGGGGAGTCGCTGGCCTGACGTTGCGCCGGGCGATGCCGACCGCCCTGGCCGGTGCGTGGCCCCCGCCCCCTAGCCGCTGAGCGGGACGGCCCGTCGGGACAAGAGGTCGTATGGCCCATCGTCGCCCCCTCGCGGCCCGTCGATGGATCTGGCGATTGCGCTAGGCCGTCCTGTACCTCACCCCGAAAGGCGAGACATGAGCGGAGTTGGCTCGTTCTCATCAATTGGCTCGAAGATCTTCGTGCGGACTGTCGTGGTGGCGCTGATCCCGCTGATCACCCTGTCCGCCGTGGTTCTGATCGGTCTCAACCAGTTGAGTACCGCCGCCGGGGAGCGCGTCGACGAGACCCGACAGCTGCTGTCCCAGGAGAGCATCGGCGTGAACGCCGAGGCGCATGCGACGGCGGTCGCCCGTGAACTGACCCTGGTGCTCAAGGAGCGGATCGGGAACGCCATGGACTGGGCCCGCAGCCCGGTCGTCATCGCCGACGTCAAGGCGGCCGACGAGTTCTCGAGGTCCGAAGGTCTCGCCGCTCTCCCCATCGACGAGCTCGAGGCCCGTTTCGAGGACCGCAAGTCCACCGGGGTGGCGTTCGAGGCCCAGACCTTCCTGAGGGACGAGATCGCCGCACGGTCCGAGTTCCGTGAGGTCTTCTTCACCGATTCGTTCGGCTACAACGCTGGACTGACCGACCTCACCAGCGACTTCGTCCAGAGCGACGAGGACTGGTGGCAGGAGGCCTGGACCCAGGGCATCTCGGTCAGCGACGTCGACTACGACGAGTCGGCCGGCGTGTTCTCCGTCGACATCTCGGTCCGGATCGACGACCAGGACACCGGTCGCCGTCTCGGCGTCCTGAAGACCGTGCTCTCGATCGACTACGTCCAGGACATCACCCAGATCCACAGCAGCGACAATCTCGACTTCATGGTTGCCCTGGCCGACGGTCGGCTGATCGCCGACACCGCCACCGGTCACGAGTCGTCCCGGATGATGAACGAGGAGCTCGGTATCGTCGCCGGCGACGAGGATCTGGTGGCCGCGTTCGCCGCCGCCGAGAGCGGCTCGGCGATCGGCGACGAGCGGGTGCTCGGCTTCGTCCGCACCGACGATCCCCTGGTCTTCGGCGATGACCTCGGGGGTTTCGCCGGCTTCGATTGGATCGTCGTGGCCAGCGAACCGGCCGAGGTCGCCTTCGCCTCCCTGCGGGGCCTGGAGGGCCTCGAGAACGACATCGAGACGTCGGGTCGTAGTCTCCGCACCCTCGTTGTGCTGCTGCTCGTGGGCGGGATGGGCATCGCCTTCGTGATGTCCCGTTTCCTGGCCAACGGCCTCGTCGTTCCGATCCGCCGACTGACGAAGGCCGCCTCCGAGGCGGCGGAGACGGGCCTGCCCGCGCTCGTGGCCCGGCTCGACGATCCCGACGCCGACCTCGACTCGATCCAGGTGCCGGACATCGATCTCCACACGGGCGACGAGCTGGAGCAACTGGCCGCCTCGTTCAACTCGGTGCAGGGCACGGCCGTCCGCCTGGCCGGCGAGCAGGCCATCAACCGCCGCAAGACGTCGGACATGTTCGTCAACCTCGGTCGCCGCAACAACTCCCTCATCAAGCGCCAGTTGCGCTTCATCGACGGGTTGGAACGGGCGGAGGCCGATCCCGAGACTCTGGACTCGCTGTTCAAGCTCGACCACCTCGCCACCCGCATGCGGCGCAACGCCGAGAGCCTCCTCGTTCTGGCGGGCGAGCGGTCGCCCCGCCGGTGGTCGGCCCCGGTCGACATCGACAACGCCGTGCACGCTGCCCTGGCCGAGGTCGAGGAGTACGAGCGGGTCGAGATGTCCTCGCTGAGCGAGACCAAGCTGCAGGGCAACGTCGTGGCCGACTTGGCCCATGTCCTGGCCGAGCTCATCGAGAACGCCCTGAGCTTCTCGCCGCCCCAGGCGCCGGTGCGGATAATCGGGCGCCGCACCAATCGAGGCTACGCCATCACCGTCAGCGACGAGGGCCTGGGCATGGCGCCGGAGGAGCTGGCCGAGGCCAACCAGCGGCTCTCGGTGTCGTACGACCTGTCGCAGGTGCCGACCCAGGCCCTCGGCCTCTACGTGGTGGGGCGTCTCTCCCAGCTCCACGGCATCGAGGTGACGCTCGCCGCCTCCTCCAGGGGAGGCACGACGGCCACCGTCCTCGTGCCCTCGTCGCTGGTCACGACCGAGGTCGAGGTCGAAGACGACCCCGACACGGCCGATACCGCCGTCGGGAGCGACGCTCACGCCGAAACCGGCGCCGCCACAGATGATGGCGGGCCGGACCTCGCAGACGAGGTCACCGTCGTCGAAGCGGAGGGCGGCGGCGCGTGCATCGGGGCCGTCGCCGGCCCCTTAGCCGGTGACGAGGTGGCGGTGGCCGGGGGCGATGACGCGGTGGGCGAGGGCGCCGAGGTGGCGGTGGCCGGGGGCGCAGAGGTGGCGGTGGCCGAGGACGATGATCAGACCATGAGCGAGAGCGGAGCCAGCGATGCCGATGATGACGGGTCGGACACCACCACCGAGGCCGAGCGGGTGGCGGCCCTCGGCGACGACGAGCGAGCGGCCAAGCGAGCCGACGACACCGACGACGCCGGAATCGACGCCAGAAGGCGCCCCGACGAACCGGCGGAGAAGGTGACGGTGACGGTGGGGGGAACCGAGTTCACCCGTCGGGCGCGCGCCGACGACTCGGGCAACCCCGGCCGCCGCACGAGCGACGAGGCAGGAAACGACCAGGCCGGGACCACGGCCGGAGCGAACCGGGCTGGCCCCGGGACCGTAGCGCCCCCGGCCGGGACCGCAGCGGCCCCGGCCGGCACCAAGGACGAGCTGGCCAAGTTCGGATTCAGGCGGCGTCAGGCCGTCGAGCGCGAGGAGGCACCCGCCCCGGAGGGGGAGCGCCCGCCGACCGATCCGGTGAGCGAGGAGCGGGCCGTGGCCACGGCGGAGGAGAACCGGAATCAGTGGAGCAGCTTCCAGCGGGGCAAGGCGGCGGCGGAATCGACCCCCTCCGACCCCTCGTCACGGCGCCGGCCCGACCAAGCCTCGAAGGAGTGAGCGCGATGGATGTGAGTGAAGAGGCCAGGAACTTCAACTGGTTGCTGCGACAGTTCGTCGACAGGACCGACGGTGTTCAGGAGGCCGTCGCCGTGTCGTCGGACGGTCTCCTGCTGGCGGCCTCGGCCGGCCGGCAACGGGAGAACGTCGAGCAGTTCGCCGCCATCACCAGCGGGCTGATCAGCCTCACCAGTGGTGCTGCGGCCTGCTACAACTTCAAGGCCGTCGAACAGGTGATCGTCGAGATGACCGACGGCTACCAGTTCGTGACCGCCATCGGCGGCGGCTCGACGCTGGGTGTCATCGCCGACCGCGACTGCGACATCGGCCAGATCGCCTACGAGATGACACTGCTGTGCAAGAAAGCGGGCGCAGCGCTCACCCCGGCACTGATCGCCGAGCTGAAGAACCCGCTGTCAGTGGCATGACGGGCCGGTACGACAGCGACGATGTAGGGCTGGAGGACAACGTCGTCCGGCCCTTCATCCTCACCAGGGGCCGGACACGGGCGTCGGTCGACGTGGTCATGGAGTCGCTCGTCGACCGGGCTGATCTGAACGGGCGGAGCCAGGCGCCGCTCGATGCGACCCATCGCAAGATCTGGGAGCTGCTGGCGTCGATGATGTCGGCGGCGGAGATCTCGGCCCTGCTCCACCTTCCCTTGGGGGTCGTGCTCGTGCTGGTGAGCGACATGGCGGAGTTGGGGCTCGTCCGCGTCCACCAGACGGCCGCTGCCGACGACATCCAACTAGTCAGGAGATTGATCGATGGCGTCAGCGCCCTCTAGCTCGACCATGAACGTCCAGGCGTCACCGACCTCGGTGAAGTTGGTGATCGCCGGTGGCTTCGGCGTCGGCAAGACGACGTTCGTCGGCAGCGTCAGCGACATCAAGCCGCTCCGCACCGAGGGCGCGATCACCGATCAGAGCTTCGGGATCGACGACACCTCGCTGGTGCAGGACAAGACGACCACCACCGTGGCCATGGACTTCGGGCGCATCGGCATCGCCGACGACCTGGTGTTGTACTTGTTCGGTACCCCAGGACAGGATCGCTTCGGCTTCATGTGGGACGACCTGATCCAGGGCGCCCTGGGGGCCGTCGTTCTGGTCGATACCCGTCGCCTCGACGACTGCTACCACGCCGTCGACTACTTTGAGAAGCGCGACCTGCCGTTCGTGGTGGCGCTCAACGAGTTCGATCCGAACCACCGGCCGCCGGTCGAGACCGTTCGCTACGCCCTCAACGTGCCCGAGTCGGTGCCGTTCGTCACCTGCGACGCCCGCGACCGCTCGACCGTCAAGGCCGTGCTCCTCGACCTGTTCAACCATGTCATCGTCTGCTTGACCAACAAGGCCACGTCGACGGCCTGATCGGACCCCGGCTCCGCCGGCCGGACCTGGCCCCGCTGGCCGGCGACGCGGCCGATCGGGCACAATCGGCCCATGGCACTCGACCTGCCGGGGCGCCGGTTGCTCCCTCCCGAACGCTGGACCCTCGTCGACGCGGTCGCCGAGCAGGCCCGTCGTCGGGGCGACGCCCCCTTCCTGTCGTTCGAAGACGGCGGCGATCTGACGTTCGCCGAGCTCGACGCCGTGACCGATCGTCTGGCCACGGCCCTGGCCGAGGCCGGGGTGGGGGAGGGCGACCGGGTTCTCGGCCTCCTCACCAACGGCCGAGCCTTCGTCACCCTCATGCTCGCCACCCACAAGCGGCGGGCCGTGTTCGTCCCGGTCAACACCGAGCTCAAGGGGTCGTTCCTGGAGCACCAGGTGGCCAACAGCGAACCCCGGGTGGTGGCCGTCGAGGCATCGCTGCTGGACCAGTTCGACCATGTGGGGGTCGGGGCGGCGCCGGTCGAGACCACCGTCGTCGTCGGCGAGGTGGGGGAGGGGGCCGTCATGCCCCCGTTGCTGGCGACCACCACCGTCGTCGCCTACGGCGAGCTCGAGGCCACGGCGGCCCGCCCGGAGGCGGTGTCGGTCCCGGCGCCGTCGGACGTGTGCACGATCATGTACACCTCGGGCACCACCGGGCCGTCGAAGGGGGTGCTCATGCCCCAGGCCCACTGCGTCCTGTTCGCCCTCGGGGTGATCGACGCCATGGAGCTCACCAGCGACGACCGCTACTACGTCTGCATGCCCCTGTTCCACGCCAACGGTCTGTTCATGCAGGTGTTCCCGTCCCTGCTCGCCGGCTGCTCGGCCCACGTGGTCAAGCGCTTCTCCGTGTCGTCGTGGCTGGGTGACGTCATCGATCAACGGGCCACGGTGACGAACGCCCTCGGGGTCATGCCGGAGTTCCTCCACCGGTCGAAGCCGTCCGACCGCGACCGCAGCCACCAGCTGCGGCGCCTCATGGCCATCCCCGTGGCCGAGGAGTGGGCGGCCGAGCTGGAGGAGCGGTTCGGAGCCACGATCGTGCAGGGCTACGGCATGACCGAGATCAACATGGTCGCCTACTCCGACCCGGCCGAGCCGGTGGAGGCCGGGTGTGCCGGCCACGTCCTCACCGACCACTTCGAGGTGATCGTGGCCGACCCCGACACCGACCGCCAGGTGGCGGCGGGACAGGTGGGTGAGATTCTTGTTCGACCCCGATCCCCGTTCTGCTTCAACGTCGGTTACTTCCGCATGGACGACAAGACGGTCGAGGCGTGGCGCAATCTCTGGTTCCACACCGGCGACGCCGGCCGCTTCGACGACGCCGGCCGCCTCCACTTCGTCGACCGCATCAAGGATCGCATCCGTCGACGGGGCGAGAACATCTCGTCCTACGAGGTGGAGCAGGTCCTGAACCAGTATCCGGCGGTGGTCGAGAGCGCAGCCGTCGGCCTGCGGGTCGAGGGGGCCGGCGGGGAGGAGGAGATCAAGGCGGTGATCGCCGTCGCCGGTCCCGCCCCCGATCCGGTGGCCTTCCTCGACTGGTGCGTCGAGCGCATGCCCCGCTACACGGTTCCCCGCTACCTGGAGTTCGTGCCCGAGCTCGACAAGACGGCGTCGGGCAAGATCCGCAAGCAGGCGTTGCGCGACGCCGGGGTCACCGCCGGCACCTGGGACCGCGAGTCGGTCGGCTACACCGTCGCCCGGGGCGGGGCGAGCCGGTCGGCCTCCACCGGCACCTGAGCCTCGACCCTGGAGCGGGCCGACCGGCCTCCGGCTCTCAGCTCCCGGTGGCGGCGATGGGTTGCTCGTCGCCCGAGCGGAGCAGGTCACTGGCCACGAGCAGGGGAGGGGAGTCGGCCGGGCGACGGGGGAGATCGAGCCGGTACGAGCGACCGGTGTCGAGGTCGTGGATCACCGGTCGGCCCAGCGTGTGGGCCAGGTACCGACCGTCGGCCGAGGCCCCCAGGTGCCACGGGCTCCACTCGCCGAAGGCGATCGAGCGGTCGTTGGCCACGTCGAACAACCGGGGCCCGTCGACCCCGACGTAGAGGAGCAGCCGGTCGCCACCGACGAGGAGGGCGGGACCGGCGAGCGGCTCGTCGGGGATGGGGCGGGGGACAGGCGACCACGTGGCCCGATCGAGCCAGCCGAGGGTGCAGGCGGCGGGTTGCTCACAGGTCTGCACCACAACGTGGGTGTCGCCGACGGCGGCGAGCGAGCCGTCGGCCACCCGCTCGTACCCGCCGTCGGGTCCGAGGGCCCAGACGCCACCGGCCGGCGATGACGTCACGGTCGGTCCAGCGGCCGAGCCGGGCCACCGCGAGGGCGATGGCAAGGCCGAGGGGGAGTGCGGCGTGGCCAGCGTGGCCTCGAGCTCGCCCACCGTGGCCGCGGTGTCGAGGGAAAGAAGCTGCCACACGAACCGGGTCGGCCGGAGCGACGACCTTAGGAGCCACACGTCGTCGCCCGACGGGCCCGGGCTGGCCGTCGCCCCGTCGACCTCCGGTCCGCCGAGTGCCGTGCCGTCGCCGCCCAGGTCGGTGAGCGGGACCGCTCTCGTCGGTCCGGCGGGATGGTGGACGACCAACGACGAGCCGATCACGACGGTGGGCCGGCCGGCCGACTCGTGGACGACGCTCGAGCCGGTGTCGAGGTCGAGCACATGGAGGTCGCCGTCGGCCGAGGCGAAGAGCAGCGACAGGCCGGACGGATGATCGAGCAGCGGCGGGGCCACGGCGTCGAGGTAGCGCTGGTGGGCGGATCGGGCCCGTACCGAGGCGGCGCCGTCGGCCCGGGGGGAGAAGGTGGGCAACGTGCCGATGTCGGTCGCCGGGCTCGTCGTCGCCGGGCTCGTCGTCGCCGGGGCGACGTCGTCGTCGCCGATCGGTTGCGACAACGACCAGAACAGGCCGGCGATGACGACGACGGCGATGACGAGGAGGGCCCCCATGGACCGGGAGCGCCCCACCTGCGTGCGCCTCTCGGGCCCGTCCACCGGTTCGTCGTTTCCGGGGCCGGCATCGGGTTGGCCGACCATGCGCCCCTCCTCGGTGGTCGGGTCGGGCCCGGCCCTCGTCGGGATCCGGGTCACGCCCGGACATGCCCCCACGCTAGACGGCGGCTGCGGTCGGGGCGGGACCGGACCGTCGTGGCGGGCCCGTGGGCATGCGGGGCGGGGCCGGCCACCACTAGAACGGGGTCATGACCGATCGACCCCTGCCGGTGCCGACGCCGGAGACGCAACACTTCTGGGATGGAACCCGGATGGGTGAGCTCCGGCTCCAACGCTGCACCGACTGCGACCACGTGTACTTTCCGCCCCGGCCGTTCTGCCCCGCCTGCTCGGGTCGTGCCGTCGAGGTGGTCGGGGCCTCGGGTCGCGGCACCCTACACAGCTACGTGATCAACCACCGGCCCCGACCCGGCTTCGACGCTCCCTACTCGATCGCGGTGGTGGAGCTCGACGAGGGGCCCAGGATGATGACGAACATCGTCGGGTGCGACCAGACGCCCGAGGCGCTCGTGCTCGACATGGCCGTCGAGGTGACCTTCGAGGCGCTGACCGACGAGATCACCCTGCCCCTGTTCCAGCCCGTCGGCGGCGGGAGCGCCTCATGAGGCCCGGATCGGTGGCCGTGGTCGGCGCCGCCGAGTCGACGGGGCTGGGGCGGCTGCCCGACCAGTCGGTCATCGGCATCCACGCCGACGCCGCCCTCAACGCCCTGGCCGATTGCGGGCTGACCATGGCCGACATCGACGGCATCGCCACCGCCGGGATGCGTCCCACCGATCTCGCCCACTATCTCGGCATCGTGCCGACGTGGGTCGACGGGACCTCGGTGGGGGGCTGCTCGTTCATGCTCCACGTGCGTCACGCCGCCGCCGCCATCGACGACGGCCTGTGCACCACGGTGCTCATCACCCACGGCGAGTCGGGCCGGTCGGGCGTCGGGGCCGAACCCTTCGGTTCCTCGCCGGCCAGCCTGGCCGGGCAGTTCGAGGCGCCGTACGGTCCGATGGGGCCCACCACCCTCTTCACCGTGCCCTGGCTCCGCTACGCCCACACCTACGGGGTCGGCAACGAGGCCCTGGCCGAGGTGGCGGTGGTGCAACGGGAGTGGGCCAGCCGCAACCCCCGGGCCACGCTGCGGGAACCGACCACCGTCGACGAGGTCATGAACGACCGGGTCATCGCCTGGCCGTTCACCAAGGCGATGTGGGGTCCCCGTAGCAAATGGACGAAACGCAACGGTTTCAGTTGGTCCGCAGAGGGCGTAGCCCGTGATCGGGTGGGTGGCGGTTGGCGAGGTCGTAGCGACCGTAGAAGTTGATGTGTTCGTGCCCGACCGGGGAGAGGCGCCGCTGATCGTCGTCGACGAGGCCGTGATCTGTGGCGGTGAGATGTTCGAGAGCGGCCTGCATGTAGACGGTGTTCCAGCAGACGATGGCGTTGGTCAGCAAGGTGAGGCATTCGCCCTGGAGGTCCTGGTCGCCGCTGTCGCGTCGGTTGATCTGGCCTTGGTTGGCGAAGAACAGCTGCCGCCGGAGGGCGTGGAGTGATTCGCCTTTGTTGAGCTGGTCGTGGATACGGCGTCGATGGTCGTCGTTGTGGAGGTAGCGGAGGATCGAGATGGTCTTGACGATTCGGCCGTACTCTTGGATGGCCTGGGTGAGTTGGTTCTGGCGGGCCGAGGCTTGGAGCTTGGAGACCAGGGTGGAGGCGGGCAGGTAGCCGTAGCGGATGGTGGCTGCGACTCGGAGCATGTCGTCCCAACGGTTGATGAAGCGGTCGGGGCGGATTCGGTGCTGGAGTAGTCCGGATGCTTGGCCTTTGGTCTCGGTGGTGGCGAGTCGCCAGAGTCGTTGGTCGGCGAGGTCTCGGATACGGGGTGAGAAGCGAAGGCCGGTGAGGTCGAACAGGCCGAAGACGAGGTCGGTGTAGCCGGCGGTGTCGGTGGTGTGTTCCTCGATGGCGAGGTCGGTTTCGTTGTCGAAGATGGCGTCGAGGACGTAGGTGGCTTCCCGCACGGTGGTGGGGATGACCCGGGTGCCGTATTGGGCGTGCCGATCGGAGGTCCATGTGTAGATGGTGGCTCCGGTGCCGGTGAAGTAGCGGCGCATCCTGCGGGCCCGGGGTGATCGGACCGCGACGGGGAAGCGCTGGCCGTCGGATGACGACAGGGTGCCGGTGCCCCAGTGCTGGGCGAGGGGCTGTTGGATCTGGTGGTTGACGATGTGGTCGTTGGCTGCTCGTACGGTGTCGGTGCGCAGGTGCCAGGTGTTGGTCCAGGCCAGCTGGTCGGCGGTGAAGGTGGTGAGGCGGGCCATGGTGTCGATTCCGAAGTTGCAGCCGTGTGCCATGAGCGCGGCTAGGAGTCGTTGACGGTGGTCCTCGGTGCGGGGGGTGGCATGGTCAGCGTGGCGGAGTTGGTCAAGGAATCCGCACCAGTGGTCGACTTCGACGAGGACGTCGACCAGGTCGACCTCTGGGAGCAGTGAGTTGATCCGCTGGCGGGCTTCGTCGACGGTGGGATCGGCCTCCTGGGCCTCGAGGCTCGGGACGACGAGGCGGCCATCCTCGATCCTGACCGTTTCAGCGTCACCGATGACGGTGTCGAGTTCGGCCAGTTGGCGGTTCACTTCGTCGCCGAGCTGCGCGAGGCGTGGTCTCGGCTCAAGTGGGATGCCGGTGGCTTCGGGGAACTCGGGGCGGAGTCGTTCCCACCGGTCGGTTGGGATCAGATAGTCGGCCGGGTTCCGGTAGCGGCGGCTGTGCTCAACCCACACGTTGGCGCCCCGCAGCGCCCCCCGGAGTTCGAGCAGCAGGCAGACCTCCCAGGAGTGACGGTCGATCCGTCCTTCGTCATCGGTGAAGTGACGCCGCCACCGAGTGGGCGCGAACCCGGTCGCAGCGGTAGCCGGGACGAGGCGGCTTCGGGTCCGGTTCAGGTCTTGGAGTAGACGGACGCCGGCGAGAAGCTCGTCGTCGGGGGTGGCGCTGTGGAACTCGAAGGCTGCCAACACGCCAGGGGCGAACTGTCGGAGACGGGTGTAGCGGGCGCGCAGCCGCCCGAGATAGCCGTCATTGTCGAGGTCGAGCTCGGCGGCTCGGGTCGTGACCTCCTCGAAGCGACGACGCCCGATCCGCTCCAGGATGGTCGCTCGCACTTGGTCGTCGGGAACATCGTGGTCTAGCACGACGCTGGCGACTTGGTTGAAAGCCCGGACAGTTTCTATTGCGGTCTTGGCGCCAGCGGCCGTGGCACGTTCGTCGTCGAGGCGGGCGGCTCGCTCGACAGTTGCCAGGGCGATGTCGAACAGGTCGAGGACCTCGTCGAGGCGGGCGGTGAGCTCTTCGACCACTGTCGACGCCAGGATTTGATAGCGACGAGCTGGCGCCAGCCGGTCCAGGGCTTGTGGCGTCATCCGGAGCCCTACCGTGGCCAGATGACGCACTCGGTTGGGGTTGAGCACAGAGAGATCCAACTGATCAGCGCCGACGTCTCGAAGCAGCTCGACCTTGGCGATTTGCTCTTTGATCGCCGCTGGTATCGAGCTTGGGGCCTCCCGGCGTAGCCACACCCATGGTGTGAGCCCGAGATCCTGATCAACCTCCAGTAGCTCGGCGAGCTGGCGGCGGCGATGGGTGTCGAGTTGTGGGGCGATCCGGAGGTAGGTCTCCTCAGTGGCGCGCTGGCGCGCGGCGACCACGGCCCGCTCGATGGTGGTTATGCCGGGACGGACGACGCGGTTGGCGTGCAGGTGCTCACACCCCAACCGAAAAAGGACCAAGGGCCGATCGTGCTCGAGGGCTCGTTCGACGAGCCAGTCACTGAGCGCTTTCAGGTCACCTCGATCGGCCCGGCGGAACCCGAGATGCTGCTCCACCGCCGTGACGTGGTCGCTGCGTGTCTGGTCCCGGTCGCTGTAGGAGCCCAGAGCGCTGACATTGACGCCGACCTGATCTGCGACGAGCGCCACCAACTCGGGCGGCGCAGTGGAGAGATCGCCGGGTACGAACCCCAGCCACCGGACAGCACCGATCTGGAGACCACCGGCTAGACGACCTCCCGACCCGTAGCGTCGCCCTATCAACGCCAGGTCTGAGTCGGTGAGCAGGAAATGGCCGAGAGCGTCGTCATCGACCTCGAGTGGGAACCGCTCAAGCGCTACACGCTCTGCGGCGCTGATGAAGCCGCCTCGATCCGCCACCATTCCCCCTCGAACGCCCGATAGAGATACGTACAAGGTATCTCTCCTACGGCTACGGTAGCCGCAGGAGGCACGGCTGCCTCACAGGTCACCGAAGCGAGTGAAGCATGCAGAATATCTCTACTACGACGGTGTTCGCTTGATGTCGTCCGCCGAGATCACGTTGGGAACGGCCGTTCAGGCATTCTTCGCCGACAAGGACCTCGCCCGCAACAGCCGCCGCACCTACCACCAGACCCTAGATGCCCTCGTCGAGGACCACACCGCCGACTTGGCCGTGACCAGGCTCACGCCAGCAAAGGTCCGATCCACACTCGAGAGCCGCTGGGGTGACGCAGCCCCCTCGACATGGAACTCCCGCATGACCGCCCTGCAGTCCTTCGTCCGGTACTGCGACCGCAATGGGTGGCTCAGGCGTGACCCGCTCAAAGGCATCGAGCGCAAACGTGAGCCCCGGGACGAGACCAAGGCCATCGCCTACGACGACCTGGACGCCCTCTGGACCCGGCCTGACGTCGAGCTGCGAGAAAGGACCCTGTGGCGGATGCTGTATGAGACAGCGGCCCGGTCCAACGAGATCCTCGCTCTCAACATCGAGGACCTCGACCTCGGCCGCAAGCGGGCCGTCGTGATCGGCAAAGGCGGCCACCGAGAGACCGTGGTCTGGGCCTCAGGCACCGCCCGGCTGCTGCCCCGATACCTCAACGGCCGTCGACGAGGCCCAGTGTTTGTGACCAAACGCCAACCCAACGTCGTCCCCGCCGACCGGGATCGATGCCCCGACACCGGACTGGGCAGGCTGTCCTACCAAATGGCCTGGAAGCTGTTCAGCCAAGCCAGCGGCGGCTCAACCCTGCACCAGCTACGGCACTCGGCCCTGACCCACCTCGGCGAGGACGGTGTGTCGGCGATCCTGCTCCAAGCCAAGAGCCGCCACCAAGATCCCCGCACCCTGGCCCGCTACGCCAAGCCCGGCATCGAGGCCGTGGCCGCCCTCACCGCCGAGCACGACCGAGGCCGCCGGCACAAGCGGTAGAGGGTCTTCTAGGATGGGCAGGGTCGCTCGGGACTCAAGCCGGGGTGCTCCTGTGTCGACAAGAACTTGTATGCCTGTCCGCCGATCCGCAGCAGCTGTTGTCGTTGGCCTGATGCTACTTGCGGTGGGCTGTAGCGAGGCCGCAGGACCCCAGACGTTGGAGCTACCCGAACCGATTGATGCGACCGCCCTCCCAGTCGGCCCGAGAGTACGCATCGATGAAGTGGTCGGACTTCCAGAGGAGGCGGCAAGAGCATGGGCTGAGGAGAGCGGCTGGTCCACGATCGAGGTTGTCTCCGACGACTTCCTCGAGCTCTCGTCGAGCCCCAGCGAAAGGATCCTCCTTACCGTGGAGAACGGAGTCGTCGTGGAGGCGTGGGCCGGGTAGGCAGCACCTAGAACATGTTCACTGGGGCCTGGAGCCACCAGAACTTCGGCTTGATGTAGCCGACGTGAGTGAACAGGGTGTCGGAGGGATTCGCCGCCGCCATTACACCGACGTACCACCTACCGTCTGGCAGATCCGACCACACGGTGCCACCGCTGTCGCCGGGGTAGCCTGTCATGTTCGTCCGGAACAGGCCGTCGAAGCTGACTCCAGAGACGGTGCCATCCCAGTCGACATCGGTGATGATTCCGCAGACCTGATGGCCCCAGTTGACCCCCGAGTGGCAGACGGGGTCGTTCTTCTTCGACAGCGAGTGGTGCCACTTCCACCAGTTCATGGCCACGGTGGAGTGGTTACCGCCGTGCCACATGGTGCTCGATCCGGCTGAGGCCGACGAGATGATCTTTGTGACAGCGACATCGAGTTGGCCACCGTAGACGTAGTACGAACCACCCCACGCGTTGATGTCGACGCCGCCCAGGAGTCCCTGATACCAGTCGACGTTTGCGTAGTACCCAAGATGGGGAGTCGGAGCCACGCTAGGAAGGCAGTGTGCCGCTGTGATTGCGTAGAGGGAGCCGCTTCCGTTGTGGAACGGTATGGCCGAGGTGCATTGCTTGGCGGCGCCAGTCAGGAAGTTCTTGACCTGAAGGCTCAAGCCCCCGATCTGCGGGTTGTGGTAGTCGTACCGGTCGATTGTCTCAAAGCCGGCGTCGGCCACGACTGGGACGATCGTGTCGTCAGGCAGGTCGAGAGACCGCATGATGTCGTCGACCAGCCGCGCATCAGCACTGCTGTCCACGAGAGCTACGACTTTGCCGCACGTCTCGTCGAGCGACAGTCCGATGCTCGCCGCCGACCGAGCCTTTGCGAACTGCGCAACGACGTTGGCCTTGGCGGCTTCTAGTTGAGCACGATCCACTGAGTCGACCTCGACCACGACGGTGGCGCCTTGGCCTACATCCCGGGCCAGCGTCGTCTCGACTGCCGATCGCGACGCACCTTCGGCGCCGCTTCGACGAACGTAGATCTCCATGCTGCCCGTGGCTGGATTCCAGATCGCGTCGAGATACTCGGCGCCATGGTCGCGTTTAAGAGGCTGTCGCGGTAGTTTGTCCTTGTCAGGCGCGTGCGGTTGTTTCCGTTAGTTTCCTGAGGGCGATGCGGGTCTGGGCGGCCCATATGAACCCTTCTGTGGTGACAGGGTCGC
>JBHJNQ010000060.1:0-58898 GCA_050330635.1 Acidimicrobiales bacterium | reverse complement strand
CCCCCGCCCCCGCCCCCGCCGCTGGCCCCAGCGACCCGGCTGGGCCAGGCCGAGCCCGGGGTCCATCCGCTGCGGGGGATCCGCCGGGCCACGGCCCGGGCCATGGACACCTCGTGGTCGACGATCCCGCACGTCACCGCCATGAACGAGATCGACGCCTCGGCCCTGTTGGCGGCCCGAGCCTCGCTGCGGGAGGCGGCCGCTCCCACCGGAGTCAACGTCACCCCCCTCGCCATCATGATGGTGGCGGTAGCCCGGGCGTTGCGGCGTTACCCGTTGGTCAACGCCACGCTCGATCTGGCCGGCGAGACGATCACCGTGCACGGGCGGGTCGGCATCAGCGTCGCCGTGGCGAGCGAGCAGGGCCTGATGGTGCCGGTGGTGGCCGACGCCGACCGGCTCGGGGTGCTGGCCATGGCGGCCGAGGTCGCCCGCCTCTCGGAGGCGGCCCGGACCGGCACCGTCACCGCCGCCGAGCTCGCCGGGTCGACGTTCACCGTCACCAACTACGGCTCCAACGGTGGCTACTTCGCGGCCCCGATCATCCGGCCGGGCGAGAGTGGGATCATGGGGTTCGGTGCCATCGCCGCCCGGCCGTTCGTCGTCGACGACCGGGTGGAGGCCCGGCCGGTGCTGCCGATCGTGATGTCGGCCGATCATCGCCTGGTCGACGGCGACCTCCTGTCGGCCTTCCACGAGTGCGTGGCCTCGGCGTTGTCCGATCCCGTCACGCTGCTCCTGTAGCGGGAGGGCACGGTCGTGGTCGTCGGGGAGGTCGCCACCGCCACCCAGGTGCTGGTGGTGGGGGGCGGACCGGGAGGCTACGCCGCCGCCCTCAGGGCGGCCGCCTTCGGGCGCCAGGTGACCCTGGTCGAGCGCGATGCCGTCGGCGGTACCTGTCTCAACGTCGGGTGCATCCCCTCCAAGGTCCTCATCCACGCCGCCGAGGTGGCTCACCTGGCCACCACCTCCTCCGGAACCGGGGTCAGGGTCGAGACCACCGTCGACCTGGCCGAGCTGCAGGACCACCTCCGTTCGGTGGTGAGCGGCCTCACCGGCGGGGTGGCGCAGCTGCTGGCGGCGTCCGGGGTGACCGTGGTGCGGGGCACGGCCCGGTTCAGCCGGCCGAACCGGATGGCGATCCTCGACGACGATGCCGTGTCCCACATCGAGTTCGACGAGGCCATTCTCGCCACCGGCTCCCGTCCGGTGGAGCTGACCCATCTGCCCTTCGACGGCGAGCGGGTCGTCGACTCGACCGGAGCCCTGTTCGCCTTCACCGACGTCCCGGCCACGCTGATCGTGGTCGGCGGGGGCTACATCGGTGTCGAGCTGGGCACGGCGTGGCGCAAGCTGGGGGCCCAGGTCACGATCGTCGAAGCCGAGCCGGCGCTGCTGCCCGGACTGGAACCCCGCCTCGGGCGGGTGGTGGCCCGCCGTCTCGCCGACCTCGGGATCGACGTCCGCACCTCGTGTCGGGCCGGAGGGTTGACCGACGTCGGCCTGGAGGTGGCGGGAGCCGACGGCGCTACGGAGATCCTCCCGGCCGAACGGGTCATCGTGGCGGTGGGGCGGCGCCCCAACACCGACGATCTCGGCCTCGACGTGGTCGGGATCCGTCCAACGCCCACCGGCCACCTCATCGTCGACCCCACCCGCTGGGCCGGGCGCCGGGTGTTGGCCATCGGTGACATCACCCCGGGCCCGGCCCTGGCCCACAAGGCGACCGCCGAGGCCGAGGTGGCGGCCCGCACCGCCGCCGGCATCCCGGCCCGCTTCGAACCCGCCGCCGTCCCCGCCGTCGTCTTCGCCGACCCCGAGGTGGCCACCGTCGGGGCCACGGTGGCCGAGGCCGAGGCGGTCGGGGTGACGGCCCGGCGCTTCGTGTTCCCCATGACGGCCTCGTCCCGGGCCCGCACCCTCGGGGCCGTCGCCGGCCACGTCGAGCTCGTGGCCGACGGGGACGGCACCGTCATCGGCGCCCACCTGGCGTGCGCCAACGCCTCCGAGCTCGTGGCCGAGCTGGCCCTGGCCATCGAGCTGGCGGCCACCGTGGAGGACGTGGCCGGCACCATCCACCCCCACCCGACGATGTCGGAGGGGCTACTGGAGGCAGCTCACGGTCTCCTCGGCCTCCCCCTTCACGTCACCCGCCGGTAGCGGCACCCGGCTCGTGCCGGTCGGCGCTCCGCTACAGTCGACGCCCATGGCAGCCGCCACCGTGCCCAAGCTGCGCAAGGCGCTGAAGGCCCGGTCGCCGGGCCTGTTCGAGGAGCGCCGCTTCTGGGACGAGGGCCACCAGGTGGTGGTGGGGATCGACGAGGTCGGCCGGGGCTCGTGGGCCGGTCCCCTCACCATCGGTGCCGCCGTCGTGCCCCGCGCCCGCAGGATCTACAAGCTGCGTGATTCCAAGCAGTTGACCGAGCCCGAACGGGAAGCCCTGTTCAACCGGATCGCCGACTGGTGCGTCGCCTGGTCGGTGGGCCACGTTAGCCACACGGAGTGCGACGAGCTCGGCATGTCGGCGGCCCAGAAACTGGCCGCCCGTCGCGCCCTCGACGGTCTCGGCCTCCGCCCCGACGCCGTCATCCTCGACGGCAAGTGGGACTTCGTCGGCCATCCGACGACCCGCAAGCTGGTCCGGGGCGATGCCACCTGCCTGTCGATCGCCGCCGCCTCCATCCTGGCCAAGGTGACCCGCGATCGCATCATGCGGGCCGAGGCCGACGCCTACCCGGGTTTCGACTTCGAGTACAACAAGGGCTATCCGTGTCCCCGCCACAAGACGGCCCTCAGGGCCTATGGGCCGACCGCCATCCACCGGCGGTCGTGGGTGTTCATGGAGTCGCTGCCCTGGGGCGGCGTCCGCCGGCTGCCTCCGGCCGGCCAGACCACCCTGTTCTGATCGTTCGCACCGCCGGTTCGGTGGCCTCCCGCCCGCTCCGACACTCGGCCCTGGCACTCGAACGCGTCCCGCCCTGGGCGAGGTCACCCAGGACGCACCTCGTCGACGCGAAAAAGAAAAAGGTTTGTCATACGTTCTCAACATGTCGACTGGTGTCTATGCTCGTGGCCGTTGGGTGCAGGGTGGTTGTTGAACTGATGCGAACCTCACGGACCGAACACGGGCGGGCCGACGAGCGGACAACGAGGGACGGGGTGGGCGACACCGACACGTCGCCGCCGATCCCCGGGCCCCTCTCGCTCTCGACGGTGGCCGCCCCCACCGATGACCTCGGTGTCGATCCTGGCGATGACACCGCCGAGGTACCCGCTTCGCCACCGGCCGAGGCCAGCGTCGCCGACTGGAGTCGTTACGGCGATCTGGCCGACGAGTACGTGTCGGCGGGCCCCGAGGCCGTCTTCTGGAGGGAGGGGCGACTGGCCACCCTGGGACGGCTAGCGTCCGTGACCGCCCTCGGGCGGCTCGCCACCCTCGTGGCGGTGGTCGTCCGCCGTCTGGCCTCCCTGCCCGCCGCCGCTCTCCGGGCGTGCGTGGCCGGCGGTGGTTCCGTCGCCGCCCGTCGTTCCGAGGTCGACACGCTCGAGCTCGACCGCACCGACGCCCGATCCGCCCCACGGCGCGCCCAGCGCATGATGTGGGTTCGCCGGGGATCGGTCGCGGTGGCCGGCTTCGCCGCCGTGGTCGTGGCGGGGTTGCTCCTCGCCTCGGGGGGCGGCGTCGACCTCGAGACCACCGCCGGTGACGCCCTGGGAGGCGATGCCGGCGCCGGTCCCGTCATCGGCCCGCTGGCCGCCCGCAACGGTGCGCCCTCGAGGGGCGGACCCTCCAGTGCCGAGAGCGATCGGGTCCGCTCGTCGCCGTCCGTCACCGACGACCCGGCGACCGACGAGGCGGCGACGGCGGCCAGGGCTCCCGCTTCCGGCTCGGCCGGCACGAGCACCACCGCCCGACCCGGCACGTCGGCCTCCACGGCTGCTCCCTCGTCGGCCGCCCCCGGATCCTCGGCACCCCCGTCGTCGTCGCCCTCGACGTCGCCCTCGTCGACGGTGGCGCCCACCACGGCCTCGACGGCACCCGGGACGTCGACGGCTACGGCATCCTCGGCGCCATCGACGTCCTCGGCGCCATCGACGTCCTCGTCCTCGTCCTCGGTGGCGCCCACCACCGCCTCGGCGGCGGCACCGACGACCGCCTGCACCGGCATCACCTGGAACCCGGTCCTGACCGAGCAGTTCGACGCCTCGTCGGTCGACACCGGGGTGTGGCAGGTCCATGACTCGGTCGGCAACGACGGCAACGGCCTGCGCCGGCCGTCGACCCTGTCGAGCTCGGGTGGCACCCTGACCATCACCGCCGCCATGGAGGGCGACCAGCTCGTGTCCGGTGGGCTCCGGCACCGCCACCAGCAGACCTACGGGCGCTATGAGCTCCGGATCCGGACCGATCCGTCGGACACGATGCGCGGTGTGGCGCTGACATCGCCCGCCTCCGACGCCGGTGGGATCGACATCTACGACACCCTGGCCGCCGGCTCGGCCTGGCAGACCCTGATCATGGAGTGGACCCCGACCGGGATCCGGCTCTACCGCGACGGGAGCCTGGTCGGGGACATCCGGGAAACCGAGGCCGATCTCGTCCCCGACGCCGATCAGGCGCTCGCCATCCAGCTCGACGCCCGTGCGGCCACCCTGGCCTCGGCGGTGACGATGCAGGTCGACTACGTCAAGGTCTGGTCGTACGGCGGTGGCTGCTGACCGTCGCCCCGTCACGGTGCGACCTCAGTGGTAGAAGGCCTCGACGGCCCAGGCCCCGTGCTCGATGGTGAGCAGCAGCGCCGACCCGTCGTCGGTCGTGACCTGGAGCCGGGCCCGCCGCCGGTGGTTCGGCCCGTCCCACCATCGCTCGTCGGCCGGCCACGGCCCCGTCCACCCCACGACCGCCCGGGTCTCGCCGTGGCGACGGAGCAGGGCGGGAGGAGCGGTGATCTCCCCCCGCCCGGACACCCCGACCGGCCGCCCGACGGCGTCGAGGACCTCCGCCGGGAGGGGATCGGGGGCGACGCGGGCCGGTGACGGGGCCGGCACCTGCCCCGGCCACGGTTCGCCGACCCACCCCGACGCCGCTGCCGGGCGTTCCTCGGTCAGGTCGACGGCGGCCGCCGGGACCAGGGTCACCCGGTCACCAGGAGCCACCCCGCCCCTCAGTTCGGGGACGAGCACCGCCTCCGGTCCGAGCAGGGCCTGGAGCCGGGCCACGGCCCGGGTGACGTCGTCGGCCCGGTCGTTGCGGCCACCCCAGAAGCCGAGCTGCCGACCGGTGGCTGCCACCACCTCGTCGGGGATGAGGGCGAGCCGGGCGATCCCCGACCCCTCCCGACCCTCGGGCCGGTGACGGAGCCAGCCGTCGAGCTGCCACCGGGCCCGGTCGGCGATGGCGGCGGCCGACAGGGCGCCCTCGTGGCGCCACAGCCGGGTGTGGGTCTCCCCCCGGTCGGTCTCGACCTCGACAGCCACCCGGAGGCAGGCCAGACCCTCGGCCAACAGGGCGGTGTGGAGGTCGTCGGCCAGGGACCGGGCGGCGAAGGCGCAGCGCTCGACCCGGTCGACGGGGGGATCGAACTGCCAGGTCACGGCCAGGTCGGGCGGCGGTCGCCGAAGGTCGGGAGGAAGCTCGTCCTCGCCCCGGGCCAGACGGTGGGCGAGCTGGCCCTCACGGCCGAACCGGCCGACCACGTCGCCTGCGGCGAGGGAGGCGAAGGCCCCCAGGGTGTGCAGCCCGAGCCGCTCGAGCACCCCGGTCAGCTCCGGGAGGTCGAGAGTGCCGACGGGAAGCTCGGCCAGGAACTCGGCGCTGCCACCCGGTCGGACGACGAGCGGGCCCGCCACCGCCGGCGACGACCGGGCGGCGAGGCGGGCGGCGAACACCCCGTCGGCGATACCCACCCTGACCCCGCCCCGACGGGCCAGGACGGGGCGGATCCCGTCGACCACCCGTCGGGCCAACGCCTCGTCCCCTCCGAAGAAGCGCGACGGTCCGCGGGTGGGGAACCCGGCCAGTCCCGGACCGTTGATCTCGATCCGGGGGGTGAGCTCCTCGAGGGTGGCGATCACCGGTTCGAACAGGCGGGCCTCGCGCCCGGGGTCGCGGTCGAGGACGGCGAGGCCGGGGCAGCGGCTCTGGGCGTCCCGTCGCCGTTGGCCCAGGGCCACCCCCTCGGCCCGGGCCGCCGGCGAGGTGGCGACCACCCGGTTGGCCACGGTCACCACCGCCGGTTCATCGAATGGGACCCCCCAGGCCACGATGGGCCAGTCGGGGCACCACACCACCGCCATCCTGACCCCGCCCATCAGCCTGCGGCCCTGAGGCCCGGCTCGACCTCCCGGTCGGTGGGCAGGTCGAGGGTGGTGGGCAGATCGAGGGCGGCCAGCTTCCCCCCGGGACCGGGGAGCAGCACCGTGGTGCGACGCCGGCCGGCAGCCGACCGTCGCCCGCTGGCCTCCACCGTCAGCCGGCGCTGGCGGAGCAGCCCGTGGCCCCGGCCCAGGCCCTCCCACCGCTGATCGACGACGGTGAGGGTCAGATCGAGGGCCAGGGGCCAGGTGCGGCCGCCGTCGAGATGGAACAGGACCGATCCCTGCTCCCGGCTCCGGGCGCTCAGGCGGCGGGCATCGCGGTGCCCGACCGGCCGTCGGGGGTCGACCATGACGACATCGACCGTCTCGACGAGGACGGCCAGGACCTCGGCCAGCTGGGTCGAGGGCATCGACTCGACCAGGAGGAGGCGGTCGAGCCGGACGCCGAGCTCGCTGGCCGCCACCAGCCCCAGTTCCTCGACCCCGACCACCGCCGTCCACCCGTCGGCCCCGGCGGCGGTGGCGGCGAGGGCGAGGGCGACCGACCAGCTCCCCGGACCGTCGAACCCGACGGAGTGTCCCCGTTGCAGGCCATGGCCCCCGACCAGGGGCAGGAGGGGTTCCGGGGCCTCGAGGAGATGCTCGCGGGCCAGCGTGACCGGCCCCAGGCGGGTACGCAGCCGCTCCAGCACGCCAAGGTCGGGCGCTCGGTCGGGAGCCTCGGTTCGAACCATCCCCCATGGTCGAACAAGTGTTCGCCTTCTGTCAAGGACTCAGCTCTTGGCTTTGGCCTTGCCCTTCGCCTTGGGCTTGCCCCTGCCCTTGCCCTTCTTCGAGCCGTTCTTGGCGTTGGCCGCCGCCCGCACCCGCTCGTACTCGGCAGCCAGGCGGTGCCCCGAATCGCGCTCCTCGGCGATGTAGCGGCCCAGGAGCCCGCCGGTCACGGGGTCGATCGTCTTGTCGCTGAACATCGAGTCGAACACGTCGGTTCCGCTCGGGGCCCGGCCCACCTTCAAGGCCTCGAACTTCTCGGCGTCGCTGCAGTCGGTGGCGGTGGCCACCGACATCGCCGCCTCCGCCCCGGTGGTCGACCCCGGTCGGCGGACCTCGTAGCCCAGTTCGAGCATGCGCTTGGCGAAGGCGATGCCGTGCTCACCCTCCCGCATGGCGACGAAGCGCAGGGTCTCGGCCAGCTGAGGGTCGTCGGTGGTGTCGGCCCAGGCGTTCAGGTAGCCGTGCGCCTCGGTCTCGGCCACCGAGATCGCGTTCAACAGTCCGAGATAGCTGGGCTTCGACATGGCTGGTCCCTTCGTTGCCGGTGCCGGCGGCACCCGGTCGCTTCGTTCGTCACCCAGTGTCACCCACCGCGCCCCGTATCGTCGACCCGGCGCTCAGCGGTCGGCCCGGCGGGGGAGGGCGACCACGTTGTCGGCCGGATCGTCGTCGCCGTCGTCATCGACGACCGTCCCCGACGGCTCGACGGCCACCACCTCGGCCCCCACTGTGGCGTAGGCCTCGCCCAGCGCCGCCAGATGGGTCGGCCCCTCGTGGACCCCCACCACCGACCCCCCGGAACCGGCGAAGGTGGCCTCGGCCCCACAGGCCGCCGCCACCTCGATCAGTTCGAGCTGGTCGGCCGGGAGCGGCCCGAGGGCCAGCCGGAGGGCCATGTTGCGGCCGAGGAGCTGGGCGAAGCGCGCCCCGTCGTCCCACCGCAGGGCGGCCCGGCCCTCCACCACGAGCGCCGCCAGGTCTCGGAGCACCTCCCGCACCACGGGATCGCCTTCCTCGTAGCGGACCCGGAGCCGATGGTGGTAGACGTCGCTCGGCTCGGCCGCCCCCTCCCGGTAGGCGAGGAAGAGCGGCGGCAGGGTTCTGCAGTCGATCTGTTCGTAGTGGCCGTGGGCCACCCCGAACCGGGCGTCGACCTCGACGGCGGCGAAGTCCATGGCCACCAGGCCGCCGAAGGTCTGGACCACCCGGTCCTGGAGCCCGGCCGAGAGCCCGAGTTCCTCGGTCTCCACCCGGAGGGCGATCGAGGGGAGCAGGATCTCGGGGATCGTAAGCCCGTGATGCTCGCCCAGGCAGCGCAGGGCCGCCACCACGAGCGCCGAGGAGCCGCCGAGGCCGACCTGGCGGGGGATCGAGGTCTCGTAGCTGAGCCGGAAGCCGATGGGGACGAGGGGATGGTCTATCGAGCGGGCCACGTCGACGAACGTGCGGACGGTGGCAGCCAACAGTTGGGGCCCGGTGCCGTAGCCGTGGCGATCGAGCCGCTCGGTCATGGCCTCCAGCGAGGGCCAGCGGGGCTCGTCGTCGGGATGGCCCACGATGACGATCCCGTCGTCGTGGTCGAGGGTGACCGTGGCCTCGAACCTGGGCACGGCGAGGGCGAGGGTTCGTCCCCCGTAGCCGTCGGACGGGTTGCCGAGTAGTCCGACCCTGGCGGGGGCGGACCGCCGGATCATGCTTCTGCGGCGAACGACTCCGGCGTCGGTACCTCGACCCCGGGTCGGTAGTGGATGTAGAGGTTCTCGATGATCTCCTTGAGACCGTCGCTCGAGGCGTCCTTGAACAGCTTGACGGTGATCGCCTGGCCGTACACGTGGACCTCGTCGACCTGACCGGTCTCGAACAGGCGCCGGGCCAGCTCGTCGGGTGGCCGGTGGCCGATGATCTCCTCGTCGGCCCGGTAGAGTTCGTGGCCCATGCCGGTGAGTGTCCGGTTGGTCTCGAAGCGAACGAAACCCGGTCGGTTCGAGGTCTTCTCCATCGCAGTTACTGGTTCACCCATGAGCGGCCCAGACTACCGCCCCGGTCGGCGATACGGGTTGCGCAGGAGCCCCAGGACGACGACGCCGAGGGCGATGGTCACGACGGCCAGGACGACGTGGACGGCGATGAAGGCGGCGCTGTGGTCGCCGACGGCGATGTCGGTGCCCCGCACGGCCCAAACCGCGATACCGAGAGCGGCGAGGGCCCCGGCGCCGAGGCGGAGAGCCGGGGTGGGTCCGGCGGCGGCGGTGGCTCGCTGATGGACGACGGCCGCCACCACGGCCAGGGCCAGGACCACGAACGACGACGAGAGGGCGAGCCGCCAGCCTGCCGACCACCCGGTGAGCGTGTCGTCGGCCAGCACGTTGCGGACCCGCCCCAGCCACACGAACAAAGTCCACGCCGCCAGGATGAGCGAGGCGGTCACCACCGGCCGGGTCGGGGCCCGATCGGAGCCGAGGGCGGAGGGCACGGGTGACGGACGGGTCGTGGTCACGGGGTTCAGGCTAGTGGCCGCAACCCGCCGGTGGGTCGCTACGTTCGTAGGGGTGAGCTCGAGTCCAGCTGAGACCCCGACGGCATCCACGGACTTCGTCAGGGCCAAGGTCGTGGCCGACAACGCCTCCCAGCGGTTCGGGGGCCGGGTCCAGACGCGGTTCCCGCCCGAGCCGAACGGGTTCCTCCACATCGGACACGCCAAGTCGATCGGTCTGAACTTCTCGATCGCGGCCGAGTTCGGGGGCGAGTGCAACCTCCGCTTCGACGACACCAACCCCGAGACCGAGGAGGAGCGCTACGTCGAGGCCATCGAGGAGGACCTGTCCTGGCTCGGGTACCGGCCGTCGAACCCCACCAAGTACGCCTCCGACTACTTCGAGCAGCTCTACGCCTGGGCCGAGGCGCTGATAGTCGACGGACTGGCGTACGTCGACGACTCCGACGCCGAGACGATCTCCGAGCAGCGGGGTGGCTTCGGCCGGCCCGGGGTGGAGAGCCCGTTCCGCAACCGGACCCCCGAGGAGAACCTCGATCTGTTCCGCCGGATGCGGGCCGCCGAGTTCGCCGACGGTTCCCGGGTGCTGCGAGCCCGTATCGACATGCAGCACGAGAACATGCAGCTGCGCGACCCGGTCCTGTACCGGATCCGGCGGGCCCATCACGTCCGCACCGGCGACGAGTGGGTCATCTACCCGACCTACGACTGGGCCCACGGCCAGTCCGACGCCATCGAGGGTGTCACCCACTCCCTGTGCACCCTGGAGTTCTCCGACCACCGGGCCCTCTACGACTGGTGCCTGGATCACCTCGACCTACCCCACCACAAGCCGGAGCAGACCGAGTTCGCCCGCCTCGCCCTCACCCACACGATGCTGTCGAAGCGGTTGTTGCGCCAGCTGGTGGAGGACGGCACGGTCGACGGGTGGGACGACGCCCGCATGCCCACCCTTCGGGGTCTGCGGCGGCGGGGGTACCCGCCGGCGGCGATCCGGGCCTTCGTCGATCACATCGGGGTGGCGCGGACCAACAGCGTGCACGCCATCGAGCTGCTCGAGTCGTTTGTCCGCACCGAGCTCAACCGCACCGCCCTGCGGCGCATGGCCGTCCTCGATCCGCTGAAACTGGTCATCACCAACTGGCCGGAGCGTGACACCGCCGCCGGCGGCGACGACACGGTGTGGCTCGAGGCGATGAACAACCCCGAGGACCCCGGCGCCGGAACCCGCAAGGTCCGCTTCGGGCGCGAGCTGTGGATCGAGGGCGACGACTTCATGCTCGAGCCGGCCCCCAAGTACTACCGCCTGGCCCCCGGCCGCGAGGTCCGCCTGCGGGCCGGGTTCTACGTGACGGCCCACGACGTCGTCACCGACGACGCCGGCGAGGTGGTCGAGGTCCACTGCACGTACGACCCGGCCAGCGCCGGCGGCACCACCCCCGACGGCCGCAAGGTGCGCTCGACGATCCACTGGGTCTCGGCCGACGACGCCGTCGACGCCACCGTGCACCTCTACGACCGGTTGTTCAGCGATCCTCATCCGGGGTTGGACGGAGCCGACCCGCTGGCATCGCTCAACCCCGACTCGCGCCAGATGGTGACCGGGGCCAAGCTCGAACCGGCCCTCCTCGACGTGGGGGCGGGTGACGTCGTGCAGTTCGAACGGCTCGGCTACTTCGCCGCCGATCTCGACGATCCCACCGTGTTCCACCGCACCGTCGGGCTCCGCGACGAGTGGGCCAACATCCAGAAGCGCCAGGCTGCGGGCCGGTGACCCGGCTGGGCCGCTCGTCGTCGTGACCGCGGCGTGTCGGCGGACGCGTTTGATCGTGGTCACCCGAGCTGCACATCGGAAGCGCCCCGGCGACAGCGCCGGTCATGGCGGCCTGAGCCGGCGGCCTGAGCCGGCGGCCCGTGGAGCGTCCGCTTCCGGTGGTCGGCGTCGTCGTCGACGATGCCGCCGACGACCAGGTTTGTGGCTGTGGCGTGTCCGCGGACGCGTTGGTTGGCGTCCCGGCTGGTCACGAGACCTCGGCTTGCTGGTTGGTTGGTTGGTTGGTTGGTGGTGCGGTGTTTCGTCGTGGCCGCGAGCACGTCCGCGGACGCGTTGATTGGCGTCCCGGTCGGTCACCACACCTTGGCCTGGGTCATCGCCGTGTGGCGGACCGGGCGGGTCGACCCCGACCGGCTCGAAGCCGAGCAACACGCCCGCCGGTCCTTTACCAGCCGGGTCGATGGCGACGGCACGGTGGTGGTCACCCTGCGATTGGCCCCCCTGGCCGGCGGAACCCTCACCGCCGCCGTCGACGCCCAGACCCTCGACGACGGCACCCCCCTCCCCGACAGCACCGTCGCCCGAATCGTGCCCACCAGCTTCCTCCGAGCCCTCATCCACGACGCCGACGCCCGCCCCGTCAACGCCTCCAGCCGACGGCGACACCCCACCACCGCCAGAAACGAGTGGTCCACGAACGCCACCGGGGCGCCTGCGTCGACTGCGGCGGCCGCCGCCTACTCCACTACGACCACACTCCCGACCACACCATCACCCACCACACCACCACCGACGAGCTCACCCTCCGCTGCGCCTTCTGTCACCGAACCCGCCACCGCACCGACCACCGCAACACGAGGTCACGACCGACGATGGCCCGGAGGCGATCAGCCCTCGGCGACCAGGGCGTCGAGCTTGGCGTAGCCCTCGTTCACCCCGACCTCTCCATGCCCGATGCCAGCCAGGCGTCGCGGGCCTCGAAGCTGTCGACGAGGGACTGGGCCGTGAGGCGGGTGTCGGTGATCTGATGGAAGCACCCTCGAAGCCGTGCTCGACGCCGTCGGCCACCGCGACGTAGCGCCACTCGCCGCCGTCGCGGGCGTCCCACACCTGGATGGTTGTGGTGAGCCCATCGGGTCCGACCCAGCGGACGAACAGCTCGGGGCCGGTGTGGGCGGCCATGAGCTGGGCCGGGGTGGCGCGGGGTCAACCCACCTTGGGGCTCCAGTTGCGGGCCCCGGCCAGCACCTCGCTGAACGGCTTGTTGGTGTCGAAGCTGGGTTCGCGGGGCAAACCCAGGACCCGTTCGCCGATGCCGTTGCGCTGCATCTCGTTGGTCCCGGCCGCGATCGAGATCACCCGGCCGTTCAGGTAGTCGAGGGCCGGCTGACCGCCCTCGGTGTCGCCGGCGGCCCAGGCCAGGGCGGCCGGCCCGCCGACCTCCATGGCCAGCCGGGCCCGGATCGGGGTCAGGACCCCGGCCGCCAGCTTGCCGTAGGCGGCGACGGCGTGGTCGGGGGTAGCCGAATTGGCCAGCCGGGCGGCCAGACGGCGACCGAGGTGGTACTGGGCGTAGTCGTTGACGTGGGCCCGGGCGATGGCCTGACGGGCGGCCGGGTCGTCGGTGCGCCCCACCCGGCGGGCCAGGGCCACCAGGTCGGGGGCCAGCTCCCGAGGCTCCACCGGGGTGGCCCCCGCCTCGCCCGCCCCCCGCTCGTAGACGAGCATGGTCTGGGTCACCGACCAGCCGTGGTTGACCTCGCCGATGACGTCGTCGTCGGTCACCTCGACCTCGTCGAGGAACTCCTCGCAGAACTCGGCGTTGCCGTTGATCTGCTGGATCCGGTTGATGGTGACACCCTTGGTGTCGGTCGGTACCGCGAACCAGGTCAGACCCCGGTGCTTGGGGGCGTTCCAGTCGGTCCGGGCCAGGCACATGGCCCAATCGGCCACATAGGCGCCGCTGCTCCAGATCTTCGAGCCGGTGATGATCCACCGCTCACCGTCGCGCACGGCCCTGGTTCGGATTCCGGCCAGGTCGGAGCCCGCCTCCGGCTCGGAGTAGAACTGACACCACAGCTCCTCGCCGGCCAGGATCTTGGGGATGTGCCGTTGGAGGAACTCGGGGGTGCAGTGGGCCACCAGGGAGCGGCCGATGGCGCCGAAGGTGACACTGCCCGCCACCCCGAACTCGGGGGTGACGTAGTTCAGCGTTTCCTCCCGCCACACCCGCTCGTGGGCGGCGGTCAGCCCTCGGCCCCCGTAGTCGGCCGGATAGGAGATGCCGGCCCAGCCGGCGTCGAACAGGACGCGCTGGAGGGCTCGGGCCCTCTCGATCTCCTCAGGGGTGCTGGCCTCACGTCGGGGGCGGCCGGTGACCGGCTCGGCCCGCCGTTCCAGGTTGGCCTCGATCCAGGCTCGGGCCTCACGCCGGAAGGCGTCGATGTCGATGTCGGTGGCGGCGGTGGTGTCGGTGGTGGTCATCTCGTTCCCTCGTCGATCCTGGAGTCCTAGATTCCGGCCAGCTGGCAGAGGCGCTCGCGGTGCCAGGTGGCATCGCCGTACAACCCGGCGTCGGTGGTGAGGCGACGCAGGTACAGGTGCTGGTCGTGTTCCCACGTGTAGCCGATCCCGCCGAACACCTGGAAGCAGTTCTGGGCCAGCTCGATCGACGACTCACCCACCTGGGCTTTGGCGATGCTGGCGGCCTCGATCCCATAGCCGTCGTCGTCGCCGAGAGAGCGGGCGGCGGCAGCCGACACCGCCTTGCCCATCTCGACCGCCAGGCTGGTGTCGGCCAGGAGGTGCTTGACCGCCTGGAACGAGCCGATGGGCCGACCGAAGGCGATCCGGTCCTTGGCGTACTCCACCGTCATGGCCAGCTCGTGGTCCATCGCCCCCACCGTCTCCGCCGTCGTCAGCACGGCGGCGAGGGCCAGCTGATGGTCGAGCGGCCCGCCGATCGAGCCCGGCTCGCCCACCACAGCGTCGGCGGGCACCGCCACGCCGTCGAAGCGGACCTCGGCGAAGCGGCGGCTGATGTCGAGCGACTCGAGCGGGGTGACCGTGACCCCCTCGGTGTCGGCCGCCACCACCACCTGGGCCGGACCGGCGGCGGTGCGGCAGGTGACCAGCAGCCACGACGACGGCTCCACGTCCTGGACGGCCGTCTTGGCTCCGGTCAGCACCAGACCCCCGTCACCGCGCGGTTCGGCCGTCACACCACCATCGAGCTCACGGTCGGTGGCGCTGGCCACCGCCCACGACGCCGGACGCTCGCCGCCGACCAGTGCCGGGAGCACGTCGGTCCGCAGCTGCTCGCTTCCGGCCTGGGCGATGGCCCACGCCGTCACGTTGGTCGCCACGAACGGGCCGGGCTGCAGGAGCCGACCTCGGTGGTAGGCGATCAGGGCGGCGTCGAGGGTGCCGTTGTCGGAGATGGAGCCCCCGCCGAGCTCCTCGGGAACCAGCATCGAGAACCAGCCGAACTCGGCCGCCTGCCGCCGATAGGCGGCGGAGAACGATCCGTCTCGGAGGTCGGGGTCGCGCACCGTGGTGAGCGGGCAGGTCTGTTCCATGAAGCGCTGGGACACGTCGAGCAGTGCTCGCTGGTCCTCGCTGGCGTCGGTGTCCACCTGTGCCTCCTCCGGCTCCATCGGGCCGTGGCCGACGACCCGGGCCACCGCCGATGGTGGCGGGCCGGTCCCATTCTGCTCCTCGCCCCCGGTGGGTCGTCCAATTCTCGGCCCGCCCGGCCCGGCTGGCGGCGGTGCGAGCCCTTTGCCAACATGCCCAACACGGCAGCGGCCCCCGCTCGGGGCGGCGACGAGCGAACGGGGGAGGGCGCAGATGCCGGTCGAGATGATCGGGTGGATCGCACCGCGGGTGGCGTCGGAGATCGTCCGCCCCTCCGGGCCACCGTTCCGTCCGGAGGTGATCGCCGAGACGGCCCACATCCACGAGGAGGCCGACTTCGACCGGGTGCTGATCGGCTACTTCTCCAACGCCCCCGACGGCTTCCTCGTCGGGGCCCACGCCGCCTCGGTCACCACCCGACTCCATTTCCTCCTCGCCCACCGCCCCGGCTTCGTCGCCCCCACCGTCGCCGCCCGCAAGCTGGCCACCCTCGACCAGTTGAGCGGGGGCCGGCTCGCCGTCCACCTCATCGCCGGAGGCAACGACACCGACCAGGCCCGCGATGGCGACCACCTCGATCACGCCGCCCGCTACCGCCGCACCGACGAGTACGCTGGCCTGCTGCGCCGAACGTGGACCGAGACCGAGCCGTTCGACCACGCCGGCGAGTTCTACCGGATCAAGGGGGCCCACGCCGACATCCGCTGCCACCAGGAACCCTGCATCCCCGTCTACGGGGGAGGGGGGTCCGACGCCGCCGTGGCCGCCCTCGCCCCCCACGTCGACGTGTTCATGCTGTGGGGGGAACCCCTGGCCGACACCGCGGCGTTCATGGCCCGCGTCCGGGCCGCGGCGGCCGGGAACGGGCGAGCGCTTACGTTCTCGCTGTCGACCCGCCCGATCGTGGCCCCCACCGACGACCTGGCCTGGGAACGGGCCCACGAGATCCTGGCCCGGGTCGAGGGGCGCCGCCGCCCGGCGCCCGACCCGACCAACGTCGGCTCCCAGCGCCTCCTGGCGACGGCGGCTGCCGGCGAGCTCCACGACACTTGCCTGTGGACCCCCCTGGCCGCCGCCACCGGCGCCCCCGGCAACTCGACCGCTCTGGTCGGTTCACCGGAAACGGTGGCCGACGCCCTGGTCCGCTACTACGAACTCGGGGCCACCAGCCTCCTGATCCGGGGTTACGACCCGCTCCCCGACGCCGAGCTCTACGGGCGGGAGCTCATCCCTCTCGTGCGGGAGAAGGTCGCTGCCGTCGACCGGGCCCGGGGAGGGTGAGCGGCGTCGACGACGGCGCAACCACCCACTACGTTGACCCCCATGGCCGACACCACGCTGGACGAGTTCACCGCCGAGGCGACCGCCTTCTTGGAGGCCAACGCGCCACGCAAGGCCGAGTCGAAGGCGTTCGTGTGGGGGGAGGGCCCCGACGACCCGTCGCTGTTCGAGCAGGTCGACCGGGAGGCCGAGCGGCGCGAGCTGGCCGAGGCCCAGGCGTGGCGGGCGACGCGCTACGACGCCGGTCTGGGATGGATCGCAGGCCCGGTCGACCTCGGAGGCCGGGGCCTGCCCCGCACCTACGAGAACGCCTATAGCGACCTCGAGGCCCACTACGACGTCCCCGATCAACGGTTCTTCGGTATCGGGCTCGGGATGGTGGCCCCCACCATCCTCGATCACGCCAGACCCGAGGTGGCAGCCGATCTGCTGCCCAAGATGTACCGGGGCGACCTGGTCGGCTGTCAGCTGTTCTCCGAGCCCGGCGCCGGGTCCGACCTCGCCAGCCTCCAGATGCGGGCCGAGCGTGACGGCGACGAGTGGATCGTCACCGGCCAGAAGGTGTGGACCTCGGGCGCCCACTACTCCGACGTCGGCGAAGTCATCGCCCGCACCGACGTCGACATGCCAAAGCACAAGGGGCTCACCGGGTTCGTGGTCGACATGGCCAGCCCCGGCATCGAGGTGCGGCCCCTGCGGCAGATGACGGGCGGGGCCAACTTCAACGAGGTCTTCTTCGACGAGGTCCGGGTTCCGGACGGCAACCGGCTCGGCGATGTCAACGACGGATGGCGGGTAGCCCTCACCACCCTCATGAACGAGCGGGCCTCGATCGGCGGCGGATCGAGCGTCGGCGGTGGTTTCAGCCGCCTGCGGGAGATGGTCCGCCACTTCGGCTTGGCCGACGATCCCGTCGTGCGCCAGCAGCTCACGGACATCTACATCCGCACCCAGATCCAGCGCTACACCAACCAGCGGGCCATCGCCAAGCTGCAGGCCGGCCAGCTCCCGGGCCCCGAGATGTCGGGCGGTAAGCTGGCCCTGACCGAGACGATGCGCCGCACCTCGGCCTTCGTCTCCCACGTGCTCGGTGCCAGGCTGGTGGCCGACACCGGCGAGTGGGGGACGTTCTCGTGGGTCGGCTACGTGCTCGGCATGCCGGCCATGGCCATCGCCGGCGGGTCCGACGAGGTGCTGCGCAACATCATGGGCGAGCGGGTGCTCGGGTTGCCCAAGGAACCGGGCATCGACACCACCAGCCCGTTCAAGGAATTGCCGACCAGCGGCTGAGCGGTATCACCGCCCGTCCGGGGCGAGCGCCTCGGCCACGATCTCGACGGCCGCCGCCACCCCCGAGTTGCCGAGGGGTGCCCTCAGGGCCCGGAGGGCGGCCTCGATCGTGGCCAGCGTGCCGAGCACCATCGGCGGGTTGAGGTGGCCCATGTGGCCGATTCGGAACGCCCGGCCGGCGAAGGGGCCGATGCCGTGGCCGAGGGTAAGCCCCGTCCGGTGCTCGCACAGGGCGGCCAGGGCGGCGGCGTCGACGTCGCCGGTGAGGACCGTCGTCACCGCGTTGGAACGGGCCGCCGGGTCGATGATGTTGCACGCCAGGTGCCGGGGTGACGCCCAGGCCTCGACGGCGGCCCGCACGGCGTCGGCCAGCACCTGGTGGCGGCGCCACACCGCCTCGAGCCCACCCTCCTCCTCGATCATGGTCACGGCCACGTCGAGGGCGTAGAGGTGGGAGATCGGGGGCGTACCGGCGAAGAGCTGATAGTGGACCTCGGGATCGATGCGGGGCCCCCAGTCGAAGTAGCCGTTGCGCAGGCCGGCCCGCTCGTAGGCATCGAGGGCTCGCGGCCCCGCCCACACGAACGCCACCCCGGGCGGCACCATCAGGCCCTTCTGGGAGGCGGCGACGGTGAGATCGACACCCCAGGCGTCCATCTCGTAGCGGTCGCAGCCGAGCGAGGCGATGCAGTCCACGAAGAACAGGCCGGGATGACCGGCATCGTCGATGGCGGCCCGGAGGGCGGCGATGTCGTTGAGGACGGAGGTCGCGGTGTCGGTCTGCACCACGAGGACGGCGTCGATCTCGTGGCCGGTATCGGCGGCCAACCTGGCCTGCAACGCCCCTGGGTCGACGGGATCCCGCTCCGATCCCGGGAGGATCTCGACCTCCACCCCCGACACCGCGGCCATCTGGGCCCAGGCCACGGCGAAGCGGCCCGACTCGAGGGCCAGCACCTTGTCGCCCCTCGACAGCGTGTTGCAGATCGCCATCTGCCACGCCGCGTGGCCGTTGCCGATGACGACGAAGGGCTGGCCCGTGGTGCGGGCCAGCCCGGGCAGGGCGGCCATGACCCGGTCGGACACCTCGACGATGTCGCCCTCGTACATGTTGGGCATCGGGCGGGCCATGGCGGCCAGGACCCGGTCCGGGATGATCGACGGTCCGGGGGTGGCCACCAAGGGTCGACCGTGACGCAGGTTCATCTCGTTCCTCCCGCCCCGACGCCGGGCGGCGTCGCGTCGTTCCGGGGCGGACTGTAGTGGGCCCCGGGCGGTCAGCAGCCGTCGAGGGCCGACACCGTGACGTAGTCGACCTGCATGGTCTGGTCGTGGGGGATGGACGGACCCCAGGCATCGAGCTCGATGGTGAGACGCTGGTCGCCGTCACCGACCAGGTCGGTGCCGTCGTCATCGATCTGGTTCACCAGGGTGCCGTCGCGGTGGATCCGGATCCACGCCGGCGTCCACTCCAGGACCACCGTGTGCCAGGCCGTGGCGTCGACCGTCTGGGTGGTGACGTCCTGGCCCCCGGGGCCGCTGACCACCGACCGGAACTGCGATCGGTCGCCCGCTGCCGCCGGGGTCTCGTAGAGCACGGCTTGGCCGTCGGCCGTGGCATTGCCGGAGGTGGGCCGGGTGGCGACGAGGGCGCTCAGCGTGTGCGACGGGTCGGGGTCGGTTCTGACCCTCACCTCGTAGCGGCCGTAGGGCTGGGCCAGCGTGCTGCGGATCCCGCCGGACACCAGCTGCCCGTCCATCATCTTGGCCGTGATGTTGAGGTAGCCGTTGGCCAGCCACACCGACGTCGAGCGCCACAGGCCGTTGCCTCCGTTGCCGGTGCCGTCGAGGGTGGACCAGTGGGAGGTGGCGAGCGACGGGCCGTCGAAGTCGTCTCGTAGCACGACCCGCCACGACGGGTTGGGGCAGGCCCCGGCCGTCGTGGTCGACGACCCGACCGTGGTGGTCGACGACCCGGTGGTGGCCGTCCCGGTGCCGGCGGCGCCATCGGCACCGCTCGTGGCGGTCCCCTCGCCGCCGGAGCTCGGCGAGCCCGAATCGGTGGTCGGCGATCCGGTGGTCGAGGAGCGGGTGGTCGAGGAGCGGGTGGTCGAGGCCGAGGTGGTGGTCGACCGTCGGCTGGTGGTCGGTCGACGGGTGGTGGTGGAGTCGGCCGCCGTGGTGGGATCGAGTTCGACGAAGGCCCGAACCTGTTCGGCCCCGGTCTCGTCGGCCACCGTCGCCGGGGTCGACGACGACGTCGTGCCGGCGGTCGTGTCGAGGCTCTGGCCCCCGTCGGGGACGAGCAGAGCCGCCACCACACCGAGGCACGCCACCATTGCCACGGTCACCGCGATCCGGGTGCCGGGGCGGGAGGGACCGTCGGTGGCGAGTGCCCGGGTCGACGGCCATGTGCGTTCGTCGCCATCGGATCCCTGTCGCCCGAGCTCGAACGTCGCGGTGCCGGTGGCCCCGACCGAGGGTGAGCTCGTCATCGCCACCGTCGTCCCGGTCGAGGGCACCGGGTCGGGCGAGCGTTGCGACGTCGTCGTCGCACTGTCGCCGGTCGCCGGGCGGGTGCCGGCCGGGTCGTCGGCCTCGAGGGTGACGCCGACGTCGGGGGGTGCACCGGTGTCGGGGGGTGCACCGTCGAGGGTGACGCCCCCGTCGAGCCAGCTGGCGATCACCGCCTCGTAGCTGTCGGCGATGAAGCGCTCGGCGTCCTCGACGCAGAACGACTTCAGGCCCTCGCCGTGCTGCGAGGGAGTCGTCGTTGGTTCGGGCGCGCCTGTCACGGCTCCCTCCGACCCACCGCCTCCGGTGTTGCTCTCCGCCGTTCCCATACCAGTGCCATCCGTCCCCACTGCCCTGGGGATCTATCCGGATCTTAGATCATGAGCACCCGATGGCCATGTGCAAACGTCCATGTGGAAGGAGGTGTGGGCGGGTTGTGGAGAGCGCCACCGACCCTGTGGAGGATCTGTGGAGGCCCACAGGATCGGACGACGCGGCCGGAAACAGTTAGCCTGTCTAACCATGAACGCACCGAACCGCACGGGAAGGCGTGCCGCCTTCTCCTCGTTCGGGTCGCCCGGCTACCCCATCCTCTGGTGGGGCGGTCTGTTCTCGTTCATGTCGGTGCAGATGCAGTTCCTCCTGCGGGGAATCCTGGCCTGGGAGCTGACCGAACGGGAGGGTGCGCTCGGGCTGGCCTATCTCTGCTTCGGGATCTCGCTCCTGATCGCCACGCCGCTCGGTGGCGTGGCCTCCGACCGGCTGTCGAAACGGGCCGTGCTCGTGGTCAGCCAGGCCGTGATCATGTCGGCGGCCGTCGGCATGGGAATCGCCGTCATCACCGGTGTGGTCGAGTTCTGGATGCTCCTGCTGGCCGCCGTGGCCCAGGGTGGCGCCTTCGGCTTCTTCGGGCCGGCCCGCATCGCCATCGCCTCCGACATCGTCGGCCGCCACCAGATCGGCAACGCCATCGCCCTGTCCCTGCTGTCGATGAACGGCACGCGGGTCTTCGCTCCCGCCATCGCCGGCGTCCTGGCCGGCGTGGCCGTCATCGGCATCGGCGGCGCCTACGTGATCTCGGGCGCCTGTTCGCTGCTCAGCTTCGCCTTCCTCCTCCGGCTGCCCCGCACGCCGAACCGGGTCGGCCCCGGTGCCGGCCGGGCCCGACCCCTGGCCGAGATCCGCGCCGGGGTGGCCTACGTTGCCGCCCGCCGATCCCTCCGCCTCCTCGTCGTCAGCTCGTTCGTCGTGATCATGTTCGGGTTCAACTACGTGGCCTTCCTCCCCGCCCTCATCGAGGGCGAGTTCGGCCTGAGCGATAGCTGGGTCGGCCTGGCCAGCTCGGCCAGCGCCTTCGGCGCCGTCGCCGTGTCCCTTCCCCTGGCCGCCCGGGCCGATTCGCCCTGGGCCAAGGCGGCCATGACGATCGGTGGGTTCGCCTTCGGCATGACCGTCGTCGCCCTCGGGGCCGCCCCCACGTTCTGGGTCGCCTTCGCCATCATCTGCGTGGTCGGCGCCTCGACGACCGTGTTCCAGACCCTGTCGTCGACGCTGGCCCTCGCCATGAGCGACGACGAGCACCAGGGTCGGGTCCAGTCGCTGCTGCAGCTCTCGTTCGCCGGCTTCGGCATCGCCGCCCTTCCTCTGGGGGCCCTGGCCGAAGCGATCGGTCTGCGACCGACGATCATGGGCATGGGCGCCGTGGTCGCCATCGCCATCACGGCCTACCTGATGGCCGAGGGTGGATGGCGGACCGTCCGACCTCCGCCCCGGACCGGACACACCGCTACGGTTGAGGGTGATGTCGACCTCGCTCGATCACCTGTTGCCGGCAGCTGACGAGGCGCTCCGCTGCGCCGACCACGCCGTCCGGATCGAGCTCGACCCGGGCGGGACCGCCATCAGGGCCGACCGGGTGGTGGTGGCCGATCTGCCGCTGCCGTGGCCCAAGCCGGCCCTGGCCCACCCCCGACTGACGCCTCTGGCCGAGCGGCTGGCCTCGTCGCCCGTCCCCACCCGCCTCCTGGCCGCCGTGCCCGGGGCCGACGGACCGACCGGGGTGGTGGTCTACGAACGTCGAGGCCCGGTGGCGGCCAGGCGCCGCTACCGGGTCGACGGCGCCGCCGACCTGGCGGCGGTGGGGGCGGCCCTGACCGACGACCCACGGGCGGCCGACCGGCTGCTCGTCGAGGCCCTCGACGAAGCACCGCCAACCCTGCTCGTGTGCACCCAGGGCTCACACGATGTGTGTTGCGGTGCCGAGGGATCCCGGCTGGCGGCGGACCTCGAGGCGGCCCGACCCCGGATCGGGCCCTCCGGACTGGTCGTGCGCCGGGTCAGCCACACCGGCGGTCACCGATTCGCTCCCACCGCCATGACCCTGCCCGACGGTCGCATGTGGGCCGGCCTCGATGTCGCCACCACCCTCGGTGTGCTGGACCGCACCATCGACCCGGCGGCGGCCGCCACCCGTTGCCGGGGATGGTGGGGCGCGGCCCCGGGGCCGGCCCAGGTGGCAGAGCGGGCGGTGCTGGCCCTCCGGGGCTGGGGCCTCGACGACCTCGACCGCACCGTGTCCGCCGTCGAGGACGACGAAGGTCGCTGGCGCTGCACCATCGTCACCGGCGACGACACCTGGACCGTCGAGGTGACGGCGGGCCGGACCGTTCCCACCATCACCTGCCGGGCCGTGGGCGGTCAACCGGTGAAGCCGGCGCTCGAGTACTCGGTGGCGGCGGTCGCTCCACCGGGGGGTCGGGTCCACCACCGGTAACCCTCCCGCCCTCAGTGGGCGTTGGCGGCCAGGAACTCGGCGACGGCGGCCTTGGCCGCCTCGTGGTGTTCCGGTCGCTTCCACTGCTCGATGAGGGTGGCGGCGGGGGCCAGCTCGGCCAGGCTCCGGGAGGCCGACTCGGGGTGGTAGACGTCGCCCCCGAGGAGAACGAGGAGGGGTGTCTCACAGGCCCGCACCTCGTCGGCGCCGGCCGTGAACAGGAAGTCGTCAGCCCCGTACATCGACTGGCGGAACGACGCCCACTCGTCGTCCGAAACCTCGGGATGGTCGATGCGGATCTCCGCCGCCCAGCTGTCGAACATGTCGTAGAACGCCTGACGGTTGTCGTCGAGCCCGATCGTCTGGAACACCACCCCGGCCGCCACCCGCTGCGGGGCCGCTGAGATGAGGGCCATGATGTAGGGGCCGCCGATGCACATGCCGGCCACGGCGAAACGGTCGACGCCGAGATGGTCGAGCAGGGCGAGCTGGTCGGCGGTGTAGGTATTCCACCCGTCGTCACCGGAGACCGGCCCCCGGGACCGGCCGGCGTTGCGCTGGTCCATAGCGATCACCCGGTGGTCGCCCGCCAGCTCGGTGATCGGGTTCCAGGGTGCGGACTCCCAGAACGTCACCGCCGAGCGCATCCCCCCGGGGGCGATGAGGAGCACGGGGAAGCCCTCCCCGTGCTCCTCGTAGTACAGCTTCACGTCACCCTGTTCGAAGTACGGCATCGATCCTCCCGTCGGGGTTGTCTCGTGGTCGACTGCTGGCCGTTCGGTCGTTCGGCAGTCAGTCGAACGTGATGACGGAGCGGGCGACCTCGCCCGTCTTCATCTGCTCGAAGCCCTCGTTGATGTCTTCCAGGTCGATCGTCCTGGACACCATCTCGTCGAGCTTGAGCCGGCCGTCGAGGTACATCTCGACGAAGCGCGGCATGTCGGTGCGGAACTGGTTCGAGCCCATGTTGGAGCCGGTGAGGGTCTTCTCGTAGAGCAGCTCGGGCCCGTGGACCTCGACGGTGGTACCGACCGGGATCATACCGATCACGGTGGCCTGGCCCCCGTTGCGCAGCATTTTGAACGCCTGCTCGGCCGTGACCTTGAGACCCACGGCCTCGAAGCTGTAGTGGACGCCGCCGCCGGTCAGGTCCTTGACCTGTTCCACCGGATCGCCGCTGGAGGCATCGACCACGTGGGTGGCACCGAGGGTCTGGGCCAGCTCCAGCTTGGAGCTCACCATGTCGACCGCGATCACCTTGTTGGCGCCGGCGATCCGGGCCCCCTGGACGGCCGACAGGCCGATCCCGCCGCAGCCGATGACGGCCACCGTCGACCCCGGCTCGACGCGGGCGGTACGGAACACGGCCCCCATGCCGGTCGTCACCCCGCAACCGATCAGGGCCGCCTTGTCGAGCGGCATCCCCTCGTCGATCTTCACCAGGGCGTGCTCGTGGATGAGCATCTGCTCGGCGAACGAGGAGAGGTGGAGGAACGAGTTGACGGGGTCGCCGTTGGGGCGGGCCAGCCGCGACCGCTCACCGGGGGTCCGCACGAGCTCGGTGTTCTTGTTGTCGCACAGCGACAGGTGACCGCTGATGCACTGCTCGCAGTAGCCGCAGAAGGCCGACAGGCAGGTGATGACGTGGTCGCCGGGTCGGACGTAGCTGACGGCGGACCCGACGGCCTCCACCACACCGGCCGACTCGTGACCCAGTACCGCCGGCACCGGATACGGGTACTTGCCCTCCATGAAGTGGAGGTCGCTGTGGCACAGACCGGCGGCCGCCGTCCGCACCAGGACCTCGCGCGGCCCGGGAGCATCGACGTCGATGTCCTCGATCTCGAGCCGGCCGGGAATGGCGTTGAGGACGGCTGCCTTCATGATTGAGCTCCTACCTCCGTCGGCTGGACGGGGCCTCCGGCACAGGGTGCCGGGATGAGTGGCTGAAACAGGGACTGGATGAACAGGGACTCGATGAACAGGGACTCGATGAAACGGGTGTGTCAGGAATGGGACTTGTGATCGAGCTCGTGGCGCTCGACGAAACGATCGACCGAGCGTACGAACCGCTCGAGGTAGTTCGCCAGTTGCTCCTGCTCCTCGACCGAGAACTCATCGAGGATCTCTGACAGTCCGGCCTGGATCTTGCCGTTGAACACCTCGTAGCGGGCCCGCCCGGCCGGGGTGGCCGACACCAGGATCGAACGCTGGTCGTCGGCCGCCTTCTCCCGCTCGACGTACCCCCTGTCGACGAGGCACGACACGGCCCGCGTGGTGGAGGCCGGCGTGATGTCGAGGGCGTCGGCCAGCTCACCCATGCGCATGGCGTCCTGCTGGCAGATCACGCTGAGGGCATCGGCCAGTGCCAGATCGAGGACGTCGTCGCCCGTGGCGTAGAAGAGGTCCTTGACCCGGACGGCGCTGGCCCCTCGGCGTATCTTGCGCCAGGCCCGCCCCACCCGGCGCCGGACGTCGCTGTCGACGCTGGTTACGGTGCTCATCCCGTCAATTGTGGCCACAGATCGTGGCGAAAGTCACCTTTGTCGGTCATTCCTCGCCGCCCGGGCCTCCTCGGCCAGCTGCCGAACCGGGAGCCCGGTCCGGTCGCTCAGGGCCACCAGGTCGTCGTGCTCGGGCTTGGTCCCGTGCGGTCCGACCTTCACCGCCACGTCATGCCCCCGGATCGTGACCGTCTCGATCCGCCGGGCCAGGGCGTGCTTCACCACCGTCTCGGTCCGTACCCCGAGGGTGCCGGTCTCGGTGAACAGGACCCGGCGCAGCTCGTCGGCCCGGTCGGTTGCGCACAGGGCCCGCAGCTCGTGCCCGGGACGGTTCTTCTTCATGGTGACCGTGGCCACCCAGGCGTCATCGGCCCCCGCTGCCAGCAGCCGGTCGATGGTCCGGCCGATGATCTCGGGGGTGGCATCGTCGAGGTTGGTGGCGAGGACCACGGCGGTCGACACGGCGACCGGCTCGGGGTCGTCGGGCCCGGGGGCACCGCCGGTCGACGGGCCGGCTGGGGTGGGGGAGGGGGCGACGAGGAGGGCGGAGACCACGTTGGGGTGGGTGGCGGGGTCCCGGCCGCCGGCCCCCCGGGACGAGCCGGCCAGGATCCCGACCGGGATCGGGCCCCATGTGTCGACGAGGGTGGCGAGGAGGGCGGCCCCCGTGGGGGTCACCGTCTCCGCCGGCGTGTCGACGGGACGCACCGGCACCCCCTGCAGGAGATCCACCGTGGCCGGGGCCGGCGCCGGGAGCAGCCCGTGGGCGGCCCGGACGGTGCCGTTGCCGAGGCCGACCGGCCCACTGTGGATCTCGGTCACGTCGAGGTGATGACGGGCCGACCACACGCCGACGATGTCGACGATGGCGTCGAGGGCCCCCACCTCGTGGAAGTGGACGTCGTCGATCGTCACCCTGTGGATGGCGGCCTCGGTGTGGCCCAGCAGGCGGAAGGTGGCCCTGGCCCCCGCCGCCACCCGGGCCGGGAGGGCGGCTCCCGCCAGGAGGGCGTCGATGCTCGTCCAGCTCCGGTGGGGATGGTGGTCGCCTGCCGTGTCGACCTCGGCCCTCGTGGCCGACAGGCCGGCCCGGCTGGTGGGGCCGGCGGTGAGGGACCAGCCCTCGACACCGAGGAGGGCGACGTCGGCCCGTACCGCGTCGAGATCGGCGCCGAGACCGAGGAGGGCACCGAGGAGCATGTCACCCGAGGCCCCGAAGCCGGGATCGAGCCACAGCCGGTACGGGCCCCGGGGTCCGCTCACCGACGGGCCCCGCCCCCGGCGCCGCCGGAGGCCAACACCCGATGGGCGGCACACGCCGCCCCGTAGCCGTTGTCGATACCGACCACGGCGATGCCGGGGGCACAGCTGGTCATCATCGACAGCAGGGCGGTGAGTCCGTCGAAGGACGTTCCGTAGCCGACCGAGGTCGGGACGGCGATGATGGGTTGGGCCACCAGTCCGGCCAGGACGGTGGGCAGCGCCCCCTCCATACCGGCCACCGCCACCAGCACGTCCGCCTCCTCCAGTTGGGGGAGCACGGTGAGGAGGCGGTGGAGGCCGGCGACGCCCACGTCGGTGATGCCCTCGACCCGGTGGCCGAGGGCGGCGAGGGTGAGTCGGCACTCGTCGGCCGCCGGCAGGTCGGAGGTGCCGGCCGCCACCACCGTGACGGTGCGGCCCGTATCGGGTCGGTGGCGCCACGTCAGGGTGGTGGCGGCGCTCGCTTGGGGGTCCAGTTCCGCCAGGGCGGCGCGTTGGTCGGGTGTGGCCCGGGTGGCGACCACGGCGTCGGTGCCGGCCGACAGCATCTCGGCCACGATGGCGACGCACTGGTCGACCGTCTTGTGGTGGCAGTAGACGGCCTCGGGGAGGTTCGTCCGGCGGGTTCGGTCGAGGTCGAGTCGGGCGTCGGTCACCGGCGGACGGTCCTCAGGTGGCGGGCTGAGGGATCGGGCCGCCGCTCGGCACCGGGTCGGCGGGAGCCTTGTCGGCGAGGGCCTGATTCAGGTTGCCGGAGCGCAGACCGTCGAGGTCGAGGGTGACGTAGCGGTAGCCACAGGCCCGCACGGCGGCGGTGATCCCGGCCGCCGACGCCACCGCCCGGCCCAGGTCGGCCGGGGGGACCTCGATGCGGGCGGTGTCGTCGTAGTGGCGGACCCGCACGTCGTCGAAGCCGAGGCCCCGTAGCGCCGCCTCGGCCCGGTCGACCCGACCGAGCAGGGGGACGGTGACGGCGGTGCCGTAGGGAAGCCGGCTCGACAGGCACGGCATGGCCGGGCGATCCCACACCGACAGCCCCCACCGCCGGGCCAGAGCCCGGATGTCGGTTTTCGTGAGGCCCGCCTCGACCAGCGGAAACCGGGCGCCGCGGGCCCCGGCCGCCTCCTGACCGGGCCGGTGGTCGCCCAGGTCGTCGACGTTGACGCCGAGCGCCACCGTGGCGTACCGCGCCGCCGCCAGGGGCTCGAGCTCGTCCATCAGGGCCGACTTGCACCAGTAGCAGCGGTCGCCGGCGTTGGCCACGTAGCGGTCGTCGTGCAGCTCGTCGGTGCGCACCGACCGCCACGGCACCCCCCAGTCGTCGGCCAGGCGGCGGCACGTGTCGAGCTCGCCCGAAGCCAACGACGGTGAGTCCGCGGTGACCGCCAGCACCCGGTCGGGACCGAGGGCTCGGACGGCGGCGACGGCCAGCAGCGACGAGTCGACCCCGCCGGAGAAGGCGACGACGAGCGGGCCGACACCTCGGATCGTGTCGAGCAGACCGACGACCATGCTGTCCAGATCCGCTTCCGGGCGCAGTGTGCTCACGGCCACAGGGTAGCGGTCGGCCCTCGGTGCCGGTCGGTCGATCCGGTCGTCGCCCTGCGGGCGGGCACGGGACGCGGCCGGGTCGTCGCCCGGAATCGGGCCCGATCCTGCCATGGCGGCGCCGTCGGGCCAGAATTGGGAGCGATGGGGGAGCGCAGGACGAGCCGGACCGGCCAGGAGACGAGGGATCGCATCATCGACGCCGCCCTCGAGACGGTCCGCAACGAGGGCCTGGTGGGTACGAGCGCCCGGGTCATCGCCCGCACCGGGGGCTTCAACCAGGCGTTGGTCTTCTACCACTTCGGCTCGGTCGAGGAGCTGCTGATCGCCGCCCTGGAACGGGCCAACGATCGCCGCATCGACCGCTTCCGGGTTCGCCTCGGCGGGGTGACGTCGCTGTCGGAGCTGGTGGAGGTGGCGGTCGAGCTCCACTCCTCGGAGCAAGACCCCGACCATGTCGCCCTCGCCGCCATCGTCGCCGGTTGGTCGGCCAACAGCGACATGGGCCCGCGGATCCTCGAGATCCTCGACCCCTGGGACGAGCTGGTGGCCGGTGCTCTCTCCCGCTGCCTCGAGGACACGCCGTTCGGCGCCCTCGTGCCGACCGGCGATCTGGCCCATGCCATCTCCGCCCTGTTCCTCGGCATCGAGCTGCTGAGCCGGCTCGAGGCCGATGATCGGCGGACGGTGTCGCTCTTCGCCTCGCTCTCGGGGGCGGCCACCATGGCCGACCCGCTACTGGCGGCGCTCTCGGCCAAGCGGGTATAGGTCCCGCTCCGGTACCTGCCCGGCGACGGCGGCGCCGTGGGCGCAGGGCGGGCCGAGCGGTTCGGGCCCATGAGAGGCTGTCGAGAGGAACCGCCTTCCGGGGGGTGCGTTTCGTCGGGGCCCGGTCTAGAACAGGCGCGTGAGGTTCGTCGCCCGAACCGGCCGGTCGGTCGTCATCGCCACGCTCCTGCTCACCGCCGTGAGCTGCACGAGCGACGACGGACCCGAGCGCGACGCCGAGGGGGCCGTGGTCACGGGTGGTTCGTTGGAGGCCGCCGACCTGAGGGTCGGGGACTGCTTCAACGGGTCGGAGGGCGAGGCGGTGACGACGGTCGACGTCGTTCCCTGCGGTGATGAGCACGAGTTCGAGCTCTACCACCGGTTCGATCTGCCAGACGGCGACTATCCGGGCTCCGAGGCCCTGGAGGACCGCTGGTTGCAGGGGTGCCTCGCCGAGTTCGAGGCGTTCGTCGGCGTCTCGTTCGACGAGTCGATGCTCGACATCTCGGGCATCATCCCCACCGAGCGGACGTGGACCGAGCTCGACGACCGGGAGGTGTTGTGCTCGGTCACCCCCCTCGACGACAGCCCACTCGTCGGCTCGGTCCGAGGAACCCTTCGCTGACGGGCTGACCTGCGTCAACTCGAACTCCTGTTCGATCGAACCAATGTTCGGTTAGGGTGCAGGCATGGGCTGGCAGAACCCCCCCGTGCCGTGGCGCGACATCGCGCGGAGGCTGTCCGACGAACCGGTCCGACCTCACCAGACGCCCGACGCCCGCCCCTTCGGGCCGGCCGCCGACGGTGGTGACAGTCCGGCCTGGTCACGCAGGCGGCAGCCCTACGCCCCCCCGGCGCTCGACCGTCTCCCCTCGACGACCCCCTACGCCGAGCTCCACAGCCACTCGAGCTTCAGCTTCCTCGATGGGGCGTCCCATCCCGAGGAGCTGGTGGAGGAGGCCGTCCGTCTCGGGCTCGAGGCGTTGGCCATCACCGACCACGACGGCTTCTACGGCGTCGTCCGCTTCGCCGAGGCGGCGCGGGAGGTGGGGTTGCCCACCGTGTTCGGGGCCGAGCTGACCGTCGACAAGCTCGACATCGGTCCCGGTCAGGCCGATCCCGACGGCAGCCATCTCCTCGTCCTGGCCCGCGATCCGCTCGGCTACGCCACGTTGGCCCGGGTGATCAGCGAGGCCCAGTTGGCGGGGGAGAAGGGGGCGCCCCGGTTCACCCTCACCGACCTCGACCGCTGGGTCGACGGCGCCGACCTCGACCACTGGCTGGTGCTCACCGGCTGCCGCAAGGGGGTCGTGCCCCGCGCCCTGGAGCGGGAGGGCCCGTCGGCGGCGGCCCGGGCCCTCGACGGTCTGATCGATCGGTTCGGTCGGGCCAACGTGGCGGTCGAGCTGTGGGACCACGGCAGCCCGCTCGACAGCGTCCGCAACGATGCCCTGGCCGAGCTGGCTCTGCGGGCCGGGGTCGAACCGGTGGCGACCAACAACGTGCACTACGCCTCGCCGGCCCAACGGCGCCTGGCCTCGGCCATGGCCGCGGTGCGGGCCCGCCGCTCCCTCGACGAGATCGAGGGATGGCTCCCGGCCATGGCCGGCGCCCACCTCCGCTCCGGCGACGAGCAGGCCCGCCGGTTCGCCCGCTACCCCGGCGTGGTCGAGCGGGCGGCCGAGCTGGGTCTGGCCTGCGCCTTCGACCTGTCGCTCGTCGCCCCCCGCCTCCCCCCCTTTCCCTGTCCCGACGGGTTGTCGGAGATGGCGTATCTCCGACAACTGGTGGAGGACGGGGGGGCCGGCCGCTACGGGCCCCGGGCCAGCAGCCGACGCCCCGAGGCGTGGGTCCAGCTCGACCGGGAGCTCGACCTGATCGAGAAGCTGGGCTTCCCCGGCTACTTCCTGGTCGTGTGGGACATCGTCGACTTCTGCCGCAGGGCCGACATCCTGTGCCAGGGGCGGGGCTCGGCCGCCAACTCCGCCGTGTGCTACGTCCTCGGCATCACCGCCGCCGACGCCGTCGGTCTCGGCCTGCTGTTCGAGAGGTTCCTGTCGCCCGAACGTGACGGGCCGCCCGACATCGACCTCGACATCGAGTCGGGACGGCGGGAGGAGGTCATCCAGCACGTCTACCACACCCATGGTCGTCGTCACGCTGCCCAGGTGGCCAACGTCATCACCTACCGGCCTCGCTCGGCGGTGCGCGACGCGGCCAAGGCCCTCGGCTATGCCCCCGGACAGCAGGACGCCTTCGCCAAGGCCATGGACCGGTGGGCGGGCCTCGACGGCGAGCGGGGCGACGACGCCCCGCCCCCGGAGGTGATCGAGCTGGCCCGTCACTTCGAGCACCATCCCCGCCATCTCGGCATCCACTCGGGGGGGATGGTCATGTGCGATCGGCCGGTGATCGAGGTGTGCCCGGTCGAGTGGGCCCGCATGGAGAACCGCACGGTGCTCCAGTGGGACAAGGACGACTGCGCCGCCGCCGGGCTGGTCAAGTTCGACCTGCTCGGTCTGGGCATGCTGTCGGCCCTTCATCACGCCATCGACCTGGTGGCCGAGCACCATGGGCGCACCGTCGATCTGGCCACCCTCGACCAGGAGCGGGCCGTGTTCGACATGTTGTGTCAGGCCGACTCGGTCGGGGTGTTCCAGGTCGAGTCGCGGGCGCAGATGGCCACCCTGCCCCGGCTCAAGCCCCGCACCTTCTACGACCTGGTGGTGGAGGTGGCCCTCATCCGGCCCGGGCCCATCCAGGGCGGGTCGGTCCACCCCTACATCCGTCGCCGCAACGGTCAGGAGCCGGTGACCTACCTCCACCCGTTGCTCGAGGGGTCGTTGGGCAAGACCCTCGGGGTGCCGCTGTTCCAGGAACAGCTGATGCAGATCGCCATCGACGTGGCCGGGTTCTCGGCCGGGGAGGCCGACGAGCTGCGTCAGGCCATCGGAGCCAAGCGGAGCCGGCAGCGGATGGAGCGCCTGCGCCACCGCTTCTTCGCCGGGATGGCGGCCCGCGGCATCGGCGACGACGTCGGCGTCCAGATCTGGGACAAGCTGGCCGCCTTCGCCAACTACGGCTTCCCCGAGAGCCACTCGATCAGCTTCGCCTACCTGGTCTACGCCTCGTCGTGGCTGAAGCTGCACTATCCGGCGGCGTTCTGCGCCGCCCTGCTGCGGGCCCAGCCGATGGGGTTCTACTCGCCCCACTCCCTGGTGCAGGACGCCCGCCGTCACGGGGTTCCGACGCTGCCGCCGTGCATCGACGCCTCGGAGGCGGAGGCCACCCTGGAGCGGTTGGCCGACGGGATGGAACCACCGCCGGTGACGGTGGCGGGGGCCGACAACATATGGGCCCAGCGCTACGACCACGGGTGGGCGGTGCGGCTGGGGGTCGGGTCGGTCCGCCATGTCGGTGAGGAGCTGGCCGAGCGGATCGCCGAGGGGCGGCCCTACACCTCGATCGAGGACGTGGCCCGGCGGTCGGGGGCCACGACCGAGGCCCTGGAGGCGCTGGCCACCGCCGGGGCCTTCGACTGCTTCGACCGAAGCGGGGGTGCCGGCGATCGGGGGAGAGACGGCACCAGGACGGGTCGGCGGGAGGCGCTGTGGACGGCCGGGGCGGTGGCGGCCGGTGGCACCGGGCGTCTGGCCGGGATCGTCACCGGGATCGAGGCCCCCCAGCTGCCGGGGATGACCGATCGGGAGCTGGCCATGGCCGACCTGTGGGCGACGGGGGTGGCGGCTGATGGTCATCCGACCCGGTTCATACGCCACGCCCTCGACGACCAGGGTGTGGTGCGAGCATGCGACCTGGCCGTGGTGGAGCACGGGACGAAGGTGGCGGTGGCCGGGGTGGTGACCCATCGTCAGCGGCCGGCAACGGCATCGGGTACCACGTTCCTCGGGCTGGAAGACGAGACGGGGCTGATCAACGTGGTGGTGTCGCTCGGGTGCTGGACGAGGTTCGGGAGGGTGGCCCGCAACGCCCCGGCCCTGCTGATTCGGGGCCGGGTGGAGCGCCAGGAGGCGGTCGTCAACGTGGTGGCGGAGAAGCTGGAGCCTCTCCCCGTCGGTAGCACCCCTGCCAGCCGCGACTTCCGCTGATCCGGCCTCGGGTGACCGGCCTCGGGTGACCGGCCTCCGGGCGGTCGACTCAGCCCGCCGGCTCCCAGAGGCGGATCCAACCCGACTCCACCTCCAGCTCGGCGGTCTCGTAGCCCGCCTCCCCGGGGAGCACCACCCGGTAGTCGCCGTCGGGGTCGGCCACCCGCACCCGGTGGTAGGGGAGCCGGCGGCGGGCGGCGGCCAGGACGGAGTCGGCCGCGTCGAAGCGGGCCAGGCAGGCCAGCATCCGGGCCGTCGGCGTCATCATCGTCATCTCCCCCCGCCGCCACCGCTCGAGGGCGTCATGGGGCCGGATCCACTCGGTGTTGACGATCTCACCGTCGTCGTGGCTGACCACCTGGTCGACGGGGGTCCTGGCCACGAAGAAGTGAGCGTCGAACCGGCGGGGCGGGCCCATCGGGGTGATGAACCGCCCCACCTCCTCGATGGCGGTGACGTCGAGTGTCAGCCCGTTGGCCAGGAGCAGGTCGACGAAGGCGAGCTCGTTGGCCCGCACCTGGTCGCGCAGCCGGTGAAGGTCGAGCGCCGGCTCGATCGTGGGGGCCAGGAGCAATCCCGCCTCCTCGAGGGTCTCCCGGCAGGCGGCCACCCACCACGCCAGCCCTCCCCGCTCGATGTCGAGGATGCGGGACGCCTCGCGGTCGGAGAGCCCGAGGCAGAGCCGATCGAAGTCCTCGATGTGATCCTCGGGATCGACCCGCCCGCCGGGGAACACCCAGTTCTCCGGGCCGAACACGACCTTCGAGGTCCGGTGGAGCATCAGGACATGGAGATCCGGTCGGTCGTCGAGCAGCATCACCGTCGCCGCCGGTCGCACCGCGACCTCGGCCGGATCGAACTCACCGTCGGGATTGTGGATGGTGACCACGAGGCCTCAACCTAGTGTCGGCTCGACCGCGGCACGAAACGTGAGCCCGGCGTCGGGGCGACGTCCGCTGCACCGGATCAGCCGGTGGCGTCGATCCGCATCAGGACCGACGCCGTGTCCACCGACCGGGCGGCCACGGTGTCCCACGCCTCGTTGCCGGGATCGCCAGGAGCCAGACCCGACGGCTGGTCGAGTACGTAGAGGCGGAACTGGAGGTCGCGTCGACCGGCGCCCAGGTTCTCCAGGCACGGGGTGCCGTAGCCGAGGTTGCCGTAGTCGTTGAGGGTCTCGAAGGCCCCGGCCGGCGCCAGCCCGGCCTCGAGCGCCGCCACCGACGGGGCGATTCCGGCCATCAGCCACAGCAGCAGTGGCTCGTCGGGATCGGTCTGATCGCTGAGGGCGACCGCCAGTTCGGCCGCTCCCGCCGGGAGCTCGCTCCACTCGAGACTGGGGAACACGTTGGCGTCGGCACACGTCGCCCCGACCGGCGCCTCGCCTCCCGGTTCGAAGTCGGGGCTGCGCAGGGTCAGGCCGTCGGCTCCGTCCTCGTTCGGCAGGGCCGACGTCGGCGGCAGGGGTCGGGTGGTGGTCGTCTGCCAGTCCTCGGGGTCGGCCAGGGCCCGCCCGTCGGTCGAGCAGCCGACGACCAGGAGGGCGACGAGGAACAGCCAGCGGTGCACGGGAACCGAGACTATCGCCGGGGGATCGGTGGTCGGGATCGGGCCGTCGGGGGCCGGCCGGCGCACCCGTATGCTGGGCCGCTTCCCCACTCGACCGAGGGCGTCATGATCGCTGCTTCGACAACCTGGCCCGAGGTCGGATTCCTCCGATGACCGAACGCCGCCGCCTCCACTCGGTGCGGCGGGCGTGGCGGCCGCTCGGTGGCCTGCTGGGGCCCGCCGCCGGCGACGCGAGCCAGAGCCTGGGGGCGCTCGCCTTCTCGGCCACCACCAGCCTCATCACCGGTTTCACCTTCGCCGCGGTGGCCGACACCCTCCGCACCTTCCCCGGCCTGCTGTTGTTCATCCCCGCTGCCATCGGCCTCCAGAGCAATGTGTTCGGACCGCTCGGCAGCCGCCTGTCGAGCGCCATCCGGGCCGGCACGTTCTCGTGGAGCTGGAGGATGGACTCCCTGCTCGGCCAAAACGTGGTGGCGGCGATGGCGACCTCCTTTGTGACCGCCGTCGGTCTGGCCGCGGTGGCCGAGGTCGTGGCCCTGTGGCTCGACGACGGGCCGGTCTCGGTCATCGGGATCTCCGACTTCATCGTCGTGTCGGTCCTCGGCGGCACCATCGCCTCGTTCGTTGTCCTGGCCATCACGCTCGGACTGGCCGTGGCCTCGGTCCGCTTCGGTTGGGACCTCGACAATGTGACCGCCCCCCTGGTGTCGGCGTCGGGCGATTTCGTCACCCTGCCCGCCCTCGTGCTCGCCACCTACCTCATCCAGCGCGGCTCGCTGACCCGGGCCCTGGCCATCGGGTTCGTCATCGTCGCCCTCGTGATCGTGGCCCTCCTCCTCCGTTCCGGACTGTCCCTGAGCCGCCGGGTGATGTTCGAGTCGTTGCCGGTGCTCCTGGTGGCCGGCGTCCTGAGCCTGCTGGCCGGGGCCGTGCTGGAGGGGGCCATCGACCGTCTGCTGACCTTCTCCGTGCTGCTGGTGCTCCTCCCCGGGTACCTGTCGACCGCCGGCGCCCTGGGCGGCATCCTCTCCAGCCGGTTGTCGACCAAGGTCCATCTGGGGCTGGTCGAGGCCGGCGCCATTCCCCGGGGTGGCGCCCGGGACGACATCCGGGTCACCTTCGCCCTGGCCCTGCCCATCTTCGCCCTGTTGGCCCTGCTGGCGGGGACGGTCGGCGTGATGGCCGGGCGCTCGTCGCCGGGGCTGGCGCTCATGGTGGCGGTGGCCGTCACCGGCGGTCTCCTGGCCACCACCTTCGTCGCCGCCATCGCCTACTACGGAACCCTGGTGGTCGTCCGTTTCGGACTCGATCCCGACAACCACGGGATCCCGCTCGTGAGCGCCAGCCTCGACGTGGTGGGAGCCCTCACCTTGGTGGGAGCGCTCGTGGTGTGGGGGGTGGCATGATGCGAGTTGTGGAACCCCGCAACCTGCGCGAGATGCTGGCCGAGGCCAAGGACACGTCGGAGCTGATGGTCGATCTCGCCTACGCCTCGCTCTTCTTCGACGACGCCGACATGGCCGACGAGGTGGAGCAGCTCGAGAGCAAGATCAGCGAGCTCGTCCACCAGATGCGGGCACTGTGCATCATCGCCGTGCGCAATCCCCGGGAGGCCGAGGCCATGTCGGCGGTGCTGCAGGTCATCAGCGCAGTGGAGAGCATCGGAAATGATGCCGTCGACATCGCCCACATCGTGTCGCGCCGACTCGGTATTCCCCGCCAGCTCGTGGTCGACATGTCGGGCGCCGAGGAGGTCTCGCACCGGGTCGAGGTGGCGGCCGGCTCCCACTTCGCCAACCGGCCGCTGTCGTCGTTCGAGCTGCCGGTGGTCACGGGGATGCGGGTGCTGGCGGTGCGCCGGGGCCGTAGCTGGATCGTCGATCCGGGCGGCGACGCCATCCTCAACCCCGGCGACGTGCTGTTCCTGCGCGGTTCGCCCGAGGGGATCGTCCGCCTTCGTGAGCTGGCCGGGGCACCGGCGTGGCACGCCCCCCACCCCGACGAGGTCGGTGCCCTGACCGATCTCGACCGGGCGGTGGACACCCTCATCGAGATGAAGAACCTGTCCGAGGTGGCCGTCGGCCTCGCCTACTCGGCCCTGGTGTTCCGCGACCGGAGCCTGGCGGCCGAGGTGCGGCATCTCGAGGATCGGCTCGACGAGATGAAGATCCGGCTCGAGCTGTGGGTGTTGCGTGCCGCCGGCGACGACGTCGATCCATCACGCCTGCGCGGCCTGCTCCACTTCGGGGCCGCCGCCGAGGACCTCGGCGATCAGGCCCAGCAGATGGTGTGGCTGATCGAGAAGTCGAGCGACCTCCACCCGGTGCTCCACGTCGCCCTCGGCGACACCGACGACATCGTCGTCCGCATGCCCGTCGCCGACGGCGCCCCCCTGGTCGACACCGCCCTGGGTGATCTGGAGCTGCCGATCGAGCCGGGGTTCAGCGTGCTGGCCATCGAGCGCGACGGCCGCTACCTGTACCGGCCCCGCCGCCATGTCGAACTCAGGGCCGGCGACCATGTGCTGGCCACCGGCCCCGAGGAGGGCCGGGCGGCTTTGGCCGAGATGTTCGGCTGGCGTCTCGTCGACGGCGGCGACGAGGACGAGCTCCAACTCGAGCCGCTCCAGGCGCCGGCACCGTCGGGCAACGGGGGCTGAGCAACCCGAGCCGTCAGCCCTGGGGAGGGGGTGGCGTCATGGGGGGCGGGGGCAGCTGCTCCCGCCGGGGCGGGGCCGGGGGCGCCGGTCGCGGTCCCACCGCCGGCCGCTCACCGGAAGGGGCGACGCCCACGGAGGTGGGGCCGGATGGTCGGCCGGACGTCACCGCCGTGGCCCGCCGCTGGCCGGTCGGGCGGTCGCCGCCGTTGCCACCGCCGCCGGGTCCACCGTTCGATCCGTCGCCCCGCAGCATCTCGGCGATGCCGCCGATGGAGCCGAGCGTGGCGCTCATGTCGGCTGGGATGAAGATCTTGGTGGCCTGCCCGTCGGCGATGCCCTTCAGGGCCTCCAGGTACTTGATGGCGATGACCCGCTCGTCGGTGCCGGCCTCGTTGATGGCGGCGTACACGGAATGGATGGCGTTGGCCTCACCGAGGGCGACCACCTCCTGGCGGAACTGCTCGGCCTCGGCCCTCGTCCTGGTGGCCTGGGCCTCACCCTCCGCCATCAGGATGTCGCGTTGGCGCACGCCCTCGGCGGTGAGGATGGCCGACGTCTTCTCGCCCTCGGCCCTCGTGACCGCCGCTTCCCTGGCCCCCGCGGCCTCGGTGACGACGGCCCGCCGGGTCCGTTCCGCCTTCATCTGCTCGTGCATGGCGTGCATGACGTCGGCCGGGGGATCGATGCGCTGGATCTCGACCCGCACCACCCGGACCCCCCACTTGTCGGTGGCGTCGTCGAGGATCTGGCGGAGGGCGGCGTTGACCCGTTCCCGGGAGGTGAACGCCTCGTCGAGGGTCATGTCGCCAACCACGTTCCGGAGGTTGGTCTGGGCCAACTTCGTCACGGCCAGCACGAAGTTGGAGATGTTGTACAGGAGACGTTGCGGGTCGGTGGCCTCGTAGTAGATGACGGCGTCGACGGACACGGCCACGTTGTCCTCGGTGATGACCTCCTGGGGCGGCACGTCGATGACCTGCTCCCGCATGTCGACGGTCCGCAGACGCTGGACGAACGGATAGATCAGCCGGAGCCCCGATTCGACCGTGCCCTTGTACCGCCCGAGGTGCTCGATCACGCCCTTTTCGTAGGGGCGGACGATCCTGACCCCCATGGCGACGTAGACCATCAACATGAAGAAGACGATCAGGAGGAGAACCAGGTAGACCATCGCAGTTGCCTTTCGTGCTCTGACAGGGGGATCTCGGCCGCCGGATCGAGCCGGTCGGCCATAGCTCAGGTGACCTCGGGGCGGTCGGTGATCGCCGGGAGGTCGGTGACGTCGGCCGGTTCAACCAGGAGGCGGGTGCCGCGGACCGCTCGGACCCGGACGGCGAGACCGATGGGGAGGGCCGTGTCGGCCACGGCGTCGGCTCGCCACTCCTCGCCCGCAACCCTCACCAGGCCGGCATCGCCCGGCGTGGCGGGAATGGCTTCGACGACGGTGCCCGGTGCGCCCACGAGGCGGTTGGCTCCGATGCCCTCCACGTCGGGGGTGGTGGCGTCGAGGCGGTTGGCGAGGGGGCGGAACCCGAGGAAGACGGCGGCCGAGACGACGAGGAACACCGGGAACGTGACCGCCACCGGCGCCCCCAGGAGGCTGAGGATCGACGACACCAGCGCCCCCAGGGCGAACGGGAGCAGGAAGAACGTGCCGGGCATCAACATCTCGCCCAGGCCGAAGGCGGCGGCGCCGGCGAGGAAGATGCCGGCCCAGACAGCAGGGTTGTCCATTGTGTGTCCTCGATCTCTCTAGCGATTCCCTCGATCGCCGCTGCGTCGGCCGGGTCACCCCGTCGTCGAGTTCTCCGGTACAACGTCGGTCGGCAGGGTTTGGTTCCAGCGGAGTCGTTCCGGGCCGAGCGGACCCGTTAGCGTGATTCTGATGGCCCGCCTGCTCTGCGTCCACGCCCACCCCGATGACGAAGCGTCGAAGGGTGCTCCCACGGTGGCGCGCTACGTGGCGGACGGCCACGAAGCGTACCTCGTCTGTGCCACCGGCGGCGAGGAGGGCGACATCCTCAACAAGGCCCTCGACACCCCCGACGTGCGCCTCAACCTGCCCCAGATACGGGCCGAGGAACTGGCCCGGTCGGTCAAGGCCATCGGTTACCACGAGCTGATCTGGCTCGGCTACCGAGACTCGGGCATGCCCGAGTGCGACTCCAACAAGCATCCCGACTGCTTCGCCAAGGCCGACCTCGACGACGCCACGGGTCGCCTGGTGGAGATCATCCGCCGGCTCCGCCCTCACGTGCTCATCACCTACTCCGATGACCAGCAGGGCTACCGGCACCCCGATCATCTGCGGGTCCACGACATCAGCCTGTTGGCGTGGGACCGCGCCGCCGACCCCTCCTGGTATCCGGAGCACGGCGACGTGTGGGCCTCGAAGAAGCTCTACTACTCGGTCTGGAGCAAGGGCCGGATCGTCGCCCAGCACGAGATGTACGGCAAGCTCGGCCTCGAGTCGCCCTACAACGACAAGTGGTTCGACCGCCCGTCCCACGATGAGCGGATCACGACCAGGGTCGACGTCGCCAGGTTCTACCACGTGCGGCGGGAGGCCCTCCTGGCTCACGCCACCCAGGTCGACCCCAACGAGAAGTTCTGGTTCGGCCTCCCCGACGAGGCGGCGGCCGAGGCCTACCCGTGGGAGGACTACATCCTCGCCTCGTCCCGGGTGCCGTCGGATCTCCCGGAGGACGATCTGCTGGCCGGGGTGAACGAATGACGGTCGAGCCGTTGAGCGATGACTGGGTGGCGGCGCTGGTCGAGGCCAGCGCCGGGCGGACCGGCCTGGGCCGGACGGCGGTGGTGGCCTTCGCCGTCGGCCAGACCAAGCAGGCCGTCGTGACCATCGTCGACGGTCGGGTCGAGGGCCCGAGCGGCGACGCGCCGGGGGTCACGATCCCCCTTACGGCCAAGCAGCTCGCCGCCATCGTCGACGGATCCGAGTCGCTGGCCGAGGCGTTCATGCGGGGCGACGTCAAGCCCGAGGGGTCGACCGGTCCTCTGCTGGCGGCCGTCGAGCTCTTCGAGGACGCTAGCTTCCGTCAGCGTCTCGCTGCGCTCGTCTGAGCGCCCGGAAACCGATCAGCTCCGCCCCCGACCGGGCGAGCGCCGCCCGGAACGTCCAGTCCTGGGTAACGAGGTGGGCGTCGGCGACCTTGCCCGTCCATTCCGGGTCGAGGGCCCGTAGCTCGGGCGAGTCGATGGCCGGTCGGACGTGGATCTCCGTCACCCCGGGTTCGAGATCGGCGATGGCGGCGTCGATCACGGCCGGTGACTCCTGATGGCGTGCCGCCGCCACCACCCGGTCGGGGACGAGAATGCCCTCGTCGGCGGCCAGCTTGCGGGCCGGGAACCCGAGATCGAACGTCGGGTCGGGCAGGCTCATGGGGAGTCGGTAGTCGATGGCCAGTTCGAGGTAGACGTCGAAGAACTCGGGACGGGCGCAGAGGGCGTTGAGGTGGGCGCTGAGGTGGCTGGGATCGAATCCCCACAGGATCGCCCGCTCCACCTGGGCCCGGCACTCGCGGCGCGTCTCGTCGATGTCGGCGTGTTCCCACAGGTCGGTCGGGGTGCGGGGAAACCCCCCGTCGCCGCCCAGCAACGACGGGGCGTAGGTGACCGGGCCCCACCGGTAGACCTCGTATTCGGCGTTGACCGTGAGGCTGACCCCGACGTCGTCGCCCTGGTGCTGGGTCACCGCCCCCCGGGCCCACGGGCACGGCACCTGCAGACCGGCGCTCGTGGCCAGACCGTGGTGAAGGGCGTCCTGCACGGCGCGGTTCGCGGCGTTCGACGATCCGAGGCCGTCGCACACGATGATCACGAGCCGGGCGTCGTCGGGACGGCCAAGGCGTTCCAGCAGCGTTCCCACAGGTGCTGACGGTAGCGGGGGCGGGCGGGGGAACGGCGATCGGCGGCCCGGCCGGGTCCGCTCGGTTGGGCTCGTCACAACAGCGGCTGGTCGGGACCGTCGCAGCGGCCCCACAGGCCGATCCCGCCAGCTTCGGCCTGCCGTCTGGCCCGGTCGAATTCGGTGCGATGGGCGGTGTTGGGCTCATAGGCCACGGCGTCGGCGAGGCCGCTGTCGATCAGCCACCGGTTGACGAAGAGCCCGTCGTTGCTGCGGTGGAGATACAGCAGGAGGCGGTCGTAGCGGTCGCGGGCCTCGATGTCGCGGGTGACGGTGACCACGGTGCCCGGGGGTAGGAGTTCGGCCAGGGCAAGGGAGGCTTCGGCCCCGAAGCACTGTTCCGGAACCGAGGGCGACACCGACTCGGGGGCGTCGACCCCGAGGAGCCGGACCCGCTCGGTGAGCTCACCGAAATGGAGCTCCACCGTGTCTCCGTCGACGACTCGACCCACGATCGCCGACGTGGTTGGCCCGGCCACCTCCGTTGGGCTTCGGGCGCAGGCGCCGATCGTTCCGAGCGCGATCAGCCACAGCGCCCATCGGCACCCGGCCCATCGGTACAGCGGCCATCGGTACAGCGGCCAGAGTTCGATCCCCGCCCTCCGGCGGGACGGCTCACATCCGGTCGATGATCGTTCCCGTACCCAGCCCACCGCCACAGCACATCGTGATCAGTGCGGTGGTCTTGTCGGCCCGTTCGAGCTCGTGCACCGCCTTGGTCAGGAGGAAGGCGCCGGTGCCTCCGAGGGGATGACCGAGGGCGATGGCCCCGCCGTTGGGATTCACGATGTCCATGTCGAATCCGAGCTCACGCTGCCATGCCAGCACCACCGAGGCGAAGGCCTCATTGATCTCGACCACGTCGATGTCGGCGATCGAGCGCCCGGTGCGGTCGAGGAGGTGGCGGGTGGCGTCGATCGGGCCCGTGAGCATCAGCACCGGGTCGACGCCGACGAGGCACGTGTCGACGACCTTGGCCTTGGGGGCGAGGCCGAGGGAACGGGCCTTCTCCTCGGTCATGAGTAGCACGGCCGCCGCCCCGTCGGAGATCTGGGAGGACGAGCCGGCGGTGTGGACGCCGTTCTCGCGTGCCACGGGCTTGAGGGCGGCCAAGGCCTCGAGGGTGGTGTCTCGCAGCCCTTCGTCTCTTTCGACCCGGTGGGTGGTGCCGGTCGGCTCGCCCTGATCGTCGAGATCGGGGGCGTTGATCGGGTGGACCTGTGTCGCAAAGCGGTCCTGGTGCCAGGCCTGGGCCGCGAGCTGTTGGGACCGCAGGCCGAACTCGTCGGCGTCGGCCCGGGTGATGTTCCACTTGTCGGCGATCCGCTCCGCCCCTTCGAACTGGCTGGTGAACTCGTACTGTTCGAAGTAGGACGTCGGGATCGGCACGCCGAGACCCAGCTTGCGGGACGAGTTCGACCCGATGGGGATGCGGCTCATCACCTCCACCCCGCAGGCGACGGCGACGTCGACGACGCCGGACCCGACGAGGGCGGAGGCCAGGTTGGTGGCCTGTTGGGAGGACCCACACTGGGTGTCGACCGTGGTGTTGGGCACTTCCTTGGGCAGGCCGGCCGACAACCACGCCGTGCGGCCGATGTTGAACGACTGCTCGCCGGCCTGGCTCACGCAGCCCGTGACCACCTGGCCCACCTCGGTCGGATCGACGCCGGCCCGGCGCAGGAGCTCCTGCTGGATCTCGGCCAGAAGATCGGCCGGGTGGATGGTGGACAACCCACCGTTGCGCCGACCGATCGGGGAACGGACGGCTTCGACGATGACGACATCACTCATGGGATTCGAGCCTAGATCGGGGTCGGATGGAGACGAAAGCCGGGTCGTGGTAGCGGCGGGTTCTGGCGGCCTGCGCCGTCATGCGGCGTGGCGGTGGTCGGTGCCGTCGGATTCGTCATAGGGACGGGAGGAGCGGGCCAGGGCCGCCCGGGCCGCGGCCAGACCCTTTCGCCCGACCCTGATGGTCCGGTCGTCGAGCTTCCACATTTCGTCGTCGATGTAGATGAGATGCAGCTGGGCGTTTGCCATGGATCGAGTATCAACAGGGGGTGTGACAGCGAACCTGGTGCTCGTCGTGTGGTAGGGCTCTACGCCGATGGTGGAGACATCAAAAGCCTGTTTTCCTCGTTCGTCTACGATCATACCCTTTCACTGAGGGCGGGAATAGGTGATTCTGCCCAGACCCGGTCTGGGGGGGGTCCCCACCTGGCCCTGGGGGCCTGCGCCCCTGGTCATGACCACCGGCCGGGTCGACGATGTGTCCCATGGGACTCGACGACGATGTAGCCATGCTGACAAGTCGGCTCGACGGGCTCGAGCAGCGGTTCGCCGTGCTCGAGGCTCGGCTCGCCCACCGCCCCGCCAGCGGCGGACCGGCCGCTGCCATGCCCCAGGCCCCGTGGCCCGTCACGGCACCGCCCCAACACCAGCCCCCACCGCCGACCGGGCGGCCGCTGGCCGAGCCGCCGCAACCGTATCAGGGGGTCGGCCCACCCCCCGTTCCACGCCCCAAGCCCGTGCGGGCCGAGCGGGCGGGCCCGGAGGTCGACACCGAGGCCGTGCTCAAGTGGACCGGTCTCGTGCTCGTCGTCCTGGCCGCCGTGTTCGCCGTGAGCACCGTGATCGATCGAGGCTGGTTCGGCCCCGAGGCGCAGCTCGCAGGGTCGGCCGTGGCCGGTGCGGCGCTGGTGGCGGGAGGCGTCCGCCTGGCCCCGTCCCGGCCCGCCTGGGCCCGGACCCTGACCGGTGGTGGGGCCGTCGTCCTGCCGGTGACGGCGGCCGCCGTCCACGCTGGCGTCGACCTGGCCGGCCCCGGCGTCGGGCTCGCCCTCGTGGTCGTCGTGGCGGCCGGGCTGAGCGCTGTGGCCCACCGCCTCGGCTACGAGAGCACGGCGGTCGTGGCCGCCACCGTCGTACCGGCGACGATCGTCTGGTTGGCCGCCGGGGACGACCTTGCCGTGGCCGTGATCGGCTTGGCGCTCGGTGCCGTCGCTGTGGCCTCGGCCGTCGGCGGTCTCCTGCGGCGGTGGACCGTCGTCCGCGTCCTGGGTATCGGCGTGGCGTCGCTCGTCATCAACGCCCTCGCCACCGGCCGCCACGGTGAGCTGAGCGGTGCCAGCCAGGTCCTGGCCCTGGCGGTGGTGGCGGTGGTGGCCGCGCTGGCGTGGGCTGGGCCGCTCGTGGCCGAACGCCTCGGGCGGGCCGCCGACGGTCCCGTCGGCCAACTCGACCATCGGGCGGTTGCCGGGGTGCCGCTCCTCGCCTTCGGCAACGTCGTCGCCGTGCTGGGCCTCGACGGCGGCAGAGTGGCCGGCGTCGCCGGTTTGGCCCTGGCCGCCGGTTTCGCCGCCGCCGCCGGCGCCCTGCTCCGAGCCGCTCCCGTCCGCCTTGTCGGGGCTCACCTCGTCGGGGCGGGGATCCTGGGGTCGGTGGCCGTTGCGGTGTGGACCACCGGACCGGTGCTGCTGGTGGTGGTGGCGGCCCAGGCCGCGGCCGTCGTCGTCCTGCACCGCTGGTTCCGGGACGGTCTCCTGCTGGTCCAGGGGGTGATCCTCGGTGCTGTGGCCATGGCCTGGTCGGGGGCGGACATCCTGGCGGGCCTGGTCGATGAGCTGGCGGTCGGTCAGCATGTCGGGAATCTCGTGGTCGTCGTTCTGGCCGCCGTGGCCGCCTGGGATGCCCGCCGTCGTTCCGACGAGCCGTGGGTGGCGGTCCTGGTCGCTCTGAGCTGGGCGTGGGCGCTGGCGTGGGTGGCGTCGGTCGCCGTCCACCAGCCCCAGGGGCAGGTCATCGTCTCCGCCGTGTGGGCCGTGGCCGCCGCCTCGGCCATCGCCGTCGGGGTGAGGGCCGACGACCGGTTGGCCAGGGTGGTCGGTCTCGTCACCCTGGCGGTGACGGTGGGGAAGCTCCTCACCGTCGATCTGGCCGCCATCGACACCCTGTGGCGGGTTGGCTTGTTCCTCGTGATCGGGTCCGGCCTCCTCCGCCTCGGCTACGTCCTGCCCCGCCTCGCCGGCCGGACGGCGGGACCGCCGGGCCCGGGCTAGCTTGAGGCGCCATGAGACGCTACGGCATGACCATTCCCTTGGCCGGGGTCCGCCTCCACGAGCACCGTGAGCTCTTCCGGGAGCTGGTCGATCTCGGCTACACCGACGCCTGGTCATCGGAATCCGATGGCGCCGACGGCTTCACCCCGCTGGCCCTGGCCGCAGCGTGGGCCGCCGAGCTGAACCTGGGGGTGGCGATCGTGCCGGCCTTCACCCGGGGTCCCGCCCTGCTGGCCCAGACGGCGGCGGCCATGGCCGACGCCGCCCCCGGCCGGTTCTCGCTCGGGGTCGGATCGTCGTCGAACGTGATCGTCGAGCGGTGGAACGGTATCCCGTTCACCGAGCCCTACAAGCGGACCCGCGACGTCGTCCGCTTCCTCCGTGCCGCCCTCGGCGGTGAACGGGTCGAACAGGTCTACGAGACGTTCGAGGTCAAGGGCTTCCGGGCCAGCCTGGTCCCCGAGCAGCGCCCCCCGATCCTGGTGGCCGCCCTCCGCGAGGGGATGCTGCGCCTCGCCGGCCGCGAGGGTGACGGGGCCATCATCAACTGGTTGTCGGCCGACGACGTGTCGACGGTGGCCGGCGTGGTGGCCGAGGAGAACGCCGATGCCGAGATCGTGGCCCGTATCTTCGTCTGTCCCAGCACCGACGCCGACGAGGTCAGGGCCCAGGCTCGACGGGTCGTCGCCGCCTACCTCAACGTGCCGGTCTACGCCGAGTTCCACCGTTGGATCGGTCGGGGCGAGCGGCTCCAGCCGATGTGGGACGCCTGGGCCGAGGGCGACCGCAAGCGGGCCCTCGAGGTCATCCCCGACGACGTCGTCGACGAGTTGATCGTCCACGGTTCGCCCGAGGCGTGCCGGGAGCACGTGTCCCGCTACGTCGACAACGGGGTCACGGTGCCGGTGTTGTCGGTGATGGGGTTCGCCGGTGTCGATCCACGCGCCGCCGTGCGTGAGCTCGCTCCTCGCTGACCGACCGCATGTCATGCATGCAGCCGGCCTGCTCGACCGGCTGCATGCATGACCTGCGGTCGCAGTGGGTACGAGAACGTGGCGATGGCGAGATGCGCCATCGACACGGAAGGTGGTTCCCATGGCTGGTGAGTCGGACAAGATGAAGGGCCGGGCCAAGCAGGTGGTCGGCGAGATGACGGACGACGAGGAGTTGGAGCGTGAGGGCGAGCGCGACGAATCTGCCGGCAAGGTGAAGGACGCCGTCGGCGACGTCAAGGACAAGGTCGACGACGCGATCGACAGCGTCCGCGACAAGCTGCGCTGATCCGCAGCGCTGAGCGGACGGTGCCAACCCGACGGTGCCTGATCCGGTGGGGGTGGCAAGGCCACCCCCACCGGCCGTCTCGGCCTCCAACGGCGTAACCCCCACGGCCCCCATCCTCGCACCCTGTCCTGGCCGCCGCCCCTGACGTCGGGGCAAGCGCCGCTCAGCGGTTGACGGGCAGCCAGACCGCCATCAGCTCGTCGATCGTGATATCCGATTTCTCGAGGGGGATGGGCTTGTCGACGATGGCGGCGGCGCGTTTCGACCAGTCGTCGTCGATCTCCAACAGGGCGCCCTGGAGGTCGAGCTCGAGCTCCTCGAGCTCCTCGATCTTCTCCGCCACCCGGTTGCGGGCCGAGTCGAGCCGGGCCTCGCTCGATGCCGACTGCTGCCGCCCCGACGACATGCGCCGGGCCGCCGAGGCCAGCTTGCGGGCCCGGCCCCGGCCTCCGAGAAGGCCGCCGAGGACGCTGCTGCCGATGTCGACCCACTGCTGTTGGCGGCGACCGTCGGCCTGGACCTCGAGCTCGGCCATCCGATCCTCGGCCTTGGCCAGGGCCGTCTCGATCGACGACCGCTTGGTCTCGAGCTTGGCCCGGATCGTCTCGGCCTCGGCGTCGGCCCCGTCATCGGCCGCGGCCTCGCACCGGGCCCGGAAGTCCTCGAGCGACTCACCGGGCCGGGACCAAAGCTTCAGCTCGGCGTTGTGGTGCACGAGGAGGGTCCGGTCGGCGAGGAGGGCGGCCTTCAGCTCGGTGCCGGCGGTGCGTAGGGTCCTGGCGGTGATCCCGGTCGGAGGCAGGACGTAGACGGCTCCGGGCGGGGCCTCGGCGGTGAAGTCCCGGTCGTCGAAGTCGACGGCGATGGCGAGACCGACGTCGACCCCATCGGGGCCGAGGGGCACGATGGCCTCCCATTCCTCGGTGTGGCGGAGGTCGGCGGCCCGCTCGTCGAACAGGAGCTGGACCCGGGCCGCCAGGTGGGCCACCAACCGCTCGCCCTCTCGGTCGGCCCCGACCCGCTCCAACCAGGGGGCGGCAGCGACGGCGTAGCGGACGGGGACCGACTCGGGCAGCGACGGGGCCACCGGTGACTCGTCGTCGGCCAACTCGACGATGGGGACGGCGGACGCCGTCGCCGGGGCCACGGGCTGGTCGGGGGCGCCCGCCGTCGGAGGGGCGATGGCGGCCCCCTCCGGGGGTGGCGTCGGAGCCGGGGTGGGGGACGACGACGGCGACGGCGCGGCCACCGCCGCCAGGGCGGCGCGGTGCGGTGCCATGAGGCGACTGAGCCGCTGGCCGGTGAGCGGCCCCGCCAGGTAGCTCATGGCCCACCGGCTGGTGAGTAGGGGGAGGTCCGCCGACCGGGTCGTGCGTAGCACGAACCGGCGGGGACCGAGTCCGCCGATAACCCGTCCGATCTCGGCCAGGTCGGTCGCCCCGTCGGCCGACCGCAACCCGTCGACCAACCGGTTCTTGTCCTGCTCGGTCTGGAGCCGGCCGATGAGCCAGGTGCCGGCGTTGCCGATCGCCTTGTAGTCGAGATCGACCGGGTTCTGGGTCGACAGCACCAGGCCCACACCGAAGGCCCGGGCCTGTTTGAGGAGGGTCAGGATCGGCTTCTTCGTCGGCGGATTGCCGACCGGTGGGGCCAGGCCCATGACCTCGTCGAGATAGACCAGGACCCGTAGCTCGCCGGTGCCGGCCTGGGTCCGCATCCAGCTGATCAGCTTGCCCAGCACCAGGGTGATGGCGAAGTGCCGCTCCGATTCGCTGAGATGGTTGAGCGACAGCACGGCGGCCCGGGGCCGGCCCTCGCCGTCCCACAGCATCGAGGCGATGTCGAGGGGGGCGCCGGTGGCCCAGGCCGCGAAGCTGGGTGAGGCGAGGAGGCCGTTGAGCTTGAGGACGAGGGCCTGGCGGTCGGCGGCGGGGAAGAACGTGTCGAGGTCGAGGACCCCCAGCTTGCGCAGTGGGGGATCGAGGATCTGGCCCAGCAGGGTGGCCAGGTCGAGGTGCTGGCCACTGTCCCAGGCCCGGGCGATCAGGTTCGCCAACAGGATGTGCTCCCGCCCCGACAGTGCGTCGCTGTCCACACCCACCAGGGCGAGCAGGCCGCTGACGGTGCTGTCGACCTCGTCCTGGCGGGCCGCCGGATCGTCGGTGGTGGGGATCGAGAGGCGACCCAGCACATCGAGCGGCACCCCCGTGGTGCTGCCGGGGGTGTAGACGACCGGCCGGGCCGCTTCGGCCAGGCGGGCCACGTCGCCGCCACCGAGACCCCACGAGGCGAGCCCCGACGACCACGACTCGGCGGTGCGGGCGGCGAGGTCGGCCACCGTCGCCTGCTCCACCCGGGCCGCTCCCTCGTCGATCCACGGCTCGAAGTCGGCGGGGGCGAGGTCGGGGAAGGTGAGGCACAGGTTGCCGAGGTCGCCCTTGGGGTCGATGGCGAGGACGGGGATGCCGGCCAGCAGCGCCTCCTCGATGAGGACGACGCCCAGGCCGGTCTTGCCCGACCCGGTCATACCCACGATCACGCCGTGGGTGGTGAAATCGGCCGAGTCGAGCAGCACGGGCTCGCCCGTGCGGTCGCCCGTCGCAGGGTCGATCCGTTCGCCGACGTAGAGATGTCCCGGTGGTCGCTCCATGGCCTCAGGTTGGCAGCTCCCCGGCCGGAACGCACCGACTGGTTTGTCGGGGCGGGCCCCGACGATCGTCACCCCGCCCGCGGTCCTCCTCGCTTCCCGATCGACGGCGGGCCGTCCATGGCGGCCCGGAGGTGATCGGCGAGCGAGCCGAGGGTGGCGTGGGCGTTGAGCCCGCTCGTGCTGGGCATGACGTAGACCGGCGATGGTCCCAGCCGGTCGTGCTGCCAGCCCGCCACGGCCCGCCGGTCTACGGCGGCCCGCCACCCCTGGAGGCCCACCATCGCCACGATCGCCGGTCGCAGCCAGGTGGTCAGCCTCTCGAGCCGGGCCAGGCCGGCGCGGAACTCGGCCGGGGTGAGCTCGGCCGCGGTCCGGGTGGTGCGCTTGACCATGTCGGTGAAGCCGACCCCGTGATCGGTGAGCGCGGCCCGGGCGTCACGGTCGGTGGTGACCAGGCCGGCGGCCAGCGCGGCGGGCCAGAACCGGTTGCCGGGTCGGGCGTAGCCCACGCCCCGCTCGGCCGCCATCGGCGACGGGTTGAGCCCGACCACGAGGACCGTCATGGTCGGCGCCACCTCGTCGGCCAAGGAGACGGCCCGCTCCAGCCGGCAGCGGGGGCCCCGGCCCCGGGCGATGAAGCCCGCCCCGGTGACCAGGTCGGCGGCCGTGACCGGCAGCTCGTCGGTCAGTGCGCCGAGGTGCGGCCACACCCCGGGAGCCAGGTGGTCGCCGGGCACGGTGGCGCGGTGGTGGTCGGCCAGCCATCGCAGGGCGTCGAGCGCGGTCGGGGGGAGGGGCGCCAGCGGGCCGTCCATGGCGCGAGGCTACGGACGTGAGCGGCGCGACCGATGCAGGCGCCGCACACCGCGGGTCGGCGTCCCGACGGTTCAACCTCGCGCCTCGGCGGTGGTCTCCCACACGATGACCTCGGCGGTGGCGGTGGCCACGAGTGGCACCGGTTCGGTATCGGTGAGTCGGGCGGCGTCGCCCGCCTGGAGCAGGAGGTCACCGAGGCGGGCGGAGCCTCTGGCCATGAAGACGTGGACCCGGGGTCCGCCCGGGATCTCCACCCCGGCCCCGTCGTCCAGGCGGGCCACCCACATCACGGCGTCTCGCTGGTGGATGGTGACGGCTCCGTCGTGGCCACGACCGGAGGCGACAGCGACCAGGCCCCCGTCGGCGAGGGCGTAGCTCACGTCGCGCTGCTCGTAGCCGGGATCGATGCCGGTCTCGTGCGGCGGCACCCACATCTGCACGAAGTGCACGGGTTCGGTGGCCGAGTGGTTCATCTCCGAGTGGCGTATGCCGCGGCCGGCGCTCATGCGTTGGGCCAGGCCGGGACGGATCACCCCCTCGTTGCCCGCCGAGTCACGATGCTCGAGCTCGCCCTCGAGCACCCACGTGACGATCTCCATGTCGCGGTGGGCGTGGGCGCCGAACCCTGCTCCGGGAGCCACCACGTCGTCGTTGGACACGATCAGCAGACCGTTACCGGTGTTGTCGGGGTCGTAGTGGTGGCCGAAGCTGAAGCTGTGGCGGCTGTCGAGCCAGCCGGCGTCGGTGTGGAACCGGCTCGACGCCGGCCGGTGATCGATGGTGGTCACGTGGCGACCCTCCCTGGGTATCGTCCGAGTCCTTGATTCCGTCACATGAATAACTCGTTTCCACCTCGACGGGTTCACCGAGCACGATCTCGCCGACCTCGTGGCCGGTGTCGAACGTCTGGCCGGCGTCGACCGGGCAAGCGACCCGACCTGAGCGGCACGTCGGTCGGGGCCGAGGGCCGGCCTGCCACTGGGCCGAGCGCAACGGCGGGCGGTACTGTCCGCCCATGGACTCCAAGACCCTGGAAACGCTGATCATCGACGCTGCCGACGACGGCGTGGTGACCGTGACGATGAACCGACCGGAGAAGAAGAACGCCGCCAACGGGGCCATGTGGGACGAGCTGCGGACCACCTGGTCCGACATCGCCCTCGATCCCACCGTCCGCTGTGTCGTCATGACCGGCGCCGGTGACGCCTTCTGCAGCGGGGCCGACCTCGGCGGCCAGAGTGGGGTCGAGCGCCATCAGCTCCAGTCGATGAACATGATCCACCAAACGATCCACTCCCTCTACTCGATCATGGTGCCCATCATCGCCAAGGTGAATGGGGTGGCGGCCGGGGCGGGCATGAACATGGCCCTGGCCTGCGACCTGATCGTCGCCGGCGACGAGGCCCGCTTCAGCGAGATCTTCGTCCGGCGGGGCCTCACCGTCGACTTCGGTGGCACCTGGATCCTCCCCCGCCTCATCGGCCTCCACAAAGCCAAGGAGCTCGCCCTGTTCGGCGACGTCATCTCGGCCGCCGAGGCGGAGCGATTCGGGTTCGTCAACCGGGTCGTACCCCAGGCGGAGCTCGACGCCTTCGTCGACGACTGGTCGGCTCGGCTGGCGGCCGGGCCACCATTGGCGATGTCGATGACGAAGCGCCTCCTCACCCTCAACGCCACCGCCGACTTCGCCACCGCACTCGAGGCGGAGGGCATGGCCCAGACGGTCAACTTCGCCACCGAGGACACCCGGGAGGCCGTGAAGGCATTCCTTGACAAACGCCAGCCGATGTTTTACGGCCGCTGAAACTGGGAACGAATCTCACGTCTGAGGCGTTCGGCCTGTTCATGGGGTTACTGCTTCCTCGGTGTCATCGGGGTGGGGTATGGTTGCGCCCAGGTCGGGACGGTCAGGGAATGGTCGGCGCCGACGCCAGGTTCACTTGCAGAACAGGTTCTCGGGTCAAGGAGGCTCAATGACCGAGGTCAAAGACAGCATCGATGTTGCCGATGTCACCTCGATCGACGAAGCACTGGCGTTGATCGACGCCGGCCTGGGAGGTTTGACGGAGCGTCAGCTCGTCTCGACGGCGGAGGTCACCGACCTGCTCCTCGATGTGCGAGCCCTGCTCAGCGACTCGTCGTCGTCATCGTCGAGCTGACCGTCCAATGGCGGCGGCGACCGGCACCGGCGCCGGTCGATCAGCCCGGGCCCATCAGCCCCGGCCTGTCAGCGAAGCGGCTCCATCCGTTTCGCCATCAGCGCAATGGCGGCTCCCAAGGCGGCCCCGGCCACGACATCGGAGGCGTGATGCATCCGATTGTGCACCCTGCTGGCCGCCACGATGGCGGCCAGTGTCACCCACAGCGGTCGTAGTCTCGGCGTAGCGTCGCTCATCAACACGGCCATCACGGCGGCCGAACTGGCGTGCCCGCTCGGGAAGCTCATGGTCGTCGGGCGGCGCACGAGGTAGGCGGCCGCCTCGAGTAGCGGTGGACGCTCCCGCCGACTGATCTTCTTGATCACCCCGTTGACCAGGAGTGACTCCGCCCCGAGGGTCACCGCCATGCGCACCGCGTCGGAACGCCGTCGCGGGTTGGCGGCGGCCATGAGCACCCCAAGGGCGTGCCACGCCATCGAGTAGTCGGCGGCCTCACTGGCCACGTAGAACAGCAGGTCGGCGCGAGGTCGGCCCCGGAGGGCGTCGAAGCGGGTGTCGACGGCGTCGTCGAAGTGCTTGATGAGCTGGCGCAAGCGAGCCAGTGTACGGTCCCGCGTCCATGGCGTCGGTTCCTGCCCTGCGTTTCGGTGTCCTCGGCGCCGCCCGTATCGTCCCCCGGGCACTGATCGCTCCCGTCGGCGCCATCGACTCGGTCCTCGTCACCCGCGGGGCGGCCCGCGACCCGGGCCCGGGAGCGGGCGTTTGCCGCCGAGCACGGGATCCCCGCTGTCGCCCCCGACTACCAGGCGCTGGTCGAGTCCACCGTTGTGGACGTCGTCCACAACGCCCTGCCCATGTCGCTCCACGCCCGGTGGACCATCGCCGCCCTCCGGGCCGGCCAGCATGTGCTGTGCGAGAAGCCTCTTGACTCCGACGGCGTCATCAAAAGCAGAATCCGCTGGCTCCCCAGTTCGGCAACCTGCTCACCGTCATTGGCGGGGTCACCCTCCGCTGTGGCGGGGTCGGCCGCCGCTCAGGAGGGGGCGGCGATGAGGGGCGGCGCCGTCTCGTGCACCTCGAGCCGGTCGCCGACGGTGACCACGGTGCCGATCGGGCCGATCGAGCAACCGATCCCGAACAGTCCTTTCTTCTCCACGATCGAGCGCAGCACGTCGCCGAGACCGGGCGCCTCAGTGCACCAGCGATGGGCCTTGAGCACCCGGGCCGGTTCCCGGTGCCGCTCGCCGGTCTCCTGGTCGACCTGGGGGATGGTGCAGCGGGGCCACGCCATGCCGTGGACGAGCTGGGCGTCGCCGAGCGAGAACCGGCGCCAGGTGTCCTCGGCCCAGGGTTCGTCGGTCGCCACCACCAGGTTGGGGCGGAACCGCTCCATCCCGAACGGCTCGACCGCCCGCGCCGCCAGCCAGTCGCACGAGGCGGTGTTCGTCACGAGCACCGGTGCCACGTCGCCGAAGGCGATCGGTTGACCGAACACGTCGAGGGCCTCGGGCAGGTCGAGCCGGGAGCGTTCGGTCATGGCGTGGAGCCGCACGTCGTCGCCGACGAGGTCGGAGAACCAGCGGGCCGCCTCGTCGCCGGCATCACCCACCTCGACCTGCACCCCGATGAGCGACCCCGTCACGGCGTCGTTGGCGGTGGGCCGGGCCACCTCGAGGGTCGGTCGACCGGGGGCGGTCAGGCGCAGACCGCCGTCGATCGGGGTGGGGACGACCGTGGCCAGCAGGGTCTTCTGGCGCTGGGTCACCGGGGCTTTGCCGGCCGACACCTGCCATTCCCGGTCGCCGGCCAGGCCGGTGGCCGACACCGTGGCCGAGGTCACCTCGATCCGATGGCACGACTTGATCGGATGGATCTGTATGGCCTGCACCACACCGGTCGACGTCATGGCAGCATCGTAGCCCTCCGGGCTCGAGGGCTCAGAAGCGGCGGCAACCGGCGGAGGTCCGAACCGTTCGCCGGGTCGTCGGGCGGCCTGACCCCTCGCCGGGCAGGACTTGATGACCGGGCATCGATGACTGAGACTACGGACCCGGTCGCTCCCGAAGAGGTCCCACCTTGTCCGACGCGCTGTCCCACATCCGAGTCTGCGACTTCACCGGCCAGCTGGCCGGGGCGGGGGCCACACGGTGGCTGGCTTCGTTCGGTGCCGAGATCATCCGCATCGAGGACCCGGTACGCAAGGGCCGGTGGGACATCCTGCGGGGTTCGCCCCCCTTCAAGGACGAGCGCCGGGGCAACGAGGCCGGCTCCGGTTTCAACAACCACAACATCGAGAAGCTGGGGATCACCCTCAACCTGCGGACCGAGCGGGGGCGGGAGCTGCTGGCCGAGATCGTCACCCGGTCCGACGTGGTGGCCGAGAACTTCGCCGCCGGGGTGCTCGAGCGGATGGGTTTCGGCTACGAGGAGCTGTGCCGCCTGCGGTCCGACATCATCTACGTGTCCAACTGCGGCTTCGGCCAGACCGGCCCCTACCGGGAGTTCAAGTCGTGGGGGCCGATCGCCCAGGCGGTGTCGGGCCTGACCCACCAGTCGGGCCACCCCGGTGAGGAGCCGGCGGGCTGGGGTTACTCCTATATGGACCACACCGGCGGCTACTACATGGCCATCGCCATCCTCATGGCCCTGTGGCACCGGGAGACCACCGGCGAGGGACAGTGGGTCGACATGAGCTGTAGCGAGGCGGGGGCCAACCTCCACGGTGCCGACCTGCTCGATCACACCGTCAACGGGGTGGCCCTGCGGGGTGACGGTCGCCCGGACTCGAACCGTTCGACCACCCCGGTGATGGCCCCCCACGGGGTCTACCGGTGTGCCGGCGACGACAACTGGGTGGCGATCGCCTGCCGCAACGAGGGCGAGTGGCGAGCGTTGCTCGGGGTGATCGACCCCGACGGCACCGACCATCGGCTGACGACTCCGGCCAACGACACGGTCGAGCGTCGCCTTGCCGGCCAGACCCGGCTCGACGAGGCGATCACGGCGTGGACCACGACCAGGATCCGCCACGACGTGGCCCGCGACCTGCAGGCGGTGGGGGTGGCGGCCGAACCGGTGCTGCGGCCGGCGGAACGGATCGACGGCGACCGGGCCACCAACGCCTGGGGGCTGTGGCCGATGGTCGATCACCCGGTGGTCGGCGGCGTCAGGGTCGACGGCCAGCCGGTGCACTTCTCGGTCACCGACTGGTCGATCGAACAGGCGGCGCCCACGCTGGGCCAGCACAACCACCAGGTGCTCTCGGGGCTGCTCGGACTGAGCCGCGCCGAGATCGACGACCTGGCCGACCAGGGGGTTATCTGACATGGCCGCTGACCAGAGCCGGGATGCCGATCTCGGCCACCTGTCGTCGATCCCGCTGCCCGTCAGCCACCCCACCCCGCCGCCCCGACCCGGGCCGGGACCACTGAACGGCGTGCGGGTCGTCGAGCTGGCCCACCCGTTCGGGGCCTTCGCCGGCAAGCTCATGGCCGACGCCGGGGCCGACGTCGTCGTGGTCGAACCGCCGAGCGGGGCGGAGCAGCGCGGCCACGGCCCCTTCGCCGACGGGGTCCCGGGGCCGGAGCGGAGCCTGTCGTGGTGGGCGGAGAACACCTCCAAACGAAGCGTCGTGGCCGACCTCGACGGCGACGACGGCCGCCAGGTGTTCCGCACCCTGGTGGCGGCGGCCGACGTGCTGCTCGAGTGCGAGCCCAACCGGTTGACCGCCCTCGACTTCGATGATGCCGCCCTGAGCGCCCTGCGGGCCGACCTGATCCACGTGGCCATCACCCCGTTCGGACGTGACGGGATCGGGGGCCACGGGGGGCCGGACGGCGGGGCCGAGACCGACCTGACGATCCTGGCCCGGGGCGGGCCGATGTGGTCGTGCGGCTACGACGACCACGAGCTGGCCCCGGTGCGGGGTCGGGGCAACCAGTCGCTGCGGTTGGCCGCCCACTTCGCCGTCATGTCGGTGTTGACGGCGCTGCTGGCCCGGTCGCGCCACGGGGGCCAGTTCGTCGACGTGAGCATGGTGGCGGCGGCCAACGTCACCACCGAGTTCGCTAGCTACGGGTGGCTGGCGGCCCAGGAGACGGTGCAACGCCAGACCGGTCGCCACGCCACGCCGTCGCCGTCGGAGCCGACGCAGGTGCGGTGTGCCGACGGCCGGTTCCTCAACACCGGCGTCCCACCCCGGCGGGGCAAGGAGTTCGAGGCTCTCCTGGGCTGGGTTCGGGAGCTCGGCCTCGACGACGACTTCACGATGACCCCGCTGCTCGAGATGGGGGCCGACTACGACGTGATCACGCTCGCTATGCTCCACGACGATCCCCTGGCGGGGGAGGTCTTCCAGGCCGGGCGGGAGGCGATGGCGTTCATCGCCGGCAACGTGAGCGCCCACGACGCCTTCTGCGGGTTCCAGACCCGGGGTCTCGCCGCCGGCGTGGTCTGGTCGCCCGACGAGGTGTTGACCGACCCCCAGTTCGTGGAGCGGGGGTTCCGGGTCGAGGTCCACCACGACGAGATCGGCCGCGACGTGGTCTACCCCGGGCCGCCGATCCGGTTCACGGCCAGCCCCATGGGGATCCGCAGTCCCGCCCCCCGCCTCGGTGAGCACACCGAAGCGGTGGTGGCCGAATGGGCCGGCACCAACGGGTAGCGTGAGCCTGCTCGGCTCCGGGGCCAACGCCCACCGCCGCGTCCAGGCCGCTGAGGTGTCGATTCTCTGAGCTGGCGCACCCTGGCCGACGGGACCGTCTCTCGCCGAGGCGTTGCGAGATCTGGGGGAGGCGGGTGAGCACGCCCGTGATGGGTGCCTGCTCGGTCGGGGGCCGACGTCCCTCCGCCGAGCCCTCGACAACTACCAGAAGGGCGAGTCTGTGTTGGAGCCTCGCCGCCAAGCCTCGTTCGGGTCCAGTCCTCGCCATGGACCCGCTTCACCAGGCCTTCTAGGGCGTCATCACGGTGAGGACGCCCCCGTCCTCATCCAGCGGACTGCGACGTGACCGCGCCGCCCGGGTTCGGCCCGAGCGGGGCGCACCTGCGTGCGCTCAGCGCGACCTCTGGCCATGGCGGGCGGCGTCTCGATCGATACCGCCCAGGACCGCCGGTTACGAGCTACCAATACAGCGTCTTGGCCCGACCGACTTCGCTGGCTGACGCCTGTCGCATCGCTCGCTCTCAGTCGTCGGGCAGTGCGGCGAAGTCGCGTTTGGCTTGGCGGTACCACTTCATCCCCGAGATCGGCCGCTTCCAGCGTCCCTTCATCTCGGCGAGTGCCGTTTCATGGGTGGGGTCGCCGTCGGCAACGATCGTCTTGAGGTGTTGGTCCTGGGCGTTGATGACGTCGTCGGCGGTCTCGCCGTGGTGGGCATGGTCGCAGGGGCCGCCAAGTTGGCGGCAGGTCATGGTCTTCATCGTCGCGTCTCCTCTCCTCGGCCGGTCAGAAGTTCTCGTCGCCGGGCAGGTCGGCGGCTTGGCGGATCCAGACACGGAGCTGTTCGTCGTCGAGGTCGTCGTCTTCGCGCAGGTTCGAGTAGCGGAGGCGTTCCCACTTCGAAGGCTCCGGAGGCTGCGGGTCGAGTTCGGCACCGTTGAGCCAGGTGACTTTCACGTACTTCGCGAAGCAGTGGAAGCTGAGAAACCATCCGTTGTCCTCGATGCCGTAGAACGGCGAGTTCCACCGCACGGCCGTACGGACGTCGGGGACGACGTCGCGCACGAGCTCGTCGACGTGCCGGCCGATCTTGCCCTTCCAGCCGGGCATCGCCTCGAGATACGCCTGTACCGGTGCGTCACCGTCACCTTTCGGGATCTGTGGGTTGCCGCCCGACAGCAGCTTCACCTCATCCTTGTTCGTTTTCGCCACGATCTGCCGCTCACTCGGGTCGCTGTTGGATGCGGATCATGTTGCCTGCGGGGTCTCGCACTGCGCAGTCACGGAGCCCGTACACCTGGTCCATCGGTTCCTGGACGATGTCGGCGCCGGCGGCTTCGATCGTCTCGAACACGGCGTCGAGGTCGGACGTCGCGAGGTTCACGCCGGCATAGGTGCCCTTGTCCATCATCGACAGGATGGTGCGACGCTCGTGGTCGGTGATCGACGGATCCGGTGTCGGGGGTTGCAGCACGATCGAGGTGTCGGGCTGTCCCGGCGGTCCGACGGTGATGAATCGCATCTCGGGTGGGCCCACGTCGAGGCGGACTTCGAAGCCGAGCACCTTGGTGTAGAAGGCGAGCGACTCGTCCGGGTCGCGGTGTGGGAGGAAGCTCTGGTGGATCGTCAACTCCATGACGGTCGACGCTACGCCTCGGCGGACCGGCCGGCTTCTCGATTCCGGACCGGTTTCGCGGCGCGCATCGCCACACACGGGGCCACGGCGCTGGCCCACTTCGGCGGGTTCGCCCGGTACTCCGACGGCGGAACGCCGACCAGTTCGGTGAACCGCGTAGTGAAGCTTCCCAGCGACGAGAACCCGACAGCAAGACACACGTCGGTCACCGACATCTCGCTGCTGCGCAACAGCGTCATCGCCCGCTCGACCCGGCGCGTCATCAAATAGCTGTACGGGGGCTCGCCGTACGCGTCACGGAAACGCCGGCTGAAGTGGCCCGCCGACATCGAGACGCCACGTGCGATCGCCTCGACGTCGAGCGGGAGTGCAAACTCGCGGTCGATGCGATCCTTCGCCCGGCGCAGCAAGACCAGCTCGCTCGCGACGTCGTTCC
>JBHJNQ010000059.1:0-64052 GCA_050330635.1 Acidimicrobiales bacterium | reverse complement strand
GGCGGCACCACCCACCGACCAAGCCCCGGCCGACGTCGAGGCGGCACCACCCACCGACCAAGCCCCGGCCGACGTCGAGGCGGCACCACCCACCGACCAAGCCCCGGCCGACGTCGACGAGGCACCGGCCGAGGTGGAAACGGCCTGAGCGTGGTGGGCGGGCCACCAGGCTGCGTCCGCTCGGTTCAGACGATGGTCGACACGATGCCGTGATCGGCCAGGAACTCGAGCATGCCGTCGACCAGGGCGACGTCGGCCAGGTCGGCCAGCGGCACCCAGGCCGCCTCGGCGGCATCGTCTCCGGCGATCGGTTCGGCGTCGTCGACCGGCGCCGCCCAGAAGTCGTGGATCACATAGTGGGCATCCGGGCCGATCCGCTCGACGAACCCGATGTAGGCCCCGCAGACGACCCTGAGCCCGGTCTCCTCCGCGGTCTCCCGTACAACGGCCTCCTGCAGAGTCTCGCCCCACTCGACCCGGCCGCCGGGCACCGACCACCGTCCCTGCGCCGGCCCTCGACCACGACGGACCAGCAGGAGCCGGTCGCCGCCCATGACGACCGCTCCCACGCTCGTCTCCGGTCGTCGCCGCGGCCCGTCGTCACCCATGGTCGTCACCCGTCGCCAGGCTCGTCGTCGATCAGCGCCCGGTGCACGGTGAGCAGGCGGGCCTTGAGTCCGAAGGACTCGAAGAAGTTCTTCGTCTGCCGGTCGCCGGGCAGCGCCCGGGCATCGACGCCGATGCACCCGAGCCTTCGGAGCTCCACCAACAGCCCGTCCATCATCGCCTCCCCGATACCGACCCCGCGAGCCTCCGGGTCGACGGCCAGATCCTCGATGACACCGAGCAGGCGACCGTCGAGCAGCGGCTCGACGACGGCCACGGCGTAGCCCAGGATGGCGCCGGAGTAGGTGCCGACGAGGACGACACCGTCGTCGGCCTCGAGCCGGTCGCACCACCGGTCGCGGGCCGGCCATGGGCCGGCCTCCCGGGCGAAGAACAGGTCGGCGCCCCGCCCCCCGTCGAGATCGTGGCGGACCCGCTGGGCCACGGCCTCGATGGCCGCCAGGTCGGCCGACGTGGCCGGACGGGCTCCCTCCATCAGTCCCCGAGCCGGTCGAGCTTGGCCAGGATCGTCTTCCGGCTACGACCGGCCATCTCGTGGTCCCGCACCCGTCGGCGCTGGCTCTCGGTCAGGTCCTCCAGGAGCGGGATGACCTCCCGGGCGGTGAGGTCGTCGTAGCCGACGATCGGCAGCGATCCGGCCTCGTCGCCGGCGGGCCCTCCAGCCTCTGGACCCGGGTCGGCGGGTCGCCCGTGGTCATCGGGCGCCTCGCCGGTCTCCGCCGGGAGCACCTCGACGATCGTCAAGGGTTGATCGACAGGTTGGGGAGCCAGGCCAACCGCCACCCCCACCTCGGTTATGGCCCGGGCCACCAACGAACCCACGGCCGTCGCCACCTCGTTCACGGCCCCCTCGACGCCCGTCTGACCCCGACCCACCGCCACCTGGCCCAGGAGCCGGGCCAGCTGAACCTGGCTCTTGCCCCGGCGCACGAGGGTGGCCAACACCTCGTCGTACTCGTACAGCAGGCCGATCGGAGCGTAAACCAACAGGTCGACGAGCTGGTCGGTTGGTCGGCGCTCGTCGTCGGCGACCATCGGTCAGCCGCCGAAGATCTTGGCGATCGACGGGCACTCCGGATCACCCATCGGGCAGCGCGGATCCCTGATGCTGCCGAACTGGCTCCTGTTCACCAGCAGGAAGCAGCTCTCGCACACGAACTCGTCGTTGCGCAAACTCGACGGGGTGTCGGCCGGTCGGTCGCCACCTCCATCGTCGGCGTCGTCCTCGTCATCGTCGTCGGCCGCCGCCATACGGTCCCGGAGGATGGCCTCGAGATCGGCCTCGACGTCGTCGGGATCGGTGTCCTCGTCCTCGTCCTCCTCCTCGGAGGTGGTGACCTTACGAGCCCGTGGTTGCGGCTCCTCGTCCTCGTCCTCGTCCTCCTCGTCGTCGTCGGGATCGTCGGCGACGACGGTCTCGAACTCGTCCTCGATCACGAGGTCCTCCTCGATCACGAGGTCTTCCTCGTCCTCTAGCTCCTCCTCGTCGACGTCCGGCTCCTCCGGCTCGTCCTCGAAGTCATCGTCGAACGCCTCTTCGACGTCCCCTTCGACTTCATCATCCATCTCGTCACTCATCCAGCACGCCTCATGGTCGGACCTTCGCAGAACGGCCGGACTCTAGCCACTCCACACCCGAGTTGGCTGCACCCTGGCAACAAACCGATCGGGTGGTCAACTTCAGAGGCAAGCTGAGGCTTCCGCCGCCCGCAACCGCTCCCTCAGGACCGGGCGAAGCGCCAGCGGGCCGCTTCGATGGCCCCGACATAGAGGCGGGTGTCGGTGTACTGACCATGGATCCGCACCGATGTCGGGCCCTGGTAGTAACCGGCGAGGGCGTTCTGCTCGCCGCCCATCGAGCCCAGCAACCACAGCAGGAAGCGGGCGCTCATGCGAATGTTGTCGTCGGGCACGTTCGGATCCAGGCTGGGGATGCCGATCAGGTCGGACGCGACCCATGCCGATGTCCTGGGGAGCAGCTGACCGATTCCGACCGCCCCCTTGTGTGACACGACCGATGACTGCCATCCGGACTCCTGATAGGCCAACGCCATCAGCAGGTCGCGGGGCACGCCGTAGTGGGCCGACCACCGCTCGAACGACGGGATGAGCGCCAGCCGATCGGGGTTGTCCCTGATCCGGGCGGGGAGGGAGGGGTAGCTGGCCGCCAGGTTCTCGGTGGGGGCGGCGGCCGACGAGCGGGCACCGCCGGGCAGCAGGAGCTTCTGACCGATCCGGATCCGGTTGATGTCGGCCAGGCTGTTGAGGGCGACGATATCGGCCGACGAGACGCCGTAGGTCCGGGCGATGACGCTGACCGAGTCGCCCGGACCGACGGTGTGGACGGTCGGCTGGGCCGAGGGCACGGTGAGAGTCTGACCGATGCGGATCAGATGGCGGTTGGAGATGCCGTTCGCCGCCACCAGATCGGTGGTGGAGACGCCGTGTTCGCGAGCGATGACCGACAGGGTGTCGCCGGGTTCGACCACGTAGGTCGACTCCGCCGACACCGGGATGGGAGCGATGAGCGTCACCGTCGTGGCGATGGCAACGAACGTCAACGCGGAGAGCAGGGCATGGGAAGCGGGTCGTTTGGAGTGAGCCATTGGGCCTCCTTCGGCAGTCGAAAGGCCCATATGAGGCAATGGGCCGAACCTAGGCAGTGCTACCTGCCCGTCTCGCTTCTGCCCGACGTTCTGCTTCCAATCGCTCCAGATCCGCCTCTGAAGAGTGATTGACGAACGACATCATAGCCGCGATCGCCTTGTGGCCAGCCTTTTCCGCGATCAATCGGTGCATCTGTTGTGCCACGCTCCGGTAGGCGGGATGGCCCTGGGGGGTGCTGCGCAGTTCCAGCGTGTGCATGGCCGACCGGGCGTTCAGGTTGAAGTTGAACCGCACCCGGTAGGCCAGCGAGACGGCGTACGACGCCTGGACCGGGAATTCGTCGCGGAGCGCCTCGTACAGTTCGGCCGACCGGTTCATGGCCTCGTCGAAACGATCGGCCACCCCGGCCGCTTCGATGAGCGGCGGCCGGGTGAACCCATGATGAGGGTTGAGCGTCTGCCATTCGACGGTGAGCATGCGATGGCGCTGGAGGTCGCGGAAGGCCCCGTAGTCGGCGAGGACGTCGAACCGATAAAAGGGTCGTTCGAGCGCTCGCCCGGGGCGGTGACGCCGGTTGGCTCGCTCACCGGTGTACGCCCTGATGATCCGAAAGCGGTCGTCGACCGACATGGCCCGGACCCGGTGCTCGATGTCGCGCTCCGACAGATGTGAGTGCGGATAGAGCATGGCCGTCACCATCTTGACCTCGGCGTCGGGATCGAAGTCGACCAGCTCGACCCGGGCCTCGTCGTCGTAGATGTCGGAGACACCGAGCAGTTCCTCGGCGATGTTCTGCATCGCGGCCCGGTTGGTCGCCAGGTAGTCGCTGGTGGCGACGCCCCGGTCGGACAGGTCGACGCGCCGGACGAACGACGGGATCACCTTGCGCAGCTCGGTGAGCATCAGGTCGGCGTAGTGGCGGGCCTCCGGCATAGGGTCGGCCCGCATGCGCAGCAGCAGATGCTCGTACGACTGGCCAGACCCGTAGATCCCGACGTTGGACTGGGCCGCCGCCGGCAGCACACCCCGGACGGCGTCGAGGGCCTTGGCCTGCACGGCCTGGCGGTAGACGAAGTCGCTGTCGCCGGGGCTCTTGGGCGAGGTGGACCGGACGTGGTCGGCCACGATCGGGGCCATGGCGGCATAGGCGTCGAACAGGCGGTCGAGGTCGCCGACGTAGCGGGTGCCGTGGGGCGACGACAGCACCTCACCGTCGCGGTAGTAGCGGTAGCGGCCGCCAAAGCGGGCGTCGTAGGCGATGTAGCGGGTCGACTGCTCCAGATAGGCGGCCAGCCGACCCCACTCGAGCACCTTGGTCAGCAGGTTCGACGCCTGCTCGCAGGCCAGATGGACACCCCCCAGCTGGGCCACCGAGTCGTCGCCGTACTCGACGAAGATCCGTTCGTAGAGCTCCTCGGCCCGCTTCATTCCGACCGTGGCGTCGACCGACTGGTCTCCGGCGATGTCGAGCTCGCCGACGAACTCGTCGAGGAAGAGCCGACGGAGGCTCTTGGCCGAACGCGAGTAGCGGGCGAACAGGGCCCCTTTGACCACCTCGGGCAGGTTGACCAGGGCGAACACCGGCCTGTCGAGGTTGGTGAAGTAGCGGCGAAGGACATCCTGCTCCGCAGGTGAGAAGTCTTCGACGAGATACGGGGTCACGGCGTGAGAGCGTAGGGCCGATCGGCGGGTGAAGGGCGGATTGCGGGCGATGACTGTCGATGGTCAGGCAATCAGGGTGAAGCGATCGGGAACGACGCGGACGGCGACGACGACGGCCCGACCGACCGCAACCCCGTCGACCACCACCGGGGTCGGCCGGTCGAAGCGACCGGTCCAGGCGTCGGCCCTGACGATGCCGAGATCGGGGTGGGGAAGGTGCGATCCGGAGGCCAGGCGGGAGCGGGCCAGGAGGCGCTGGCGCCCGCTCAGCCTCCCCTCCGTGATGTCGAGCCGGCCGTCGTTGGGATGGGCCCGGGGACCGAGGTACCACTGGCCGACCCAGGCCGCGTTCATGACGGCGGCGAAGCGGCCCCGCCACAGGGTCCGCCGGACCACGACGTGGGCGACGAAGGGAAGCTCGTCGGCCCCGTCGAGCGACACGTAGCCGAGATCGAACGGGAACCCCACACGATGGCCCGGCGGCCGCATGCCGTCGACGCCCAGCGTCCGGGCCACGTCGCCGGGCCCGACCCCGACGATGGGTGGGCGGCCCTGGGCCACGGCGGCGTGGACCAGGGCGGCGAGCTCGGCGTCCGAACCGGCCGTCGGCGCCCCGTCCGGCAGCTCCAGCGGCTCGCCCCAGATCCGGCCCCGCTCGATCGTCACCGGTCGGGGTGGTCGCCCGGCGGCTCGGGCGGATCGGCGTCATCGACGTCGATCATCGACGACACCGCCACCAGGCCCCGGTGGACGGCGTCGGCCGCCGCCCGGGCGGCCTGGGCCGTGGCCGGCACCGGGGCGAGCACGCCGAGCTGGCGGAGCAGATCGATCAGCTGCTTGGCGGTCCGGACGAAGTCGCCGGCCGTGATCTCCTCACCGCCGAGAACGTCGTCGAGGTCGCCCCCGGCGGCCCAGGCGTGGGCGATGGCCATGAACCCGGCATCGGGACGGCGGGTGGTGGCCAAGCGGGCGTCGGCCTCGTCGCTGACCAGGGCGAGATGGATGCCCTGGAGCTCGACGTAGCGCCGGCGCAGCTCCTGGCTCGGGTACCAGGGTTCGACGGGGCCACCGCTCGAGCGCCGCTCCTCGTAGGTGAAGCAGGAGGACAGCGCCGCCAGGTCGGCCGGGGCGAGCCCGTCGAACAGCCCGTCCTCCAGGGCCTCGACGATCAGCAGGTCGCATTCGTGGTAGAGACGGGCCAACCGCTGGCCCGACGGGGTCAGCGACCACGTGATCTCGCCGGAGTGGTCACCCCGCCGCTCCCGGTCGACGTCGAGGACGAGATGACCCCGATCCTCGAGCAGCTCGATGACCCGGTCGAACTGGTCGGCCAACGAGTCGGCGCGGCGGGCCGCGGCCGAGCGGATCGTGTCGAGGTCGTCGGTGAGCCGGTCGAGACGGCGGAGGGCCTTGCGGGCCGCCGGTGGAACGTCCTCCGCCCGCCGCACGGCCCCGGTCGGTCCGAGCTGTCTGCGCCGCTTGGCCGACACCAGCCGGGTCCGGGCCAGCGACTGGCTGGCCTCATGGACGAACGTGACGCTGTTCGGCAGGAACGGCTCCGGCAGCTCGACCTCGCCCACCACCATCGGGGGGTGGAAGAAGTCGGCGACCCCGACGTCGTACACCTCTCCCTGGTGGTCGGTCAGCTTCATCCGGATCCGGCCGCCCTTGCGGAAGGCGACGGCCAGGACGAGGGTCGGCGTGGGCACGACGGGGCTGTCGGCGTCGATGATCAGGCCCGGGCGCAGCTGGCTCAGGGCGAAGGCCACCTCGTGGCCGTCGTCGTCGGTCTCGGTACCGGTTGCCAGCGCCGCCCGGAGCTCCGCCACCGGCCCGTGCTCACGCTCGATCCGCCCCACGATCTGACGCTGCCGGTCCTGGAGGCGCTCGACCCGATGCTCGGAGCGGACCACCCCGGCGTCGGCCCGGAACTGGGCGAACGAGAGGTTGAGGAGCTGGCGGGCCCGTTCGATGTCGTAGCGGCGGACCAGGTTGGCCGCCATGTTGTACGTCGGCCGGAACGACGAGGTCAGCTCGAAACGGCGGCTGAGGGCCAGGTCGGCGACCTGCTCGAAGCGAACGAAAGGCGACCACAGCACGATGGCCTTGCCGTGGGTGTCGATGCCCCGCCGTCCGGCCCGCCCGGTCAGCTGGGTGTACTGGGCGGGGGTCAGGAACTCGTGGTGGTCACCGGTGAACTTGGTCAGCTTCTCGATCACCACCGACCGGGCCGGCATGTTGATCCCCAGGGCCAAGGTCTCGGTGGCGAACACCACCTTGACCAGGCCCTCGACGAAGCAGGCCTCCACCGCCTCCTTGAACGGGGGCACCATCCCGGCGTGGTGAGGGGCCACCCCGGCCTCCAGGCCCGAACGGAACTGGTTGAAGTCGAGCACGTCGAGATCGAGACCGGTGAGCGCCTCGACCCGGTCGGCCAGGATCGAGCGGATGCGGTGGCGCTCCGTCTCCGCCGTCAGCACCAGCCCGGATCCGGTGACAGAGCGGGCGGCGTCGTCGCAGGCGGCCCGGCTGAAGATGAAGTGGATGGCGGGCAGCAGGTCGCGGTCGTGGAGTTGCTCCACCACCTCCAGGCGGGTCGGGGTCCGCCATTTGGCCCGGGGCCGGCCGGCGCGCTTGTGTCCCCGCCCCCGGGCGCCGGCCATCTGGCGGGGGTCGTTGTCGTAGCGGAAGCCGCTGCTGTTGGCCTTCGATCCCTTGACCGTCTTGATCAGGTGGAGGTGACTGCTGTTGCGCTCCCCCACCATGTACAGGTTCTCGAGGTCCACCGGCCGTCGGTGCTCGACCACGAGCGAGGTCGGCCCCCGGACCGTCTCGATCCACTGTTCGAGCTCGTCGGCGTTGGAGACCGTGGCCGACAGGCACACCAGCTGCACCGATCGGGGGAGGTGGATGATGACCTCCTCCCACACGGGGCCCCGGTAGGCGTCCTGGAGGTAGTGGACCTCGTCGAGGACCACCGCCTCCAGCCGGTCGAGGGTGGCCCCGGCGTAGAGCATGTTGCGCAGGACCTCGGTGGTCATGACCACGATGGGAGCGTCCCCGTTGATGGCGTTGTCACCCGTCAGCAGCCCCACGCACGACCGACCGTGCTCGGCCACCAGGTCGTGGAACTTCTGGTTGGACAGCGCCTTGATCGGGGTGGTGTAGAAGAGGCGTCGCCCCCGCTCGAGGACCCGGGCCACGGCATAGCCGGCGACCAGGGTCTTGCCCGCCCCGGTGGGGGCGGCCACGATCACGTGCTCACCCCCGTCGAGGGCGTCGAAGGCGTCGAGCTGGAAGTCGTCCGGTTCGAAACCGAGACCGCTGACGAAGGTCGCTCGGAGGGTCGAGGGTTGCCGTTCGGGCTCCATCAGGAGGCGATCGTCGGGTGGCGGTGACGGGTCATCCGCCCGCCGATGAAGACGGCGATCTCGTAGAACAGGTACATGGGGACGGCCAGCACGCCCAGGGTGAACGGGTCGCCGGTGGGGGTCACGACGGCGGAGAGGATGACGACGAGCACGACCGCGATCCGGCGGTTGCGGCGCAGTAGCGCCGTGGGCACGACCCCCACGAGCTGGAGAAAGATCAGCACCAGCGGCAGCTCGGCGGCGATGCCCACCGCCAAGAGCATCTTGAGGAAGAACGAGATGTAGTCGCGGGGGGAGAAGAACTCGGTGAACGACTCCGGCCCGAAGCTGGCCAGCACCGCCAGGGTCTTGGGCATCAGCAGATAGCCGGCGGTCATGCCGAGGGCGAGGAGGAGGACCGAGGCGGCCACGAACGGGAGCAGCACCCGTCGCTCCTCGGGGTAGAGCCCGGGCAGCACGAAGCGAGCGAGCTGGTAGAGGATGACCGGCATGGCGAGGATCAGCCCGCCGTAGCCGGCGAGCGCCACCACCACGGAGAAGTTCTCGGTCGGCGACCGGATGAGGAAGGTGCAGGCCGTGCCCCCGGCCTCCTGGAGGTCGCAGTAGGGCTCGGCCAGGAAGTCGAAGATCCTGGCGTTGAAGATGTAGATGACGACGGCGGCCACGACTATGGCCAGCACCGACCGGATGAGCCGCATCCTCAGCTCGGCCAGATGGCCGACGAGGGTCATCTCCCCCGACGGCAGCTCGGGCGTGGCGCGGTCACGCCCCCGGGGGATGAAGGGGACCTTCATGCCGGCTCGTCGCCGTCCTCGGTGGTCCCGCTGGTCGAGGTCGACCCGCTGGTCGAGGTGGACCCGTCGGTCGAGGTGGACCCGTCGGTCGAGGTGGACCCGTCGGTCGAGGTGGACCCGTTGGTCGAGGTGGACCCGTTGGTCGAGGTGGACCCGTCGGTCGTGGTGGACCCCGAGGCGAAGGTGGATGGCGCGGTAGCCGGAGTGCTCGGGGTGCTCGGGGTCGCCGGCGTGGTGGTGGCGTCGCCGGGGGCTGCCGACTCGCCCCCGGGGTCGGCTCGGCGCTCGGCGTACCCCCGTGGCACGACCGGATCGTTGTCACGGCCCGTGCCCATCCAGTCGTCGGGATCGATCACGTCCCGAACGTCGTCGAGGCCCGACATGAACTCGTCACGCAGGTTGTTGGTCATCGACCGGGCCTGGGCGACCATCCGACCGAACTTCCTCAGGACCGAAGGGAGCTGCTCCGGACCGACGGCGATGAGGGTGACGATGGCGATGACGAGGATCTCGGCGCCGCCAACGTTGAAGAACATGAGCCCAATCTACCGCCACGGGCCCCCGAGGGCCGCCCCACCCCGCAGGGAGCCCGTGCGGGTCAGCTGCGGGTGATGTCGGCCATGATCTCCCCGAGTCGGATGTCATCCTGCAGCAGATCGTGGAAGTCGAGCAGGTCGTCGTGGTTGATCGGCTCGCCGATGTGGGTCTCGTTGAGCTCGGCCGGCAGGCGCCAGGTCGAAAAGGCCACCCCCGAAGCGACCAGCAGATCGATCGTCCGGGTCTCGGCCGGCTTGACCACCGTCATGAGACAGAAGGGGCAGCGGAACGAGTACGTACCGGCGTTGTTGTCGTCACAGATGCGGACGTGCACGTCGGCCGTGGTCAGCTCGACATCACCGCAATCTGAACAACTGGCACGGATTGTGGCCATGGATGAGGGAACCTCCTACCCCGATACCCGGTGCGTGGTACCTCCCTAGGTTCGGCAGGGGGTCGGTCGCTCTTGAGCAAACGGCCCGGAAGTGACGTACGGCCGGGGTGGTGGGCAGGCGCCGCTGCCGGGCCATGCTTGACGGGTGCAACCTCGCCTCGCCTCGCTCGACGGGTCCGTCGTCACCTTCGCCCAGACGGGCGCCACGGCCGACGGAGAGCCCCGTTCCGTCCTGGCCGCCCTGACGGCCGCCGTGGCCGGTGGCGCCAGCGGCGTGGCGAGCGAGGCCCGGCTCACGGCGGACGGGGCGGTGGTTCTCACCGATCGGGCGACCATCGGCTCCCGGTTCCGGCGACGCCCCGTGTCGTCGGCGACGAGGGCCGAGCTCGGCGACGGTGCCTGCACCTTGAGCGAGCTGTACCAGCGGCTTCCACCGTCGACGTCGGTCTCGTTGGAGCTGGCCGACCCCTCGGCCTTCGACGGTGTTATGGCGGCGGCCCGCGACGCAGGGGCCGAGGAGCGGCTGTGGCTCCGCTCGCCCGATCTCGACCTGCTGGTGAGCTGGCGCCGCCGCACCGGAGCTCGCCTCGTCAACACCATCCGGCTCCGATCGTTGAAGGAGAGCCCGGAGCAGCGTGTGTTCGGTCTCCGGGACCGTGGGGTCGACGGGTTGGGCCTGCACCACCAGGAGTGGTCGGGCGGCCTGGTGGCGCTCGTCCACAAGTTCGGGTGCTACGCCGCGGCGTGGGGGGCCGATCACGAGCGGCAGCTGGCCGCCGTCATCGACGTCGGCATCGACGCCGTGTCGAGCGCCCACGCCGACCGTCTCGTGGCCGTAGCGGCCCAGTTCTACCCCACCCGGGGCGAGTGACGACCGGTCCGCAGAGCAGGGAGGCGGGGGCTAGGGGGCCCGGGCCCCTCGCTCAGAGTGAGCCGACCCGGTTCGGGGGCCAGAACAGGACGAACGCCCGACCGACGATCCGGTCCTCGTCGACGGTGCCGAACAGACGTGAGTCGTACGACTGGGAGCGGTTGTCGCCCATGACGAAGACCTCCCCTTCGGGCACGACGATGGGTCCGAAGTCGGACGTCTCGATCCCCTCGTCGAGGTAGGGCTCGATGAGGCGCTTATCGTTGATGTAGATCGAGTTGTCGTGGGCCTCGACCGTCTCCCCGCCGACGGCGATGACCCGCTTGATCAGGTCTCGTATCTCACCAGGCTCGTCGTCGGGGCGGATGAAGACGACGACGTCGCCCCGCCGGACCTCGTGGAGGCGGTAGCTCAGCTTGTTGACCAGGACCCGGTCATCGATGAGCAACGTCGTTTCCATCGACTCCGACGGGATCCAGAAGGCCTGGAACAACGAGGCCCGCAGGAGTAGGGCGACGAGGACCGCCCCCACGAGGACGACCGCCCATTCGAGGGCATTGCGGGTGGCGCTGGTGTCGACGTCGAAGCCCTCGTCCTCGTCGAAGTAGTCCTCGTAGTCGAGCTCCTCGAACTCGTCGTCGGGCTCGGCATCGTCGAGCGCAGCCGCTGGGAGGCGCCGGTCCACCGTCGGCGGGGTCAGCCAGTCGGACGGAGGGCGGGCCCGCTCCGCCGAGTCGCCGTAGCGGGCGACGAGGTCGACGCCGTCGCCACCGAGCTGATCGGCGTGCCCGTTCCCGCCCGCCACCCGATGATCTCCTCGAGCGCCCATCCCCCGCCCATCGGCCGCCGCCGGTCGGAGGTGAGCCGGAACAACCCTGGAGAGCGTGGCGGGCTCCACCGGGAGCCTGCCGGGACCGACGACCCGGGCATCGGCCGGCCAGTGGCGATCACGGTACGTCGACATCGTGGGGATGATGTTAGCTGACCCCGTCCGAGGAACGTCATGCGGGCGGTGGTGCCGGATCGTCAGCGATAGCGGGCCAACACCCGGGTGGCGGTGCGGGGACCGATCTCCCGGGCGTCGTCGAGGCCGTCGGCGGCCACGACCCGGCCCGCCGGTCCCAGGCGCAGCAGGAGGCGCTCCAACCACGGCACGGCCGAGACGGCCAGCTCCACCAGCACCGATCCGTCGGCGCGCTCCTCCACCATGGTGGCCGGATAGCTGTCGACCACCCAGCGGGCGGTGGCCTCCAGCTCGAGGGTGACACGGGGATCGTCCGGGCCCGGATGGTAGACCCCGGGACCCTCGGTGGCCTCCTCTGGCCGGTGCGTCGTCGCGGACCCGAGAACGGCCAGGTCCTCGATCCGGTCGACCCGGAACACCCGCTCCCCCTCCGCCGACCGGCACCAGGCGTGCACGTACCACGAGCCGGCGTCGGCGAACACCCGCCACGGGGCGATCACCCGTTGGTTGCGCTCGTCGCGCCCGTAGGAGTAGTAGGTGATACGGACCTCGTTGCCGCCGACGGCGGCCCGCCGCAGCTCGTCGAGCTGGGCCGCCTCGGCCGCTCCGAGGTGGACGTCGATGGTCCCGTCGGCCGCCACCCCGAGCGACGTCCGCAGCTTGTGGAGTGCCCGGGCCAACGCTCCGTCGGGATCCGTGCCGGGGATCGACAGGAGCCCGTCGGCGGAGGCCAGCAGCGCCAGGCCCTGCCCGGGGGTCAGGCGCAGGGGGCGGGAGAAGAAGTCGGCCAGGCGGATGCTGACCCTCCCCTCGTCGTCGATCTGCACGTCGACGAGAGCGTCGGGTGAATACGGAGGGAGCCCGACCATAAACACGACGTTGAGGTCGGCCAGCAGATCTGACTCGCTCAGTCCGAACCGGGCGGCCACCTCCCCCACCGGTCGGCCGGGGTTGGCCACGATCCACGGCACCACGGCGAGGACCCGTCGCAGGCGGTCAGGGGCGGTCGGTCGGTTAGCCATGATCGGCTCCCGCTGTCGAGTCCGCTTCGATGGCTTCCAGCCAGGCGATGACGTCGTCACGCCACGCCGTCGGCTCGAGCAGCTCGGCCCGGTGGAGGAACCCGAACAGGAACGTCCTGAAGGCGTCGTAGTTGACCACCGGCACCGCGAACACCACCGATCCGTCGGGGCCCGGCTCGACCCTCACCGACGGTCCGAGCTGGCGGCGGGCCGTCTCCACCCCCTCGGCGTCGACGAGGACCCGGGCCGTCGTCGGCTCGTCGGCCCCGAGCTCCCACGCCGGTACCGGCCCATCGACGGGGGCCGGTCGGGGTGGGGCGGCGTGCTGTCGCGGCCCGGCCAACTCGACGTCGGAGCCGATCCGGTCGAGACGGAAATTGCGCTCCTCGCCCCGCAGGTGGTCGAAGCCGGTGAGATACCAGCGGCCCCGCTGGAAGTCGAGGCGCCATGGGTCGACGGTGCGGATCTCGTGGCGGTAGACGAACGAGACCTGCCAGCCGTCGACGATGGCCTGGAACAACGGAGCGAGGGCGGGATCGTTGGGCAGGCTGGCCACGCTCTGGTCGGCGACGAGGGCGCCGGTGTCGGCCACGCCGCCCAGCTTCCACAGGGCCTCCTGCTCGCCCATTCCCTCCAGCCGTACCGTCAACGAGGCCAGGTGGACGGCCGCCAGCTCGTCCGCTTCGAGGCCCGGGTCGGCCAGGTAGTAGTCGTCGGGAGCGATCCGGTAGCCGTCGACGGGCGGGTCGGTGCCGGGGGCTCGTTCCACCCGGAGCGGGATCCCGAGGACCCGGAGGTCGTCCTTGTCCCGCTCGAACGTGCGGTGGAAGGCGGGGCCGGGCGGCGGGTACCCCTCGACCCGGCGGCGGATCTCCTCCGCCGTCAGCGCACGCCGCGTGTCGAGCAAGACGGCGGTGAGGTTCAGGAGACGTTCCAGCTTGTTCACGCGGTCACCCGGGGAGCGTATGGGAGGTGCCGGGGTGGCTCATGGGCCGGCGACGGTCAGAGACTGTCGATGAGCTTGGCCACCCGATCGTCCTGGCTCTTGAACGGATCCTTGCACAACACGGTCCGTTGGGCCTGGTCGTTGAGCTTGAGGTGGACCCAGTCGACGGTGTAGTCGCGCTTGCGCTCCTTGGCCCGCCGGATGAAGTCGCCCCGCAGCTTGGCCCTCGTCGTCTGGGGCGGGGTGTTGATGGCCTCGTTCATCTCGGGATCCGTCAGGGTCCGCTCGGCCATGCCCCGGTCCTGGAGCTTGTAGAACAGGCCCTGGTCGCGTCGGATGTCGTGGTACTGGAGATCGAGCAGGGAGACCCGGGCATGTCCCAGCGGGAGGTCGTGCTTGCGGCGGTAGGCCTCGATCAGGTTGTACTTGATGACCCAGTCGAGCTCCTTGTCGAGCTTCAGCGGATCGCTCTCGAGCTGGGTCATGACATGCTCCCACATCCGAAGGGCCCGCATCTCGTCGTCGGGGAATCCCTTGGCCTCGGCGTAGCGCAGCGCCCGGGTCAGGTACTCGTTCTGGATCTCCAGAGCCGTCACCTCGCGGCCGCTGGCGAGTCGGACCTTGCGCTCGAGCGTGAGGTCGTGGCTGATCTCCCGGATGGCTCGGATCGGGTTCTCGAGCGTCATGTCGCGCAGGATGCAGGACGGGTCCTCCACCATGCGGAGCAGTACGGCCATGGCGCCCATCTTGAGGAACGTGGTGTACTCGCTCATGTTGGAGTCGCCGACGATGACGTGGAGTCGCCGGTAGTGCTCGGCGTCGGAGTGGGGTTCGTCACGGGTGTTGATGATCGGGCGCGACCGCGTGGTGGCCGACGAGACGCCCTCCCAGATGTGCTCGGCCCGCTGGCTGACGGCGAACATCGATCCTCGCGCCGTCTGCAGCACCTTGCCGGCGCCGGCGTAGATCTGCCGGCTGACGAGGAAGGGGATGAGGATCTCGGCGTAGTGGCTGAGATCGTCGCTGCGGGCCGTGAGGTAGTTCTCGTGGCAGCCGTAGGAGTTGCCGGCCGAATCGGTGTTGTTCTTGAACAGGTGGATGGTGCCCCGGATGCCCTCGTCCTGGAGCCGCTCCTCGGCGGAGTCGAGGAGCTGTTCGAGGATCCGCTCGCCGGCCTTGTCGTGAACGACGACATCGTGGATCGAATCGCACTCCGCCGTGGCGTACTCCGGATGAGAGCCTACGTCGAGGTACAGACGGGCCCCGTTGACGAGGAAGACATTGCTCGATCGACCCCACGAGACCACCCGCCGGAAGAGATACCGGGCCACCTCGTCCGGACTCAGCCGACGCTGACCCCGGAGAGTGCAGGTAACGCCGTATTCGGTCTCGATGCCATAGATCCGACGCGAGTACACGTCCCCCACGCTAGCGCACAGCGGCCCCGGGCCCGGCGCCAGTGGCGCGTCTGTTGGGGGCGGGCCCGAGCGCGTCAGGCGTCAGCGGCGGCGTCGCCGGCATCCACACCGGTGGCGTCGGCCCCGAGGAGGGAGGCGATCTCGTCGTCGTCGAGGCGGCGGAAGCACCGGCCCTCGTCGAGTCTGTCGAGGACGGCCACCTCGAGCTGGTCGGCCCCGAGGGTGCGGTCGTCGCCGCCCAGTGCCGTGGCCGCCGCCCGCAGGGCGCCGGACACGTCGATCTCACCGGCGTGGAGGGCACCCTGGAGACGTTCGCGGATCGATTCGGCCTCACCACCGAGCACGGCGAACCGTTCCTCGTCGGTCACCGACCCGTCGAAGCGGATGTGGAAGAGCCGGTCGCCCTCGAGCCGGTGGCCGACCGCCGCCACCAGGATCTCGACCTCCAGCGGCTTCGTCTCGTGGGTGAAGATCTGCCCCAGCATCTGGGCGTACTGGTTGGCCAGGGCCTGGGAGTCGACGTCGTCGCGGCTGTAGGTGAAGCCCTTGATGTCGGCGTGGCGGATGCCGGCGATGCGCAGCTGGTCGTACTCGTTGTAGCGGCCGACGCCGGCGAAGCCGATGCGGTCGTAGATCTCCGACACCTTCCGGAGGTTGCGCGATGGGTTCTCGGCACACAGGAGGATCCCCGCGGGAAACTGGACCGCCACCAGGCTCCGTCCCCGGGCGATGCCCTTCTGGGCGAAATCGGCCCGGTCCTTCATCAGTTGCTCGGGAGCCACGTAGAACGGCATGTTCATCGCTCCACCGCCGATCCGTCGTCACCGGGGGGTGGGCGCAGGGTCATGGCTGGGTCTCCTGGGAGAAGTGGGCGAGGATCGACTCGAAGCGGCCGGCGACCTCCCCCTCCGGGAGCTCGGCGTAGCCGTCGGAGGTGATGAGGGCCACGATGGGATAGATACCGCGCATGCTGTCCGGCCCGCCGGTGGCCGAGTCGTCGTCGGCCGCGGTGAACAGGGCCCGGATCATGAGATCGACGGCGGTGTCCCGGTCGTTGTCGTCGCGGTGGCCGAGCTTGATCACCGTGCGGGCGATCAGGCTGCCCGAACCGGAGGCGACGTAGTCCTCCTCCTCGTAGCGGCCACCGGTGACGTCGTAGGCGAAGAGCCGGCCGTGGGACCGGCGGCGGTCGTAGCCGGCGAAGATCGGCACGACGACCAGGCCCTGCATGGCCGCCGGCAGGTGATTCCGGATCATCTGCGAGAGCTGGTTGGCCTTCCCCTCGAGCGAGAGGCCGTGGCCCTCCACCTTCTCGTAGTGCTGGAGCTGGAGCTGGAACATCTTGACCATCTCCAACGCCGGGCCGGCGGCACCGGCGATCGCCACGCCCGACCACCGGTCGGCGGCGAACACTTTTTGCATGGTCCGGTGGCTGATCAGGTTGCCCGAGGTGGCGCGCCGGTCACCGGCGATGACCACACCGTCGGCATAGCGGGCGGCCACGACCGTGGTGCCGTGCGGTACGTCGAGCCCTGGCACACCGGCGTGGCTGGGCCATGACCGCGTGTCGGGTCGGACACGGGCGAGCAGTTCGGTGAAGTTCGGACCGGGATCGTCGCCCGGGGTGAAGTTGGGAAGCGTCATCGCCGCTTAACCTTAGTGCGCCGCCGCCCGTCCTCGGCGCCCCGACGGACACGGTGTCGATGCACGGTGTCGATGCACGGTGCCGAAAACGCGGTGTCGATGGCGCGGTTAGCTCGGTGTCGACCAGCGCATCGACGGTCACCTCAGGGGCGGCGTGCCGTCCCGGTCACTCACCGCCCTTTTGAATGTAGCTTTTCACGAAATCCTCGGCGTTGGTCTCGAGGACCTCGTCGATCTCGTCGAGCAGGTCGTCGAGCTCGGCCTTGAGGGCCTCGCCCTGCTCGCTCGACGCCGGGGCGTCGTCGATGACCTCCTCGGTCTCCCGAGGCTGGTTCTTGCGTACTTGCTCCCTGTCGGCCATGGCATGTCTCCTCTACGAGGGGCGTTGACGGCGCGTCGTCGATCCGGTCTCAGGCCCCGAGGCGTTCCAGAAGTTCGGTCACGGTGTCTGACTCATCAAGGATGGTACCAACATGCTCGACGGTACCCCGGGACGGCTCGAGCATGGGAACCCGCCGCAGGGGGTCGTCCCCGACGTCGAACACGATCGAATCCCAGTTCGCCGCCACCACCTGATCGGCGAACTTCTGGAGGCACCGGCCGCGGAAATAGGCCCGGGTATCGGACGGGGGCTCGGTGATGGCGACGGTGGCGTCTTCGTCGGAGACGAGCCGTTCGAGGCCGGCCCTGGCCGCCAGGGACTTGCCGGGGCGAAGGTCGTGGTACTGGAGGTCGAGGGCGCTGAGGCGCGAGTCGTCCCACCCGCAGTCGTGGCGCTCCATGAACCCCTCGAGGATCCGGCGCTTGGCGATCCAGTCGACCTGGCCGGCCAGCGATGCCGGATCCGACTCGAGGCCGCTCAGGACCTCCTCCCAGCGCTCGAGCACGAGCTTGCCGCACTCCTCACCGACCGCCTCCATCCCCCGGCGATCGGCCCATGCCTTGGCCTGGGCCAGGAGTTGCCACTGGATCTCCAGCGCCGTCATCGCCTTCCCGTCGGCCATGGTGATCGGCCGGGACAACGTGAGGTCGTGGCTGACGTGATGCATGGCCGGCACGGGGTCGGCGATAGGCATCTGCTCCAGGTCACCGTCTTCCAGCATGGCGAACACGATGGCGCTCGTGCCCACCTTGAGAAAGGTCGCCACCTGCGAGAGGTTGGCGTCACCGACGATGACGTGGAGGCGGCGGTACTTCTGGCTGTCGGCGTGGGGCTCGTCGCGGGTATTGACGATCGGACGCTTGAGCGTCGTCTCGAGCCCGACCTCCTCCTCGAAGTGCTCGGCCCGCTGGGTCAACTGGAACGGGATCTCGCTGCGGCTGACGCCGGGCAGTTCGCTGCCCACCTTTCCCGAGCCGGTGAAGATCTGACGGCTGACGAAATGGGTGGTGGCGGCCGTGATGATCTGGCCGAAGGGCAGGTTGCGGTCGAGGAGGAAGTTCTCGTGGCAGCCGTAGGCGTTGCCCTTGCGGTCGGAGTTGTCCTTGTAGATCACGATCTCCTGCCCCTCGGGCAGAGCGTCGCGAGCAGCGCGCATCGACTCGATCAGGATCAGCTCGGCCGCCCTGTCGAACAGGACGACCGACAGGGCGTCCCGGCACTCTGGGGTCGAGAGCTCGGGATGGGCGTGGTCGACGTAGTACCGGGCGCCGTTGGTGAGCACGGCGTTGACCAGATGGGTCTCCACTTCGGGGGGCATGGCGAACTCGGGGGGCATGAGGTCGCGGGCGTCGGCCCCCGGCATCTCGTCGATGAAGTCCCAGGCGATGGGGGCGGCACGGTCGTCGACACCGCCCACCTCCGTCCCGACGTAGGCGTTGATGAGCAACGACGACGCCGAGACGGGGTTCCAGTCGACGGTGCCGCGCACCATGATGCCGAACTCGGTCTCGATACCGACGATCTTGGTTACTGCCACCTTGGTACCTCTCCGGGGACGGTCACGATCACAGGTACTGACCGGTCGCCACCTGCTCGATCGCCCGACCACCGGTCTTGTCGCCACCTGCGGGGCCGACGAGGGTGCGGACGTAGACGATGCGCTCCCCCTTCTTGCCCGAGATCTTGGCCCAGTCGTCGGGATTGGTCGTGTTGGGCAGGTCCTCGTGCTCCTTGTACTCCTGGGTCACCGACACCAGGAGATCGTCGGTGCGGATGCCCTTGGTCCCCTCGTCGAGGAAGCGCTTGATGGCGAGCTTCTTGGCTCGGCGCACGATGTTCTCGATCATCGCCCCGGACGAGAAGTCCTTGAAATAGAGAATCTCCTTGTCGCCGTTCTGGTAGGTGACCTCGAGGAACCGGGTGTCGTCGTCGGCACGGTACATGTGCTCGACCGCGGCATCGATCATGGACGCGAGCGCAGCGTCGATCGTCCCGTGAGTGGAGATCTCGTCACCGTGGATCGGCAAGTCGGCGGTCAGGTAGTTGCCGAAGATCGATCGGGCGGCCTCGACGCCCGGCCGTTCGATCTTGATCTTCACGTCGAGCCGACCCGGACGCAGGATGGCGGGATCGATGAGGTCCTCCCGGTTGGAGGCCCCGATGACGATCACGTTCTTGAGCGTCTCGACCCCGTCGATCTCGGCCAGGAGCTGGGGCACGATCGTCGACTCGATGTCGGAGCTGATGCCCGAACCGCGGGTGCGGAACAGCGACTCCATCTCGTCGAAGAAGATGATGACCGGCCAACCCTCCTCCGACTTCTCCCTCGCCCGCTGGAAGATGAGGCGGATCTGACGCTCGGTCTCGCCGACGTACTTGTTGAGGAGCTCCGGGCCCTTGATGTTGAGGAAGAAGCTACGGGTCTGGTCCTCGCCCGACAGCTCGCTCACCTTCTTGGCCAACGAGTTGGCCACCGCCTTGGCGATCAGGGTCTTACCACAGCCGGGCGGGCCGTAGAGGAGGATGCCCTTCGGCGCCGGCAGCTCGTGCTCGGCGAACAGGTCGGCGTGGAGGAACGGCAGCTCGACGGCGTCGACGATCGTCTCGATCTGGGCGTCGAGACCCCCGATGTCGGCGTAGCTGACGTCGGGCACCTCCTCCAGCACGAGCTCCTCGACCTCCGCCTTCGGCAGCTTCTCGACGAGGATCGAGGAACGCCCGTCGAGCAGCATCGAGTCTCCGGCGCGCACGCCGGTGCCGATCAGGTGCTCGGCCAGTTCGACCACGCGCTCCTCGTCGGCCCGACCGATGATGAAGGCGCGGGTGCCGTCGTCGAGCATCTCCTTGACCGTCACCACCTCGCCGGCCCGCTCCGGTTGTCGGACCTTGACGACGTTGAGGGACTCGTTCAACACGACCTCGGCGCCGCGTACGAGCTCCTCCGGGTCGATGGCGGGATGGGTCTCCACCCGCATCTTCCGTCCGCTCGAGAACACATCGGCCGAGCCGTCGGAATTGATGCCGAGCAGAGTGCCATAGGCGCTCGGCGGTTGGGTGAGCTTGTCCACCTCCTCGCGGAGGGCGGCGATGTGCTCGCGGGCCTCCCGCAGGGTGTAGGTCAGCTTCTCGTTCTGGCTGACGGCCTGGGCCAACTGGCCCTTGGTGTCGAGCAGACGTTCCTCGAGGGTACGGACGCGCTTGGGCGCGTCCTGGAGACGACGGCGGAGGGTGACTACCTCCTCCTCCATCGCCTTGAGCTGCTCCTGCAGCTCGGCCATACCACGTTCGTACGCGGTCAGCCGGCGTTCGTACTCGGGACTGGTAACGGCTCTACCTCCTGGTGAGCGACGCAACGCAGGGCGTTGCCGGGGACCCTACACCTCCCGTCGGCGCCATGTCGGACCCTTCAAGGGCCCCGACGGTGCTGCCGGAGGGTGGTCGGTGCAGGGGTGGCACGGTCATCGTGCCGGTCGACTGGTGGCTACTGGCGGGGCATCGGGCATCGGCGGCGGGTTCCGGTCAGTCGATGAGTGCTCGTCGATGAGTGCTCGATCGGGGGTGGTTTCGGCGTTGGGGTGAACTCGCTCCATCGGGTCGAGATCGTGGGTCTGGGCGGTCGGCGGCCGGTGGCCCGGCCGCTGGTGTCGATTCGACAGGCGGATCGAACAAGAGACTAGGTGTCTAAACCTACCGCCCAGAGGATGTATGCCAGAAGTCGGGCTTCTTCCCTCCACGCCTCGTAGCGGCCGGACGGGCCGCCGTGGCCGGCTCCGAGCTCGGTCCACAGCAGGATGGGGCGGCCGCTCGTCGTGTGGCGACGCAGGACCTGGACCCACTTGGCCGGCTCCCAGTAGCCGACGCGGGTGTCGTGCAGGCCGCCGGTGGCGAGGACGGACGGGTAGGGCCGATCGGCGACGTTCTCGTAGGGGGCGTACGCCCGCATCGACCGGTAGGTGGCGGCCGAGGCCGCCGGGTCGCCCCACTCCTCCCATTCGGTGACCGTGAGCGGAAGGGTGGCGTCGAGCATGGTGTTGAGGACGTCGACGAAGGCGACCTGGGCCACCGCCGCGGTGAACAGCTCGGGGGCCCGGTTGATCACGGCCCCCACCATCAGGCCCCCGGCCGAACCCCCACGCAGCACCTGGAGATCGGGGGTCGTCCATCCCTCGTCGACGAGGTGGCGGGCGACGGCGACGACATCGTCGAACGTGTTGGACTTCTGTTCGAACTTGCCGTCGAGATACCAGGCCCGTCCCATCTCCCCGCCGCCCCGGACGTGGGCAATGGCGAAGGCGAAGCCGCGGTCGAGGAGGGAGAGGCGGGCGGCCGAGAACATCGGGTCCATCGACGCCTCGTAGGCCCCGTAGGCGTACAGGAGGCAGGGACCGGGGCCTGCGGGCCGGTCGGCGGCCCACACGATGCTGACCGGGACACCGGCCCCGTCGGGGGCGGTGACCCACAGGCGGTCGGTCCGGTAGCGGGCCGGGTCGAAGTCGCCGAGGACCTCCTGCTGCTTGAGGAGACGGCGCTCGCCCGTGACGAGATCGGCCAGGTAGACCGAGGGAGGCGTCACCATCGAACTGTAGCCGTAGCGAAGGGTCGTGGTCTCGAACGACGGATTGGCCCCTGGCCACACCGTCGACGGGACCTCCCGCTGCTCGATCTCGGTGACCGCTCCGTCATCCCAGCGGCGGACCCGCAGCCGGGTCTGCCCCGCCGCCCGCTCGAACAGCACGAGGTGGTCGGCGTCGACGTCGATGTCGCTGATCATGATCGACGGGTCAGCGAGGCCCTCGAGGTCCTCCCATCGTTCGGGGCCGGGATCGTCGTCCGGGGCGGTGACGACCTTGAAGTTCTCGGCTCCCCGGTCGTTGGTGAGGATGACGAAGCGATCGTGGCGGTGGGCCACCGAGTACTCGACGCCCTGGCGACGGCCGGCGACCAGGCGCGGCTCGGCCTCGGGGTCGTCGGCGGGAATGACCAACACCTCGTCGGTCACCTTCGACGACGCCCCGATCTGGATGTAGGACTTGTCCTTCTCGAGCCCCACCCCGACGAAGAACCGCTCGTCCGGCTCGGTGAAGACACAGACGTCGTCGTCCTGGCTGGTGCCCAGCCGATGACGCCACACCTGATAGGGCCGGTTGGCCTCGTCGGGGCGGACGTAGAAGAGCGTCCGGCCGTCGCTCGACCAGGCCGACGACGTCGAGACGTCCTCGAGCCGCTCGTCGAGGTCGCGACCGGTGCGAAGGTCGCGCACGGTGGCGGTGAACCGCTCGTCGCCCGTGCGGTCCCAGCCCCAGAACAGCAGCGTGTGGTCGTTCGACACATCGAAGGGCCCCACGTCGAAGAAGTCGTCGTCGCCGGCCTCGACGTTCTCGTCGAGCACCACCTCCTCCGGGCCCGCCCCCTGGGGCGGGTCGTCGGGGTCGAGCACCTCGACCGGGTCGTCGCCCAGCCAGCGGCGGCAATGCCGGGGGTACGACAATCCCTCCTCGGTCCGCGTGTAGTACGCCCAGCCGTCGACGGTCACCGGCACCGAGAGATCGGTCTCCCGGATCCTTCCCTTGATCTCCTGGTACAGGCGCTGGCGCAGCTCGGCCACCGGGGCCAGGACGGCCTCGGTGTAGGCGTTCTCCGCCTCGAGGTGGGCGACAACCGCCTCGTCGTCACGGTCCCGCAACCAGGCCAGATCGTCGACGACCTTCTCACCCCAGAGGTCCCGGGTCACGGGCCGGCGCTCCGCCACGGGCGGCCGCAGGTCGGCCGGCTCCGCCACGGGCGGCCGCAGGTCGGCCGGCTCTGCCCCGCGAGGGGCAGGAGCGGGAGGGGTGGGGGACGCGGTGCTCATCGCCGCAGCCTATGAACGGTCGCCAGCGATCGCATCCGACCGACCGGTCAGCCGTGCTACTACCCGTCGCCGGCGAGGTACCGGCCCCCGCCGCCCTCTACCTTGCTGTGACATGTCCGAACCCACGCCAACGTTCCCCCAGATGCTGTACCAGCCCGATCCGGGATCGTGTCAGATCCTCCTCGTCCGCCACGGCCAGTCGGCCCCCTACGTACCGGGGCAGCCGTTCGAGCTCCGGGACGGCCACGGCGACCCTCACCTGACCGACCTCGGCCACTACCAGGCCGAGCTCGTGGGCGAGCGGTTGGCGGAGGAGCCGATATCGGCGATCTACGTGTCGAGCCTGACGAGGACGCAGCAGACCGCGGCTCCATTGGCCGCCCGGCTCGGTCTGGAGCCGGTGATCGAAGCCGACCTCCGGGAGGTGTTCCTGGGCGAGGGCGAGGGGGGGCGCTTCCGCCAGATGGCCCACGAGAACCATCCGGCGGTGGCCGCCATGCGGGAACAGCGGGAGTGGGGGCTGGTACCGGGGGCGGAGACCAACGCCCAGCTCAACACCCGTACTGTGGGGGCGGTGGAGCGCATCGCGGCCGCCCACTCCGACGAGCTGGTGGTCGCCTTCGTCCACGGTGGTGTCATCGGAGCGCTCGTGTCCCACGCCGTCGGCGTCAACCCGTTCGCCTTCAACGGGGCCCGCCATACGTCGATCTCGCACCTGGTCATCGCCCCCGGGGGCTGGATCGTCCGCTCCTTCAACGACGGCGCCCACGCCGGCCTGCTCACCGTGGACCATCAGCTGCCCGACCGGCGTTGAGGTCACCCCGGGCCGATCCCCCGGGCAGATCCCCCCGGATGCTGCGTCGACGACCACCACGTAGGGTACTGTCGTTGGCACTGCCTGTGGCGGAATCGGCGTGGTACCGATCGTCGCCGGGCAGGCGAACCTTCCATCGATGACCGAACGCCGGCTAGGGGTGTGGCGACATGCTGTGGCGAGAGCGCTATCGAGTAGCAGCGAGCGGGATGCTCATGGTCACCGCCGTGCTTGCGGTGCTCGACTTCCTGGCCCGTTCGGCCACCGATCCCCCCGGGAACAGCGTCCTCTACCTCGCCCTGGCGGTCGCCCTCAGCGCCCTCTATGCCGGCATCACCGACTGGAACACGGTGGCCGTGACGTGGCGAGTCGTCCCGGCCGTCGTCGCCACCCTCAGCATCCTCGGCGCCATTTTCTGGGCCAACAGCGCAGCGACGGCCCACGCCGCCATCGGCTTCGCCGCCGCCGCCCTCGTCATCCTGACCTATGTCGGCTTCGTCCTGCCGCCCGGCTCGGCGCTGTCCTTCAGCCCCCTCGTCGTGGTGGTCCTGCTCGTCGCCCACCTCCGCGAGGAGTTCCGGGTCAGTCTGGCCCTGCCGCTGGTGGCGGTGCCGGTGGCGGCCATGCTGGGCGAGCTGGTGTCGGCCCTCACCGACCGGAGCCTGAGCACCGCCAGCCGCTTCAGCAGCCGCAAGGAGCGCCTGTCGCGCCTCGAGGACGTGCTGCGCCGCTTCCGCCGCCCCGCGTCACTGGAGGAGGCGGCACACGAGGTGGCGCGTGCCGCCCTCGAGATCTTCGCCGTCGACCGTTCGACCGTCGTGCTGTCCGACAATGGGGGTGGCCTGATCCCGTCGGTCACGCTCGGCCCGGCCAGCGACGAGGCGCCCGACGCCGAGACCGCCCAGCTGATCGCCGAGGCGATCGGGGGCGAGGAACCACGCCTGGTCCCGACCGGCCGCGCCACCCACATGCTCGTCCTCCCCCTTCCGGCGGCAGGCGGCCCGGCCGGGGCCGTCGTCGTCCAGCCGATCGGGCCCGACGACCCCGAGTTCAACCTCGACCTGGCCCGGCTGTTCGGCACCCAGGTCGGCATCGCAATCGAGCACCTGTTCGTCATCCACGAGCTCGAGCGGGCGACCCGGCGGGACGAGCTCACCGGCATCGGTAACCGCAAGCACGCCGACGCCCTGCTCGATTCGATGGAGGAGGGCGACGCCCTGATCCTGCTCGACCTCGACGGGTTCAAGGAGGTCAACGACACCCTCGGACACAGCGCTGGCGACCAGGTCCTCCAGGATCTGAGCGCCCACCTCCGCCACTGCCTGCGCGATTCCGACACCTCGGCCCGGTTGGGGGGCGACGAGTTCCTGATCGTGGCCCGGCGAGCGTTCGCCGACCCGCTGGCGGTGGCCGACCGCATCCTCATCGGCTGGTCGAACAGCGGCCGTTCGACCACGATCAGCGCCGGCGTGGCGCTGCACGAACCGGATCTCGACACGGCGCAAACCTTCGAACGGGCCGATCAGGCCCTTTATCAGGCCAAGGCGGCGGGAAGGAACCGGGCCCACATGTGGTACCCCGGCCTCGGTGAGGCGTCGTCGGCCAACAGCCGGGCGGCGCCCGACGAGTGACGCGGGGCGGCGAGTGCCCTGGTGCTCAGCGGCTGACGGCGTCGTCGGCGGGCGATCCAGGATCGTCGTCGGCCGTCGACACCCCCGCCGATGCCGCCGTCGACCCTGGCGTCGACCCGCCACCGAGGGGAAACTCGATGATCCGGGCCTCCACCTCGTCGCGGATCCCAGCCAGCGGCAACACGTTGAGGACGCCCTGGCCCCTCTGCACCAGGTCGATGAGCTCCTCGCCGCTCCGGGCCAGCACCGGGGTCGACCCGTGGATCACGAGGTTGGCCGACTCGACGTCCTGGCCCAACTCGTCCTCGATGTAGGTGAACACCTGCCGTACGGTCTCCAGGCGAATGCCGGCATCGAGCAGGGCCTTGATCACCCTCAGCTTCAACAGGTCGGTGTACGAGTAGGCCCGTCGGCTCCCCGAGCCCGCGGCGTCGGCCAACGAGGGCCGCACCAGGTCGGTCCGGGCCCAGTAGTCGAGCTGGCGGTAGGTGATGCCGACGATCTCGACCGCCCGCCGCCCGGTGAAACTGGTCTCGACTACAGCCACGTGAAGGTACCTCCTGCAGGATCGCCCGAGCGAGGGAAGGGAGACCGACCGGGCTCGGGCAGCGATTGCCGAACGACCCAGCCGTAATTACGTCGGCGCGATTTACCCTGACGTGATCGTAACGAGCACCATCTGCGCAGTCAACGACTCCGCCCCAGGTCGAACCCGGCGCCACCAACGCCAAGGAGCGGGCAGCCGACGAGCCCGATCGCAGGGACAGCCATGACCGATCTCGATGCCGGCCTCCTCGCCCTCGTCCACCGGGCCCTCCCGGTCGGGTTCACCGTGGTGGGGCACGGTGACGCCGGCGAGGGACGCGGCGTGTTCAGCCAGGTCACCCGGGTGGCGCTGCGGTGGCCGGCGGGCCACGATGGTCCGGCGTCGGTCGTGCTCAAGGTGCCGGCCGCCGGGGCCAACGGCATCGCCGCCGCCCGGGCCGGTGCCTACCGGCGCGAGGCCCTCGCCTACCGCCGGGTACTGCCCTCCTCACCCGTGGCCCACCCTCACCCGTACCTTGTCGAGACGTCACCCGCACCAGGGGCGGCCGACGACGGCGGCGAGCGCCAGGTCGAGATCGTCCACCTCGTTCTCGAAGACCTGGGTCACCACCGCCGTGTCGACCAGGTCGACGGTCTCGGAGCCGACGATGCGGTGGCGGTTGCGGTCGAGTTGCGCCGCTTCCATGACCGCTGGGCCGGGGATGCCGCCCTCGACGACCTGGACGTGCGCCGGGCCACCCCGACAGCCCTCGACCCGGCCGCCCTCGAGCGGGGGGTCGACGTGCTCCGGACGCGGTGGGCGGATCGCGTCGACCCGGCCGCCGCCGCCGCCCTGGCCCGGGCCTTCGCCGATCGTGCAGAGCTTGTGGCGCGCTTCGCCGCCGCCGGCCCCGTCACCCTGTGCCACGGCGACCCGCGGGCCGACAACCTCGTGTTCGGTGAGGACGGCCGCCCGGTGCTGTTCGACTGGCAGCAGCTGGCGGTCCAGATCGGCGAGGCCGATCTGGCGTGGCTGGCGGCGACGAGCCTGACGGTGGACGACCGCCGGCGAGCCGATCGGGCGCTCGTCGAGGCGTACGGCACGACCGTCGACCGCTACCGAGCGGGGCTGGTGCTGCCGGCTCTCGCCGTGCTGCTCCTGGTCCAGCGGGAGGCAGACGACGAGCGGACCCGTCGGTTCATCGCCGCCAGCGTCGACCGGATCGGGACCGCCGTCGCCGACCTCGATCTGGCCTGAGAAGCCGGCCTGGCCGTCACCGCAGCGTTCCACCCCGGTGTTCCACCCGGCCGTTCAGGGCAGGCCGGGTCAGGGCAGGAAGTCCTCCGGGTTGACCTCGTCGAGAAACTTGCGGAGCTCCTCCACCATCTCCTCCTCCTCGTCGCCGTCACCCTCCTCGTCGCTCTCCTCGATGCCGGCCTCGTCGATCAGGGCCTCTTCGGCGAAGATCGAGCTGCCGGTGCGCACGGCGAGGGCCACCGCGTCGGAGGGCCGGGACGACAACGTCTGCACGCCCCCGGTGGCGTCGCGCAGATAGAGCTCGGCGTAGAACGTGCCCTCCCTGAGCTCGGTCACCACCACACGTTCGAGGGAGGCGCCCAGGCTCTCGATCACCTCCGTCATGAGGTCGTGGGTCATGGGGCGGGCGGTGGGGGTCTTCGACAAGGCCAGATCTATGGCGTGGGCCTCGGGTCCGCCGATATAGATCGGTACGACCCGCCGGCGGCCCTCCATCTCCCGGAGCAGCAGTATCGGAGTGTTCGTCGGCATCTGCACCCGGACGCCGACCAGCTCCATCTCGACGGTCATGTCACAAACCTAGCGCTCGGCTCACCCTTCGGGCGCCTCGGTCGGGCCCGTTGCCACCCGATCAGCGACGATTGGCCAGGTCGACGTACACGAGTTTGAACTTGCCGACCTGGACCTCGTCGCCATCGCTCAACCGCTCGCGTTCGACCCGGTTCTGGTTGACGTAGGTGCCGTTCAGACTGCCGGCGTCGCTGACCTCGAATCCGCCCTCGACCCGGTGCAGCACGGCGTGACGGCGGGACACGGTTACGTCGTCGAGGAAGATGTCGCTGTCCGGATGCCGCCCGATGTTGATCTCGGGTGCATCGAGATGGATCCGACTTCCCCGCATCGGACCCTGGCGGACGACGAAGACGCCGGGGACGCCAGCGGGGATGTCCTCGAGCGAGACGTCGCCGGGCAGATCGTCGGGATCGATGGCACCGAGATCGTGGATGGCGGTCGTGCTGTCACTGACCGAACGCGACAGCTCGACCCCGCAGGAACTGCAGAAACGGGCGCCGAGCGGGTTGACATAACCGCACGATGCACACGTCGGGCTCATCTCAGGCCTCCGTCAACTCGAGGTAGGCGGCCGCGTCCATCAGGCCGTCCAGGCTGGCACCATCGCCGAGCTGGATCACGCAGATCCACCCGTCACCGTAGGGGTCGGCGTTGAGTTTGTCGGGAGCGTCGACGAGCTCGGCGTTGACGTCGACCACCTCGCCGGTGACCGGGGCGTAGATGTCGGAAACCGATTTGGTCGACTCGACCTCGCTGATCGACTGCCCGGCAGTGACCGCCGCCCCCACCTGCGGCAGCTCCACGAACACCACGTCGCCGAGGGCGTCCTGGGCGTAGTCCGTGATACCGATGCGAACGCGATTGCCGTCCTCGGCCCTGATCCACTCGTGATCCGGGGAATACCGGAGATCATCAGGCGTGTGCATGGCCACACGGTACCGCTTCGGCGGGGCCAGCGGGGGCGACCCCGGTGGGCGCCGGTGATCGGCCGTTCAGGGTCGTCGCTGCAGCGCCCGACGAGCGATCGGCAGGTACTGGGTCAGGGCCGAGTACCAGCTGTAGCCGAGGCCGGGCGCGACGAACAGCCACGCCAGCCAGCGGAGGGCCGGCGCGTACGACAGGGTGCTCTCCGACCCGAGGAACAGCGGGAAGGCGAACATCAACAGAAACGTGCCCGTCTTGCCCTCCCGGGTGACCTGCAGACGGTCGGCACCCACGGCCTGGATGCCGACGGCGAAGACGGCGACCACCGCCTCCCGTGCGAGGCCCAGCACGGCCACCACCACTGGTATCGAGCCGTCGATTATCAGGCTGGGGATGGCGACGAAGAACAGGATGCGATCGACGATCGGGTCGAACACCGCCCCCAGCTCGGTCGCCTGATCGAAGCGACGGGCCAGCCACCCGTCGACCCAGTCGGTGGTCCCCAGGGCGGCGAGGAGCCACGCCGCCGCCGCCCGGTGGTCCCGACCGAAGATCAACCACACGAACAGCGGGATGCAGCACAGCCGACCCAGGGTGAAGGCGTTCGGCCAGGTGAGGACCTGGTCGCGATCGAAGCGGAGCCCGGTGGCGGCCTCGGGGCCCGGGGCGTCCGCCGGAGTGGTCATCCCGGCACCACGGACTCGGCGGTGGAGGCGTCGCGCTCGTACAGGGCGATGCCGGCCCGGTCGTAGACCAGTTCGAAGCCCTGCGACGTCATCCCCCGGTCGAACTGCTCACGCTCGGAGGCCGTGCGGGTCGGGATCTGGCGCTCGTCGACCAGTACCGCCCGGGTGAAACGGGGGAATCCGGCCTGGGCGGCCGTCGGCTCCCGCCGGGGGTCGACCGGGAACAGCCACGGTCGCTCGGCCAGGTGGGCCAGGGCGCTCGGCGAGGCCCGCACCGTCGTGTCGTCGTCGAGCAGCGCGACCGCTTCCTGCAGCGCCCGATCGGGCTCGTCGAGGCGATCCCAGTTCCAGGGTTCCTCGTAGGGAGAGATCCTCGACGAGCTGACGAACAGCAGCACCGAGGCCGCCACCAACGTCGAGAGGATCCGGGCGTCGAGGAACACCCGGTCGACACCCATGTGACCCAGCCGGTTGAGGGCGTAGGTGGCGGCGATCATGACGAAGGCCAGCAGCATGGCGGCCCGGTCGGCGAACGCCAACTCGGGAGGAAGGTCGGCGATCAGGTACAGGACGGCCAGGGGGAAGGCCGGAGCGAGGTGCCGCAACGACAACAAAGGGAGGAAGATCACCGGAGCCAGGAGGCCGACGATGAGGGTGATGTTGTCCCGGGCCACCAGGTCCTGGAGGGTCGACAGGGGCGCCCTCAGCGCCCCCAGCACGTCCTCGCCGAGGGAGGTGCCGTCGAAGCCGAAGAAGCCCTCGGTGACGACGCTCTGCCCGAACAGCGGTTGGACGACGAGGAGCAGACCGAGCGACCATGACAACCCGACACCCAGGGTCCAGACGCCGACCGACCGCTCCCGGTGCCCGAGGACGACGAAGCTCCACAGGGCAACGGCCAGCCCCAGATCGGCCCGGCAGGCCAGGGCGGCGGCAATGCACAGCCAGTAGAGGACCCAGCGCTTGGTGGCGCCGAAGTAGGCCATGCCGATGAGGGCGGGGACGGCGAGCGATTCGGGGTGGAAGTCCTCGGTGCCGAGCCGGTGTGTCGCCGGGTGCAGGGCGTAGGCCATGACGAGTGCGCTGGCCGCTCCCACCCGGAGATTGGCCACCCGCCGGGCCAGCCGCCACAGGGGCAGGACCGCCAGACCAAGTGCGGCACCCTGGGCGTAGATCAGCACCTGGGCGGCCGGAGCGACGACGCTGACCAGCCCGAGGGGGTAGAGGATAAACGACCAATGGAGCTCCAGGAGGTGGACACCGGTCCCGAACAACGACGCCTCCGGCACCTTGCCCTCGGACAGGAGCCAGACCGACTGGGTGTAGCCGGCCAGGTCGATCCCCGACCCGTAACCGGCGAGGCGGGCCAGACCCGAACGGATGATGACGACGGCCAGCCCGATCGAGATCAGGGTGGGGATCCAGCGGTCGCCGACGCCGGCCTCGAGCCGGGCCTGGAAGCGGACGACCTGGCGCTCGAAACGGCGTTGGAGCGGAAGCTCACTCACCGGCCGGCTCCAACGGGTGGGGATCGGGCTCGAGTAGTTCGGCCCGGTTGTTGCGTACGTTGTTGACGGCTGGTCCCACCGCCCGGAGTGAGAGGAGACCGTCGGGAGCGGGACGGAGGAGGGCGGCGAGACGGGCCGGCTCGTCGGTGTCGGCCAGCCATGCGTCCCAGTCCGACGGGGCCAACAGCACGGGCATACGATCGTGGATGGTCGCCATCGTCTCGTTCGGCCCGCAGGTCAGGATGACGCACGTCTCCAGAACGTCGCCCCCGTCGGCCACGCCCCTGTCGCCCGACTCGTCAGCGCCGTCGTCCGGCGGGCGCCAACGTTCCCACAGCCCGGCGAACACCACCGGCTCCCCGTCGGCGCGGTGGATGAAGTACGGCTGCTTCTTCGCATGACCGGGCACCTTGGCCCATTCGTAGAACCCGTCGGCCGGGATGAGGCAACGACGGCGGCTCATCGCCTGACGGTAGGCGGGCTTGTCGAGAACGGACTCGGCCCGGGCGTTGATCATGCGCGATCCGACCTTGGGGTCCTTGGCCCAGAACGGCACGAGACCCCAGCGCAGCGTCACGAGATGACGGTGACCGGCCCGGGCCCGCACGGCGTAGACCTCGGTGGTGGGAGCGACGTTGAAGCTTGGTTCCAGCCGGCGGTCGGGGGGCTGGGCGCCGAAGTATCTCGCGAGTTCGTCGGGCGGCGAGGCTGACACGAACCGTCCACACATGACCCCGACGCTAGTCGACGCCCGAGGGCTCTCCGCTCCCGAAGCGGGGACGGCGGGGCACGACCCCACCCCTCACCCGCAGTACGTGCTGAATGCGGAGCTCGGCGTCCTGGCCGGCCCTCACGTAGCGACGGTGCTGGCGCTGACGTCGGCCACGTCGCGCCCGGCGGTCCGGTCGTAGGTGAAACGGAAGGCGCTGGCGCTGTGATACGGGGGGCGCCGCCCATCGACGAGGCGGCACAGGTCGGCCGCCACCGCTCCGTGGCGGGTCCTGATCATGGCCTCGGCCAGCCCGGGCACGACCTGGTACCTCGACGGCCGGACGGAGGGGAACGGGGGTCGGCTGACGGCGCATGGGGTTCGGCCCCCTCAGCGAATCGGGTTCTTGTAGGTGTCCAGGTAGGTGATCTCCGAAACTGGCGGACGGTCGGCGGGCTTGAAGTCCGTGCCCTTGGTGTAGGCGACGGGGAGAAGCCCGGCCTGGGTCATGTGGGGTGGGATGCCGAGCAGCTCGGCGGCCTCGGACTCCAGCCCGAGATGGAGGGTGGTGTAGCAGCTGCCGAGCCCCCGGCTGCGCAGGGCCAGCTGGAAGCTCCACATGGCGGGAATGATCGAGCCGAACAGCCCGGCCGCGCTGTTCGGGTTGTCTTCGGGGCGCCCGATGATGAGGGGTATGACCATGACCGGCACCCGGCCGAGGTTCTCGGCCAGGTAGTTGGCCGAGTCCATGACGCGCCCGGTCTGCGACCCGGGATCGGCGGTGCGGGCCGCTTCCTTCAGATAGTCGCCACCACCCCGGTTGTACAGGTCGGCCAGCGCCTCCTTCTTGGCCTGATCCCGGATGACCATCCACCGCCAGCCCTGCCGGTTCGACCCGGTCGGGGCCTGGACCGCCAGCTGGAGACACTCCAACAGGACGTCGTCCGGAACCTCCCGATCGAGATCGAGCCTCTTGCGGACCGCTCGGGTCGTGGAGAGGAGGGCGTCTACTTGCTGGAGGTCGAACTGCATGGCCCGAGTCTGCTCACCACCGCCCGCCGACGCAACGCCGACCTCGGCCTATCAGCCGCCGTCGTCGAGGGTGACGAGTACCGGAGGGTCATAGGCCGTCACCGGTGGCGGTTCGCCCTCGACGAGGACGACATCGACGAGGCACGTCTGGGCGCTCGGCCCCTGGGCCAGCTCGCTCGTCCCCCGGTCGGCGGTGAGGACGTTCGGGTTGCCGCTCTTGCACGTCCCGTCGACGTCGGGATCGAACCAGGCCCCGGTGGCCATCTGGACGACCCCGGGAGTCACCGCGTCGCTGACGACGGCGCCGGCCAGGCACGCTCCCCGGTCGTTGTGAACCAGCACGACGGCGCCGTCGGTGATGGAGCGGGCGGCGGCGTCGACCGGGTTGATCCGGATCGGTTCCCGTCCCGCCACCTTCGTTCTCTGGCTCGCCGGCCCGTGGTCGTACTGGCTGTGGAGCCGGGTCCGGGGCTGGTTCGACACGAGGTGCAGCGGCCACCGGTCGCTGCCGACTCCCCCGAGGCGCTCGAACGGCTCGAACCAGCGGGGATGGCCGGCGCAGTGCCCGTAGCCGAGCTCGTCGATCGTCCGGGAGTAGAGCTCGATCCTGCCCGACGGTGTGCCCAGAGGACGACCGTCGGGGTCGGCCCGGAAGTCGGCGAGGAACACCTGATCGGACTCACCCATGGGCGGCCGGTCGACATGGCGGACGGTGCCGCGCCGGCGGAACTCGGCGTAGGTCGGTGCGTAGTCGTTGTCGGCCCGGAACTGCTCGTAGAGGTGCTCGACCCACTCGTCGGCCGTCCGGCCCTCGGTGAAGGCGGGCCCGAAGCCGAGCCGGTCGGCCAGGGCGGCGTAGACGTCGTAGTCGTGGCGGGCCTGCCCCACCGGCTCGATGGCCTTCGTCATGGCGATGATCACCGTCTCGGCCGCCCCGAGGTCGTTGCGTTCGAGCGGGGTGGTGACCGGCAGGACGATGTCGGCCCGTTTGGCCATCGGCGTCCAGAACGGTTCGTGCACGACGATCGTGTCGGGCTTGCGCCAGGCGGCCAGGAGCCGGTTGATGTCCTGGTGGTGGTGGAACACGTTGCCCCCGGCCCAGTAGATCAGCCGGATGTCGGGGTAGACGTCGTAGGTGCCGTCGAAGTGGTAGCCCCGGCCGGGACCCTCCAGCATCTCGGTGATCCGTGACGTCGAGATCACGGGTGGCTCGGGGGGCAGGAGGGGGACGGGCAGGCCGGGGATGCGCTTGCGGATCTGGCCGGTCCCGGCGTTGCCGCTCGATCCGAAGGCGAACACGAAACCGCCACCGGGGAGACCGATCTGGCCGAGGACGCAGGCCAACGCCACCGCCATCCAGTAGGGCTGCTCCCCGTGGTGGGCCCGCTGCAACGACAGGCTGACGTTGATCAGCGTCCGGCCAGCCGCCATCCGACGGGCCAGCTCGACGATCGTCCCGGGGTCGATCCCGGCGATGTCGGCGGCCCACGCCGCCGACTTCGGTGTGCCGTCGGCGTCGCCGTCGAGGTAGCCCCACAGCACGGGCCACCCTTCGCAGTAGCGGTCGAGGAACTCGTGATCGGCCAGGCCCTCGGTGACGAGGGTGTGGATCAGGCCGGCCATCAGGGCCGTGTCGGTACCGGGCCGGACCGGCAACCAGGTGCTGTCGAGCCAGTCGGGCTCGTCGTCGGCCACCGGACCGACGTTGACGAAGGCGGTGCCGGCGGCCCTGGCCCGTGCCATCCACTGCGCGGTGTGGTGCGGTCCCTGGCCGCCGAAGGTGGCCTGGGCGTTGTTCAGTCGCATGCTGCCGAAGCTGACGATGAGGTCGGCCACCCCGGCGAGGTGGGTCCACGCCGTCAGCCCGGCGATGATCTGGCCGTAGGGGCGGCCGAAGACACGGGGCAGCAAGGCCTCGGCCGCCGACGCCGAGTAGGTGCCTCGGCCCTCGGTGTAGCCCCCGTACATGCGCAGGAACCGGTAGGTCTGGTTCGACGGCATGTGGAAGCGGCCGGCGGACCCCCAACCGTAGGAGGCTCCGTAGACGGCCCGGTTGCCGTAGCGGTCCCGCACCCGCTCGAGCTCGGCCGCCACGAGGTCGAGGGCGTGGTCCCACCCGACCTCGACGAAGGGATCGCTGCCCCGTCGGTCGGTGGCGGCACCGGGCCCTTGTTCGAGCCACGACCGCCGGATCGAGGGTCGGGCTACCCGACACGCCGTCGCGGCCAGGTAGCCTTCCCCGATCGGCGAGGGATCGGGGTCGTCGGGATGGGCGTGGACGGCGATGACCTTCGCTCCGTCGGCCTCGACGAGGAACGGTCCGAAGTGGGTCGACAGGGGGGTGATGGCCACGGGTGGCGAGCCTCCGGCAGCTGCGAGGGGTGTAGCGGCCAGGGTGCCAGCCCCGTGGGCCTCCCGTCAGATCAGGTGTCGGACGCCGCCGGTTCCATGAGCGAGAACGCCCCGCCCTGGGGATCGTGGATCACGGTGATCCGTCCGACGCCGGGCACGTCGTTGGCCGGCATCGGGACCTGGCCGCCGGCCGAGGTCACCCGCTCGACGGTGGCGTCGAGGTCGTCGACGATGAAGTACACCATCCAGTGATCGGGAACCTGCTCGGGCATCTCGGCCGGCATGGCCATCATGCCGCCGAGGCCCCCGTTGTCGCCGCCCTCGATGACCGTGTACTCGCCGCCGGGGCCCATGTCCTGGGTGGCGTAGTCCCAGCCGAAGACCTCGTGGTAGAAGGCCTTGGCCGCCTCGAGGTCGCGGCTGAGCAGCTCGTTCCACCCGAACGTGTTCGGTTCGTTGCACACCTCGGCCCCGATGTGATTGGCGGGAGACCACAGGGAGATCACGGCGCCGGAGGGATCGGCGGCCACGGCCATGGCCCCGGCGTCCATGATCTCCATGGGCGGCATGATCACCGTGCCGCCGGCCGCCCCGACCCGGGCCACCGCGGCGTCGAGGTCGTCGGTGGACACGTAGGTGTTCCACACCGCAGGCATACCCTCCATCCCCGCCTCCTGCCCGCTGAGCCCGGCGACCGCCTTGCCGTTGCGCCGGAAGTTGACGTAGATCCGGTTGCCCTCATCATCGTGGATCTCGTCGGCCTCCCAGCCGAACACGGCCTGGTAGAACGCCTCCGACGCACCGACATCGGGGCTCATGAGGTCGACCCACGACGGGGTCCCGGGGGCGTACGACGTGAACTCTGGCATGACGTCATCCTTTCGATCGATCCACCGGAGTGGTGGTCGTTGCCATCATGGCGGGCCGGTGTGACACCCTGGGCGAACGATCGATGATGCCGATGCGGCGGCTCCGGGGCGCCGGGCCCGTCGATCGGCGGCCGGGCCGGCGGGCCTGTCGAACAGGTGCCGTGGCCAGCGGTTCACCCGTCGAACGGGAGGGCGTAGACCTCGTAGTCGACCGCCCCCGGCACCGACCGCCCGATCCCGATGGCCTGGATGTCGTTGAGCCAGGCGTAGGTCTCGGACCCGGTCTCGAACGTGGGGGCCGACCGTACCTGCGACTCGCCGTCGCCTGGTCGGAGGATGCCCTGGTAGCTCATGAGAATCGACTCGCCGTCGTCGGTGACAAGCAGGAGCCGGACGTCGAGCTTGCTGGTGCGATTGGGGCGGATCGACACCCAGTCGCCGGAGGGACCGACCACGGTGCCCCGGAGCCGCTCGCCGGCGAAGGTCCCGCCCGGCACGGCGGCCACGAAGCGGGTTCCCGCCGGGCCGTTGCGAATCAGGGCGTTGGTCGTGTCGCCGACCGCCAGCGACAAGGTGAAGAGGTGTTCGACGTCGATCGTGGTCGTGGCCATGGACCGACGCTAGCCACCACCGGAGGCGGACGCTGCGGCGACGGCACCAGTCGCCCTCGCCGACCCCTGGCCGGGCGTCTCGTACACGGAATCAGGCGGCGAGGAGGAACTCGAGCACGGCGTCGTTCCAGGCGGCCGGCTGCTCGAAGTAGGGGCTGTGGCCGGCGTCGGCGATCTCGGCGTAGCGGGCACCGGGGATCCGCTCGGCCATCCGGGCCAGCAACGCCGCGGGGAAGATCTCGTCGTGCACGCCGGCGACGACGAGGACGGGGACGCCGAGGGCGGCGATGCGCTCAGGGGCGATGGTCCACCCGATGGTGGTACCGAGCGATCCCATCGGCGGCTGGTGGAACGATCCGAGGGCCTGGTAGAGGAAGGCGTGGGCCGGGTCGCGCTCGGCCGTACCGGGCCACAAGGCCCGGTGGCCGCCGACCATGGTCGGACCGGGTGCGCCCAGGCCCCCGGACGCCTGGAAGCGCTCGAAGGCCTCCCGCAGCTCGTCGGTCCACAGCCCGCCAACCGTGTCGGCGAAAACCAGCGAGAGCACGCGCGCCGGGTGGGCGTCGGCAAAGGCGGCGATGTGCCAGCCCCCCATCGACTGGCCGACCAGGTGGGCCGCCTCGACTCCCACGTCGTCGAGCACCGCCGCCAGGTCACCGGCAGCGGCGGGGGCGCTCGGGGCGTCGTTGTGGTTGGTCGAGTTCCCGAACCCCCGGCTGTCCCAGCACAGGACACGGAGGTGAGGCCCGAGCGCCGTTACCTGCTGATACCACGCGGCGTGGGATCCTCCGGCGCCGTGGGACAGGACGACCACTTGCCGGCGATCGTCGTCGCCGGTGTCGACCATCTCCCAGTAGATGGCCTCGCCGTCGTGGGCGGTCGTGCCCCGCCGGATCTGGAGGGCCGACCGGTCGGTCGCCGCCGTCACGGGTGAACCCCGCCGTCGACGACGAAGGCCTGCCCGGTGCAGTACGACGACTCGTCGCTGGCCAGGAACAGGACCATCCGGGCGATGTCGGCCGCCTGGCCGATGCGACCGAGGGGGATGCTGCGTTCCAGCTTGGCCCGCACGTCGGGATCGACGACGGCCCGCATGTCGGCCGTCATCGGCGTCTCGATGACCCCGGGGTGGACGGAGTTGACCCGGATCCCGTAGCGGCCCCACTCCTTGGCCGCAGCGCTGGTCAGGCCGGTAACGGCGAACTTGGTGCCCGAGTAGGCCCCGTGGCCCTTGACCCCCTCGAGCCCGGCCACCGAGCTGATGTTGATGATCGAACCGCCCCGCTCGGCCGCCTGCAGGGCCCGGGCCACCGTGCGCATACCGAGGAAGGTGCCGGTCTGGTTGATGTCCACGAGGCGCTGGAACTCGTCGAGGGTGGTGGCGTCGAGCCGTTTGACGAGATCGATGCCGGCGTTGTTGACGAGCACGTCGAGCCGCCCGTGATCGGCCATGACAGCGTCGACGACCGCCTCCCAGTCGGCTTCCGAGCTCACGTCGAGGTGGAGGTAGGTGGCACCCGCGATACCGGCCGCCGTCGCCTTGCCCTCGTCGTCGAGGACGTCGGTCAGGATGACGGTCGCCCCCTCGGCGGCGAACAGCCGCCCCTCCTCCGCCCCCTGCCCCCGGGCACCGCCCGTGATCAGGGCCACCTTCCCGGCCAACCGTCCACCGTCGCTCATGTCGCCGCTCCCTTCCGTCGACCCGGACGCTACTGGGGATCGACGGTGGCGGCCACTGGCGGACACCGGTGGGTCGATGTACCCGGGCGGCGACGTCGGGCGCCACGGCGGGGCGCCCGTCTCCCAGCTTTCCGTGCCATCCACTGGGGTCTGCTCGACGGTTGGCCGGCCGTCGTCGCCACCTTCGTCGGGGCGGCGGTCATCGCCCACCTCTCGTGGCGCCTGATCGAGCGGCCGGCACTCGATCGCAAGCGACGCCGTCGATCCGCCAGCGACGGCCCGGCGGTCGCCCCCGCCTACTGACCCGACACCACCGACGCCGCGCTGCTCAGTGGGCGTCGTCCTCGGTCAGGCCGGTCAGGGCCAGGGCCTTGCGCTTGGCTCCCTCGAGATCGTAGTGACGCCGGGTCACGATCCGCTGGGCGTACAGGCCGCCACCGGCCTGCAGGTTCGTCACGAACTTCCAGCCCCCGTAGGCGTCGGCCGTCAGGTCGCGGATGGTGTGCATCAGCGTGGCCCGGTACTCGCCGGGCACGTCGTTGCCCGTCGACATGTACTTGCGGGCCAGGTCGCCCACCTCCTCGTTCTCGAAGTCGGCCGGCACCGGGGCCGTCAGCACGGCGCCACCGGCGATGTCGTGGAGGTGGCGGACGATGATGTTGTAGTTGGCGGCGGCGTGGAACTTGCCGGCGTTGACGTACAGCTCGTTGGGGAACGCCGCCCCCTCGGGCCCGATGTTGCAGTTGGAGATGGCGGCCTCCAGCGTCGAGCGGATCAGGGTGGCGTGAATGATCATCTCCGAGATCTTCTCCTTGACGTGGGAGATCCCGGCGGTCCCGTTGGCCTCCGCCACCAGCTGGGCCAGGCCGACGAGCTGGTCGGCCTCGTCGACGAAGGCCGAGAGGCCGCCGAGGCGCTCCCACAGGCCGAGGCTGTGGGCGAAGACCGCGGCGTAGGCGGTCTCCCCGTCGAGGAAGATCCGCTCGTGGGGGACGAACACGTCGTCGAAGATCACGAACCCCTCGGGGTAGTTGTAGTTGCGGGACACCGGGAACGCCCGGTCGTCCTCGTGACGGGGGGCGTAGGTGGTGTTGATGATCTTCACCCCCTCGGCGTTGACCGGTACCACGCAGCCGATCGACCAGTCCTCCTCTCCCGCCTTCATCGCCTTGGTGGGGATGGTGAGCAGGTCGTGGCCGAAGGAGGCGCCGGTGATGTGGAGCTTGGCCCCCCTGATGACGACCCCGTCCCGCTGACGGTCGACGACCCGCACGTAGGAATCGAGGTCGTCCTGTTTGGCCGGGGGCCGGCTCCGGTCGCCCTTGGCGTCGGTGATGCACTGGGTGATGCGGATGTCGCGCTGCTGGGCCTCGGTGATGTAGGCCTCCATGCGCTCGATGTAGTCGGGCTTCACGTCGGCCATGCGACCGGCGGCCGTCTTCAGCGTCTGGATCGACGTCGAGGTGACGTGGGCCATCATCCCCGCCTCGTGGAGCATGGGGATCAGCTCGCGCAGGTCGTCGGCCGAGCGGGGCACCGACAGCAGGGGGCTGGTGGCGTCGGGGGCGGGGTCGTACCAGCGGTCGTAGCCGCGGGCGGTGAACTCGGCGGTGTTGCCCAGGAGGGGGTGACCGACGATGTCGTCGACCCTCTCGCCCTCGAAGTAGGTCTTGCGGCCGTCGTCGAGCGACTTCTTGTATTGCTCACCGGTCAGCATGGGTCCCCCGGGGAAGTGTGGGCCGCCCCGCCGGGCGCGAGGTCGGACGGGATCGGTCGGCTCCCAGCTCACCATGGTGTGCCGCTCGCCGCCAACTGACGCACCCGGACGGGTGGCCGATCCGGATGGTGGGGCCGGGTCCCGGACATCGGACCCCGGGTGGCTTCAGCGCTCAGCGCAGGATGGAGCGCCGGGAGCCGGGATGGCGGTCGGGGAGGCGGTCGGTGCCGAACAGCTTGCGCCGGAGGGTGCCGGGGCCGTACTCGGACTGCATCCGGCCCCGGGCCTGGAGGATGGGCACCACCCCGTCGATGAAATCGGCGAACGTGCCGGGGGTGGAGGTGTAGACGAGGTTGAAGCCGTCGACCCCGGCCTCGCCCATGGCCTCGAGCTGGTCGGCCACCTGCTCGTCGCTTCCCACCATGAACTGGCCCGTCATCTGTCGCTTGGCCAGCTCACCGAACGTCCAGCTCTTGTCGGGGGCGGCCTCCACCATCGCCTTGACGATGCCCTCGATGCCGTTGAAGTCGAAGGTCGACAGGGGGCGGTCGGGGTCGATGGCGCCGAGGTCGGCCCCGATCGAGCCACTGAGGTGGGCCAGGCCACCCTCGATCGACACCGACGCCGTCAGCTCCTCCGCCTTCGCTCTGGCCTCGGCCTCGGTGCCACCGACCACGGGGGTGATGGGCTGGAACACCTTCACGTCGCCCGGGCGGCGACCGTGGGCCGCGGCCCGCTGCTCGACATCGGCCTTGACCCGGGCCACCGAGCGGCGGCTCCCGGCCACGAAGATGGCCTCGGCGTGACGGGCCGCGAACTCCCGGCCCCGATCGGACGACCCGGCTTGGAACAGCACGGGGGTGCGCTGGGGCGACGGCTCGCACAGGTGGGGTCCGGGCACCGTGTAGTACGGGCCGACGTGGTCGATGGTGTGGACCTTGGCCGGGTCGGCGTAGACACCTCGCTCGACGTCGCGGACGACGGCGTCGTCCTCCCAGCTGGCCTCCCACAGCTTGTAGGTGACCTCGAGGTAGTCGTCGCCCCGGTCGTAGCGGTCGTCGTGTCGGGGCAGGTTGTCCCAACCCAAGTTGCGGGCCGCGCTCGGGAGGTAGGAGGTGACGATGTTCCACGCCACCCGGCCCCGGGTCAGGTGGTCGAGGGTCGAGATCCGGCGGGCGAAGGCGAAGGGATGCTCGCTGAGGATCGAGGCGGTGAAGGCGAAGCCCAGGTGTTCGGTGGCGTGGGCCATGGCCGGGATGAGGAGGCTGGGGTCGTTGACGGGGATCTGCATCGCCTCCCGGATCGAGGTCTCGGGACCACCCCGGTAGGCGTCGTAGACCCCGATGACGTCGGCCAGGAACAGGGCATCGAAGCGGCCCCGTTCCAGGAGGCGGGCCAGCTCCACCCAGGCGTCGAGCGATGTGTAGTCGAGCTGGCGGGTGTCGGGCCGGCCCCAGAGACCGTGCTGGATGTGGGAGACGCAGTTCATCGAGAAGGCGTTGAACAGCAGCCTCGGTCGGGGTTCCACGGTCGGAGCGTAGTGTGGTCGTCCGCTCCGGGACCAGAACCGCCGGCGTCCGATCCGCCCCGCCGGCGGCGGTTGCTAGCGTCACCCCATGACCGATCGCCACGCCATCGTCGACAGCCTGCTCACCGAACGGACCGTCGACATCGTGACGACGGGACGGCGGAGCGGCCAGCCGAGAACGACCGAGATCTGGATCACCGTGATCGACGGGGAGCCACTCATCTGCGGCTCACCCAACGCCGGACGGGCCGACGTCGAGCACCAGCCCCGAGACTGGATGGCCAACCTCCGGGCCAAGCCCGCCCTCGTGATCCGACTCAAGGCCGGCGTGGCCGCCGACCTGCCGGCCACGGCCACGCCGGTGACCGATCGGGACGAGCGCCACCGCATCCTCAGCGCCCCACCCACCGCCTACTACCGCGAAGCGCTCACCTTCGACGCCGCCCTCGACCACAGCCCGATCGTGCGGATCACCTTCATCGGCGATGCGGCCTGGCTCAACGACACCCTCGCCGCCTCGGGCGCCTCGTCGGCCGTCGCCGGTGGGTGAGCGTCGACGCACGGGTGACCCCGGGCCGGCCCACCGGGTCACCGCAGATCGGCGTCGCCGACGGCAGGCGCAGCCCCTTCGTTCGACCCCGACCCGGGACCGACCGCTGATGGCTGGGTCGGCCTCGCCCCCGATCGCTAACCTCGGTCCGGTGCGACGCCGACCCCAGCCACGATCATGAGCGCCCTCGACGACCTGGTGGCGGTCCTCACCCTGGAACCCCTGGGCGACGACCGTTTCCGGGGCCGGGGCTCCGACCACGATGGGGTCGACGCCACGTTCGGCGGTCACTTCCTCGGTCAAGCCACGGCCGCCGCCTGCGCCACCGTCGACGACGATCGGCGCCTCCACTCCCTCCACGCCTACTTCCTGCGGGCCGGCGCGCCCGGGAGCCCATTCGAGCTCGACGTCGAGCGGGTCCGCGACGGTCGGAGCTTCTGCACCCGCCGGGTCACGGTCCACCAGGACCCGGCCAAACCCCAGTTCGAGCTGCTGGCGTCGTTCGCCGTCGACGAAGACGGGCCCCGCTCCGATCCCCCTCCCCCGGCCGATTTCGCCTCCCTGCCCGACCCCGGCTCGCTCCCCTCCTATCGTGAGCTGATGGCCTCGCTCGACCCGCTACCCCTCCCGGCGGAGTGGGCACTGCGCGACTATGGGCTCGACATCCGCACGGTCGACGCCCCCTGGGCCCCGGCCGGCCCGTCGACCGATGGCGGCATCAGGCTCTGGGTCAGGGCCGACGGGGCGCTCCCCGCCGACCACCACCTCCAGACGGCGGTGCTGGCCTACCAGAGCGACGAGTCCCTGGCCGACAACGTCGCCGTTCCGTGGGGCAAGACGTGGGGCAGCCCCGGCGTGGTGTTCGTCAGCCTCGACCACGCCCTGTGGATCCACCGCCCGTTCGACCTCAACGACTGGCTCTTCGTCGACCAGCGCCCCGTGGTGGTCGGCCACGGTCGGGGCCTCGCCACCGCCTCGGTCTGGAACCGCAACGGCGAGCAGGTGGCGACCTTCACCCAGGAGGCCTTGTTCCGCCTCGATCCGGACCAACGGTGAGGTACACGCCGGCCACCGGCTACGCCCTGATGGCCGTGGCCGTCGCCTGCTTCCTCCTCGGGGCGCCCCCCTGGATGTTCCTCGTGACCGGCCTGGCCGCCCTCGCCGTCGGCGTCGTCGGGATGCGCCAGGTCAAACGGCCGGCGGTGGTCGACGGCGAGGGCGACGACCACGACAACTCCGGGACCTGACGCCGCGTGCGGTAGCGTCCGCCCCATGGAGACCGAGCAGACCCGTGACCTGATCACCCGCTACTATGCCGCCCTCCGCAAGGGCGACCGCGACACCCTGGCCACCCTCGTGGCCGACGACTGCGTCTGGGAGCCGCCGGCATCGGCCCCCCTGGCCACGATGACGGGTGGCCCGGCGATCGTGGCCGAACTGGCGGGCAACGTGGTCAAGACCACGTTCGACCTGTCGGAGCCGTTCGCCGTCGACGTCCGCTCGATGATCGTCGACGGCGACACCGCCGCCGTGCAGCAGCGGATCACGGCCACGGCCAAGGCCACCGGGGCCCACTACGACAACCAGTACTGCTGGATCCACACCTGCCGCGACGGCCAGATCGTGCACATGGAGGAGTACGCCGACACCCTCGTGGCCAAGGCCGCCATGGGCTGGTGAGTCGCCGCCGGGGCGGGTGTCACCGGGCCCCGCCGGACCGGAGGCCACCCGGCGCCGATAGCGTGACCGGCGTTGAACCCGCACCAGACCGACTACCTGCGACGGATCCTGACCTCCTCGGTCTACGACGTCGTCGGCGAGACGCCGCTCGATGACGCCCCCGTGCTGTCGCACCGCTTCGGCAACCGCGTCCTGCTCAAGCGGGAAGACCTCCAACCGGTCTTCTCGTTCAAGGTCCGGGGCGCCTACAACAAGATGGCCCGCCTCGCTCCGGAGGTCCTGCGGCGGGGCGTGATCGCCTCCTCCGCCGGCAACCACGCCCAGGGCGTCGCCCTGGCGGCCCAGCGGCTGGGCTGCCGGGCCGTGATCGTGATGCCGGTGACGACGCCCCAGGTGAAGGTGGATGCGGTCCGGGCCCGGGGGGCCGAGGTGGTGCTGCGGGGCGAGTCCTACAGCGACGCCTACGAGCACGCCCGCCTCCTGACCGACCGGGAGGGCCTCACGTTCGTCCATCCGTTCGACGACCCCGACGTCATCGCCGGCCAGGGCACCGTGGCCATGGAGATCCTGCGCCAGCACCCCCGTCCCCTCCACGCTCTGTTCTGCCCCATCGGCGGCGGCGGACTCATCTCGGGGGTGGCGTGCTACGTCAAGGCCGTCCGGCCCGAGATCCGGGTCATCGGTGTCCAGACCGAGGACTCCGACGCCATGGCCACCTCCATCGAGGCCGGCCACCCGGTGTCGCTCGACACCGTCGGGCTCTTCTCAGACGGTACGGCGGTGAAGACCGTCGGCACCGAGACGTTCCGCCTCACCCGGGAGTTCGTCGACGAGATCGTCAGGGTCGACAACGACGCCCTCTGCGCCGCCATCAAAGACGTGTTCACCGACACCAGGGCGGTGCTGGAGCCGGCCGGCGCCCTCGCCGTCGCCGGGATGAAGGCGTACCTCGAGCGCCACGGCCGCCGCCACGACACCGTGGTCGCCGTGTGCTCGGGGGCCAACATGAACTTCGACCGGCTCCGCTTCGTGGCCGAACGGGCCGAGGTCGGGGAACGGCGGGAGGCCGTGTTCGCGGTGTCGATTCCCGAGGAGCGGGGCAGCTTCCGCCGCTTCTGCGAGCAGCTCGGTGAGCGCAACATCACCGAGTTCAACTACCGCATCAGCGACGCCAGCCGGGCCCACGTCTTCGTGGGGGTACAGATCGCCGACGGGGCCGAGGGGGCGAACATGGTCGACCGCTTCCGGGCCGCCGGCTACGACACCCTCGATCTGACCGACGACGAGCTGGCCAAGCTCCACCTCCGCCACCTGGTCGGTGGTCACTCCCCGCTGGCCGTCGACGAGCGCATCTACCGCTTCGAGTTCCCGGAACGCCCGGGCGCCCTGCTCGACTTCCTGGCCGCCATGGCCCCGGACTGGAACATCTCGCTGTTCCACTACCGCAACCACGGCGCCGACTTCGGGCGCGTCCTCGTCGGGATCCAGGTCCCGTCCCGGGACGACGCCGCCTTCCAGCGCTTCCTCGACGAGCTCGGCTACCCGGCCCGGGAGGAGACCGGCCACCCGGCCTACCAGATGTTCCTCGGCAGCTGAACGCCGCTGCGCCGGTGCGACCGCCCCGGGTCTCGCCGTGCACCGGCCCGGCCAGCCCCCGGCCGGCGAAGGTTCACCGGATCGCCCCACCCTCGACCGCCCATGTTCACGTGCCGTTCCGTCGGGTTCGGTACCTTCAGGCCGATCGCCGGTGGTGCACCCGATCGGCGGGGACGAACGGCAAGGGGTCGAGGAGGTCCGGCCATGACCGAGACACACCAGGACGGGTCGGCGCCGACCGATCCGGCGGCGCACACCGACGTAGCGGCGGTGGCCGCCGAGCTCGTCGCCCTGTATCGGCGGGCCGGTGGCGGCCGCTACGACGAGGCGGTGACCCAGACCGAGCACGGGCTCCAGGCCGCCTCCCACGGGCTGGTGGCCGGTGCCGAGCCCAGCGCCGTGATCGCCGCCCTGCTCCACGACATCGGCCACCTCCTCGCCGACGACCCGGCGGCCCCGCCGATCGTCGACCGCCGCCACGAGCTGGTGGGTGCCGACCACCTCGCCCGCTGGTTCCCACCGACGGTCACGGAACCGATCCGGCTCCACGTGGCGGCCAAGCGCTACCTGTGCGCCGTCGAGCCGGCGTATCACGATACCCTCTCCCCCGCCTCGGTGCGGAGCCTCCGGCTCCAGGGGGGACCGATGACGGCCGACGAGGTGCGGGCCTTCGAGGCCCTCCCGGCCCACGCCACGGCGGTGGCGCTGCGCCGCTGGGACGAGCAGGCCAAGGAGACCGGTGCGCCGACGGCCTCGTTCTCAATGTTCGAGGCGATGATCGCCGAGGTCCTGGCCGAACATCATCGGGCCGACCCGGCTCGCTAGGAGCACCGGTCGGAATTGCGTTCCCCGGGCACCCTCTCGGTGCCGCCGACACTCCGACGAACGCCAGCGCTCGGGACGTCGCCGCTGGGCGGCGCCGGCTAGAGGCCCGACACCCGACGGGCGGGAGCGTCGCCCACCCGGCGGAGGCCGACGACGGTGGGCCAGTGGCCGGAGTCGTCGACCAGCACGAGGTCGGCCCGGGCTCCGGCGACGATGCGACCCCGATCGTCGAGCCCGACCATCGCCGCCGGTCCGGACGTGACGAGGCCGACCGCCGCCGGCAGTGAGCAGAGCCGATCGGCCGCCATGCTCAGAGCGGCCGCCAACAGCGCCGGCGGCAGGTAGTCGGAGGCGAGGACGTCGCACAGACCCCGCGCCACCAGCTCCTGGGCCGAGGCGTTGCCCGAGTGGGAGCCGCCCCGAAGGGCGTTCGGGGCACCCATCACGACGGCCATGCCACAGTCGCGGGCCGCCCTCGCCGCCTCCTCGGTCAACGGGAACTCGGCCACCGTGGCCCCCGCCTCCCCCGCCGCCAGGACATCGTCGGGGGTCTCCACGTCGTGGGCCAGGAGCCGGATCTCCCCCCGCCGGGCCAGGCGCGACAGCCGGACGAGGTTCCGATCCCGCCATCTCTCCATCCGGGTCGCCTCGGCCATCAGCTCGGCCACGTGCTCGTCGACCGTCGTTCCCTCGGGGACCGCCTCGGGGTCGACGGCGGCGGCGAACTGGGCCGGATCGCGGTACTGGCCCTGACCCGGGGTGTGATCCTCGAACGAGATCAGGGGGAGCTCGTCGTCCTGGTGATGGGCGGCGAGGTCGTCGATCAGGGGGGACAACGACACCGGATCCCGGGCTTCGAACCGATAGAGGATCCGGTGATCGACCCCGGCGCCCGCCTGCCCTCGCCGCTCGCGGATGCAGGCGTCGAGGTCGCGGGCGAGGCTCACGGATCGTCCGATCTGTTCCCGCTCCTGGTAGCCGATGCCGTGGAACACCGTGGTGACCCCGGCCGCCCGCACCCGGGCCTCGAACGCCCCAATGGCGAAGCCGGCGGGCAGCTCGGCGGTCCGCCGGGGCCGGATCTCCTTCTCCAAGCCGTCGCTGTGGGCGTCCACCAGTCCCGGCAGCAGGAGCAGGCCCCGCCCGTCGACCGTCCGGGGCGGCCTCGGGCCCCGCTCCACGACGTCGACGACGATCCCGGCCTCGATCACCACGGTCGCTCCGTCGACGACACCATCGGGTGTGACGGCCCGGACGTCGGCGATGGCGGTCGGGCGGTCGCTCGCCTGCTCGACGACGGCGGGAGTGCTCACGACGCCAGCCGCTCGACGCTGCGGCCCAGGACGTCGTGCGCCGTACCCTCGTCGGCCACTCGACCGGCGTCCAGGACGACCACCCGGTCGGCCAGGCGGCGGATGGCGTCGAGATCGTGGAACACGCTCAGCACGGTCGCTCCTCGCTCCGTCATGTCGGCGATCACCGACAACATCGCGGCCCGGTTGGTCGGATCGAGGGCCGACACCGGCTCGTCGAGCAGCAGGAGGCGGGGTGCCACGACGATACCCGCCGCCAGGTTGACCCGCTGCTTCTCACCGCCCGAGAGCAGGGTGGGGTAGGTGGCCCACAGCGAGGCGTCGATGTTCAGCCGCCGCAGCACCTCGGCCGCCCGGTCGCCGGCCTCGTCGGCGGGGGCACCCATACGGAGGGCGGCCCGGGTCACCACATCGTGCACGCCCCGCCGGGGCTCGGCCCTGAGGAACTGGGAGACGTAGCCGATCTCCCGCTCCCGGAGATCGGCGACGGCCGTGTCGGCCAGCGCGGTCAGGTCGACCGTCGGCCCCTCACCGGTCCGGTAGTGGATCGTGCCACCGCCCGCGACGTAGGTGCGGTTGACCAGCTTGAGCAGCGTCGATTTGCCGGCCCCCGAGAGGCCGGCCAGGCACACATGGGTGCGCTCGGCCACGGTCAGGTCGACGCCCCGTAAGGCGTCGACGACCCGGCCGTCGACGGCGTGGAGGGTGAACGACTTGCGCAGGCCGGCGACGGCGAGGAGCGGTCCGGTCATCCGCGCGCCGCGCCCACGAGTCGCTGACTGTACGGGTGCTGGGGATCCTCCAGGAGCTGATCGGTGAGTCCCGCCTCGACCACCCGACCGTGGTGCATGACGATGCAGCGGCGGGTGAGAAGCTCGATGACGTTGAAGTCGTGGCTCACGGCGACGGCGGCGACGCCGGTCTCGGCCAGCAGCTCCCGGATGAGATCGAGGACGCCGGCGGCCACGGAGGCGTCGAGGCCGGTCGTCGGTTCGTCGAGCAGCAGGACGGGGGGCCCGTTGGCGAGGGCCTTGGCCAGCTGGACCCGCTGCCGCATCCCCCCGGAGAACGTCCGGACCGGGTCGTCCATCCGCCCCAGGGGAACCTCGGTGCGGGCCAGCAGCTCGGCCGCCCGCAGGCGGATACGACCGAAGTGGCGCTCACCGGCGGCGGTGAGGCGGTCGGCGATGTTGCCCCCGGCCGAGACGTCGAGGTCGAGGCCCTCGTTGGGGTCCTGGTAGACGACGGCGAGGTCGGCCACCCGCAGGGCCCGGCGATCCCGATCGGCCAGGTCGAGCACGTTGACGGTCCCCTGGCCGACGGTGCGGAGGTGGACCGAGCCGGCCGTGGCCGGCTGGTCCCCGGCGATGCAGCGCAACACGGTCGACTTGCCGGAGCCCGACTCCCCGATGATGCCGAGGGCCTCGCCCGGAGCCACCGTGAACCCCACGTCCCAACAGCCGACGACGGCTCCCGTGAGTGGACTGATGCTGGTGGCCGGCCCGGGGCCGGTGCCGGCCACGGCCGCCTCACCGCCCGGGCCGTAGACGCGTCCCAGTCCGGCCACCGCCAGCGCCCACGGGGTGGCGGACGGCGCCGGAGCGGTCGCCGCCGGGGAGGTGTTCGCCACCGTCACAGCTCCACCTCGGTCTCCTCGGTCGAGGAGGCCTTGAGGATCCCGGCCTCGACCCGCTGCCGGGCACACCAGTCGCTGTCGCTGCACGACCAGGTCGACGTCCCGTCGGGTCGGGGGAGCTCCACGAGGTAGGCGGCACGGGACGAGTCGGGCCCGATGAGGCCGCACCGGCACGGGGCGGTCACGTCCTCGACCTCGAAGGCGATGTCGTCGAAGGTGAGAGGCTTGACGTCGGTGTGGGGTGGGATGGCGTAGATCCGCTTCTCCCGACCCGCCCCGAACAGGGCGAGGAATCGGGATCGGTGCAGGCGCGGAACGTCCCACCGGGGGATGGGTGTGGTGGCGATCACGTAACGCCCACCGACTAGACACGGGTACCCGGTGGTCCTCGTGATGACGCCGTTGCGCACGATGTCCTCGTAGAGGCTGACCCACATTCGGGCGTAGTCGTCCTCGGCGTGCATGCGGCGCAGCTCATCCATGTTGCGCTCGACGCCCCGCAGGGGCTCCGGCACCGGCACCTGGAGCACGAGGATCTGGCCGTCGACGAGCTCGTCCTCCGGCACCCGGTGACGGGTCTGGATGACGGTGGCCAGCCGGGCGTCGGTGGTGGTCGCCACACCCTCCGAGCGACGGATGAGGCGGCGGAGGTTGGCGGCGTTGACGCCCCCGTCCTCCCCCTGGTCGTAGACCTTGACGACATCGTCGGGGCCGACGACGGCGAGCGTGACCTGGAGTCCGCCCGAGCCCCAGCCTCGGGCCACGGGCATCTCGCGCGAGCCGAACGGGACCTGGTAGCCGGGCACGGCCACCGCGGTCAGGATGGCCCGCCGGATCTCCCGCTTCGACGACTCGTCGAGGACCGGCCCCACCGCCCGGGGGCGGGCGGCGACGAGTTGCTCGACCCGGGTCACCGGCCCACCCCGTCGCCGGAGGCCGAGGCCGCCGCTGCGGCCCGGACCGCGGCCTTGCGCTCCATCATCGAACGGAACGTGACGTAGTGGGGCAACTTGAGGTGCTCGAGGAAGCCGGAGGCGTCGAGCCCGTCGGTGGTGAGCAGGACGGACTGCTCGAGGGCCGAGCGCCCGCCGTCGCGGTGCAGGGCGATGTCGAGGTTGGCCATGGCGATCGCCTTGCGCTCGTTGTGGCCGAACGTCATGCCGTAGCCGGCGTCGAAACGGGCCCGGTCCTCGTCGACACCGTCCAGGTCCTCGATGGCCTCGACCTCGGTGACTCGCACCTGCCCGATCGTGACCGGACCGCCGGTCAGGGGATGGTCGACCGTGACCGGCAGCCGCCCGTGCCTGACCTCCCCCAGCGTGATCTCGTGGAGATGACGATCGGGCCCGAGGATGTTGCGGTACCACAACTGGACCAGCGCCCCCGACTCGGCCCGGGCCATGGCCGACAGCCGCGCCGACCGGGCCACGCCCGGCCGGACGGGACTGCGGGAGATGTCGACGGGCTCGGGGTCGTCGTGGCGTCGCCGGTCGACGGCGGCATCCATGCGCCGGAGGACGTCGAGGAGCCGGCCGGGAACCCGGGGCGCCGGGGCGGCCGCAGCTGCCGCGTCGGCTCCGGTCTCGGCTGACGCGCCACCGGCCGAGGGGCTGCAGCCGATGGCCGTGGACCCGTGCCCGTGCCACCGATCGGCCGCCGCCCTGGTCGCCGCCGTCCTGGCCTCGTCGTCGTCGGTCGTGTCGAGGAGCCGGCCGGTGTAGTCGAGCGTCCGCCCGAGCAACTGGGGACCGGGCGGCTCCCGGAAGGCGGGGACGATCCGGCGGACGACGTCGATCTCGTCGGCGTCCACCGGGCGGGTGTAGCCCAGGCGGGGCAGGGTCGAGCGGTGGGCCCGCACGAGGTGGGCGGCCTCGATCACGTCGCCTTCCGCCTGGCGGAAGGCCATCGCCGCCAGGCGCTCGTCCCACAGGCCGCCCTCTCCCATCACCCGGTCGACGGCGTAGCCGAGCCGTTCGATGATCTGGTCCACTTCGAGCCAGGCGCTCCGTCCCTCCCGTCGCGTCCTCTGGGCCAGCTCCTCCGCCGCCCTGATGGCCTCGAATCCACCCTTGGCCGCTACATAGCCCACGGCGTCGCTCCGTTCACCGGTTCGTTCCCATCGGCGACGAGGTCGACGGTCGTGCTGCGGGGCACGCCCACCACCGACCCGTCCCTGGCGAACAGCCAGGTGTCGAATCCGGTGGGGAAGGGCCCGGACCCGGTGCCGAGGCGCCCGACCACCTCGGGGCCCGGCCCGTCGATGGCCAGCACCCGCCGGCCGGGGACGCCCGGCCCCCGGAGCTCGACCACGACGTGTCCCGCCGCCGGCCCGGTGGCCAGACCGGCGACCGCCAGGGCGACCCGGGCACCGTCCTCCGGGGTGAGGGGATCGCCGACGGCCACCCGCTCGAACAGGGCCGGCGTCGGCGAGGTCGAGATGACGATCGACGCCGAGCCCACCGGGCCGACCGTCGCTCCGGTGGCCTCGGCCACGGCCTGCGACCAGGGATGGTCGGGGTCATCGTCGACGTTGACGATCACGCCGACGTCGGCCAGGGCGAGAGCGAGGGCGAGAGCCGGCTCGACCTCGGGGTAGTCGACCGGCAGGAACCGGATCGTGCCCGGTTCGGCCAGCGACCGCAGCAGCGTGTCGAACACCCGCTGGGAGGTTGTCGACGACAGCCGGGGAGGTGTCACCCTCCCTCTCCCATCTCCTCGAACCGGACGATGGTGGGAGCGAGGTCCACCCACTCCCGGGTCCGGGCATCGGCCAGCCCGTGGTCGGTTTCGCCGCACAACCGGTCGACAGCGGGGGCCTGCGGCCCGCCGGCCTCGACCTCGGCGTCGCAGATGGCGGCGGCCAGGGCGCCCGGCCGATCCTCGCCCATCCGCATGCTCCAGCCGCGACGACCCCGATGCACCACTTCGGCCCTGGTCACGAGGACCTCCCCGAGGTGGAAGCGCGTCGCTTCCACCGGTTCGCGAACGGTCAGGACGACCATCCCGACCTCCGGACCGGTCACGATCTCCGGCTCGTCCGCACCCTCGAGGCAGGCGTCGGCCACCGCCACCAGGGCCTCGGCGTCGGCCGCCGCCAGCAGCTCGGTCCGCCGCTCGCGGTCGAGCGGTGTCATCGGGTGCTGACGGGTCGGACCACGTCGCCGAGACAACCAGGCCTCCACCGTGGCGGCAAGGGGTGTCGCCGAGGTTTCACCCATTGATCTGGTCCCGTTCACCGCAAGCCGGTACCGTGCCAGTCGATGTCGTGGCTGCCCGGCATCGTCGACGTGCACGGCGACGGTTTCGAACGGTCGCTCATGCCCCGGGCCGGCGTCGCCCACGACGGGGATCGGGTCGGACTCGTGCTCCGCTCCCCGTGGCTGGAGGCGGCGACGGCCCGTGTCTTCGCCGACGACCGGGTCGGGTCGGGCGACGACCCGGTACGCCGCAAGAACCAACTCCACCTGAGCCTGGCCTATGGCGTCGACGATCTCGGGCCCTACGCCAGCCTGGCCCGAGAGCTGGTCCGACCACCGGCCGCGGCCGGATGGTCGATCGGGCTGTGGGAGCGGTCGACCGGCGATCGCTGGCACCGCTTGTGCGCTACGGGCGACAGACCGAAGATGGAGCCCCCGGCAGACGAGGAGTCCCACGCGTGACCGACATCGACCTCGGCATCATGTTCAACACCGACCGGCTCAGCGGCTCCGAGCTACTCGACTACGCCCGCCGGGTGGAGGCGGCCGGCATCGGCTCGGTCTGGCTGGCCGAGCTGTTCGGCCGGGAACCGTTCGCCGCCGCCGGCGCCCTGCTGGGCGCCACCACCACCCTGCGGGTGGGCACCGCCATCGCCAACGTCTACGCCCGCGACGCCGTGGCCGCGGCCGCCGCCTCGGCCACCCTGGCCGAGGCCAGCGACAACCGCTTCGAGCTCGGGCTCGGGGTGTCCAACCGCGGGCTGGTGGAACGCCGGGGCCATGCCTGGGACCCGCCGGCACCCCGCCTCCGGGCCTACCTCGAGGCGGTGCGCTCGGCGCCGATCACCCTGCCCGAGCACCACTACCCGATCCATGTGGCGGCCCACGGCCCCAGGATGCTGGAGGTGGCGGCGGAGGGGGCCGATGGGGTCTTCACCTACCTCATGACCCCGGAGCACACCGCCCGCACCCGGGCCGCCCTGCCGGAGTCGGCGGGCCTGGCTCCGATGATGATGTGCCTGCTGTGGGAGGAGGCGGACGAGGCCCGCCGCCTGGTGCGCAAGGCCATCGCCTTCTACATCGACCTCGACTACTACCAGCGGGCGTGGCGGGCCCTCGGCTTCGAGGACGTCGACTTCGCCGGGGGCGGCAGCGACCGCCTGGTCGACTCGGTGGTGGCGTGGGGTTCGATCGAGGCCATCGGCGGCCGGATCGCAGCCCAACGGGAGGCCGGAGCGTCCCGCCTCGTGGTCATTCCGCTCAACCCCGCCGGCGGCCGCGAACCGGCCTGGGAGCTCATCGAGCGTCTCGGCTCCTGAGGCAGCGCCGGAGGCGGAGCTCGTGGCTGCGTCGCCGATGGCCGAGCCCGTCCCTCGGGCGGGGCACTCAGGCGGACAGGTCCAGGACCGCACCGTTGTCCCAGTGACCGGAGCGAGCCAGGGCCCACAACTCGGCTCCCACCTCGTTCGGGTCGGCCAGGCGACCGCCGTCGTGGAGATCCCGGAAACGCTCGACGTTGGGAAAGGTGTCGGTGGTGCTGGCCCGGATCTCGGCCTGCATCTCGGTGGCCACGACGCCAGGCGACACGGCGACGGCGCGGACGAGCGGCGGCCGCTGTGCCTGCTCGACCCCGACCGACCGGACCCACATGTCGACCGCAGCCTTCGCCGCGCAGTAGCTCGTCCACCCCGGGTACGGGTTCTTGCCGGCCCCGGAGGTGAGCTGGACGACGACCGTCGGGAGGTGGTGTCGGCGGGCCGCCCGGATCACGGCGTCGCCCAGCACCTGGGGGGCGGCGCTGTTGAGCAGCACGTTCGATCGGTAGCCGTCCGGGTCGACCTCGCCGGCGAAACCGATCGGGGTCAGCGTTGCGGCGTTGTGGACGAACACGGCATCGTCCGGTTGCACGGTGTCGAGCAGCGCCTCGTACCACTCGGCGAAGCGCGACCAGGCCCCGGGGTCGGCCAGGTCGACGCTCAGGTCGTGCTCGGCGCTCGACGGGCTACGGTTGCAGCCGGCCACGACGGCGCCACCGTCGGTTGCGGCGCGGGCGATGCCGGCGCCGATGCCCCGTGAGGCACCGGTGATCACGGCCAGGGTGGACATGGGGGAAACCTCCGGGGTCGCCGTAGGGAATCAGCCGACCCCGGAGCAGCGTCTCACCCGACCGGAACCGAGACCGATCCGCTGACGATACCGCCGATGAGCTCGTCGGCCCGTTGTCGCACGTCGTCGGGCAGGGCGTAGCCGGGGTTGTATTCGATGACCAGGCCGCCGTTGGCGAGGTCGGCGCTGTAGGTCTTGCCCCCGAGTGCGCCACCGTCGATGTCGGCCACGATCTGACGGAGGATCACCTCCCAGTGGTACACCTGCGAGGCCACGACGAGCTGGGGGGCGAGCGGCGTCTGGTTCGACTGGGTGCCGAACCACAGCACGCCCCGCTCGCTGGCGGTCGACACCGCCCCGACCACCATCTGGGCCGAGCCGGTCATCACGTCGGCCCCGCCATCGATGTGGCCCTGGGCCGTCTCGGCCGCCAAGGTCAGGTCGGAGAACGACCCCGTATAGGTCACGAGGACGTTGGGCGGGTTCTGTTCGGCCCGGGCCCCGGCCTCGAACCCGTCGACATAGAGCTTGGCGTCACCGACCTCGATGGGGCCGACCACGCCCACCACACCCGACTGGCTCAACCGGGCCGCCATGGCCCCCAGCACGTACCCCCCCTGACCGGCGGCGGCGTCGTAGGCGTAGACGTTCGGCAGGCCGAAGGTGTCGCTCGCGGTGCCCCAGGCGAAGGCCACGCCAGGGAACTCGGGGGCGATCTCCAGTAGGGCCGCCCCGAACTGTGAGCCGTGGGCGATGACGAGATCATAGTCCTGGGCTGCGTAGTCACGAATGGCCCCCGCGGCCTCCTCGGGCACGAAGGTGTTGTCCGTCACCGAGATCTCGACATTGCCCCGTTCGGCTGCGATCACGTCGACGGCGTCGACGATGCTCTGGGTGAAGGCAAGATCGTTGCGGGCGCTGGGGGCGACGATGGCGATCCGCAGCGGCGTGTCGTTGGTGGCCACCGCGGTCGCGTCGGGAACGACGACCTCGAACTCGACCCGCCGCTCGAGGTTGGCGATGGCCTGGGAGCCCGAGGCGGTGTTGTCGCCCCTGGCCTCCACCAGGAGGCCGCCCTGGGGCACCCCCTGGGCCACGAGATAGGCGGTCACGGCGTTGGCCCGGTCGAGGCTCAATCTCTCGTTGCTCGCCGGATTCCCCGAGTCGTCGGTGAAGCCGACGACCCGCACCTGCACCTCCGGGTAGACCTTGAGCACGCCGGCCACCGTGTTGAGGATCCGCTGATGGAGCTCGGTGACCGTCGTCTCCCCGCTACCGAAGATGATGGGGGTGGAGCCCACGATCCGGTTCAGCTCGGCCTGGACCATAGTGGCCCTGGCCGCAGCGTCGGGCGTCGGCGGAGCCGTCGTCGCCGTCGACTGATCGACCACCAGCTCGGAGCCTTCGACGGGCGTGTCACCGGCGAGGGCCGTGGCGGCACCGATGGCCGCTTGCCGCTGCCCGTCGTCGGCCACGGTCCCGATGAGATGGATGGCATCACCCCGTCGCTCGACCCTGACCGAGGTCAGACCGAGACCGCGCAGAACGGCATCGATCTCCGCCACCTGGGCGTCGATGGTGGGGCTGGCCGGATCGTTCCCCTCCTCGCCGCTGGCCGTCTCGGTTACCGGATCGTCGGTCCCTCCGGACAACACCACCCAGGCGAAGCCGAGCACCACCAGGAGCCCGCCGAGCAGGATCAGCACCCGCTGGGGCGAGTGTCCGCCAGCACCGACGAGGGCCCGGGGACGCGTCGATCCGGTCCCGGTCACCTCGGCGGCCCGGGTGGCCGGACCGGGCACCGGGCGCGACGAGGTGACCCGCTCCGGGCGGGGACGGGCGCCGCGGGGGGCCGGCGCCGGCGGGCGGCGCTCACCCCGGTCCTCGCCGAAGAACGAGGCGGGGCCGACGGGCGGTACCGCCGACGGGGCCCGATCGGGCGGTCGGATTGGTGCCCTCCACGGCCCGGCGGGGGGATCATCGGCCGATGACAGGCTGTCGGCGTCGTCGCTGCCGTGCTCCCCGCCACCGAGGTCGATGATGTCGCTCGGCCCGAAGCCACCACGGCCGCTGTGATCACCGAGATCCGACCGGTCGTCGGGCCCGAGGCCGGGGGTCGGGAACCGGCCCGGGAACGGGCGATCATCGAAGAGCCCGGGGCCGGTCGGCCCGACACGGGGGGCCGGCGTCGCTTCTCCGGCACGGGCGGTGGGGTCGGCGCCGGCGTCGTCGACGAGCTCGACCCGGTGGCGGAGACCGATGGCATTGGGATCGACGTCACCCACCTCCACCTCGAGCTGTTCGATGACCTCGCGGTTCTCACGGAAGCGGGCCAGCAGCCCCATCCGCACCTCGGGATCATCCTCGCCGCGCAACCTGGCCCACAGCTCGTGTTGGGCTACGCGCAGCTGGCGCAACTGCTCGGTGCTGTCACCTGGATCGGGCGGATCGGTCCAGTTGTCCATACGTCACCCTTTCGCGTTCGGACGTCAAGGGAACCGTCGGTTCTCTCTGCCGCCCGAGCCCGGGATGGACGCGCCCACCGGACGCCGTACTCCAAACTCCCAAGCCGCCGACATCATAACGTCGATCCCAGGACACTTGGCTCACTCATTTGAGAAAAAGGGACAAGTTGGTATCCGCACCATTTATAGAAGAACAGCAACATTAGACACCATCATTGTGGTCGCTTGTTGCTGCTACTCTGGAAGGCGGTGGCACCGCTCGGGTGGCGGGGAGGCACGCCAGCGTCGGCGGGAGCTACGTTGCGGCCATGGAGACCAACGAGATCATCTACGAGGTCGAGGCCGGCCGAGCCCGCATCATCTTGAACCGACCGGAGAAGCTCAACGCTCTGAACGCCCGGATCCAGCAGGAGATCCACGATGCCCTGTGGGAGGCCGACAACGACACGTCGGTCCACTGCGTGATCATCAAAGGAGCGGGACGGGCGTTCTGCTCGGGCTACGACCTGACCGGGGGCGGCAACCTGGGAGCCGAACGCGACCCGGAGCGGTCGTACCGGGGCAGCCGCAGCTTCGACGATGACGTCTGGCACCTGGAGCGGATGCAGCGACTCCTCCTCCCGCTGTTCGACATGCACAAGCCGAGCATCGCCCAGGTCCACGGCTACTGCCTGGCCGGCGGTACCGGCATCATCGGCCTGTGCGACCTTGTCATCGCCGCCGACGACGCCGTCATCGGGTTCCCCCCCGCCCGCGACCTCGGGGTCCTGCCCATCACGACGTGGCTCTACAACGCCGGCCCCCAGTGGGCCAAGCGGCTCATCCTAACGGGCGACACGGTGACCGGGGCCGAGGCTGCGGACATCGGCCTCGCCCTGAAGGCAGTGCCGGCCGATGTGCTCGAAGCCGAGGTCGAGCAGCTGGCCGATCGTCTGGCCCACATCGACCCCGATCTGCTGGCCGCCAACAAGCGCGTCATCAACCTCGGCATGGAGCTCATGGGGGCCCGAACCATGCAGCGGGTGGCGGCCGAGATCGATGCCCGGGGCCATCTCGCCCCGTCGGCCAAGCAGTGGGTTTCCGACGTCCAGGACGTCGGGCTCCACGAGGTGCTCCGTCGCCGGGATGCGAAGTTCGGTGACGGACGGGCCCGCGTCCGGGGCCATGAACGGCGGGACGAACGGGGCCGCCTGATCGACGAGTGAGTCGGGTGCCCGCCGGCCGCCCGGTCGGCGGCGGCTAGTCGGCGGTGGGACGGAGCTCGCTGCGGGCTCCGGCCGACCAGTCGGTGACGAAGCGATAGCGGTCGCCACGGATGATCGTGGTCCGCCATTCGATCGGTACGCCGTCGCGGCAGCCCCGACGCTCGAGGAAGAAGGCGGCGTCGGTCTTGCCCAGTCCGAGCAGGGTTCGGTCGGCGGCGGTCGGGATGATCGGCGTCAGCCGCTCCCAACCCTGGTTCGGCACCGGCGCCCCGGCCGCTGCCAGCTCGTCGTAGAGGGCGGTGTGCGTCCAGTCGACGTCGAGCAGCGGAGCGGCCAGGGAATGGGGCAACCAGGCCCGGTCGACGGCCAGCGGGACCCCACCGGCGAGCCGCAGCCGGGCCAGCAGGACCAGCTTCGTTCCCTCCTCGAGATCGAGCTGATGGGCCGCCACCGGCTCGGTGACGACGTCGAGTCCCAGGACCTGGCTGGTCTGTTCCACCCCGGCGGACTCAACCGAGTTGAACAGGCTGTAGAGGGTGCCGAGCGACTGCTCGAACTCGGAGCGGTTGACGACCGTGCCTCTCCCCCGTTCCCGCTTGAGCACGCCCGTCTTGTTCAGATGCCGGACGGCCTCGCGAACGGTGTGGCGACTGACGTGGTAGTTTTCCGTGAGTTCGAGATCGGTGGGGAAGCGGCCATCGTCGAACTCGCCCGACTCGAGCCGGCGGCGGAGCTCGGCCTCGAGCTGGGCCCAGAGGGGCAGCGGGCTCGACCGGTCGAGCGCGTTGACCGTCATCGCCTGGTCGCCATCATCCGACCCCACCGCATTCGTTTGCCTCCTCGACGATCCAAGGTGTCCGGACAAACTACCTTAGCAGCGAAGGTGTCCGTCCTGGAGGAGAACTTGAACATGGTACGTCCGGTCAACCGGATCAGGGGCAGCTACGCTCGGCGGGTGGACGAGCAACGGAAGGGAGGGGGGCGAGCGACGGCGCTCGGTTGGGTCTTCGTCGCCGTGCAAGCAGTCCTCCTCGTCACCCTCGTCGCCCTTCCCGGCGGAACCGCCTGGCCGACGCCGCCCGTCGTGCGGGTCGGCGGACTCGTCGCCGTCGGTTGTGGCCTGATCGTCGTGGTCCTCGCCGCCACCGGCCTCGGGACGGCCCTCACCGCCACCCCGGTACCGAGAGACGGGGCCGCACTGGCCACCTCGGGCCTGTACCGCTTCGTGCGGCACCCCATCTACAGCGGCATCCTGCTGGCCGTGGCCGGGTCGACGGTCCGTGCCGCCAGCTGGGTCACCCTCGCCGTGGCCCTCCTCACCGTGGTGTTCTTCGACGCCAAGGCCCGGTGGGAGGAGGAGCGATTGGCCGAGCGCTACCCCGGGTACGCCCGCTACGCCGCCGTCACCCCCAGGTTCTTCCCCCTACCGAGGCGCCGCCGGAGCTGACCGTTCGGACCGGGCCACGTCGAACGTCACAACCATGAATCACCGATGGCGCAGTAGCGTCCACGAGGTGAAGCCGACGTGACACCGAGACGGGAGCCCGACGGACGTCACGGCCACCATCGGCAGCCATCTGTCCCGGCCCCGGGGGCACCGGCGGCCGCCGGTGGGTTCCGCCACGGCATGCGCGCCCTGCACCACCGCCCGTTCCGACTGTTCTTCGTGGGCGCCCTCGCCTCCAACACCGGCAACTGGCTGCAGAACCTGACCGTGCCCTACGTGCTGTTCGAGCTGACCCAGCGTTCGCTCTGGGTCGGCTTGGCCGGGTTCGCCCAGTTCATCCCCGCCTTCGCCCTCGGCCCCCTGGGCGGCAGCCTCGCCGACCGCCTCGACCGCCGTCGTCTCCTGCTCGCCACCCAGGCCGCCATGGCCGTCGCCGCCCTGCTCCTGTGGGGGGCGTGGGGTCTCGGGTGGCACAACCCCTACCTGATCCTCGCCCTCACCGCCCTCACCGGGATCTTCAGCGGACTGATGATCCCGGGATGGCAGGCCTTCGTCCCGTCGCTGGTACCGAGGTCCGACCTGTCGTCGGCCATCACCCTCAACTCGACCCAGTTCAACGCCTCGCGCGCCATAGGTCCGGCGCTGGCCGGGCTGCTGCTGGCCGTCGCCGGTCCCGGCTGGGCCTTCTTCCTCAACGGGGTGTCGTTTCTGGCCGTGATCGCCGTCCTCTGGGTGATCCGTCCCCTGCCCACCGAGCCCCGGATCGGGCCGACGCTCGGGGTGGTCGCCGGGTTCCGCTCCACCATCGCCTACATCGGGCAGCGCACCGGGATCAGGGTCAGTGTCCTCACCGCCATCCTCGTCGCCTTCTTCGGCAAACCGATCACCCAGTTCACCGTCGTGTTCGCCGAGGTTGTCTACCGGGCCGGCCCCACCGTTGTCGGTATCTTGGCCGCCGCCGTCGGCACCGGGGCCGTGCTGGTCGCTCCCGCCCTGTCCATCTGGGACACCAAGATCCCCCGGTCCAGCGTCGTGCGGTGGGGCCTGCCGGTCTACGCCGTGGCCGTCACCGCCTTCGGACTGGCCCCCACGTGGCCGCTCGGTCTGGCCGCCCTCCTGGCGGTCGGGGCCGGGTTCCTGGCCGTCATCGCCACCACGAACACCGCGGTCCAGCTCATCGTGGCCGACCACATGCGGGGCCGGGTCATGTCGGCCCGCATCATGGGCTTCACCCTGGCGTTCCCCGTCGGGTCGCTTCTCCAGGGAGCGATGGCCGACGTCTGGGGTCCCCAGGCCACCGTCGTGGCCGCCGGGTGCTCCCTGCTGGTGGTGGCCCTGTACCTGGCGTCGAAGCCACGGCTGCTTGCCACCCTCGACCGGGAGGACGACACCCCCGACGACGAACGCCCGTAGCCGCAGGGGCCGGCGGCCCCGTGCGAGCGCCTCGACCGCCTCGTCTGGTCCGACAGTACCGGTCATGAGCTGCAGTTCGGCATCGAACGGAAGGTCGAGCGGCTCGGACCGGCGGCCCAGGCGATCGACGAGTCGACCTACACCGCAGCTGCGGGCCTCCTCGTCGTCGCCCCCGGCATCGACGGCTCACCGAACCTCACGCTCGGGCAGGCATTCGGAACGACCGCTCGCCCCGCTCTAGGTTGGTGGCGGTGAGCGAGCGAACGAGCGATGCGACCGATCTCGACGTGGCGGTGGTGGGGGCCGGTTTCGCCGGCATGTACATGGTCCAACGAATGGTCACGTCGGGCCGCTCGGTCCGATGCTTCGACGGTGCGTCCGACGTGGGGGGCACCTGGTACTGGAACCGGTATCCGGGCGCACGGTGCGACGTCGAGAGCCTCGAGTACTCCTACGACTTCGACGACGACCTCCAGCAGGAGTGGGTGTGGACCGAGAAGTACGCCACCCAGCCGGAGATCCTGCGCTATGCCCGGCACGTCGCCGACCGCTTCGACCTCCGGCGTCACATCAGCTTCGACACCCGTATCGCCGAGGCCGCCTTCGACGACGGCGCCGACCGGTGGACTGTGACCGCCGACGACGGGACCGTCACCTCGGCCCGCTTCCTGGTGATGGCCACCGGATGCCTGTCGTCGGCCAACCTCCCCGCCATCGACGGCATCGAGACGTTCGCCGGTCGGCTGGTCCACACCGGTCGGTGGCCCCACGACGGGGTGGAGGTGGCGGGACTGCGGGTCGGCATCGTGGGCACGGGGTCGTCGGGGATCCAGGCCATCCCCGTCATCGCCGCCGAGGCCGGTCACCTCACGGTCTTCCAGCGGACCGCCCAGTTCACCATCCCCGCCCGCAACGGCCCGCTCGACCCGGCGGAGCAGGCCGTGGTCAAGGCCGACTACGCCGCCTTCCGCCAGCGCAACCGCCGCATGTTCGCCGCCTACGGTGCCCGCTACCTCACCCAGCCGGCCCGTGACGCCCTCGACCTCGACCCCGAGGAACTGCAGCGGGAGCTCGAGGTGCTGTGGGAACGGGGTGGAGCGATGTTCCTGGCCGGCTTCCGGGATCTGATGCGTCATCCCGACGCCAACCGGCTGGCCGCCGACTTCGTCCGAGGCAAGATCGCCGAGATCGTCGACGACGCCGAAACGGCTCGCCTCCTGACCCCCGACGGGCTGATCGGCTGCAAGCGCCTCGTCGTCGACACCGACTACTACGCCACGTACAACCGACCCGACGTCACGCTGGTCGACGTCAGCGGGACGGGCACGCCCATCCGCCGGATCGAGCCGGCGGGAGTGGTGTGCGACGACCGGACACACGAGCTCGACGTGCTGGTCTTCGCCACCGGCTTCGATGCGATGACCGGCTCGCTCCTCCGGGTCGACATCCGGGGCCGGGGTGGGCGATCGCTCGCCGACGCCTGGTCGGACGGGCCCGTCACCTACCTCGGCCTCGGGGTACACGGCTTCCCCAACCTGTTCACCATCACCGGGCCGGGCAGCCCATCGGTGCTGGCCAACATGATCGTGGCCACCCAACAGCACGTCGACTGGATCACCGACTGCATCGACCACCTCGACGCCGAAGGTGTGGGATGGGTCGAGGCGAGCCCGGAGGCGGTCGAGGACTGGGTGGCCCACGTCAACGCCGTGGCCGACCGCACGATCTTCCCCCACTGCGACTCGTGGTACCTGGGGGCCAACATCCCCGGTAAGCCGCGGGTCTTCATGCCGCTCCCCGGCTTCCCGTCCTACGTCGAGCGTTGCGAGCGGGTGGCGGCCAACGGCTACGAGGGCTTCGTGCTCGGAACCGGGCCGGCGGTCGCCGTCTGACCGACGCCGGGACGGGCCGGGCTCGGGCTTCGCTCACCTCCGTTCGATGGCGACGGGGATCGTGACCACGCCGGCCCGCTCGAACCTCAGCTCGGCCTCGATCGTCTCCCCGTCGGCGATGGTGCGGGGGACGCCGAGGCACATGGCGTGGGTGGCGTTGGGTTCGAGCACGAGCCGCTCCCCCGGCCCCACCGTCAGATCGTCGTCATCGACCTCGACCATCGAGGCCACCCCACCGTCGATCTCCGTCCGGTGCAGGAGCACGACCCCGCACCGCGCCGACGTGACCTCGACGAGGCGGTCGACCTCGTCGCCGTCGTTGGCGACGGTGAAGTAGAAGGCGGTCGACAGGGTCGTCGGGACCGATGGACGGGCCCAGGCGCCGACGATGGTCAGGTCACCGGTGGTGACGGACCGGGCGGCGGCGTCGGTCCCGTCGTCGCCACCACAACCGGCGGCGGAACCGCAGACGACGACGGCCAACGCGGCCACCACCGTGCGCCCGCTCATCCTTCGTCGGCACGCGGTGCGCCCGTCCACCGTGCGCCCGTGGTGGATCACGGATCGCCACTCACGACAGCAGCGCCGCCATGTCGGCCGCGAGGACCTCCCGGTCGATGTCGGGGGGCCACAGGACCCGGAGACGGCCGTCGGTGTCGATGCCCATCAGGGTGGCCGTGTGGTCGACCGTGTAATCATCGCCCGCCGTGGTCTCGCCCACCTGGTGGTACACGCCGTAGACGGCGGCCGCCCGTTCGATGGCGTCGACATCGCCCCCCACACCCCGGAAGTCGGGATCGAAGAACTCGACGTAGCTCTGCAGCGTGGCCAGGTCGTCACGCTCGGGATCGACCGACACCATCAGGACCTCGACCCTGTCCTGCTGCCCCTCGTCGAGCCCGGACACCGCTCCGGCGAGGGTCGACAATGTCGTGGGGCAGACGTCGGGACAGTTGGTGTAGCCGAAGAACAGCACCACCGCCTCGCCCTCCAGGGCCGCCAGATCGACCGGTTGGCCATCGGCGTAGGTGAGGCCATCGAGGGCCGGGGCGGCATCGGGCGATTGCAGTACCGTCCCGCGGTACAGGTGCGGACCGGCCGTCCGGAACACGAGCGCCACGGCCACGACGGCGAGGGCCAGGCCCCCCAGGGCCATCATCGCCACCCGGGCACCCGACCACCGGCGGCCGCCACTGACCGGTGCCGGCCCCGGGCCGGGG
>JBHJNQ010000058.1:0-23246 GCA_050330635.1 Acidimicrobiales bacterium | reverse complement strand
CAGCTTCGAGTCGATGTCGACCCACACCGAGCGGTGCTCGGTCCGGAAGTCGTCCGGCAGGTAGGGCCACGGCATCAGGTTGAACCAGCAGAACTTGACCATCCCGTCAGTCTGCTGGTGGGCCGCGACCGACGTCCAGATCCCGGCCCACCCGGCCGGCTACGCTCGGGCCCGGTGGAGATCTCCCTGGAGGCGGTGCAGCGGGCGGCGGCGGCGATCACCGACGACATCGTCCGCACGCCGACCCTGCGGTCGATCACCCTGTCCCGCCTGGCCGGTGTGGATGTTCACGTGAAGTTCGAGAACCTCCAGTTCACCGGGTCGTTCAAGGATCGGGGTTCGGCCTACCACCTCCAGTGCCTGACCCCCGAGCAGCGGGAGCGGGGGGTCATCGCCCTGTCGGCCGGCAACCACGCCCAGGGTGTGGCCTACCACGCCGGCCGTCTCGGCATCGAGGCCACGATCGTCATGCCGGCCACCGCACCGTTCTCCAAGGTGGCAGCCACGAAGACGCTGGGGGCGACGGTGGTCCAGGCCGGCTCGACGGTGGTCGAGGCTGGCGCCACCGCCGAGGAGCTCCAGGCCCGTCACGGCTACTGCTACATCCCCCCCTACGACGACCCGGCCGTCATCGCCGGCCAGGGCACGGTGGCGCTCGAGATGCTGGCCGACGCCCCCGAGCTCGACACCCTGGTCGTACCGATCGGCGGCGGCGGCCTGATCGCCGGGATGGCGGTGGCGGCCCGGGCCCTGCACCCCTCGATCAGGATCGTAGGGGTCGAGATCGCCGCCTATCCCACGGTGGCGGAGGCCCTGGCCGGTCGAACGCCACCCGCCCCTACCGGCGGGACTCTGGCCGACGGGATCGCCGTCAGCGCCCTCGGCGAGCTGACCTTCCCCCTCATCCGCGACCTGGTCGACGACGTCGTCGTCGTGTCGGAGAGCTCGACGGAGCGGGCCATCGCCCTCTACCTGGAGATCGAGAAGACCGTGGCCGAGGGAGCGGGGGCCGTCTCCCTGGCGGCCGTGCTCGACCACGGTGACCGGGTCGGGGGGTCCAAGGTCGGCGTGGTGCTCTCCGGCGGCAACATCGACATGAGGGTCCTGGCCTCGGTGCTGATGCAGCGCCTCGTCAACACCGGCCGCATCTCGACCATCCGGATGCGGATCGACGATCGGCCGGGCCAGCTCGCCCCCGTGGTGGACACCATCGCCGACACCGGGGCCAACGTGATCGAGATCGACCACCGTCGCCTGTTCGACCCGATCTCGGCCCGGAGCACGAACATCGACGTGGTGGTCGAGACCCGCGACGCCCACCACCGGGCCGTCCTGATCGAGGCCCTGGCGGCCGTGGTCTCGAAGGTCGACGTGATCGGCTGATCTCGGGCCCGGCGAGGGGAGCGCCGGCCCGCCGTCGGCCGGTCAGCGGTCGGGCGGCAGGTGTCGGTGGCCGCCGGCCCCAATCGAGTTGACACGGGCGGCGGCTGGCGTGGACGATCCGTCATGGCGCAGAAGCAGCCCGAACCCGACGACGAGGGTCCCCGGCGGGGCACCGGTGAGGGGAAGCGATCCAGCTCGCCGCTCGATCAGCTCGGCGTGTTGGCGATGCAGGCGGTGCCGATCGACGACGAGCTCGACCATCTCGAGATCTACACGATGGAGGGCCTCCTCACCGTGCTGTGGCACGGGCCGGCGGAGCTCGATCGGGTCGCGATCTGCGTCGGCGGTGCCATGGGCGGGCTCCTCGGCCCGGACGGTGGGCTGTTCCATCAGCTCGGCCGGGCCCTGCCGGAGCGGGGCGTCGGCGTGCTACGGGTCAGCTACCGCCGACCGAACGACCTGTCGAGCTGCGTGCACGACGTCCTGGCCGTCATGGAGCTGGCCGCCCGCCACGGGGCGGAGCGGTTCGTCACCCTCGGCCACTCGTTCGGTGGTGCGGTGGCGATCCAGGCCGCCGCCCATCTCGATGCCGCTTCGGTGCCCGGCGTCGTCACCTTCGCCACCCAGTCGGCGGGATGCGAACCAGCGGAGCTGTTGGCCGACCGCAACCTGCTCTTCTTCCACGGCACCGCCGACCAGATCCTGCCGTTCCACGCCAGCGAGATGGTGCGGATGCTGGCCGGAGCAGGGGAGCTGGTCCTGCTCGACGGGGCCGACCATCTGCTGAAGCCGGCTGGACCGGAGATCTTCGGGCGGCTCCTCGAGCACCTACCGGCGGTGCTGGCCGATCCGTCGCCCTGAACCGTCGGACGTACCCGTCCGACCCTGACCCGCCGCACCGGCCGGTGCGGCAGGAACGGTCTGCGTCAGGCCGCGGCCCGGAGGTGGGCGATCTCGGCCGCTTCCGGTGACGCGAACCCGAGCTCGGTCACCAACGCCCCCTCGACCTGTTCGTCCGACAGGCCCTGCTGGCGCAGGTAGTCGGCGGCTCGGATGGCGAACTCGCGGTCGTCGGTGGCAGAGGTGTCGAGGCCCGACATCGGGTGCTCCTTCTCGGGGTGTCGGCGGGTCGTGGTGTCGTCGGTGACGAAGCGGCTCGCGGCCGCTACCACTCATCTATCCCAGCGCCCACGACGGCAACAAGAGGTCCTTCACCCAAACGGCGAAGTCGTAACACTGCTGCCACCGAGCGGTCACGAATCCCTCATGAGACGCCGTCCGACATCGCTGAGGGGTGGCCGTGCCCGTCGTCTCGGGGGGCGCCCTGGACGCTCCGGAAACCGGCTGGTTCCCCGTGCGCCGCAGGAATGTTAGGGCCCCGGGTTCACCGGGTGGTGGATGGTCCTCCGGGCGGAGCAGCCTAGGGGTCGTCGGCGGGGACGAGGCGGACCTCGTAGAGCACGTCCCACCGCTTGCCGGTCAGGTAGAGGATGTCGTGTCGGTCGTCGTAGGCGATGCCGTTGAGCACGTCGGCCGGGTCGTCCATCTCGGCCGCCAGGGCCGAGGCGTCGACCGTCGCCTCCACCGAGCCGGTGGCGGGATCGATCACGGCGATGTCGTCGGTCATCAACACGTTGGCCCACACCTGGTCGCCGATGCATTCGAGCTCGTTGAGCCGTTCCAGCGGTCGGCCGTCGATGGTGACCTCCACGGATCCCGTCGCTTCGAACGTCTCGGGGTGGCGGAAGGTCAGTGTGGCCGAGCCGTCGCTCATGACGAGGCGGTCGCCGTCGTGGCACAGCCCCCACCCCTCCCCGTCGTAGGCCACCACGTTCACCTCGGCCAGGGTGGCCAGGTCGGAGACGACGAGCTCACCGTTGGTCCACGTGAGCTGCAGTATGCGGTCGCCGACCACCGTGACACCTTCGCCGAACCGGTCGGCCCCGATGGGCCGCAACCGCTCGACCTCCCCGGTCTCGATGTCGACGATGCGCACCGTGGACGCACCGAGCAGGCCCGTGCTCTCGAGCATCCGACCGTCGTCGATCACCTCCAGCCCCTGAGTGAAGGCCTCCGGGTCGTGGGGGTGGCGGGCGGTGGCCACCGCGGTCCAGCGGCCCGTGAGCCTCGTCGGCCCCGTTTCGCCCCCAGGTCCGTCGGCGACACCGTCGGCTGTGTCGTCGAGGCCGCGGTCGGATCCGCGGTCGGCGGCGCCGTCGACGTCGGGCCCGTCCGACGGGGGCGCCGACAGCGTTCGCCACCACGTCAGCGATCCAGCGGTGGCGACGGCCACCACCAGGAGCAGAACGGCGATCACTCGGGGGAGGCGTCGCTCCACGCCGCCACCCTAGATGATCGACCCCCAGGGGTCGTGACCACGGGCGGTTGATCAGCTGGTCCGGGCGCCCGTTGGGATGGGAACCACCACCGAAGGGTTGCGTCGTCGCTCGTCGGGCTGGAGGCTGGTGGCACACTCGACCGGGCCGCCACGGCCCGCCCCAGGAAGGGCACGCTCATGACGACGGTGGCCGACACCAACGACGATCGGCCGGGGCTCGACACGACCTCGCTGCTCGGCCAGGCCCGGGACCTGTTGGCCGACGCCGTCGCCCTGCGCCGGGCCATCCACGCCGAGCCCGAGATCGGGCTCGACCTCCCCCTCACCCAGGCCAAGGTCCTCGACGTCCTGAACGACCTCGACCTCGACGTGAGCGTCGGGACGGGCGTCTCATCGGTCGTGGCCGTGCTCGACGGCGACGCCGACGGACCTACCCTGCTGCTGCGGGCCGACATGGACGCCCTGCCCATGCCCGAGGACACCGGGCTCGACTTCGCCAGCCGACGCCAGGGGGCCATGCACGCCTGTGGCCACGACGCCCATGTCGCCATGCTGTACGGGGCGGCCCGCCTCCTGGCGGCCCACCGGTCGGAGCTCCGGGGCAGGGTCAAGCTGCTGTTCCAGCCGGGCGAGGAGGGCCACCACGGGGCCCGCCACTGCATCGACGAGGGCCTGCTCGAGGAGCCGACGGTCGACGCCGCCTTCGCTCTCCACATCTCACCCAACATCGCCGCCGGCCGGCTCGCCATCCGTCCCGGTCCGATCATGGCCTCGGCCGACGAGATGTTCGTCGACATCGTGGGCAAGGGCGGTCACGCCTCGAGCCCCCATCAGGCGGTCGACCCGGTGCCGGTGGCGGCCGAGCTGGTCCTCGCCCTCCAGTCGCACATCACCCGCACCGTCGACGCCTTCGACCCGGCGGTGCTCACCGTGGCCCGGATCCAGGCCGGCACCACCACCAACGTGATCCCCGAGCGGGCCCGACTCGAGGGAACGTTGCGGGCGGTGTCGGAGAAGACGAGGGACAAGGTTCACGACGGCATCCACCGGGTGGCCCATCACGTGGCCGCCGCCCACGGCTGCGAGGCCGAGGTGCGGATCGAGCGGGGCTACCCGGTGACGGTCAACGACCCCGCCTTCGCCGCCCTGGCCCGGGAGGTGTTCGTCGACGTGGTGGGGGAGCGCGAGGTGGTCGACATGAAGGCCCCCATCATGGGCGCCGAGGACTGGAGCTACGTGCTCCAGCGGGTGCCGGGGTGCATGGCCTTCCTCGGGGTCTGCCCGCCGGGGGCCCGGCCCAGCCAGGCCGCGGCGTGCCACTCCAACCGGATGTTGCTCGCCGAGGACGCCATGGCCGTCGGCATCGCCACCCACGCCGCCATGGCCCTCACCTACCTGAGCTGAGCCCGGCCGGCGCCGGGAATCAGCCGAGGAGTCGGGCTTTGGCCGCCTTGCTCCGTTCGAGGATGGCGGCCGGGATCTGGCTGGCAACGCCGCCGTCGCCCCCTCCGCCAGCGCCGTCGCCGGCGGCCACCTCGGCCGCTGGCTCCTCGCTGCGGAGGGCCTCGGCCTCCCGCTCCTCCTGGCGCTGACGCCACTCGGCGAGCTGACCGGGACGGACGAGATCCTGGTGCGAGACCTGACCCCGGACCCGACCGTCGTCGAACCTGATCCAGTACCGGCGCCAGTCGCCGAGACCGTTGGCCAGCTGGACCCGACCGCGGGTGCCCTCGTCGACGTCGACGACGTTGCGAACGGTCAGCACCTTCTCACCCGGCCGGAACGGGGTGTCGAGCTCTCGCACGTTCTTCGCCATCGGTCGGTCCTCGGGCCCTCTCGTCGGTCTGTCGCTGCACTCGGTGCGGTCACCGTGTCGGTGGCGGCGGGGGCGTCGAGCCTCGAACCGCCCACCGAGCAGACGACACTGTACTGCCCACCCACGGGCGGGGACACACGAGCCGCCGGGGTGGCGACCGGGGGCGCGACCTAGGACGCTGCGGCCCGGGTGGCGTCCCACGCCGCCACCCGTTCGGTGTCCTCGTCGTCCTCCCACCGCACGAGGCGGCCCCTTGACACGCCAGCTCGACACCGGGACTCGCCAGCCTGAGCACCAGCGAGTAGTCGCCGGCGTTGACCCGGCCGGCGCCATCGACGACATGGTCACCGGCGCCGCCGCCGCCGTCGTCGCCGTGGAAGTAGCGGGGCCCGGACGCGCCGACGGCGGTGAGCTAGCCTCACCTCTCGTCGGCGCGCCGGCGCAATGCGGCGACGATCCTCCCGGCGGAACGGGAAGGGGGACCATGACCGACTCCCGAGCCCTCTATGGCCTCCTCCTCGTCTCGCCCTGCGCCGAGGCCCGCGTCGAGGGCATCGAGCGATGGGAGCGCTACCTCGGGCACACGGCCGACCTGGTCCCACTGCTCGACGACGACGCCCCGGTGCTTCGGCGCCACGGCGACCAGTGGTGGCTGGTCGAGGTGCGCTCGGTGGCCCTCGTCGCCCTCCAGGATCGCTACCGCAACGCCCGGCACCCTTGGCCCCACGGCCCGGTGCCGGTACGGGCCGGGATGCCGGTCGACGAAGCCGAGCGGCTCCACGCTGCCCTGCCCCCACACCGGCAGGCGGACGCCGTCGCCGCAGTGGAGGGGGCGCTGGCCGCCCGGGTCCAACCCGCCGACACTGACCGTGGCCCCTGCCGCACCTACCTCGCCCTCCAGCAGGCGGGAGCCGTCACCTACGAGCTGCAGGAGGTGGACAACACGACCCTGCTCACCCCGCTCCAACACCAGATCCACGCCGCGCAACTGGTGAGCTCCCGACGCCGTCCCCACGTGCGGTTCGACGGCCGGCACGGGCTCGTCGGCTACCTGTACCGCCACGAGGGCCGGTGGATCGTGGATACCGACGAGGGACCATCGGGACAGGAGCTCCGTCACCTGATCGGCGAGTGGCAGCGCTCCGGCCGAGGCGGGGTGCCGCGGGTCATGGTCGACGATACCGGCGCCCCCCGCCGCCACCCGAGCGGTCAGGGACTGCTGACCGACGGCGTGGTGCCGGCACACACCGATGCGCCCCTCGACTACCTCCGCAGCGTCGCCGCCTTCATCGGCCAGAGCCGCTACACCGCCACGCTCGTGGTGTAGCGACCGCGGGCCCTCCATCGCTGCCGCCCACCGGTTCTCCGTGACCCCGCACGTTGCTGTTCGACGCCGAGTCGTTCTTCCAGCCCATCTCCAACGCCATGAGCTGTCGTCGATCCCCGGGTTGACCGACTTCTTCGCCTCGGGCCGGAGTCTGGCCGAGCTCGACCAGGGGCGGGCCAAGGATCTCCTGCGTGCGTTTCGCGCCAGCCGGTGGCATCGGAGCATTCGGGTCGAGGAGTGGCCGACACCCGCCAGCGGCGGCCACCTCCCAGCGGTGGAGCCTGGGGGAGCGCATTTCTGAGCGCTCGCCCCCGGGTGGCATGCTGACCGCTCACCTCGCCCGAACGGCGCCGGGCAGAGTGATGAGGAGGAGCCGGTGACTGGAGCACTCGACACCATGGTGGTGGTCGATCTGACCTCGGGTGTCGCCGGGGCCTACGCCGGCAAGCTGCTGGCCGACCTCGGGGCCCGGGTGATCATGGTGGAGCCGGAGGACGGCTCGCCGCTGCGGCGGCGACCCCCGCTCCCGATGGTCCCGGCGGGCTCCGGCGGCGACCGGGGGTCGGGCGACGGTCCGGTCGACGGGGCGCTCTTCCGGTGGCTGTCGGGAGGCAAGCACTCGATGGTGCCGGGCCGGTCCGGCCCGGGACACCCCGAGAGCGACGCCCCGGCCCTGGAGCCGGTGGCTGACCCGGCGGTGGAGCCGGTGGCTGACCCGGCGGTGGAGCTGGTGGCTGACCCGGCGGTGGAGCTGGTGGCTGACCCGGCCGTGGAGCTGGCCGATCTCGTGTGGTCGGCCGACGTCGTCCTGATCGACGGGACCTCGCCGTGGCAGGGCCTCCTGCCGCCGCGCCCGCCCCGGACCGTGACCGTCGACGTCTCCCCCTTCGGCCGTAGTGGCCCCTACGCCGACTGGGTCGGCAGCGATCTCGCCACGTGGGCCCTCGGCGGCTACCTGTACTTCACCGGCGACCCGGAGCGGGAACCGCTGAGCCTGCCCGGGTCGCAGGCCGAGTTCCACGCCGGGGCCCACGCCGCCTTCGCCGCCCTGGCCGGAATCTGGGAACGGCACCGCAGCGGCGCCGGCCAGTCGATCGAGGTCGCCCAGCTCGAGGCCGTGCTCGCCGCCCACGCCTGGCTGGTCTCGTCGTGGGCGGCGTGTGGCACCGTGCTGGGCCGGGTTCCCAGCGACCTGGTGCGGGCGGTCGACGGCTGGGTCTACGTGATGCGCATCGCCCCCAACGACGAGCTGTTCGTCCTCATCGACCGGCCCGATCTCGGGGCCGAGAACCTGACGGCCGACGTGGCCACCTGGTTCGCCAACATCGACCGGGTGTTCGCCGCCGTTGCCGAGTGGGCGGCCGACAAGACGGTCGACGAGATCGTCGAGCTCGGACAGGCGCTGCGGGTGGCGGTCACCCCCGTGCTCGACGCCGCCGGCGTCCACGCCGACCCCCAACTGGCGGCCCGATCGTGGTGGGAGGCCGACGGCGAGCTGCGGGTACCCGGCCAGCCCTACCACCTCGGCGCCTCCCCGGCGAGGCGCCAGGGGCCGACCCCGGCGGTGGGGGCCGACGGGCCCGTGGTGCGGGCGGCGACGGCCGGGGTCCGGCGGGCCCGGTCGGGCGCCGTGAACAGGGCCGCCGCTCCCGGCGCCGAGGCCCCCCTTGCCGGTATCCGGGTTGTGGAGGTGACCACCAACTGGGCCGGGCCGGTGGCCGGCCGCAACCTGGCCGACCTCGGGGCCGACGTGATCAAGGTGGAGCGGGCGGCCCGCCCCGCCACCCGGGCCCTGTTCTGGGTCGGGCCGTCCACCCAGGACCTGCAACGCCAGGGCCACAACCGGGCGATGTACTTCAACGAGCTGAACCGCAACAAGCGCGACGTCGCCATCGACCTGGCCCGCCCCGAGGGCCGTGAGGTGTTCCTCGACCTGATCCGGGGGGCCGATGTGTTGATCGAGAACAACAGCGCCCGGGTCATGCCCAACCTGAACCTCGGGTGGGAGGAGCTGCGGTCGGTCAACCCGGGCCTGGTCATGGTCTCGATGTCGGGGTTCGGGGCGTCGGGGCCCCGCCGCGACTGGGTGGCCTACGGGGCCAACATCGAGACCACCTCGGGGTTGACGTCGGTCACCGGCTACCCCGACGGGGTCCTGAGCCGCACCACCCTCTTCTACGCCGATCCGGTGTCGGGCATCCACGGCTCGATCGCGGTGCTGGCCGCCCTCGAGCACCGGCGTCGCACCGGCGAGGGTCAGTTCGTCGACGTCTCCCTCAACGAGTGCGGCGCCGTGTTCGGGGCCGAGGCCCTGCTCACCCTCGTCGCCACCGGCGAGGTGCCGGGGCCCCGGGCCAACCGGGATCCCCGCTTCGCCCCTCAGGGGGTGTACCGCTGCGTCGGCGTCGACCACTGGGCGGCGATCACCGTGCAGGACGACGCCCAGTGGCCGGCCTTGGCCGCCGCCATCGACCGGCCCGACCTGGCCGATGATCCGGGCTTGATCTCGATGGCCGGCCGTCGGCAACGACACGACGAGCTCGACGCCGCCATCGCCGCCTACACCGCCGAGCGGGAGAGCTACGAGGTGGCCCACCGGTTGCAGGCCGTGGGAGTGTCGGCGGCGCCGGTGCTGGCCAACTGGCAGATCCTGGCCGACCCCCACATCCATCGGCGGGGCGTCTACGCCCCGATCGAGCATCCGGTGGTGGGGGTCTACGCCACCACCACCTGGCCGTGGCGGTTCGAGCGGACCCCGGCCCGCATCACTCGCCCCGCCCCCACGTTCGCCGAGCACAACCGTCAGGTCTTGTCCGAGGCCGGCCTCGACCCGGCCCGCATCGACGCCCTCTACGCCGCCGGCGTCACCGCCGACGATCCCGACGAGGACTGAGCCGCCCCGGCTCCGTCGGGGTGCGGCGTGGCGTCGATGCGAACGCGCCGCGCTCGAGTCGGTCGACGGCCGGTAGCACCGTGTGGTGAAGTGAGGCATGCGCACGTTGACCAGCACGCCCGTCCAGCTCGCCGGGGCAACATCATGAAGACCGGCGTCGTCTATCCCCAGACCGAGCTCGGCGGTGACGTGGGGGCGGTGAAGGCCTTCGCCCAGGCGGCGGAAGACCTCGGCTACGACCATCTCCTCGTCTACGACCACGTCCTCGGGGCCGAGCACCGCGACCGGTCACCGGCGCTGACCGGGCCGTACACCGAGGCCGATCCGTTCCACGAGCCCCTCGTGATGTTCGGCTACCTGGCCGGCATCACCGAACGGATCGAGCTGGTGACCGGGGTGGTCATCCTGCCCCAGCGGCAGACGGCGCTGGTGGCCAAGCAGGCGGCCGACGTCGACCTCTTCTCCGGTGGGCGGCTCCGCCTCGGGGTCGGGGTCGGCTGGAACTGGGTGGAGTACGACGCCCTCGAGCTCGGCGGCGTGTGGGGTCGCCGGGGGAACCGCCAGGGCCACCAGGTCGAGCTGATGCGCAAACTGTGGACGGGCGAGCTGGTCGAACACTCCGACACCGACCACTCGGTGGTGCGGGCCAAGCTGGTCCCCGCTCCCAACCGGCAGATCCCGGTGTGGTTCGGGGGCTTCTCGGCCCCCGCCTACGATCGGGCCGCCCGGCTCGGCGACGGGTTCATCTTCTCCGGCCGCCAGCTCCACAAGGCGGCGGAGGCCAAGGAGCGGATCGAGACGACGATGGCCGAGATCGGGCGGACCGACGTGTTCGGGTTCGAGTCGATCATGCCCCACAGCAACGGACCGGACCGGTGGGCCGCCGACCTCGACCGGTGGCGCCAGGCCGGCGGCACCCACGCTTCGGTCGTCACGATGGGGGCCGGTTTCACCACTGTCGACGAGCACATCACCGCCATCACGTCCTGGCGCGCCGAGGCCGTGCCGGCCTGAACACGCCGGCCGGGGGGTTTCGATCGGGCCACAGCGCAACGACCTGTCGGCGGGGCCGACGCTCATGGCGACGAGGGCTCGCGCCCTTACGTCCCGGACCCGAGGCCGGGGACCGGTGCGGCGGCGGGAGGGCGGTGTGCCAGCCGCCGGGCGAGGAGTGCGGCGAGGCCGGCGGCGACGGTGGCCACCACCGCCGACAGGGTGTAGCCGAGGCCGAAGCCCGAGCGTTCGACCACGAGTCCGAAGCCCAGCGGCCCGATCGTGGCCCCGGCGAAGGCGCCGAGCTGGAGGACGCCGCTGGCCTCGCCCGGGTTCCCGGGCCAGAGCCGGACCCCGGCCAGGAACTGGACGCCGGGCCACGCCCAGCCGAACGAGTAGGCGACGACGGCCCCGACGGCGAACAGGCCCATCGAGCTCGACGCCAACAGGGCGTAGCCCACCGCCCCCACCGTCAGCATGACGAACACCACCGCCACCGGTTCACGGCCACTGCGGTCGAGGACCGCCCCCCACACCACCCGGGACACGATCAGGCTGGCGGCGGCGATGCTGAGGAGGATCCCGGCGGCGCTGGTCGAGTAGCCGACCTCGGTGGCGGCCCGCACGAGGAACGGGCTCAGCGTCCCCACCGCAGTGGAGGCGAACACCCCGACCCCGGCCAGCAGCAGCAGGTCGCGGGGTGGTCTCGCCTTGCGGCCGGTTGTGACGCTGACGTGCCGTGGCGGTGTGGCGGGTGCCAACACCAGGCTGGCCAGCGGGAACACCAGCATCACGACGAAGGCCCAACGCCATCCCGCCCGGAGGGCGATGAGGGGGAGGGCGAGACCCGACAGGGTGGCGGCCAGGGGGACCGCCGACTGCTTGAGTCCGAAGGCCAGTCCCCGGTGCCGCTCCGGGACGTGGTGGATCAGCACCACGTTGGACGCCGGGGTGGCGACCGCCAGGGAGGTGGCGCCGATGAGGGCGCCCACCACCAGCATCGGATACGAGGTGGCGCTCGCTTCGACGAGAAGTCCGACGATGACGATGGCGCCGGTGGCCCGGAGGCCGACGGCGGGCCCCAGCCGGTCGACGACCCGCCCGCCGTAGGGGCCGAGCACGGCGGCCGACATGAAGTACAGGGCGGCGATCACGCCGAGTTGGGCGTCGCCGAAACCGAAGGCGGCCTGGAGCTCGGGGGCGGTGGCACCGATCAGGGCGATGGGCACCGAGCCCGAGGTCTGGGCCGCCAACCCGGCGAGAATGGCCCGCCGGGGCCGTAGCGGCGCCGTCTCGAGGCCGCTCACGCCGCAGTCAGCGGGCCGCCGACGGGGTGGACGTTGGTTGGCACCCCTGTCGGACGACTGCGCATGGGACGAGCCTGGCACACCTCACCGGGGCCGTCCCAGACCGGCTGTGCGTCCGGCGGCCGGGCCGTGCGCCACCCCCGTGGCCGCACTTCCGTGACGCTGAGCGCCAGGTTTGGCGCTGGGCGCAACGAGAGCGTCCGGGGTGGCCTCTCGTGGCGGGCTCCGGCGACCATGCGTGCCGCACCCCCGCGAACCGACGCGGCTTCCGCCGAACCGCCTGTCGCTGCGACGCGGTGTGCCTTCGCCCCATGCGACATCCCAGCGACGCAGTTCTGCGATTGTCGTCGAGACGGTCCGCCCCGTGTACCTGAGGTAACACCTGCGAACCCCGGGCTCGGAGCCGGCGACGTTCGCCGGCGGGCGAAACTCGGGGTGAGCCGCTCCGCCCGGCCCACATGTGCCCCCGGTGGGATTCGAACCCACGACCAATGGATTAAAAGTCCAGTGCGCTAACCAGGCTGCGCCACAGGGGCGACATCGAGACTAGCGCCCCCCGCCGTCTTCGGCTGCCGTCTCGCGATCGTCGAGGCTCGCCCGCAGGAGGGCGAGGCGCCTCGTCCAGTCGCGTTCCCCGTCGGCCAGACACTCGGACACCGATCGCAGCGGTCGGGGAACGAGGCCGTAGCGGGTGTCGCGGCCGACCCGGTGGTCACGCCCGCATCGTGATCCACCAACCCCACGGCGGGGCCCAGGGACAGGCCACCGACATGGCCGTCCGAATGGAGGAGATGCGTCACGCCCGCCGCCGCATCGAGGAACTGCTGGCCCACCACTGCGGCCAGCCCCAGGAACGGGTGGCGGCCGACATCGAGCGCGACTACATCGTGCGGGGCGGCGACGCCGTCACCCACCACTGCGGCCAGCCCCATCGCCCATCCCGCCCCCCGCCCGGACCTGATCGCACCCGCCCGCCCGGACGCGGGCGCACCCGCCAGACCGGCCGCAAAGTCACCCCCCCGACCGGGTTGACGCCTGGTGGTCTGCCAAGATTGCACCGATGCCCACCCGCTGGCCCATCGCCGGTATCGCCGCCGCCACCGTCCTCCTCACGGCCACCTCGTGTGGTGAGATACCCGAACCACAGGGCTTCACCGTCGCCACCTCCACCGCCGAGGTCGCCACGCTGGCCGACGCCGACACCGATGGTGCGGTGGCCGACGCCGCGGCCGGCACCGAATCGCCCACCACCACCGACTTCGTCCCCCGGCCCCCCGTCGGCTACGTGCCCCAGGTGGTGATCACCGGGGGCGGTGAGGTCCTCGTGGCCCAACCCGACACCGGCGAGCTGACCGTCCTCAACGGCGCCCTCGGCGAGATGGCGGTGGTCAGGGCCATCGACGACCTCCTCGGCGGTCTGGTGGTTCAGGGGGCCGAACCGTCCGGGCCGGTCGTGTGGATCGCCCAGGGCGGCGAGTCGCAGGTCGTCGACACCGAGGCCCGCCTGCTCGACGTCGGCTACGTCGACGGTTCACCGACCGCAGTGGTCCTCGTCGACCAGAGCACGGTCGAGCGGATCCGACTCGTCGACGAGGAACGGACCCCGCTGGTGACGTTGGCCGAAGGAGAGGAGGTTGTCGACCTGGCGGCGTCGGGCGGACTCCACGCCGTGACCCTGGCCAACGACCGTTGTGGCGACCTCCGTTTCTACGGCCCGGCGGGGGAGCGCGTCGAGCTGGCGGGGCCGGGCGAGCCCGACTGCATCGTGCCCCGGCGACCCGCCTACGGGGCCGTGGCGCTCAGCCCCGACGGCGCCATGGTGGCCTACACCGTGGTGAGCTACCGCGACGACGGCATCGAGGTGGCGACCGAGGTCGTCACCCGCGACCTGGCGACGGGAGCCGAGGGCTTCCGACGCAAGATCGGCGAGGACGGCGACGGTATCGTCGCCCTCGGTTTCGACGGCCAGAGGTTGGCCTACGTGCGGCACTCGGGGCAGACGAGCACCGTGACGGTGCTCGACACCGGCGGGGCGGGCCAGGAGCTGCCGATCGACGTAGCGGGACTCAGCCCGGTCGATTCGGTTTCCTTCGCCCGCAACCCGGTGGCCTCGATCCCGAGTTGAGTCCCCGGCGACGAGACTCGCTCCAGACCGCTGAGCGACGCTCAGCGGTCTGGAATCGAACTTGCCAAGGGCCGGGACCCGCTCAGGCGTCCGGCCTCAGGCCTCCGCCGCCAGCCGGTAGGCGGCCGCTCGCTGGGCCCGCTGGATGCTCCGGCGCTTCCACGCCTTGGTCTTCCACACCTTGAACCGGCGACGACCGACACTCGCTTCGGGCCGCTCCAGCGGATCGACCTTCATCGAGGTGTGTACGGGACGCGGCAGCGCGTGATCCTCCGGCTCGGCCAGCGTGGCGAGCTCCACATGGGCTGCTCGCCTCACCCGCCGGTGCTCGACCTGTCGGTCGAAGCGGGCGGGCCTGTTGACCGCCCCAGCTCCGGGGTTCCGTCCACGATTCGCACGGGTGCGTTGGGACACGGTACTCCCTTCCTTCCTGGCCGGCTCGACGACGAGCCGTGCCATCGGTATGGATGGTGTACTCCCGAATTGTGCCCGACCCGGGCCGCGCGATCCAGGGGTAATCCTCACCTCAGATGGCGTCCTTGGCCACGCAGATCAGGGCGATGGCCCGTGCGGCGGTCCGATCGACGGCCCCGGACGGCCACCGCACTATCGTGCAACCGTGCAGTCCTGGCCTCCCCCCGACCGATCTCGATCCGGCGACGAGCGGGTGGCGACGCCCGTCGATGACCGTTTCGAGATACCCGCCGGCGAGCCCGTGGCCCCGTCGACCGACGAGCATCCCGGGACACCTGGCGGCGAGCCCGTGGCCGGCCGGGTCCCGGCACCGACCGCCGGGCTGTGTACGATGGCCGACCTCGACGTGTTGGCGGGGGAGCTCGACGAGATCGACGCCGCCCTGGCCCGCATGGACGCGGCCCGCTCCGATGCGGCCCGGGCCGGCCCCGTCAGTCGGGATCCCAGCCCTTCGCCATGAGGAAGCCCCGAGCCCGCTCGGTCAACGGGTAGCGACCGACGACGGCCCAGAACTCGGCGTCGTGACGGGGCACGACGAGGTGGGCCAGCTCGTGGACGATGACGTAGTCGACGACCCACGGTGGGAAGCCGACCAACCGGTTCGACAGCCGGATGGTCCGATCGGTCGGGGTGCAGGAACCCCACCGGTGCTGCTGGTTCGTCACCCAGCGGATCGACGTCGGCTCCGGCAGGCCATGAGCGATAGCGAGGTCGCGGGCCCGGCACCGGAGGTCGATGGCGTCGGCCCGGCGGGCCCGCTCGAACTTGGCCCGGAAGTGGGCCACCAGCTCCCGCTCCTCGGCCGAGCTGCAGCGGGCTGGGATGCGAACCTCCACGGTCGTGCCGACCAGGCGGGCCTGCGCCGTCTTGCGCCGCCGGACGCTCCGGATCACCGAGACGGTCAGCGGCGGCACCCCGTCGTCGAGGTCGGCCACCATTTCGACGAGCTCCGGATGGGGGGCGGTCTCGGCCACGGTGGCCGGTGGGGCGGAGATCAGCGCCGGATCGTCGAAGCTGAGCTGGCCGGGTATGTGGATGGGCTCCGGTTTCACACCCGTGCCCTCCCGGTGCCGCCGGTGACGAGTTCGGGTGGCAACAGCTCGAGCCGGTCACCGGCGTCGATCCCGCCGGGGCGGGCGAGGATGATGCGGCCCGCCAGGTTGGGGACCCGACCGTCGGCCACGCCCAGGTGCTGCTCCAGGGTGGCGATGACGCCGCCGTGACACACGACGAGCACCGTGGCGCCCGCCAGCTCCACCACGATCCGCCCGATGGCGTCGAGCACCCGGGGTAGGAGGTCGTGGTCGTGCTCCCACCCCTCCGGCCGGCGACCGTCGACGATCCACCCCGGATGGGTGGCCTCGATCTCGGCGGTGGTCAGACCCGACCAGGCCCCGGCGTCGCGCTCCAACATCCCCTCGTCGAGCTGGACCGGTCCGACACCGATGACGGAGCTGATGATGGCCGCCGTCTCGGCCGCCCGGATCAGGGGCGAGGCGACGATGGCGTCGACGGCGCCGATGGCGGCCGCCGCCTCGCCTGCCTGCCGCCGGCCCAACTCGGATAGGGGCGGATCGGCCTGACCCTGCCACCGCTGTTCAACGTTCCATGTCGACTGGCCGTGCCGAACCAACAACAGATACGTGTGTCCGTCGGTGTTCATCGGGGTGACCCTAGTGGGGCGGGCACCGCCGATCGGGGAACGTGGTCACGTTGCCCGGCGGGCCGGATTGGCGGATCGTCGGCGCGGCTGCGCGTGACGTGTTGCTGCTGGCACACTATCCGTCGTGGTTACGTTACGGCTCTTCGCTCAGGCCCGTGAATCAGCGGGAACGAACAAGGCCGACCTGCCGGGCGACACGGTCGGTGACGTGCTCGACGAGGCGTGCCATCGCTTCGGCGACGCCTTCACCCAGGTGCTCGCCGGCAGCAAGATCTGGCTCAACGGCACCCAGACGGAGCGCTCGGCGCCGGTGGTCGACGGTGACGAGGTCGCCGTCCTCCCGCCGGTGTCGGGCGGCTGATGGCCCAGCCCGGACCGTGGCGCGACCGCAACGACGGTCCGGTTCCGTGGGGCCACGACGAACCCGCCGGCACCCGCCACCCCGGCGACCGGGGGTACGCCGGTCAGGATGACGCCGACCAGGGCTACGTTGGCCGGGGGTACACCGATCAGGGCTACGGTGGCCAGGGCTACGGGCATCAGGGCTACGGGCATCAGGGCTACGGCGGCCAGGGCTACGACGAGCCGTTCCAGCAGGAGCCGGAGCCGGCCACCCGGCGGGGCCGTCGCCGATCTCGGATGCGTCACCGGGCCGAGGCCCGCGAGCAGCGCTGGCAGCGAAATCGCCTCGCCGTGCCCTACCGCACCGACGGGCCCAAGGTCACCTTCGGCATCCTGTGGGTCGTGGCCCTCCTGGTCGCCGCCTACAACTCGTCCCTGCTGGTCACGGTGCTGGTGGCGTTGGCGGCCGGTCTGGCCGGGCTCCAGACCGGCTACGCCTGGTTCCCCGAGTTCTCCCAGACCAGGTGGTGGACGGCGCTGGCCGCCATGGTCGCCGCCTCCGGTGGCTTCCTCGGGCCGATCGGGGTGGTGGCCGGGATGGTGCTGGCGGTCGCCGTGCTTCTCGTCTACCTCGTCGCCAACCCCGTCCACCGTCGCTCGACCGCCGAGCTTCTCGACGCCCTGTTCCGGGCCAGCCTCCCCGCCGGGATCGCCGCCGCCTGCCTCGGGGCCCTGGCCGCCCACGAGGTGGGGGCCGTGGTCGCCCTCGTCGCCCTCGTCAGCGCCTACGAGGCCGGCGACTTCCTCGTCGGCTCGGGCTCGTCGAACGCGGTCGAAGGCCCCGTGTCCGGACTTCTGGCCCTGAGCGCCGTGCTCTTCATTCTCTGGGTCGTGGCCCCGAGCCCGTTCACCCCCCGCAGCATCGTGCTGTTCGGGGCGCTGGCCGGCGTCTGCGGCCCTAGCGGTCAGCTCCTGGCCTCGGCCCTGTTGCCCCGGGGGAGCGCCTGGGCGCCGGCGCTGCGTCGGCTCGACTCGTACCTGCTGTCAGCGCCGCTGTGGCTGGTGCTGCTCATCAACGCGCCGACGTCGACCGCCCTCTGACCAGGGGGGACGCCACCCCGTCGACCGTTACCGGGCCGGGGTCACCGTCGCCTCCCGGGCGACCGGTACCCTGACCTGTCGTGCACGCCGATCTGCAACACCTCCTCGCCAAGGACCTCCTCACCGATGTCACCGCCGTCCCCCTGACCGACCTGCGCGACCTCCGGGTTCGCTGCAGCGCCGCCGAGGGCGACATCTCCTTCGTCCGGCGGCTGGCCCAGGGCCGGCTCGACATCGTCGGCCACGAGGTGCGGCGCCGGTCGGGGGTCGTCGACGCCCGCCCCGACATCACCGGCATACTGTTCGACCTGCCCGAGATCATGTCGGAGGCCCGCTCCGGGCCCTCCGGAGGGCGGCTCCTCGCCATCCTCGAGCCCGGGGTGGTGGCCCAAGCCCTGATCGACCGCCTCGACCAGGCGGCCTCACCGGGCGAGCTGTCGGGCTTGGAACAGCTCGACACCGATCGCCTGGCCACGCTGCTCGACACCCTGCGAGACTTCGAGGTGTCGTTGTCGGCCACCCGGCGACGGCTCCACGAGCGGATCGATCTCATCCAGGGCGAGATCGCCCGTCGCTACCGCGACGGCGAAGCGTCGATCGAGTCGCTCCTGAACTGAGAGCTCGACGAAGGATCACCTGACCGACCATGACGGACCAGCGGCGCGACATCGGTCCATTCATCCGCGAGCAGCGGACGTTGGCGGAGCTGTCGGTCCGTCGGCTGGCCGAGCTGGCCGGCTTGTCCAATCCCTACCTCAGCCAGATCGAGCGGGGCCTGCGCACACCGTCGGCCGAGATCCTCCAACAGCTGGCCAAGGCCCTCGAGCTGTCAGCCGAGACGATGTACGTCCAGGCCGGCATCCTCGACGGCGACGTCGACGCCCGCCCCCGGGGGCTGGAGTCGGCCATCCGCAACGCCACCGAGCTGACCGAGGACCAGCGGCAGGCCCTGCTCGGGGCCTACCGTTCGTTCGTCGCCGACGGCGACGGGCAGGCCTCCGATCCGGCCGGCGCCGAACGGGGTAGGTGAGGCGGCATGCCCTTCGCCGGTGACCGGGTTGCCATCCTGTCGCTCCACACCTCGCCCCTGGCCCAACCCGGCACGGGCGACGGTGGCGGCATGAACGTCTACGTGCGGGAGTTCGCCTCGGCGCTCGCCTCGGCCGGGGTGACGTGCCGGGTCTACGTGCGCCGCTGGCACGACGACCTGCCCGAGGTGGTCGACGTCGAGCCGGGGTTCAGCGTGGTCCACGTGCCGGCCGGTCCCGGCGAACTGGCCAAGGAGGAGCTCGACTCCCACGTCGAGGACTTCGCCCGCTGGGTGGCCGACGACTTCGCCACCTTCCGGCCCCACCTCATCCACGCCAACTACTGGCTGTCGGGCGTCGCTGGTCGACTCCTCAAACAATGGTGCGCCCTCCCGCTGGTCACGACGTTCCACACCCTGGCCAGGGTCAAGGCCGAGATGGGCGACGCCGAGCCCGAGCGGCGGGCCCGGGCCGAGGCCGAGGTCATGGCCTGCGCCGACGCCGTGCTGGCCAACTGCACGGCCGAGGCCGACCAGGTGGTGTCGTTCTACGGAGCCGATCGGCGCCGCATCGACATCGTGCCCCCCGGCGTCGACCATGCCTTCTTCTCGCCCGGCAGCCAGGCCGGGGCCCGATGGGCCCTGCGGACCGACGATCGGCCCCTCGTGCTCTTCGTCGGCCGCATCCAGCCCCTCAAGGGCGTCGACGTGGCGGTCGAGACGCTGGCCCTGCTCGAACGACGCGACGCCCGGCTGTGGATCGTCGGCGGGGCCAGCGGCCCCGACGGTGACCACGAGGTGGAGCGGATCCGCCGCCTGATCGCCGATCGGGGTCTCGGCGGTCGGGTCCGCTTCATTCCGCCCCAAGCCCATCACCTGCTGTCGACGTACTACCGGGCGGCCGACGTCGCCATCGTCCCCAGTCGGTCCGAGTCGTTCGGGCTGGTGGCCCTCGAGGCCCAGGCCTGCGGCGTGCCGACGGTGGCCTCGGCCGTGGGGGGCCTCATCACCCTGGTCGAGCACGGCTACACGGGCTACCTGGTGGAGAATCGCGATCCGGCCGCCTACGCCGCCGCCGTCGACAAGATCCTGGCCGACCCGGTGCTGGCCCGCCGCCTCTCGATCTCGGCCGCCGCCCGTGGCCGGACCTACACCTGGAGCGCCTCGGCCCTCCGGCTCCGCCGCCTCTACCACGAGCTCGGCCAACGGGCTCTCGCCCCCTGCGAGTGACCACGCCCCGCCCGACGATCGCCACGTCAGGCGGCCGAACCCTGCCCCGACACCCCCGGCACCCCCCCAGCCCTCTCGGAACGAGGTGACGCCATGAACGTCCGAAGCCCCCACGTGCCGCCCGACCCGTCGACGCCCGCCGGCGCGACACCGACCCGGCGAGGTCGACCGTGACCGCCACCGGGGCCGCAGCGCTGGCCCGCCGTTCCGCCGACCTCGACCGATGGTTCGCCGACCAGGTCGAGGAGAACCCGGCCGTCCTCACCGTCGAGCGACCGTTGCCCGGACCGCACTGGTTCGTGCGCATGAAGGGCGAGGAGAAGGACGTGTACACCGTGCGCTTCCACCTCGGTCAGCGCACCCTGTCGTACGAGACCTACTTCATGCCGGCCCCCGAGGAGAACGGAGCCCAGCTCCACGAGCACCTCCTGCGCCGCAACGCCAAGCTCTACGGGGGATCGTTCTGGATCGGGGAGGAGGACGCCATCTTCCTCGGCGGGCAGATCGGAGCCGACCATCTCGATGCCGACGAGATCGACCGGATCCTGGGCTCGATCTACGCCTGGGTCGAGCGTTGCTTCCGTCCCGCCCTCCGTATCGGCTTCGCCTCCCGCTTCCCCGCCTGAACGGGTATGGATTGGCAAAAAATACTTCCAACTACGGTTGTATGCGTATGGTGCACCTTGTAGATTGTCGATGTCGCTGGAGAACGTGACCGCAGACGGGAGGTTGGGGAAGCTCCCGGCGGTCGCCTCTCGTCGGCGGCCCGTTCCGGCCGCTCCCACCACCACCCCTCCTCGGGAGCGGCCGGGACGGTCGGAGCCGTCGCTGGCCGGTAGCCTCGGCCACGTGACGAGGCTCCAGATCATCGGTGGCGGCAAGATGGGTCAGGCTCTCGCCGGCGGGCTCGTGGCCGCCGGATGGGCCCCGGCCGGTGAGCTGACCGTCGTCGACATCGACGACGACCAGCGGTCGGCGGTGGCCGCCGCCGTGGCGGGTGTGGTCGTGTCCGACCGCCCGGTCCCCAGCGTCGACACGGTGGTGGCGGTCAAGCCCCACCTGGTCGAGAGCGTGTGCCGCTCGTTGGAGGGCCCCACCCGGGTGTTGTCGATCGCGGCCGGGATCACCATCGAGGCCATCGAGTCGGCGGTGGCGGCCGGTGTGCCCGTCGTGCGGGCCATGCCCAACACCCCGGCCCTCGTCGGCGCCGGGGCGTCGGCCGTGGCTCCCGGCACGGCCGCCACCGCCGATGACATCGAGTGGGCCGTCGGCGTTCTGGGCGCCGTCGGTGAGGCCGTGGTGGTCTCCGAGGGGCTCATCGACGCCGTCACCGGCTTGTCGGGCTCAGGGCCCGCCTACGTGTTTCTCGTGGCCGAGGCCCTGATCGATGCTGGGGTCTCGGCCGGGCTGCCGGCCGACATCGCCACCACCCTGGCCCAGCAGACCCTGTTCGGTGCGGCCAAGCTCCTCGTCGAGTCGCCGTCGTCTGCGGCCGAGCTCCGGGCCGGCGTCACCACCCCCGCCGGTACCACCGCCGCCGGGTTGCGGGTCCTCGAGCAACGGGCAACCCGGGCCGCGCTCATCGACGCCGTCCACGCCGCAACCGAGCGGTCCCGCCAGCTCGGCGCCCGATGAGCGGCGACCTCCGCTTCGACACGATCTCGTTCCTGTCCGACTATGGGCGCAGCGACGAGTTCGTCGGGGTCGTCCACTCGGTCATCCGGTCGCTGGCCCCGGCGGTCACGGTGCTCGACATCACCCATGACGTCGAGCCGTTCAACGTCCGCGCCGGCTCGCTGGCGCTGGCCCGGGCCGCCCACTATCTCGTGCCGGGCGTGGTCCTCGCCGTGGTCGACCCGGGGGTCGGCACCGATCGCCGGCCCGTCGCCATCGAGGTCGGCGACGGCCAGTCGTATCTCGTCGGTCCCGACAACGGACTACTGGCCTCCGCCGTGGCCATGGTCGGGGGTGCTACCGCCGCCGTCGTGCTCGACGACCCGGAGTACCAGCTCCCCGCCGTCGGGTCCACGTTCGACGGTCGCGACGTGTTCGCACCCGCCGCCGCCCACCTGTGCCTCGGCGTCCCCCTGCAGCGGCTCGGGTCGGGCATCGACCCGGTGCAGCTCATGCCCGGGGTGCTACCGGTCAGTGAGGTGGGCGACGACGGCATGCTGCGGGCCGAGGTGCTGTGGGTCGACCGTTTCGGCAACCTCCAGCTCAACGTCGACCCCGCCGACCTCGCCGGCTGGCCCGACACGGTGCGGGTGAGGTGCGGCGACGAGAGGCGCACGGCGACCAGGGTCGGGACCTTCGCCCAGGTTCCGCGGGGTGGGCTCGGCCTGATCGTCGACTCCTACGGCCTGATGGCCGTTGTGGTCGATCGGGGCTCGGCTGCGGCCGAGCTCGGCATCGACGACGGTGACGAGGTGGTGCTCGAGCCGCTGCACGGTGGGAGCCGACCTCCGGCGATGCCCGTGACCCTCACCGCCCGACCCACCGAGACGAGGCCCGAACCGTGAGGCCGGCCACCGTGCTCACGCTGGCGCTCCTCCTGCTGGCCCTGCTGGGGGCGACCGCCTACCAACTGTTCTTCCTGTTCCGCTGATTCCGCGGAGCGGACGGTGCGAGTTCTGCGGGCTCTGGTTGCGCTGGGGGCCATGGCTGATGCTGGGCGCAACGGGTGGGGTGGCGCTGCGAGGTTGTGCGGGGCTCTGGTTGCGCTGGGGGCCATGGTTGATGCTGGGCGCAACGGGTGGGGTGGCGACGCTCGACTAGACGCCGGCGTCGGCCAGGGCGGCCACCACATGGGTCAGGTACGGCGCCGCCGCCGCCGATCCCCGCCGGGGGAGGCCGGCGTCGGTCGTGACCGAGGTGGCGCCGGTCTGGAGGGCCACGAAGGGGACCAGCGTCCGCTCGGCCAGGTCGTCGGGGTGGAGGGCCGGCGACCCGGTGGCGGCCTCCGCCCGTGCCGGTGACGCGGCGCCGACGGTGGTCTCGGGAGCGGTGGCCGGCGCCGAGCTCGGCGCCGGACGCGCCGGCGGTCGGGTCGTCGTCGGCCTCGTCGTCGTAGGCCTCGTGGTGGTCGGCCTCGTCGTCGTAGGCCTCGTGGTGGTCGGCCTGGTGGTTGCCGGGCCGGACGCTGCGGGTCGGGTCGTCGCCGGGGCCGGGGCCGGAGCGGGCGCCGGCGCCGGGGGGACGGTCGGCGGGGCGGTCGGCGCCGGGGGCGG
>JBHJNQ010000057.1:0-155429 GCA_050330635.1 Acidimicrobiales bacterium | reverse complement strand
GGGTGGGGTGGCGGAACGGCGCCGGGTGGCGGCGGCGGGGGGCGCAGTTTCGGTGGTGGCGGGGGTCGCAGCTTCGGTGGCGGCGGTGGCGGACACTCCTTCGGCGGGGGGCGCAGCACCGGGAGCTGGTGAGCGGCGACGAGGCTCCCGCGCACCCGGGGAGGTGATACCGCCGGACGCGCAGCGCCCGGTAGGCCTCGAGGCCAGCGCCTGCGTACGGGCCGTGACGGCGGGCCGGAGGGGGGCCGGGACGGCGGTGCTGGTCAAGGGGAGCCGGGTGGCCGGGCTCGAGGTCCTGGCCCGGGCCCTCCTCACCGCCGAGTAGGGTCGCCGACCATGGCGCAACCAGTAGGTCACCCGGGCGGCCCACCGACGGGGTGGCGGCTGTGGCTGGTCGGGGCCCGGCCGAGGACGCTGCCGGCCGCCGTGGTGCCGGTGGCGGTGGGAACGGCGTGCGCCGTCGGGGTCGACGGGGCCACCGTCGTGTGGTGGCGGGCCGTGGCGGCCCTGGTGGTGTCGCTCGCCCTGCAGGTGGCCACCAACTACGTCAACGACTACGCCGACGGTGAGCGGGGGACCGACACCGAACGGGTCGGGCCGCTCCGCCTGGTCGGCAGCGGTCTGCGCACGGCCGGTCAGGTGAAGCGGGCCGCCCTCGCCGCCTTCGCCGCCGCCGGGGTGGCCGGCGCGGCCCTGGCGCTGGCCGTGGGGCCCGAGCTGCTGGTGGTGGGGGCGGTGTCGATCGTGGCCGGGTGGGCCTACACGGGAGGCCCCAAGCCGTACGGGTATCTCGGGCTGGGCGAGGTGTTCGTCTTCGTCTTCTTCGGGTTGGTGGCCACCGTCGGCTCCGCCTACGTCCACACCGAACGGGTGACCGGGCTGTCGGTGGTGGCGGCGGTGCCGGTGGGGCTGCTGGCCGTCGCCCTGCTGGTCGTCAACAACCTGCGCGACATCCCGGGCGACGCCGCCGCCGGTAAGCGGACGATGGCCGTCCGCCTCGGCGACGCCGCCACCCGCCGCCTCTACCTCGGTCTGCTGGTGGTGGCGGCGGCCGGGATCGTGGCTTGTGCCTTCGTGCGGTGGCCGGCGGTGATCGCCCTGGCCGGCCTAGCCACCGCCGTCGTCCCGGTGCGGGCCGTGACCGGTGGCGCCACCGGCCCGGCCCTGATACCCGTGTTGGGTGCCACCGGTCGGACCCAGCTCCTCACCGGTTTGGCCCTCGCCGTCGGCCTGGCCCTCGGCGGCTGATCCTCCGCCGGCTGGAACCAGGCCGGTTGGGACCAGGCCGGCTGGCTCAGCGGCTCACGATGTCGGCCACGGCCTCCAGCAGGGGTGGTGGACCGCTGATCACGAGGGTGTTCACCACCGACTCGTCCCACGCCGCCAGGTCGTGGCGGATCTTGTCGATCGGGCCGATCAGGGCGATGTCCTCCACCATGGCGGTGGGAACGGTGGCGATGGCGGCCTTCTTGTCGCCCGCCAGGTAGAGCTCCTGGATCTTGGCGCACTCGCCGTCGTAGCCCATGCGGGAGAACACGTCGAGGTGGAAGTTGGCGTCGCGAGCCCCCATGCCGCCGGCGTACAGGGCGAGCATGGGACGGATGGCGTCGGCCGCGGCCTCGATGTCGTCGTTGATGACGACGGGGACGACGGCGGCCACGTCGAAGGCGTCGAGCCCCTTGCCGCCCCCGGCGGCGGTGAACCCGGCGTTCAGGGCGTCGAGGTAGAAGCCGTTGTCCTTGGGGGCGAAGAACAACGGGAGCCAGCCGTCGGCGATCTCGGCGGTGAGTGCGACGTTTTTCGGGCCCTCGGCCCCGAGGTAGATGGGGATGTCGGAGCGGAGAGGGTGGACCGTCGACTTGAGGGGCTTGCCGAGACCGGCGCCACCCTCGTAGGGGAGCTGGTAGTGCTCCCCGTGGTACGAGACGGGCTCGTCGCGGGCCCAGATCTTGCGGATGATCTCCACGTACTCCCTGGTCCGGGCGAGCGGCTTCGGGTAGGGCTGGCCGTACCAGCCCTCGACCACCTGGGGCCCCGAGGCCCCGAGACCGAGGCGGAACCGCCCACCCGACAGGTGGTCGATCGACAGGGCGGCCATGGCCATGGCCGCCGGGGTCCGGGCCGACAGCTGGCAGATCGAGGTGCCGAGACCGATGGTCGAGGTGGCCGCCCCCCACCACGCCAGCGGGGTCAGGGCGTCGGAGCCGTAGGCCTCGGCCGTCCAGATGCAGTCGAACCCGAGGCGTTCGGCGGTGGCGATCTGTTCCGTCGTACCGGGTGGGGGACCGGCCGACCAGTAGCCGAGTCCGAGAGACAGTCGCATGGGAAGACCTCCGGGGCCATGATTGCGCTGGGCCCGGTCTAGCAGCCCTACGATGGGGTCACCAGGACCGAACCTCCGCCCGGGGGCCCCGGCCCCAGCGCACTCGAGCGGGGTGACGGGGTCACGTTGTCGGCCCCCGACGGTCGGGGCGACCCGGACGGACCGACCGAACAGGAGCGCGGCCCCCGTTGACGACGGATCGCACCACCTACTACGAGGTCCTCCACGTCGACCCCGCGGCCGACCAGGCCGAGATCCGACGCGCCTACCACCGGGCCGCCCGGCGGTGGCATCCCGACCATTACGCCGACCGGGGTGCCGACGAGGCCTTCGAGGCCGAGCACGAGATGCGTCGGGTCAACGAGGCGTGGGCGGTGCTGGGCGAGGTCGGCAAGCGGGCCGTCTACGACCGCCAGCTCTCCGGGGGCGGGGCCGCCGAGCAGCGACGGGCCCGTACGGGCTACGTCAACGACGACGGGGTGATCCGCATCGATCCCCGGCTCCTCGACCCCTCGTTCGTCCAGGCCCGGCGCCACGCCCAGCACGACGAGATCTCCAACCGGAGCTCGGTCATCCTCCGGGTGGCGCCGGTGGTGGTCCTCCTGGCATTGCTCGTCGGGATCTTCGTGTTCACCGCCTACGCCCGGGGCAGCGACGCCACCGCCGCCTCCACCACCGCCCCCGGCCCCAACCTGGGCGAGGGCGTCCTGCCCAACGGCTGTGTCAGCATCCTCGAGGGCCCGGCCCTCCAGCCCCGTCCCTGTGACGCCAGTGCCGACTACCAGGTGATCGGGGCCCGCAGGCCCGACGGGGTGTGCCCGCCCGGCACCGGCCGCGACCTGGAGCTCCTCAACGGCGCCATCGCCTGTCTCCGCTCGATCGGGTGAGCGCAGGCCCTGTGCTCCCTCACCGGCCGGGGCCGGCCCGCGCCCGCCGAGCCGGCTGGCGGCCCGCCATGCATTCCGCCCTCACCGGCCGGGGGCGGCGAGGCGGGTACCGTCGGGGCCATGGATTTTCGTGACCACCGGGTCGTCGATCTGGCCGCCGGCGTACGTTCCCGGGAGATCTCGGCCCGTGAGCTCACCGAGGCCGCTCTGGCCCGCATCGAGGCCCTCGAGCCGACCCTCAACGCCTTCGTCGTCGTCGACGGCGAGCTGGCGCTGGCCCAGGCCGACGAGATCGATCGGCGGGTGGTGAGCGGCGAGGGGTTCGGACCCTTGGCCGGGTTGCCTCTGGCGGTCAAGGATCTGGAGGACGTGGCGGGGTTGCCGACCCGTTACGGGTCGGTCCTCAGCTCCGACGAACGGGCCGCCGGTGACTCCGTGCTGGTCGCCCGGCTCCGGGCCGCCGGGTGTGTGATCGTTGGCAAGACCACCACGCCGGAGTACGGCCACAAGGGCATCACCGAGTCGCCGCTCAGTGGGGTCTCGGCCAACCCGTGGGACCCGACCCGCAGCCCCGGGGGCTCGTCTGGCGGGTCGGCGGCGGCCCTGGCGGCGGGGGTGGTGCCGCTGGCCACCGGCTCCGACGGGGGCGGATCGATCCGGATCCCGTCGGCGGTGTGCGGGTTGACCGGGATCAAGACGACCCAGGGGCGGGTGCCCAACGGGGGTCCCCACCCACCGGGTTCGGGCCTGCTGTCGGTCAAGGGGCCGATGGCGTGTCGCATCCGGGACATCGCCCTCGCCCTCGACGTGTCGGTGGGGCCCCATCCCACCGATCCGTTCAGCCTGCCCCGCTCAGGGGCCCCGTGGTACGACGCGGTGGCCGACGTGCGCCTGCCCCCGACGGTGGGCTGGTCGCCCGATCTGGGCTATGCCACCGTCGACGACGAGATCGCCTCCATCTGCCGGGCCGCCGTCGATACCGTGGCCGGGGCCGGTTCCACCGTGGTGGAGGTGGGCCCGGTGTGGACCGAGGACCCCGTCGGCCCGTGGTCGGTGATGTGGATGGCGTCGCGGGCCCGCACCCAGGGCCACCTCCTCGGCACCCCCGACTTCGAACGGATCAGCGAGACGTTGCAGGTTCAGATCGAGCGGGGCATGGCCCTGACGGCGCTCGACATGGCCCAGGCCATCGACGCCATCCACCTCCTCAACCTCCAGCTCGACGCCGCCTTCGATCACGCACCCCTGCTCCTCACCCCGGTGTGCGCCGGCCAGACCCCGGTGCTCGGCCACGACGGGGTGATCAACGGGCGGGAGACCCCGGGGTGGGTCGGCTTCACCTACGGCTTCAACCTGACCCGCAACCCGGTCGGTACCGTCAACGTCGGCTTCACCGCCGACGGGATGCCCGTCGGCCTGCAGATCATCGGCCGCCAGCGCAACGACGTCGCCGTGATCCAGACCCTCGCCGCCCTGGAGGACCTCTTCGCTACCGACCGCCGCGCCTCCATCTGACTTCTCCCACCACCCGTGGGCCCGCCGCCGCCCGCCGCCCCGGCGTCCCAGCGTCCCACCGCCGGCGGCGCCGCCCCGTTCTGGTCGGGGGAGCTCCAGGGTCCGGGAATGCAGCTGGTCGGCAGGCCAGTGTCGGGTGGCCGGGGGCTCGGGGGAGCGGGCTCGGGGGATGGGAAGTGGTGGGCGAGGTGGCGGGCGAGGAGCTGGGGGTCAGCCCGGAACGGTCCGCCGCGCTGGTGGAACGACGGGTCCTGTGGTAGCGGAGGAACGGAGCAGCAGTGTCGGACGATGAAGGGGGATCGGTGATGGAGCTCGAGGAGCGGATCGCAGCGTTGGAGGCCAAGGACGAGATCAGGGAGCTGACGGCGCAGTATTGCCATGCCGTGGTCGACGGCGATGTGGAGGCGATACTCGGGCTGTTCTGCGCCGACGGTACGTTCCGGATGCGCAACTCGTCGTTCACGGGAACCGACGAGTTGCGGGGCATGTACGAGGGTGGGGTGGGCGCCAAGACGCACAAGCCGTTCATCCAGAACCACGTGATCGAGCTGCAGGGGCCCGATGAGGCCACCGGCCGGTGTTCGGTGGAGATTCGCATCTTCCAGGATGGCCAGGCCATGACGGCCGCCGGCCACTACCTCGACCGCTACCGCCGCCAGGACGGCCGCTGGTTGTTCGCCGAGCGCTTCTACAACGCCTACCACCTGTCGCCGTGGAGCTCGGGCTGGACGAAGTAGAGCAAGGCGCCGGCCCCAGGGTCGGGGGGTCCCGGGACGCTGCGACGAGCAGGGCCGTCAGTAGGCGACGGCGCCACCCTCGGCGGGGATGACGGCGCCGTTGACCATGCGGCTCTCGTCGGAGGCGAGGAAGACCACGATGTTGGCGATGTCGTCGGGGACGCCGTAGCCGAAGGGGTGGCGCTCGTCGACGAGGCGGCGGTTGCCGGGCATGGCCGTCTCCACCTGCTCGACGAAGGGGGCGTCGGCCGGGAGGTCGAGACGGTTGCGAACCCGGTCGGAGAGCACGATGCCGGGGGCGATGGCGTTGGCCCTGATGTTGTCGCGCCAGTAGCGGCCGGCCAGGGCCTGGGTGAGGGAGATGATGCCGCCCTTGGCCGCGGTGTAGACGTGGCCCCGGAAGGCGCCCTTGAGGGCGACGACGGAGGTGAAGTTGACGATGGTGCCACCGCCGGCGGCGGCGATGTGAGGGATGGCGGTACGGCAGGCCAGGAACGTGCCCCGCAGGTCGAGGTTGATGGTGTGGTCCCACACGGCGAGGTCGACGTCGGTGACGGGGGCATCCTCGGCGATCGAGCCGCCGGCGCAGTTGACGAGGGTGGTGATGGCGCCGTGGCGCTCGACCACGGCGGTCATGGCTTCGGCCAGCTGCTCCTCGTCGGTGACATCGACCGAGAGGGCCATGGCGACGCCGCCGGCTTCACCGACGACGTCGGCGGTGGCCCGGGCCTGACCGCCGTCGAGGTCGAGCACGGCGACCGTGGCTCCCTCGGCCGCCGCCTTCAAGGCCGAGGCCCGACCGATCCCGGAGCCGGCACCGGTGATGACGAACGACTTCTGCGCGAGACGTGCCATGCCCGCTGTCTAGCCCGAGCCGACCGCACCGTCGATTCTCGCCGCCGCTGGGGGAGTGGTTCCCCCACCGGTCGGGGCTACGATGTGGAACCCCGGACCGTTAGCTCAGTTGGCTAGAGCGCTCGCCTCACACGCGAGAGGTCACAAGTTCAAGTCTTGTACGGTCCACGGCAACCCTGCGGGTTGTTGGTAGTTCGGACGGCCGTGAGCGTCGAGTCGTCGAACGTCTCACTCCACCCTCGCTGCTCACGACAGTGCCTCGGACAGCTCGGTCTCCATGACGTCGAGGTCGATCCGGTTGAGGAGGCTGGAAAGGGCCAGCCACGAGGCCAAGGCCGTGACGTCACGCATGTTCGGCGGCAGGGTGGGCGGGGCGACGACGACGCCCTCGCTCTCCAGCTCGGCCAGGACACCGAGTTCACGGACGGCGAGCTTGCCCACGAACAACAGGGGCAGCCGGTCGAGGAGGCCCCGCCGCACGGCGAGGCGCATCACGTCGTAGACCTCCATGAACCCTCGCCCGTACACCAGGTCCTTGGTGAACGGGGGGCCGGTCGGGGTGCTGCCCCGGAAGATCCGCACCGACGATGACCAGGCGGCCGACTCGTCGAGGCCGTGGTCGAGGAGCCACCGGTAGACCTCGAGGAACGTGGCCCCGTCCTGGGCCATGGCGATGCCGTGGATACGGCGGGCGATCGTGCCGAGCCGGGCCGGCGTCGACGACAGGGTCGTCACCTCGGTGAAGATGGCCAGTCCCTCCTGGGTCACCGTTGTCGACGGGGTTCCCTTGCCGAGGAAGGTGCACCACGGCTGCTGTCGGCCGTTGAGGGTCGTCGCCACGTGGACCCAGCCCTCGTGGACCTCGAGGACTCGCAGTTCCCGGCGGGAGAACTCCGCTCCGGCCCGCAGCTTGATGTAGTCGGCCCCGGCGGCGGCGTCGGCCACGATCCCGTCGTCGACGATGACCCGCACCTCGCCGGGCCCCAGCACCCGGGCCAGCCGCTCGGTCAGGATCGCCACGCTCGCCTCGGCGCTGAACTCCGGCTCCTCCGGTTCGTCCCAGCTGCCGGCGGCGATGGCGGCCAGCGCCCCCTGCATCAGCTCCCCCAGCTCGGCCAGCGTCGGCCCGTCGTGGTGGAGGACGTCGTCGGCGCTGCCGTACAGCTCGGCCGAGATCCGGCCGAACGCCGCCGTGCCCCTGGCCTCGAGAAGGTCGAGCACCCGGAGGTAGTCGGCGATCCTCGTCCGCATGAGCGCACCGACCGCCATCGATCCCAGCTCGTTTCGGATCCGGCGGTCGAGGCGGCCGAGGGCGTCACGCAACTCGTCGGGTTCGAACCCCAGGGGCCGCCTCCCTGAGTAGTAGTCGGCGCCGATCTCCGGTTGGGTCGACGCGCCGCCGGCGAAGAAGCGGGCGGCGACATCGTCACCCCAGGCGACGGCGTCGAGGATCCGGATCGGCCGCTGCAGGTCCACCAGCTCGTCCGACAGGGAGCGGACCCGCTCGAGGTCCCCGTTGCCACCAGCCATCCGTCCCCATCTCAGCCCCCGGGACACCCGCCCGGCCAGCGACGATCATCCCACGCCGTGCGCCCCCACCACGAGAACCTCGATTGCCGCCACGGCCGACCGCCGGCGGGTCAGCGGTGTCCAGCGGCGCTCACGGCCCATGGCGCCTTTACCCACCCCGACCGACCGCGACTACTGTCCACGGGAGTGCCACCCGTTCTCCCCGACTTCTCACCGTTCATGTCGCCGTGGCGGGGCCCACGAGGCGGTCGGGCGGTCGGCCCCGACGAGGCGATCGCCTCGATCCCCGACGGATCGCGCCTCTTCGTGGCGCAGACGTCGGGGGTACCACTGACCCTCGTCGACACCCTCAACGAGCAGCGGGGGCGCTTCACCAGGCTGGAGCTCGTCACCGCCTACCTACTCGAGCCGCTGGCGGTGTTCGACCACCCCAACGAGCCCTTCGTGCTCACCACCGTGCAGGCGTCCCCCGGTGCCAGACCGATGATCGACGCCGGCGCCTGCAACATCGTGCCGGCCGCCCTCAGCCAGTGGCCGGGCCTGTGGTCGGCCGGCGGACGGCTCGCCCCCGACGTCGCCCTCGTCCAGGTCAGCGCCCCCGGCCCCGACGGCAGGTTCAGCCTCGGCACCCAGACGGCCACGAGCATCGACGTCGTCCGCTCGGCCCCCGTCGTCATCGCCGAGGTCAATCCCCGGATGCCGTATATCTACGGTGCCGGAGAGCTCGCCAGGGACCATTTCGACCTGCTGGTCGACGTCGACCACCCGCTGCCCGAGCTGTTGCCCCAGCCGGTCGGGGAGCTGGAGCGGACGATCGCCGGCCATGTCGTCGACGAGATCCCCGATGGGGCCACGCTCCAGTTCGGGATCGGCGCCATCCCGGCCGCCATCCTCGGTCTTCTCGTCGATCGCCGCCACCTCGGCCTCCACAGCGGCATGATCGGCGACCCCTGTGTCGATCTGGTCGAAGCCGGGGCCCTCACCGGGTCGCGCAAGGTGTTCGATCGGCACCTGCACGTCGGGGGCGACGTGCTCGGCAGCAAGCGGCTGTTCGACTGGGTCGACCGCAACGAGCAGGTCGTCGTGGTCCCCGCCCGCTACTCGCACGGGCCGCCGGTCCTGGCCCGCATCCCCGACTTCGTTGCCATCAACTCGACGATCGAGATCGCCCTCGACGGCTCCGTCGGGGCCGAGGTGGCCGGGGGGAGGGTGATCTCCGGGCCCGGGGGGCAGCCCGACTTCGCCGTCGGGGCGTCGCTGAGCGACGGTGGCGTCTCGATCCTGGCCTTCCCTGCCACGGCGGCCCGGGGCCGCACGTCGAGGATCGTTCCCGCCATCGACCCGGCGGCGCCGGTGACCGTGCCCCGCTACCTGACCGACCGGGTCGTCACCGAGTTCGGACTAGCTCGCCTCAAGGGGCTGAGCATCGAGGAGCGGGCCGAGGCGCTGCGGGCCATCGCCCACCCCGACTTCCGGGGCGAGCTCGCCTGACGGGCCGGCGAGGGGGAGCTCCTGTCCCTCGCCGTCACCGGTGGCGCATCATTCGCTCGTGAGCCACCCATGGACTAGGTTGCCCATGCTTCAGGGGGATGGCAAACGCCGTTGGGGATGAGTTCGGGTAGGGCCCGCAGCGCGGGTTCTCCTCGGCGATCCCGAACGCGATCCGTCTCCTTCCAACCCGCCTCGAGGAGGACGCAAACATGCGAATGGACCATCTCCACCATCACATCAGCCGCCGCCAGCTCTTGGGCAACGCAGCCAAGCTGGGCGCTGGTGCCGCCGTGACCATCGGTGGCGCCACGGTGTTCGGCTCGGGGGCCGGGGCGGACAACCGCCACGACCGATCCGGCGGAGGCGACGAGATGCGGGTCATGGGCGACTACGACGACAGCTTGTCGATCGACGGCGCCTACGACGGATCGTGGGCCGCCGCCACCTCGGCCCGCTACGGCCCCGACGACCAACGGGGCACGCTGAACGAGGTCACGCCCCGCAAGACGGCCAAGGCCCTGCGCATGCTGGAAGGGTCCTCGAAGGTGGTGACCCACAACCTCGGTCACCTGATGATCAACGGCTTCCCCGGCTTCGTGACGTTCCCGCCCCGCAAATACGACCAGCGCCTCACCTTCCTCGGCTACACCCCGAACCACTCCGACTACTTCTCGACGACGACCCCCGGTCTCGCCGGGGAGGACGAGTGGCGGGCCGCCGACCGGGCCAGCGGGCCGTTGGCCTACAACCAGGGGGCGGAACCGTTCGGTGCCAACAAGCTGTCGGGCCACGAGGAACGGTTCCCCGAGGGTGGGACCTACCAGTTGGCGACCCAGCTCGACGGGCTGTCCCACATCGGGGTCGAGGAGCACTACTACAACGGCTTCAACGCCAAGGAGTTCAACACCCCGACCGGTGTGGCCAAGCTCGGCATGGAGGAGGTCGGCCCCATCGTCACCCGGGGCCTGCTCCTCGACGTGCTCGGCTACAAGCAGAAGCAGGGCAGCGGCGACGTGCAGACGATCAACGGCAAGCCGGTGCTCAACGACACGTACCGCATCACGGTCGAGGACCTCAAGGCCACCATGCGGTGGGAGCGGATCCGGCGTATCGAGGCTGGCGACGTCGTCCTCATCCGTACCGGCTGGGATTCGCTGGCCGACGACCCGGACCTGTATGCGAGGTACCTGGCGGCGGAGCCGGGCATCTACATGGCCGAGGCGAAGTTCCTGGCCGACCACCGGCCGGCCATCATCGGCTCGGACGGCTGGGCGCTCGAGCTGGTCGGCGTTCCCGATCCGCAGGGCTTCGCCTTCCCTGTTCACACCGAGCTGATCCCCAAGCGGGGCATCCGGATCGGCGAATCGATCCGCACGAACTCGCTGGCCGAGGCGGGTATCCACAAGTTCGTGTACTTCTACATGCCCCAGTACGCCGCAGGGGCGACCGCCGGCAACACCGCTCCGGTGGCGCTCACCGCCGGCCGCCGGTAGGGGCCGGCCGGTCGGCGTAGAGGATGTAGCCGTCGCCGTCGAGCGTGTAACAGATCACGCCCTCGACGGCCGGCTCGTACTCGGCCCCGAGGCCGAGCACCGCCGGGTCGGCGGTGCTCGCCACGGGGAGCGGGGTCCGGTCGTCGGGAAGTTCCGGGGCCGACATGGTTGGGTCCCTTTCGTCGTCGGGTTCGTCACGGCTTGAGACGTGAAGCAGGAGCGCGCTGGTGCCCCGTCGATGACACCCGTCGGCGAATCGCAACACAACCGTCACCCGGGGCGCCGCCCCCGGTGACCGGCCCCGCCCTCCGCCGGGCCGATAGCGTCGGGCCCATGGTGACTCGCTCGCTCGCCCGTGTGCTGGTTGTGGCCGCCTTGTGCGTTCTCGTCGGCCTCGCCACCGCCTGCAGCCGCGACACCGGGGAGGACACCACCGCCCGCGACGTCGCCGTGTACCGATCGGTCATCGCCGACCTCGTCGACCGCTCCGTGGTCGAGCTCGACGATTCGCAAGGATCGCCCGTGCTGTACGTCGAGGGCCTGGGGGCCCTGATCCCCCTCGCGGTCCAGGTCGACGTGGTGGCGGCGTTCGCCGACGACTACGAGATCCGCTTCATCGACGACCTGGCGGAGGCGATCGAGGCCGACGAGCCCCATCGGCCGGTCCGGGGCGACGGCCTCCTCGTCGGCCTCGGGCCGGTCGTCGTCGACGGGGGGGCCACCCTCCGAGGTGAGTTCTACGTACGCGAAGGCGACGTGGCGGCCTTCGGCTACGAGCTCAGCCTTCAGGGCGACGGGACCTGGGCCATCGTCGGCGATCCCGAGCCCATCGCCCCCGAGGGGTTCGTCACCGACCCATGAGCTCCACCGGTGCCGGCACGCCCTACCCCGCCGACCGGTCGCTGCTGGGCGACGCCGCGGCACGGACCCTGGTCCCCGTCCAGGCGTTCAACAGCGGCGGCCAGGCCCTGTTCGCCCTGTCGCTCGTCGGGTCGTTGTTCTTCAACGTCAGCGTCGACGCCGCCCGCCCCAGCATCCTGCTCTACCTGGCCCTCACCATGGCCCCGTTCGCCATCCTCGCCCCCTTGATCGGCCCCGTCATCGACACCCTCCGGGGCGGTCACCGGGCCATTCTCCTCGGGTCGCTGGTCGGGCGGGCCGCGATCGCCCTGCTGTTGGCCACCCAGCTCAAGACGCTCCTGCTGTACCCCCAGGCCTTCGTCATCGTCGTCCTGGCCAAGGTCTACGGCGTCGGCAGCAACGCCCTCGTTCCCTCTCTCGTCGACGATCGCAGTCATCTCGTCGTCGTCAACTCGCGTCTGGCCCGGGTCGGCACGATCTCCGGCTTCGTCGCCTCCGGTATCGGGCTGGTGGTGCTGCGCGTCGGTGACGCCGCCTGGGTGGCGCGCCTCGGTGCGCTCTTCTTCGTCCTGGGAGCGGTGGCCGCGCTGCGGATTCCCGCTCAGCGGACGACGACGCCGGTGTCACCCATCGTCGAGTCGACCGAGATGCACAGTCCCGGCATCATGGCCGCCACGGCCGCTATGGCCGCCCTCCGGGCCGCCGCCGGGTTCGTGCTCTTCCACGTCGGTTTCGCCCTCAAGGCGTCGGGCCAACCGCCCTGGGTCCTGGGGGCGGTGCTGGCCGCCGGGGCGATCGCCGGCTTCGCCGGGACCTACCTGTCGTCGTGGCTGCATCGGCACTGGCCCGAGCGTCGGGTCCTCACCGCCTCCATCCTCGCTCCCGCCGTAGTGGCCGCCATCGCCGCCCTCCGTGTCCACCCGTCCACCATCGTGGCCCTCGCCATCGCCCTGGGTCTCGCCGGCAGCACCGGGCGTCGGGCCTTCGACGGGGTCATCCAGACCGAGGCCCCCCACGCCCGGCGGGGGATGGCCTACGCCGCGCTCGAGACGCGACTCGAGTTGGCCTGGGTCGGGGGATCCCTCCTGGCCGTGCTGGCCCGGTTTCCGAACTGGCTCGGTCTGGCCATCCTGGCCGCATTCCTGGGGGCCCTCGGCACCGGACGGATCATCGAGCGGGTCAGGACGACACGCATCGAGGCCAGGGTAGGGGCCGACACCCTGGCCCTCCGATTGATCGAGACCGCCGAGGCCGTCGCCGCCCGCGGCGATCGCCAACAAGCGGTGGCCGTGGCCCTGGCCGCCGTGGAGGCGGCAGCCAAGACCGGTCAGCTCACGGCCGAGGTGCTGGACGACGTCCGCCGCCGTTGGGACGACGTGGCCGTCGGTCACGACCCGGCGGCGGAGGAGCAACTGATCACCTACATCCGCAACCTCGTTGCCGGACCCGAGGGGTGACCGACTGCGCGGCGCGCTCCAATCGGCGCACCGGGTTGACGGCCGGCAGCAACCGGCGATAGGCCTGCGACGCCGGCATCGGAGCCGGCCACGGCAGCGAACCAGGGAGCGCACATGCGATTCGACGACAAGCGGGTGATCGTGACCGGTGGGGCCGCCGGCTTCGGACGGGCCATCTGCGAGGGCTTCGCCGAGCGGGGAGCCAGGGTCATGGTCACCGACATCGACGCCGCCGGGGCCGAGGCGGTGGCCGCCGGGCTCGATGGGGCGATGTCGTTCCCGCTCGACGTCACCAGCGAGGACGCCCACGCCGAGCTGGCCCAGCTCGTGGCCGACGAGTGGGGCGGCATCGACATCGTGGCCACCAACGCCGGTCTGCCCCACCCGGCGGCCTACACGACGAGGGTGTCGACCGAGCACTTCGACCTGATGTGGACCGTCAACGTCCGCAGCGTCTACTTCGCCGTCAAGTACTTCACCCCCCACATGCCGCCCGGCAGCGCCGTCGTCAGCACCGCATCGATCGGCGGCCGCCGCCCTCGCAAGGGGTTCACCCCCTACAACGCCTCCAAGGCCGCCGTCATCACGCTCACCAAGGGCCTGGCCGAGGAGTTCGCCCCCGGCATCCGGTTCAACTGCGTGGCCCCGGTCTCGTCTGCCACCGGGTTCGACCTGACGGCCACCGGTCGCCCCGAACTGGCCGAGGCGGTCGAGCGGGCCGTCATCGAGGGCATCCCCATGGGCCGCCGGGCGGTGCCCGACGACGTGGCCAACGCCGTGATGTTCCTGGCCGCCGACGAGTCGAGCTTCCTGACCGGGGTCTGCCTCGACGTCGACGGCGGCCGCAGCATCAGCTGAGGGGCCCGTCGCCGAGGGTGATCACGACACCGGGCCCGGGCCGCTCGGTGTCGGGCCGCTCAGCGGTGGGTGTAGGGATCGGCCACGTCGACACCGATCGTTCCCTGGCTCAGGCCCGGCGGCTCGACCAGAGACGCCCGGGCCGGCCCGGCGGGTCCGAGGTGCACCGCCACCGCACCGGTGCGTTTGAATCCGAACACCGGTTGGGTCGCGTCGGGGAGGGTGGCCCAGGTCGAGGGGACCCAGAGATGGCGCCGGCCGTCGATGTCGAGGACCCGATACTGGTGGACGTGGCCGCTCATGACCAGCCCACCAGGGAAGCGGTCCAGCGTCTCCATGAGCCGATCGGCGGCACCGGCGGGGCTGAACCGGTGAAGTGGGGCCGTCGCCAGCTCGGGCCCCGGGGCCAGCAGCGGCTTGTGGGTGGCTAGGACCACCGCCTGCCCAGAGGACAACGTGCCCAGCTGGTCGTCGAACCACGACCACTGCTCCGCTTCGGCCGGCAGGCCGGACCCGAGGAGCTGGGCGTTGATCGCCAGCACGGTCCACCCGTCGAGCTCGAACGACCACCGGTCGGGGCCGATCTCGCCGAGCCATCGGGCCCGACGATCCTCGGTGATGGTGGAGCGACTCGCCCGACCCTCCAGCGGGTTGTCGCCGAGGTCGTGGTTGCCGGGAATGGCGAACCAGGGAACGGCCAGCCGGTCTAGATGGCGGCGGGCGTGGCGGAGATGGCCGAGGTCATCGCAGCCGTCGACCGTGAGGTCGCCGAGGTGGATGACGGCGTGCGGTGGTTCGGCGGCCACGTGCCGGACGACGGCCTCCCAATTGGCGCCCGCCGCCCGATGGTCGGGCGCCAGATGGGTGTCGGAGATGATCAGGAGCTCGACGGTCACGAGGCCAATACTAGGTTGTACGCCCGACCCGCCTGGCCCGGTTCGACCACCCGCGGCCGAACATTCACCTCCCTGTCGACGGCTGGATACGGCCCGTCATCCTTGCTTGTCACCATCGGCCGCCGGCCGGTCCCTCGCCGGCATCGGCGGCGACGGCGTCGGGCGGTCCGACGATCAACGGATCGGGGGCGACGGCGACCGCGGGATCCTTGTCGGGGTAATCGAGACGGCTCAGCACGAAGCGCATGGCTTCCAGGCGTCCCCGCTTCTTGTCGTTCGACCGGACGACCGTCGACCGGGTCTGTTGGCCAGTGATCGTCACGAGCGCGGCCGACGGTCGCTGCGGCGGCCTCCTCCCCCAGGCCCCGACCGGCGGCCTCCTCATCCTCGACCTGAAGGGCCGACCCGACCGGTGGACCCACGGGCGGCCGACCTCGCCCCGGTGGCGGCCGCTGTCCTTCGCCGGTACCGACCTCGAGCCGGAGTTCGACGACATCAACGACAAGAACCTGGCGGTCGTGACGTTCCAGGAGAACAGCCGCCTGGCGGTCATCGATCTCCGTCGGGGTACGACGGACTCCCAGTTCTCGGTCGGCCTCGACTTCGAGGGCGTCGCCGTCTGGCGGCCAACAGCATCTGGACGGCACCGGGCGCCGGGGCCGGAGGCGGTCACCCCGTCCGGCTACGGTCGGGGCGATGGGAGCAGCCGAGCACGGTCGACGTCGACCCGTCGACCGCGACCCGGGCGCCGTTCCCTGTCATCTGATCGCCGCAGCCGCCGCCCTTCCCCGACTGGCCGAGTCCCTGGCGGGGGCATGCCGGGTGGCGATCGACACCGAGGTCCCGATCGCCGGCCCCGCCCGGGGCCGGCTCCGGGTCATGTCGGTGGCGACCAGGGCCCCCGACGGCACCGAGGCGAGCTTCGTCGTCGACGCCCGCGACGTCGACCCGGCGCTCCTCGCCGACCTGCTGACCGGGGTCGAGGCCGACGGGTGGAACGCCGACTTCGATGCCCGGGTGCTCGACGAGGCCGTGTGGGCCAGCGTGGACACCACCGCCGACCTCCGATGGTGGGACGCCCAGCTGGCCGACGCCCTCCTCCATCAGGGCCGCAGCGGTTTCACCTGGTATCACAGTCTGGCGTGGGCCACCGCCCACTACCTGGGCCTCGACGCCGAGGGCAAGGGCACGATCCAGGTGTCGTTCACCGCCACCGACGATCTGTCACCCGACCAGGTCCGCTACGCCGCCGCCGACGCCGTGCTCACCCTGTGGGTGGGCGACGAGATCCGGGAGGCCCTGCGAACGGCCGGACTGGAGGCGATCGCCGAGATCGAGATGCGGGCCCGGCCGTTCCTCGATCGGATGCAACGGACCGGCCTGTGGTTCGACTGGGACGGGTGGCGGTCCGAGCTCGACGCCGTCGAGGCAAAGCAGCGGTCGGCCGTCGACCGCCTCGCCACCCTGACCGGCGGTGGGCAGGGCAACCTCTTCGATGACATCACCGAGCCCACGTGGAATCCGGCGTCCGACCGCCAGGTCAAGGACGCCCTCAACCGGTTCGCCCGGCCCGAGGTGTTGGCCTGGAGCGAACGGCGCCACGGGGTGGCCCGTCTCCTTGACGACTCCGACTCGGTCGGCGCCGGCGTCCTGCGCGACGTCGGTGGACCGTTGAGCGGCGCCGTCCTCGAGTACCGCAACCACGCCAAGATCCTCACCACCTACGGCGAGTCGATCCGCGACCACCTCCATCCCGACGGTCGGCTCCACCCCCAGTACCTCCAGGTCGTCGGCACCAACACCGGGCGGTTGGCCAGCCGCAACCCCAACGCCCAGAACCTGACCCCCCGCATGCTGCCCTACGTGCGGCCGGCGCAGCCCGACCGGGTGTTCGTCCACGCCGACCTCAGCCAGGCCGAGCTCCGGGTCCTGGCCCAGGTCGGCGACGACCACGCCCTCCGCCACGCCTTCGCCCGGGGTGACGACGTCCATGTGGCCACGGCGGCCAGCATGTTCGGGTTCGACCCCGCTTCCCTCCGGGCCGCCGACCCGGAGCGCTTCGCCCACCTCCGCCAGGTGGCCAAGGCCCTCAACTTCGGTATCGCCTACGGCTCGGGAGCGGCCGCCCTCAGCCGCACCCTGAGCGCCGAGGGCGCACCGACCACGGTCGACGAGGCCGGCGAGCTGCTGGCCCGCTACCGGGCGACCTACCCCGGCACCGCAGCATGGGCCGAGGAGCGGATCGCCGAGATCCGCCGGATCGGCGACGAGACGGCCGCCATCGACTGGCGGTGCACGATGCGTCTGGCCCGGGGGCACGCCACGGTGACGACGATCCGCCGCGACCTCCGGCGGTCCCAGGGTCGGTGGCCCACCGTCGACGAGATCGTCGCCCTCCACCCCGAGTGGTCTACTACCCCCGACCGCGACGAGCTGTCGGCCCGGGTCGCCTGGCTCGTCGACTACCCAGCCCCGGTGGCCCTCCTCGAGGATGGCGCCCCGTTCACCTTCGCCAGCCGCACCGTTGCCGGGCGGCGCCAGCAGTTCAACCTCCACCTCGACCGGCTCTTCCTCCGGGTCGTGACCGACGCCATCCGATCGGCCGATCCGGCCCTGGCCGCGGTCCGCAACGGTTTCGCCCGCCACCACGCCCTCGACCTGACCCCGGTCCCCGGCCCCGACGTGCCCGACGGCGTGATCGAGCGGCTCTTCGAGCACCGGCCGCTGCGATTGGTCTACGTCGAGGCGGTGGCCGCCGCCATCGGCACCGCCGCTACCGACGCCCTGCTGTACCGGGCGGCCCGGGAACGGGTGGCCGTCATGGTCAACGCCTGGCGCAACGCCCCCATCCAGGGGACGGTGGCCGACATCATGCTCGTGGCCTACGCCGACCTCGACGAACGACTCCGCCGCTACGACGACGCCCGACCGGTGCAGACCGTCCACGACTCGATCGTCGTCGAATGCCGCCGGGTCGACGCCGCCGCCGTGGCCGACGACGTGCGGGCCGCCATGGAACAGGCCGCCCTCCGCTTCTGCCCCGATGTCGTGCCCCGGGCCGACGTCGACATCCGACCCAGCCTGGGCGACGACGACGTCGTCGCGGTGCCACGGAACCCCGCCGGCTGAAGCGGAGGCGACGGAGACGACGGCCCGACGGCGGTCGGAGTCGCCGCGCCCGGTGGCGGCGTCAGCGGTGGCCGGCCCTGCGGTCGAGCGTCGGCCCCAGGCGGGTCGCCGCAACAACGCGACACGGGGTGTGCTCCGTTGCGTTATCGACTCCAGAAGTCGATAGCGCAGCCGAGAATGGGCTCATGGGCGCGCTCGGGCGTTGTCGCCAGACGGCCGTGGGGCCGGCTGAACCCCGGGCGGGGTCACGGCACCGGCACGAGCACCAGGGGCAGCCCGGTGCGGTGGAGGATCTTGAGGGCCACCCCGCCGGCCCGCAGGCCCCTGAAGCCGCCGAGACCCCGGGTTCCGACGACGAGGAGGTCGGCGGCCCGTTCCTCGGCCACGGCGAGTAGCCCATCGGCCGGGTGGAGCCTCCGCTTGGCCACGACCGTGGTCGACAGCCCGGCCTCGGTCAGCGGCGTCGTCCATTGCGCCAGGTCGCGTTCCACCCCCCGACGCCAGTTGTCGGGGCTGCTGGCCGGCGTCCATTCGAGGAGGGGTTCGGCCACCTGCACCGCGGTGACGGCCGGCTGGAGCGGCGCCATCGAGGAGGCCCAGGCGATGGCGGCCAGCGACTCGGCCGAACCGTCCACGCCGATGACCACCCGCTCCGGCGGCGACCGCCACCCGGCCGGGATCACCGCAAGGGGCACCGCGGTGTGGTGGGCGGCGTACTCGACCACGCTGCCGAGGTGGAGGAAGCCCGGGCCTCCGCTGGCGCCGGCGTGGCCCAACACCACCAGATCGGCCGCCGTGGCCAAGGCCTCGCCCAGGATGACCTGTCGTGGGTCCCCGTCGCTGACCACCCGCCGTACCTCGGCGGTCCCGTCGACGGCGGCGATCCAGCGGTCCAGCTCCGCTTCGCGTTCGGCCCGGAGCTGGTGACGATCTTCGGGTGGGACCTCGATGGAGGGCTTGTCGAAGGCGGTAACAGCCACCACCCCGGCCCCGACGCCCTCGGCCACCGCCGTCGCCCAGGCCAGGGCGTCGGTCGCATTGGTCGACCCGTCCACACCTACGACGATTCGTTGCATGATGTCGTCACTCCTCGCTAGCTCACCTCCACGGTGTCGTGCGGTGTGCCGCTTGGGGAGGGTCCTTCGTCCCGGGCCACGGCGACGGGGTGCCGGCCCCGGCGGCGAGCCGCTCGTAGAGCTCGAGGTAGCGGGCTCCTGGGGTGTCCCACGACCAGTCTGCCCTCATGCCCCGCCGCTGCAGGGCCTGGCGCCGCCACCGGTTGCGCCACCCCCGGGTGGCGCGGTGCAGTGCGTCGAGCAGGGCGGGGACCGTCGGGTGGGCGGCCACGAAACCATTGCCCCGGTCGGGATGGGCGTCGATGTCGACGACCGTGTCGGCCAGGCCGCCGACCTGGGTCACCACGGGTACGGTGCCGAACGTCATGGCCTGCATCTGCGTCAGGCCGCAGGGTTCGAACCGGCTGGGGACGCACAGCAGGTCGCTGCCGGCCACGACCAGGTGGGCGAAGGCCTCGTCGAAGCCGGCGACGAGGCGAGCCGCCCCCGGGGCGGTGTCCACGGCCCGTTCAGCCGCCGCCAGCAAGTCGGCATCGCCGTTGCCGTGCAGCACCAACGTGGCCGGCAACGTGGCCAGGTAGGGCATCAGCTCGAGGACCAGGTCGATGCCCTTCTGCCCGACGAAGCGGCTGACCATGCCCACGATCGGGGCCGGGCTGTCGTCGAGGCCGAGCTGGCGCTCCAACTCCTTGCGGCAGATGAGCTTTCCCGACAGGTCATCGGCGGTGAAGTTGGCCGGGAGGTAGCGGTCATCGGCCGGATCCCACAGCTGGTGGTCGAGTCCGTTGCGGATACCGACGAACCGGTCGCCCCGGGCCATCAGCTCGCCCTCCAGGCCGCAGCCGTGCTCGGGGGTCAGTACCTCGCGGGCGTAGCCCGGGCTGACCGTGACGACGTGGTGGCAGAGACGGATGGCGGCGGCCAGCGGGTTGCACCGGCCGAGGTGCTCGAACGCCGAGGCCCGGTCGCCGAGCGCCGGGAGCCACCCGAGGTCTCCGTCGCCCTGGTGCGCCAGGTTGTGTACCGTGAGCAGCGTCCGCTCCGGGGGGAAGGCAGCGACCGCGGTGGACGTGTGCCAGTCGTTGAGGTGGAGCACGTCGACGTCGAGCCGGTGGGCCACGCCGGCCACGGCGAGCCCGAAGGCGTAGAACCGATGGTCGTTGTCGGCCCAGCCCCGGCCTCTGGGGTCGACGTAGGGGTGGGGTCGATCGAGGCCGGGCACCCAGACGGCGTGGACCGGTCCGATCCCGTCGACCCGGGCCGTGCGGACCCGGGCCCGGCCGCCAGCCCAGTCGGGCACGTCGACCCACCACTCGTCGGTCGAGGCGAACGGCAGCGGATAGTCGGGCACGACGACCTGGACGTCGACTCCGAACTGGTCGAGGCGGCGGACCAGCCCGGCGGTGGCCTCACCGAGGCCCCCGACCTTCACCAACGGGTCCAACTCCGCCGCTGCCACCACGACACGGACCACCACCGAGATCACCCCCCGATCGAAACGACGAACACCCCTTCTGCTCTAGCAACCCGTGGCCCCCGGGCGCCAGGGTCCAACGGTGTTGTTCGCACAGCGTTCACCATCGGCTCAGCGGACGTTGTCGCTGCCGGCGTCGTGGCTCGGATCATGACGTGACTCAGTAGAGGAGCGTGATCGTCCGGTGGTGCTGGCCGAAGCGGTCGGCGTCGGGCCCGAGCACGGCCTCCGACCACAACCGGTAGTCGAGGGCGGGGGCGGGCACCGGGTTGCCCCGATCGGTCAACGCCCGGGCCAGGTGGGCGCCACAGTGTACGGTGGCCCAGCGGATGGCGTGCTCCGCCGGTGAGCCGGCGGCGACGAGCCGGCGCCCATCGACGGTGGCGGCCAGGTCGGGAGCGTAGCGCAGGGCGCCGACATGGCGGAACACCCGGGGCAGCATGTAGTCGGGGTAAACGGGGAAATCGTCGAAGCCGACGAATCCGGCATCCGACCAGCCGCGCCCGGCGGCCATGATCGCCGCCGCCAGGTGGGCCAGCTTGTCGAATCGGAGCTCGCCCACCGGGGTCCGGGCCCGGTCGAGGTAGCCGGGAACGGTCGTGGTGAGCAGCTCGACCATCCGGTGGCCGTGGCGTTCGGCCGCCGCCACCAGATTGGCGGCCGAACCGTCCCACCGGTCGAGCAGGGCGCCGGCCACCAGCCGCAGCCGATCGACCCGCTCGGGGACGAGCTGGAGGGTGCCCCGCCCGCCGAAGAGCCGTTGGCCGTCGTCGTCGGACAGGGCGGCCAGGTCGGGGAGCGACAGGCCATCCGTCCCGAGCCGGCGGGTGAACACGGCGAAGATCCCGGGGGCGTCGTCGAGCCACTGGCGGTCGATCTCGGCGTGCCACACCTCGTCGCCCTCCGGGGGCCACAGGCAGGCCAGGACCGACACCGCCACCGTCACGTAGTCGAACCACCAGCGCTCGTCCCGCACGGCGGGGATACCGGGGTAGTCGAAGCAGGGGAGGGGCAGCTCCTCGTCGGCCCACCGGTCGGCCAGGGCCTCGAGGGCGTCGTGGTCGACGGTCACCCCCCAGTCGGGTGGGGGAGTGGTGGCCTTCAGATCGACGACGGGCAAGCGGGGTGACATCCGCTCATCATCACACGTCCCCGCCCCGCGTCACGCCCGGTCAGCCGGCCGGCATCGTCGCCGCCGTGGTGTCCATCTCGGCCACGAGGGCGGCGTAGTCGGCGGCCAGAGCGTTCCGTTGTGCCACCAGATCGTTGAACTCGTCGATGAGATCCTGGAGCCCGGCCACCCCGTCGTTGTAGGCGGCGACCGCCTCGTTGTGGGGGTCGATGGCGGCGTTGTACTCGTCGATCCGTCCCGCTTCCCGCAGCGCCTGCAGATCGGCGGTTTCGGTTTCGAGCTCCGATCGCCGTTGTTCGAGGGAGGTCTCCGTGTCGTCGATGCGCGACCGGAGGTCGGCGAGGCGGGCGTCGAGGGCGTCGACGTCGGACCGGAGGGAGGTGAACGTGGCCTGCACCTCGGTTGCGAGGGCGACGACGGCCGCCCGATCGGAGAACCAGCGACCGTAGTGCGCCTCCAGCTCGGGTCCGAGGTCGGCCACCTCCGTCCCGAGGATCGAGTGCAGCTCGTTGTCGACGATCGACGGGTCGCGCTGGCGGTACAGGTCGAGGCGGTCCTCGAGCTCGGGGGTGGAGACGCCGGCGAAGGCCGCCCACAACAGGTCGGTCAGTCGTCGCCGCTCGCCGTCGTTCAGCGCGGCCCAAGCGGCGTGGAGCAGCTCGTGGGCGGTCGTCGTCTCCACCATGCCGTCGAGGCGGGGATCGGTCACGTCGAGCACGGCGATCCTGCCCGATCGGTAGCACCCGAGCACCGACACCTCCGACCCCAGCGTGCACGTCCGACCGAGGGCGTCGATGTCGACCAGCTCGGGCGAGGACAGGGCCAACAGCCGGCGGCCCTCGTCGGTCATCATGGTGCGGTCGGCGATGGCGGCGAACGTGGCGTCGAGGGCCGGGGCGCTGGTCACCGGGTCGGTGGCGGTCGTGGCGGTGGTGGCCGAGGTCTCGCCGGTCGTTGCCACGGTGATGACCGTGGCGGTCGTCGTCGACCCGTCGGGGGCGATGCCGTCGCCGCTCACCGCTCCGTCGAGGTCGATCCCGCACCCGGCGGCGAGCACCGCCACCGTCGCCGTCGCCGACACCGCCGCCATCGACCATCGGCGGCGGACACCGGTCGATCGGGCGGGCGGCGTCCGCCCCTCGCCCGCCCCTCGCCGTTCCACCCGGTGCTCGACCATCCCCCGGAGAGGTTCCCACACCCCGGCGGGCCAAACCGGTCACCCCGCCCGCCCGCACCCGCCGACCGCCACGGCGGCCTGTTTGACACCGGTCGCCGGACCGGACGACCCTGACGCCAGGGTTGGTGCCGTTCGCAAGGGGGTGTCGTCGGTGCTGTCGTCGTATCGGGTGCTCGATCTCAGTGACGACCGGGGCCACTGCGCCGGTCTCATCCTGGCCCAGCTCGGAGCCGACGTGGTGGCGATCGAACCGCCCGGTGGGCAGCGGGCCCGGCACCTGGGTCCCTTCGCCGGCCACCGGGTCGACCCCGAAGGCTCCCTCAACCACTGGGCCTTCAACCGGGGCAAGCGTTCCGTCGTGCTCGATCTGGCGTCTTCCGACGCTGACAGGGATCGGCTGCGGGGCCTGGTGCGGGGGGCCGACGTGCTGATCGAGTCCGAGCCCCCGGGACGCCTCGACGAGGTGGGCCTCGGACCAGACGACCTGGCGGCGATCAACCCGGCCCTGATCCACGTGTCGATCACACCGTTCGGCCGGACCGGGCCCAAGGCCGGCTACGCCCACAGCGAGATCACCCTCATGGCCGCCGGCGGCTACGCCGCCCTGACGGGCGACGAGGACCGGGCCCCGCTCCGTCTCGGACTCCCCCAAGCCTACCACCACGCCGCCCTCGACGGGGCCGGGGCCGCCCTCATCGCCCTGTTCGAGCGGCACCGCAGCGGTCTCGGGCAGCACATCGACGTCTCGGTCCAGGCCTCGCTCCTCCAGGCCACCCAGTCGACGGTCCTCGCCGCGCCGTTCGGGGCGCCGATCATGCAGCGCATCGCCGGCGGGGTGAAGATGCCCCCGTTCGACATCCGGCTCGTGTGGCCGTGCGCCGACGGACACGTCACGATCGCCTTCCTCTTCGGGACGTCGATCGGGCCGTTCACCGCCCGCCTCATGGAGTGGGTCCACGACGACGGCTTCTGCAGCGAGTGGCTCCGCGACCGGAACTGGGTCGAGCTCGCCGTCCAGATCGAGGATGGCGAGGAGAGGCTCGAGACGTTCGAGGAGGCCAAGGCGGCCCTGCTGGCGTGGCTGGCCACCAAGACCAAGGCCGAGCTCCTGGAAGCCGCCATGTCCCGGCGGCTCCTGATCGCCCCCGTTACCACGACGGCCGAGGTCGTCGGCTCGCCCCAGCTCGAGTTCCGCCGCTACTGGGAGGACGTCGACGTGCCCGGGGCCGACCGGCCGGTGACGTTCAACGGCGCCATCGCCCGCTTCGGGGCCGCCCCCCTCCGTCCCCTGGGGCCACCGCCCCGTCTCGGCCAGGACACCGACGCCGTGCTCGGCGACCCGTCCCGGACGGCGCCCATCGCCGCCCGGGTGCGGGCCGAGGCCACCGGCGGGGATGGCCTCCCCCTGGCCGGGGTGAAGATCCTCGACTTCATGTGGGCCATGGCCGGGCCGGCGACGACCCGGGTGCTGGCCGACTACGGCGCCACCGTCATCCGGGTCGAGTCGGCCAGCAAGATCGAGGTGGCCCGGGGTCTCCAGCCGTTCTACGAGGGGGTGTCCGGCATCGAGCGGGGCGGGCTGTTCCTCAACATGAACACCGGGAAACGGGGCATGACCCTCGATCTGTCCAAGCCGGAGGCCCGCGACATCGTGCTCGACCTGGTGCGCTGGTCGGACGTGGTGTGCGAGTCGTTCTCGCCCCGGGCCATGCGGGCGTGGGGTCTCGACTACGACTCCCTGACCGAGGTGAACCCTGCGCTGGTCATGCTGTCGAGCTGCCTCATGGGCCAGACCGGCCCCCTCGCCGACTTCGCCGGCTTCGGCAACCTGGCGGCGGCCATCTCCGGCTTCCACAACATCACCGGCTGGCCCGACCGAGACCCGTCGGGCCCGTTCAGTGCCTACACCGACTATGTGGCCCCCCGCATCTCGGTGGCCCTCGTGTTGGCTGCCCTGGAGCACCGGCGTCGCTGCGGCGAGGGCCAGTACATCGACTTCTCCCAGGCCGAGGGCGTCCTCCATCTCCTCGCTCCCGCGCTCCTCGACTGCCGCATCAACGGCCGGGTGCTCGAGCGCAGCGGCAACCGCGACCTTTGCTTCGCCCCCCACGGGATCTACCGGTGCACCGGCGACGACCGGTGGGTTGCGGTGGCCTGTGAGACCGACGCCCAGTGGCGGGCGCTGGCCGAGCTCCTGGGGCGGCCCGATCTGGCACCGCTGTCGGCCGCCGACCGCCTCGGTCGGGCCGACGAGTTCGACGACCTGATCACCGCCTGGACCAGCCGACGCCACGAGCAGGCGGTCGAGAACGAGCTGCAGCGGCACGGGATACCGGCCCACGTGGTCGCCACCAGTGTCCACAGTTGGGCCGACCCCCAGCTCGCCCATCGGGGTCACTTCGTCACCACCGATCACGCCGAGCTCGGCCCCGTCACCGTCGAGGGGACCAGGTTCCTCCTCGGGCGGTCGCCGATCGAGGCCTACCGGGCGGCGCCGACCCTCGGCCAGGACACGTTCGAGATCCTCACCGACATCCTCGGCTACGACGTCGACCGCATCGCCGAGATCGCTGCCGCCGAGGTCCTGGAGTAGCGACCCCGGCGGCGGCGAGCGGCCGGTTCACGCCTCGGACATCAGGCGCACCCGCTCTCGGTCCACGCACAGTTCGGCGATTCGCCGTTGAGGTCGACGACGTCACCGACCTGGACCCACGTCTGCCCGGTTGCGTCGTAGCGGGCGAACTCCGTTCCCTCGACGTAGTAGGCGTCTTCGTTGCCGTTCATCGAGAAGGCGATCCCCGGCAGGTAGAGCGGATGGGTCATCTCCATCGAACGGAGGGCGAGCATGAAGTTGGTGCGGGTCAGGCCCCCGTCGAGTTCGCTGGCGATGAGCAGTGCGTGGATGTACGGCCACCCGTACTGGCTGAACCCGGTGCCGTAGAGGCCGACGGTGGGGTCGAGCCCGGCGCCGGCCAGCTCGTCGTTGACGAAGGCGATGTAGGGCTCGTCGGCGAACTGCGAGTCGGTGGTGGTCTTGGCTCCACCGCCCACGATCCACCACCCGTCGGCGGCGTCACCAGCGGGCACCATGAACGCCTGCGGGTCCTTGCAGGTCTGGGGGGCGAACAGCACGTCGGCCGATTCGGTCAGCCCGTTGTTGCCGGCCTCCTGCACGGCCAGCAGGCACGGGTTGCCGGCCGTCATCGAGATGAACACGTCGGGATCCTCGGCCGCGATCGTCGTCATCTCGTTGGTGACGGTGGCCGCCGCCGGATCGTGGCCGATCTGCACGAACTCGGAGACCACGTCGGGGTTCTGTTCGGCCCACCGCTCGAAGCCGATGCCGTAGGCCTTCCCGAAGTCGTTGTCGTTGACGAGGGCCGCCACCTTCACCGGCAGTTGGTCGGCCATGTTGGCCCTGATCCACTGGCCCCAGAACACCGCCTCGGTGGTGTACGACATGGCCAGGCCCGTGGTCCAGGGATGGTTCTCCGGGTCGCCCCACGCCGGGTGCCCGGTCTGGGCGAACGGGTGGGGGATGCAGTTGTCGTTGATGGTGTCGTAGACGGCCAGGGTGTTGGGTGACCCGAGGGTCGTGATCATGAACGGATCCTCCGACTGCATGAGTTCGTCGATGAGCTCGATGGTCTGGGTGGCGACGTAGCCGTCGTCCTTGACCACCATCTCGATCGGGACGCCCCCGATGCCCCCGTTGGCGTTGACCTGGTCGAACAGCACCTCCATGCCGGCGGCGATGTTGCCGTAGGCGGCCAGGTTGCCCGACTGGGTCGTCGTGTGGCCGATCAGGATCGAGCCGTCGAGGCCGGGGGTGTCCGACCAGTCGGCGGGGCAGTTGTTCAGATCGATCTCGAAGCCGGCGGGGCCGATGAGGATGTTCTCGTCGTTGATCCCGTAGCCCTCGGACCGGATGCGCTCGACGATGGCGGCCCGCTCCTCGGCCCACAGGGCCTCCCACTCCTCCATCGAGGTCGGCGTGGCGGTGGCGGCGGCCCCGTCGTCGGTGACCGTGGTGGACGTCAGGGCGGCGGCAGCGGCATCGTCGGCCACGGCTCCCCCTTCGAGTTGTGCCTCCTCGTCGCCGGATTCGCCCTCGGCGGTGTCGTCGCCGCCGCAGGCCGCAGCCAGCAGCAGGAGCGCGCTCACGAGCGCGACCCATCGGGTCGAGTCGAGTCTGAACATGTGATCGTTCCCCCTTGTGATCCGCCTGTTCATGGAGAACAGCAGACGTTTGTCCATAGTGACCCTTGTCGCCGAAGAGCACAACTATGGACCGGCGCTGGTTGGGCTGGTTCGCGGCCTCGGTCCTGCGTACCTCGGGGCGACGTGAAGAAGCCGTTCAGGGTCGGTTGGCGCTCGCGCCACTGCGTTGCGGCATCGTCCGGATTCGGCCCGGGCGATGGCGTCGGCGGCGTTCACGAGGCCGATGTGGGTGAAGGCCTGGACGGTTCCGTCCAGCCACGCTCTGGCTCGATCGGTGTCGCAGGTTGCAGGACGGGATGACCACGGGTCGCCGGCCTGGACGGAACTGTCAGGCCGTACTCGGGTCGGGGGCCACCTCGGTGCGCATCGTCACGACACCCTCGATCCCCTCCACCAATCGGATGATCGCGTGGGGCGAACCCTGCCCGATGCCGTGTCCGCGCTGATGGGGAAGGAACGGCGTCAATGGACTCCGCGTGCCTTCGCCCCCACGCCCGGCCCCAACCGTGGTGCCGGTACTCCTCCGGGCGCGAACGAACGGGGTCAGCGGTCGAAGCGGAGGGCGTTCAGCGCCCGGTCGATCAGCGGGATCAGCGGTTCGTCGGCCCCGGCCAGCCACCACTGCTCGAGGGCGGCGGTCAGCGCCCAGATCACCGCCGTGGCCTGGGCGTGGCGCTCGACGGCGTCGAGGGGCGAGCCGGCGTCGGCCATGGCCCGGGCCAGTTCGGCGGCCGTCTCGTTCACCAGCACGGCCGTGGCAGCCCGGACCGAGGGCACCTCGACGTAGTAGCGGGTCCGGCGCACGGTGAGCTCCAGGTCATGCTCGAAGTGGTCGCCCGCCACGGTGCCGACGGCGAGCCGGAGAGCATCGATGAGCCCGTGATGGCGCAGGTGAGCTGCGGTCTCGCTCATCGCCAGCATGTCGTGCTCGTCGCGTAGGACGAGGCCCTCCTTGGTCCCGAAGTGGCGGTAGACGGTGCTGGGGGAGACGTCGGCCGCGACGGCTACCTGCTCGATCGTGACCCGGTCGAAACCGTGCCGGTCGAACAGATCGATGGCGCACTGCTGGATCCGGTGGATGGTCTCCTGCCGTCTGCGCTCACGGCGGTTCACGGGTTCCGTGCCGGCGGTGTCGGCGGGGTCGGGAGAGGGGTACGGGGTCACGCGCTCGAACGGGGTGGTCAGCGCCGGCGAGGTCGTCGACCTGATTGACAACCGAGCTGCCCGGTAGTGATAGTAACTCTCATGAGCAAGTCACTTCCACAATTGGGAGATCGGAGGGCGACAACGGCGGATCCCGCGACCCCCGCCGACCCGGTCGTCGCCGTCGCCGGAGCGGTGAAGCGCTTCGGTGCAACCGTGGCCCTCGACGGGCTCGACCTCACCCTCCGACAGGGCGAGATCCTCGGCTTCCTCGGTCCGAACGGTGCCGGCAAGACGACGACGACCCGGGCTCTGCTGGGCCAGATCCGTCTTACGGCCGGCACGGCCCACGTGTTCGGGCGTGACGCCTGGAGCGACGCCGTGGCCATCCACCGGCGCCTGGCGTCGGTGCCGGGCGACGTGGCCCTGTGGCCGGGGCTCACGGGCGGCGAGTGCATCGACGTCCTGACCCGCCTCCATGGGGGCGCCGATCCCGCCGTCCGGGCCCAGCTCCTCGAGCGGTTCGAGCTCGACCCGACCAAGCGATCCCGCACCTACTCCAAGGGCAATCGGCAGAAGGTGGCGCTCGTGGCCGCCCTGGCCGTGCCCGTCGAGCTCCTCATCCTCGACGAGCCGACCGCCGGCCTCGATCCCCTGATGGAGGCCCAGTTCCAGGAGGTGGTCCGGGAGCGGGCCGAGGACGGCGTCTCGGTGCTGTTGTCGAGCCACATCCTCGACCAGGTCGAGGCGCTGTGCGACCGGGTCGCCATCGTCCGCAACGGTCGGATCATCCGGTCGGGCTCCCTGGTCGAGCTCCGGTCCCAGGCCCTGACGACGGTGCAGGCCACGGTGGGCCAACCCCACCGTGACCTGGCCGAGCTCGACGGGGTCGACTCGTTCCGGGCCGACGCCGTCGACGGCCGCTGGCGGCTGTCGGCCCGGGTCAGTGCCGAAGCCCTCGATCCGGTCGTACGACGGTTGCTCGACGACGGCGGTGGGAGCCTGGTGGTCCAGCCGCCCACCCTCGACGAGTTGTTCCTCGACGAATACCGGGGGGCGGGGGCGGCCACGCCGTGACCACCGCCGTGACCCTCGCCGCCGTGACCCTGCGCACGTCGTACCGGCGACTACTCGGGTGGGTCATCGTCATCGCCGTCCTGCTGACCGGGACGGCGGCCGGCGTGGACGGCGTCTACCCCACCGCCGCCGACCGTCAGGTCTACGCCGAGATCGTCGGCCGGTCGGCCGCAACGGCCGCCCTCAACGGGCGGGGCTACGACCTCGACCACATCGGCGGCATCGTGACCTACGAGTTCGGCTTCTTCGCCAGCCTTCTCCTCCCCGTCGTCGCCGGTCATCTCGCCATCCACCTGACCCGGACGCAGGAGGACCGCGGGCTGTTCGAGCTGATCACGGCCGGGCCCATCGATCGGCTGACCCCGCTCCGGGTGGCCGTGGTGCTCGTGGCCCAGACGATCGTGGTGACCTGGGCCCTTTGCGCCGCCGGCCTGATCGCCGTCGGTCTGCCGGTGACCGGATCCCTCCTCCACGCCGCCGGCCTGGCGCTGCTGATGGCCACGTTCGCCGCCGTCGGCTTCGTGGCCGGGCAGCTCGCCAGCGGGAGCCGGACCGCCCACGCCGTGCTCCTGGGCGCCGTCGGTGTCGCCTATCTCGTCCGCGCCGTGGTCGACGGTCGGGACCTCCCCTTGACCTGGCTGACCCCGACCGGGTGGCTGGCCGAGCTCCGACCCTACGGTCCGTGGCGTCCGTGGCCCCTGGTCGGGTACGCCCTCGCCACCCTGGCCCTCACCGGGGCCGCCCTCGCTGTGGCCGCCCGGCGCGACCTCGGCTCGGGTGTCCTGTCGTCCCGGTCGGGGCCGGCCCGGGCCGCCGGTTGGTTGCGGTCGGTGCCGGCGCTGGCCCATCGCCTGACCCGGGCCTCCTGGCTCGGGTGGACCATCGGCGCCGTGGCCTGGGGGTTCGGCATCGGGCTGCTGGCCCCCGAGATGACGACCCTGGTGGAGGACAACCCGGCGGTGGCCGACGCGCTCGGCGGGGCGGGGGCGGTGGACGACCTGCTGGCCTCCATGGGGTTGCTGGTGGTGGCCCTGCTCAGCGTGGGAGCCCTGTTGCAGTGGTTGACGGCGCTGGCGTCGGAGGAGTCCTCGGGTCGCCTCGGAGCCGTGACGGCCGGTCCGACCGCCCGGGGCCGGTGGTGGTGGGGCTCGCTCGTCGTCGTCGGCGTCGAGACGACCGTCGTCCTGGCCGCAGGCGCCACCGGTCAGGTTGTCGGAACCGGGATGGTCGAGGGGCGGTGGTCACCCGGACTCCTGGCCGACGCCGCCGCCTACCTGCCGGCGGTTGTCCTGGTCGGTGCCGTGGCCGCCGCCGCCCAGGCGATCCGGGCCGGGGCCGTCGCCGTCGGCTGGGCGCTGCTGGCCTGGGTCAGCGTCGTCGCCCTGCTCGGCGAGACCCTCGGCCTGCCCCGATGGTTCCGGCAGCTGTCACCGTTCGAGCTGGTGGGCCGGCCGCCGGTCGACGCCGTGGCCCCGGGGACGATGGTGATCATCGCCTCCGCCTCCACCGTCCTGCTCGCCGTCGGCTGGTGGGCCCTGCGTCGACGTGACCTGTCGCACTGAACCACCCGGGGGCGGTCGTGGGTGGCTCGTCACGGCCGGTCCGACGGCGGTGCCGTCGGACCGTCGGCGTCGCCGGACCATGCCGGCACCGGTGGGTTGGTCGGGGGGACTGACACCTCGACGGTGAAGCGCATCCCGCACTGCGCACAGGCGGCGGGGGTGTCGGCCGGTGACGGCGAGGGAAGCAACGAGCCGCAGGCCGGGCAGAAGAAGGCCACCGCCGTCCCCGGATGGGAAGCGGGCGGGGGTGGGGAGAACCGGGCCAGGGTGGGCAGGGCGATGGTGAGGGCGGCCACCAGCACGCTCTCCACCCCGATCACGCGTGGTAGCCAGGACGAGTCGATCTCGACCCACACGATCGTCACGATCGTCAGGGTCAGTGCCGCCACGAGGAGGTCGGTGACCAGCCGGAGCCACTCGTGCTCCCGGCGCAACGTGATCAGGGTCAGGAGGCTGGCCAGCGTCGCTCCCACCCCGACGGTCACCAGCGTCCCAGCGAGTCGCTCCGCCGTCGGGCTGCCGCCGTCGAACCACAGGATGGCGTCGAACAGGGCGAGCCCGGCCACGAGGGCCACCACACCAACCGTCGGCACCGGCCACAGCAGGCGCCGACCCAGCGGCGTGCTGTTCGCCAGGAGGCCCATCATCGCCGCCGAGGCCAGGAAGCTCGTGGCGAGAACCTTGCCCTGGGTGTCGCCGAAGTCGTCGGTCAACAGGGCCCAGATCCCGAGCACGGCGTTGACGCCGATGGAGGCCAGGAAGAACCGAGGGAACCAGTGGCGCAGCGTCGTCCCGGCCGGGGTCATGGACACCATCCTGGCTCATAGCGGGAAGGGGCGGAACAGCGCGGGACGGCGCGGGGCGGGCTGACGGCGATGGGTAGGGGCGCGACGACCGACCCGGCCCCTGGCCCGGGCAGGAGCTCGCCCGGGCGGAGGCCCGGATCTGAAGGCGGCTGCCGTCGACTCCACGAGCGGGCCCGTTGTCCTCTAGCGTCGACCCCGACCGAGGACCGCAGGCGAGAAGGGGTGTGGAGCGTGAAATCGACGACCGTGGATCACCGTCAGGACGATGACGAGCTCGGGCTGGTGCGGGAGACGGTTGCCGCTGTCTGTTCCCGATTCGACGACGACTACTGGGCCTCCTGCGATGCCGAGCACCGCTTCCCGTGGGACTTCTACCGAGCCATGGCGGAGGGTGGCTGGATCGGTATCGCCATACCGGAGGAGTACGGCGGGGGTGGCCGTGGTATCCGCCATGCCGCCGCCGTGCTGGAGGAGGTGGCGGCCTCCGGTGCCTGCATGAACGGGGCTTCGGCCATCCACCTCTCGATCTTCGGGATGCATCCGGTCGTCATGCACGGCACCGAGGAGATGAAGGCCGCCTATCTCCCCTCGGTGGCCGACGGCTCCCTCCACGTGGCCTTCGGCGTCACCGAGCCCGACGCCGGGACCGATACCACCCGCATCAGCACCCGTGCCGTCCTCGACGGCGACCACTATGTGGTGACCGGGCGCAAGGTCTGGACCTCGAAGGCCCTCGAGGCCGACCGCATCCTCCTCCTCACCCGCACCACCCCGCTGACCGAGTGCGCCAAGCCAACCGACGGGATGACCCTGTTCCTCGTCGACCGCCACGCCGACGGGGTCGACGCCGCCCCCATCTCCAAGATGGGGCGCAACGCCGTCGCCTCCTGCGAGACGACCTACGACGACGTCCGGGTTCCCGTCACCGACCGGGTGGGCGACGAGGGGCGTGGCTTCCACTACCTGTTGGGCGGCCTCAACGCCGAACGGATACTGGTGGCGGCCGAGGCGCTCGGCATCGGTCGGGCCGCCCTGGCCAAGGCGGTGCACTACGCCAACGAGCGGGTGGTGTTCGACCGCCCCATCGGCCAGAACCAGGGGATCGCCTTCCCGCTGGCCCAGGCCCACGCCCAGCTGCGGGCGGCCTCGTTGATGGTGCGGGAGGCGGCGTGGCGGATCGACGCCGGCCTGCCGTGCGGCGAGGAGGCCAACCTGGCCAAGTACCTGGCGGCCGAGGCCGGCTTCTTCGCCGCCGACCGGGCCGTGCAGACCCACGGCGGGTTCGGCTACGCCACCGAGTACCACGTCGAGCGGTACTTCCGGGAGGCCCGGCTGCCGCGGATCGCCCCCCTCAGCCAGGAGCTGATCCTGGCCTACGTGGCCCAGCACGTCCTCGGTCTCCCCCGGTCGCACTGACGAAGAGTGCGCCCATGCTGACCCACCTCCGGGTCGTCGATCTCACACAGCTTCGAGATCCTGCCGGACCTCCTCGGCTACGAGGCCGACGGCGTGGCCGAGCTGGCGGCGGCCGAGCTGGTCGAGTGACGTCTGCCCGGCGTTTCAGCGACCGCCGATGGGGTACCGCCGCTACACCCGGAGCGAGGCGCCGTGGCGCTCTTCCCCGATCCGTTCCGGGCTGGTGGTGACCGACATGTCCAAGCCGTCGTCCGAGCAGCGTGCCGAGCAAGAGATCCCTCCCGCCGAGACCCGGTCCGACGACGACCGTCGCACCGGGGACGAGGGGCTTCCCGACGAGGTGACCGGCTCCGGCCATCACCGGGCCGCCCAGGACGCCACCGTCGTCGGCCCGTCGGGGGAGCGGAACCCCGAGCCCGACGAGGTGGACGAGGAGGGCTCCACGACCGAACACCACCTGGCCACGGCCGACACGCTCGAGCGGAGCCCGGAGCGGGTTGGTCGGGATCCGGCGACCGAGACGGCCATCGAGGCGCCAGACCGCGACCGTCAGGAGTAACCCCCGACGGTGACCGCCGGACGGTGATGCTCGTCAGCCGATGCGTCGGGGGCGAGGCACGCTGGTGTCGCGCCGGTAGTACTCGCGGAGCGCGGCGAGATGGCGAGAATCGTTCAGCCGGAACGGATTGAAGTCGGGGGCTCGCCGGATGAACTCGACATCGAGGTCGGTGGAGGCAGCTCGCGGTCTCTCGTCCAGGGCGGGGCGGATCGACGACGCCGGGATCAGACGTCGCTCGCCGAAGGTCCAGTGCCGGGTGTCGACGAGATAATACCGTTCGCCCTCCAGCTCGACCATCTCCTCACAGGCACCGAGGGCCTTGTCGCCGGCGTACAGCTCGAACCCGGTCAGCGCGTCGGGCTGGGCGACGGAGAGGTGGGCCGGGGCCTGCCATTCCTCCCGTGACCGGTCCTCCACCGACCGACGGTCGTGCGGGCGGTTGCGGGATCCGGCCGGGGACCGGCTCGACGTCGTTGTCGATCGTACGGCAGTCATGGTTGTTCTCCGGGTAGCGGATGGCGGGCCGGGGCCGAGCCCGGATGGCGGGCGGGAAGCCGGGCCCCGATGTCGAGTCAACTGGCGAGTTCCCGTGGCCTGCAGCGAGAGCCTCCGCGCTCGCTGCGCAGGCCACCTCGGCTCCCGGCTCATTTCTGTCACCAGGAGTCGACATAGCGTCGATGCCGGCGTCTCGGAGCGAAGGCTGGGCCCGTTGACGTAGCTCATTTCGACGGCGAACAAACTTTGCCGACAACCGATCGGACAGCCACGGACCACCACCTCATGGTAGATGTAGGCCTGGTCATCCTGCGATCCGTCAGCCCTTTCGTCATAGAAATGTACCGAGTCTTTCGAACGTCGTCAACCGGTGAGAGCCCCTGGACAAAGGTGAAACGGGCGAATTCGCTGGTCAGATACCAGCCCTTGCCGGCGGAATTTCAGTTGCCGAACAGCAACGCCGCCGAAGAAGGGAAAAGTATGTTTGAGACGCTGAGAAAAGGGGAACAGCCGGCCGATTTGTTCGATGACCACCAGTCGGCCGTCGCCGGGTTTGCCTCCGTAGCGCTGGCGGGGATTGGGAGCGTCGAGACGCTCGGCGTTGGCCGTGTTTGTGCCGGTCGAGCCGGCGCTCTCTCCTCGAGGTCATCGGCACCGATCTGTCGCTGACCGCGACGAAGGAGGGATGTGGCATGGGGACCTGCGGGGCCTGCACGGTGACATCCCGTTCCAGTAGAAGGTGTGGTTCCCTACCTGGGCTGCGTTGTTGAACAGGGGCCCGGGCCCGGCCCGCTGGCCGGCGGGACCAAACCCGGCCGGCCGTCAGCTGGGCCTGCCACCCCGCTGGTGCGTATCGTTCCTCGGGTGAGCCTATGGCCGGACCCCACCATGATCGAGCTCGGCCGGGAGTCGCTCGCCGTGTACGACCTCGGGCCGCCGCATGGCGAGCATCGGGGCGACGTCGTGATGCTCCATGGCATGGCCGACGTGGCCCGCAGCCTCGAGCCGCTGGCCCTCCCGTTGACCGACCGGTACCGGGTGGTCCTCTACGACGCCCGGGGTCACGGCCGCTCCAGCCACCCCGGCGCCTACTCCAACCTCCACTACGTCGCCGACCTCCACCGCCTCCTCGACCTGTTGGGCATCGTCCACCCCGTTCTCATCGGGCACAGCCTCGGGGGCCACACCGTCGCCAACTACGGTGGGCTCTTCGCCGACCGGCCCCGGGCCCTGGTGCTGCTCGAAGGCCTCGGCCCGCCGGCCGCCATCCGCGGCGACACCAGGGTCGACCGCCTCGCCCACGCCCGGGCCATGGTGGAGCGCCTGGCTCCCACGCCCCGTCACCGTCCTCAACCCGACCTGGCGGCGGCGGCCGAGCGATTGCTCGCCACCCACGCCCGGCTCGACCCGACCCGGGCGCTCGTCCTGGCCGAGGAGGGTACCCGCCCCGGACCGGACGGCGGTGTCGTCTGGCGTCACGACGAGCGAACCTGGCACTGGATCACGTCGATCGACCAGACCTCGCTGGAGGAGCGCTGGGCCGCCATCAGCACCCCGGTGCTAGCCGTGAGCGGGTCCGAGGCGTGGGAGACGTGGTGGGCCCGGCCCCAGGGACCGGCCGTCGACCGACGGCGCCTGACCGACGACGAGCTGGCCGAGCGGCTGGCCCTGTTCGCCGACATCGATCATGTCGAGCTGGGCGAGGCCGGTCACATGGTGCACTTCGACCAGCCCGAGCGGCTGAACGAGCTGATCGACACGTTCCTCCGTACCCGGGTGGAGGACGGACCGGAGGGGAAACGATGAAGCTTGGCGTGTTCGCACCATTGCAGTCACCACAGGCCACGCCGGCCATGCTGGCCGATCTGGCGGCCGGCGCCGAGGAGCTCGGCCTCGACTCGATCTGGGTGGGGGAGCATGTGGTGACCGTGCCCGACTACCAGTCGGCCTACCCCGGCTCCGCCGACGGCAGGATTCCCATCCCTCCCGGCGCCGGACTGCTCGACATCACCGCTTCCCTGGCCTTCCTCGCCGCCCACACCTCGACCGTCCGACTCGGCACGGGTATCTGCCTGCTCCCCCAACGCAATCCGGTCTACACGGCCAAGGAGTTCGCCACGCTCGATTGGTTGTCGGACGGTCGTATCGACCTCGGCATCGGGGTGGGCTGGAGCTGGGAGGAGTTCGAGGCCTGCAACGTCCCGTGGGAGCGGCGGGGCGCACGGTGCGACGAGTACCTCGAGGTCCTGCGCAGCTGCTGGGTCGACGAGGTCTCGTCCCACGACGGCGAGATCTACCCCCTGCGCCGGTGTCACGTGTACCCCAAGCCGGTGCAGCGGCCCCACATCCCCATCCACGTCGGCGGCCACTCGGACGCCGCCATGGCCAGGGTGGCGCGCGTGGGGCGCGGCTGGTACGGCTTCGGTACCTCGCCGGCCTCGACCGCGACCGATCTGGCCCGCCTGGCCGACCACCTGCACGCCGCCGGTCGTTCGCTCGATGACGTCCAGGTGACGTTGACGCCCGGCCACAGGATCACTCCTGACGATGTGGCCACCTATGCCGAGCTCGGGGTTGACGTGTTGGCGCCGATGCTGAGCCGCCAGCGCCACGAGCGGTTGCCCGAAGCCCTCGACGTTCTCCGGCCCCTGGCCGAGGCGGCGAACGCCACGGCCTGACCGGGTCGCCCCTTCCCTTCGGGCCGGGTCGCCCCTTCGGGCCGGGTCGATGGCCGTCCTCAGGCTCTGGAGGCCGTGGGCGCCACGGTGGCGGAGACCGAGCTGCGGCTGCGACTGGTCACCGAGAAACGGGCCCGCGTGGTGTGAAGGCGGTCGGTGGGTCTCAGCGTCCGAGCAGGAGCTGCTTCACGGCGGCGACCGTTTCGATTGCGGCCACCGGATCGGGGCCACAGGGGGTCAGGTTGAGCGACGTCGCCCCCGCCGCCACATAGGGGGCGAGGGCCTCGGCGATGACGTCGGCGTCGCCGACGGGTGTGTAGCGCTCGAAACGCTCGAACGGCAGCTTGTAGAACCGCTCCATCTCCGTCGCTACCGCCTCCCGGGCCACCGCCGGCGTCGGGCCCACCCCCACCCACGACTGGTAGCCATGACACCACGGGACGGCACGTTCGGCCCCCACCTCCTCGACCGCCGCCACCCCCTGGCGGAAGCGCTCGGTCGACACCCAGGCGCCCAGCCACCCGTCACCCAGCCGGCCCGCCCGGCGTAGCGCGGCGTCGCTCCGCCCGCCGACGACGAACGGGACGGCAGGCTGGGGGCGGGGACGGATCCGGGCCCCGGCGAAGTCGAAGAACTCCCCGTCGCCGTCGACGGTCCGCCCGTCGAGCAGCGCCCGAACGGCGGTGAGGGCGGCGTCGGTGCGCCGACCCCGGGTGGCGGGGTCGACGCCGCACACCTCGACCTCGTGGCGATCCTCGCCGCCGACGCCGATGCCGGCCGTGAGCCGGCCTGGCGCCGCCTCGGCCAGGGAGGCCAGTTGGCGGGCGGCCACCAGTGGATGGCGCAGCGCCAACAGGTAGACGCCGAGATAGAGGCCGAGCCGGGGCTCCATCCCCCCCATGACCGCCAGGTGGACGGGGCCGTCGAGCCCGCTGCCGTCGACGAAGCTGACGTGGTCGGCGGTGAAGACGTGGTCGATCCCGGCATCGGCCATGAGGGCGAGCCGCGCCCGCTGGTCGGCGGGGGGCAACGACCAGAAGTCGAACGGCGTGCTCATCCCGATCCGCAGCGTCATCGGCGCAGTCTGCCCGTGGGATCCGGTGGGAACCCAATCATCGTCGTCACCCGGCGGCGCGACGGGGACCCCCTAGGCTGCTCAGCTCCGGGCCTCGACCAGGCGCCAGTCGTCGGACCCGGGGGCGTAGCGGTCGCGAAACCCGGGGTCGTAGGCGTCGGCGAGGGCCCGGGCCCCGCCGACGGCGGAGCGGTAGGCCTCGATCAGGGCGTCCTCACCGGCGTAGTCGAAGGGGTCCTGGAGGCGTTGCTCGGTGGTGCTTCCACGTTCGATCGGGTGATGGCGGAGGTGGCGCGCCGTGGCCGCGATGGCCTCGATCGAGGGGACCAGGTCGCGGTAGCCGAGGTCGTGCATGATGGCGTCGACACCGGTGAACTGATGGAGGGTGTACTCGTGGCCGAGGAAGGGTCGGGCTGGGGTGGCCAACTCGGCCGGGAGGTTGACCAGCTCGACGTCGACGTCGAGGGCGTCGGCGATGACCTGGATCGTCTGGGCCGCGGTCAGGACGTGCTCGTCGCTGATGTTGTAGGCCTTGCCGGCCGCCGACTCCGGATCATCGACGGCCAGGGTCAGGGCGTGGCCGGCGTTGGGCCCGTAGGCCGCGGTACGCAGGGTGAGGCCGCCGTCGGCCACGATGATGCGGCGGCGGCCGTCGAGCAGGCGGCGGACGATCAGCCACTCCCGGGGGTTGATCTGGCCGGGACCGTAGATGAGCGGATAGCGGAACAGCGTGCCGTCGGGATGGTGGTCGAACAGCACGTCCTCGGTGGCCACGATCTTGGCCACCTTGTCGTTCTCGTCGTCGACGGCGCGGGTGGCGGTCTCGCGGATCGGGACGAGCATGCCGGGTGGCTGGTTGAGGTGGGGTCGGGCGAAGCCGCGGTAGGCCGGCACCCCCCCGACGGCCACGAACTGCCCGGTGCGGCCGACGAAGTAGGGGGCGAGGTCGCGCAGGCGGCCGTACATGGCGAAGACGACGTCGAAGGTGCGTGACCCGAGGGCCTCGTCGACCTCGCCGATGCGGAACGGGTTGGTGTGGACGTGCTCCACCGACGCGGGGATGGTGTCGACCTCGTGGCGGCCGGTGTGGAGGATCGTGGTGTCGAAGCCCCGTTGCACCAGCCCCTCGACCACCCCGGGGCCCGTGGGGCCCGTCCCCCCGATCACCAGTGCTCTCATGTGGTCCCCCTCGTCGACGTGGCGTCGCCCGCCGAGGGCGAGGCTACCGAGCCGGCGATGGCCCGGTCCACCCTCGGCTCACGTCGCCGGAGCGACCTCGAAGATGGCCTCGATCTCGGTGGCGATGTCGAACGGCAGCTCGGCCATGCCGACGGCGGACCGGGTGTGGATGCCGGCGTCGCCGAAGACCTGGTGGAACAGCTCGGAGCAGCCGTCGATGACCGCCGGCGTCCGATTGAAGCCCGGAGCGCAGTTGACCATGCCGAACACCTTGACCACGCGGCTCACCCGGTCGAGTGAGCCGAGCTCGTGGCGGACCGAGCGGAGGATCTGCAGTCCGGTGAGCCGGGCCGCCTCCCGGGCCCGCTCGAGGTCGACGTCGGCCCCGACCTTGCCCGTGATACGTGTCCCGTCGCTGCCGACCGGGCCGTGACCTCCGACGTGGAGCATGTCGCCGGTCTGCACCGCCGACACGTACAACCCGGCCGGGGGATAGCCCTCCGGCAGCTCTATCCCGGCCGCCCGCATGCGTTCCTCGTGTGTCATGTCCCGGACCCTAGTTGGCCACCGAGCAGTCGGCGGAGGCGATTCCGACCCGACGGGCGGTACCCACCGCCGGTGGACCAGACTGCGTGCCATGGACTTCGAGACCATCCGACTGGAGGGCGACGGCGCGGTGCGCCACCTCGTGCTCGACCGGCCCGACGTGCACAACGCCATCGATCCCGCCCTGGTGCGCGACGTGCACGATGCCTGCCTCGCCTTCGACGACGATCCGACCGTGCGGGTCCTCATCCTCAGGGGCGACGGGCCGAGCTTCTGCTCGGGGGCCGATCTCAAGGTCCGGGCGCCGACCTCGGCGGCCCGGATGATCGGTTCGAAGCAGGGAGCGCGGATGTTCGACGTCCTCACCAACCTGACGGCGGTGACGATCGCCTGCTGCCACGGTCACATGATCGGCGGTGGGGCCATCCTCCCCGCCGGCTGCGACTTCCGCATCGGGTCGCCGTCGATGAAGGTCTGCCTCAACGAGAACAGCATTGGGGCCAACCTGACCTGGCACAGCGTCCCAGCCATGATCCAGCTCGTCGGCCCGGTCAGGACCAAGGAGATGCTGATCTTCGGCCGCACCTACGGGGCCGACACCATGGCCGACTACGGCTACCTCGACCAGGTCGTGGGAAGCGACGACGAGCTCGTCCCGGCGGCCGAGGCCATGGCGGCCGAGGTGGTGGCCCAACCGCCGGTGCCGGTCATGTTGACCAAGGCGTCGGTCAACGCCTGGACGAAGGCGCTCGACCGGGCGGTTCAGCACATGGACCACGTCGCCGTCGGCTACACGGCGAAGAGCGAGAACTCCCGCATCGCCATGACCACCTACTTCGGCGACCGTGACGCCCGCCGCTATGTCGAGGAGTAGGTGATGAGCGCCCCCTCGGCCATCGAAGCCCGGTTCCGGGCCGCCACCCCCCGCTCGGCGGAGCACGCCGTCATCGCCAGCGCGGTGATGCCCGGAGGCGATACCCGCGCCGCCGGTCACCACCCCCCGTACCAGCTCACGATGGTCGGCGGTGAGGGGGCATGGTTGACCGACCTCGACGGGCACCGGTACCTCGACCTCATCGGCAACTTCACCAGCCTGGTCCACGGCAACGCCTACCCGCCGATCCTCGACGCCGCCCGCGACGCCATGGCGGCGGGGACGAACTGGCCGGCCCGCAACACCCATGCCGTGGCCCTGGCCGAGGAGCTCGTCCGGCGGGTGGGTTCGGTGGAGCAGGTGCGGTTCACCAACTCGGGGAGCGAGGCCACCCTGCTGGCGGCCGAGATCGCCCGGGTGGTGACGGGCCGACCGCTGGTGATGATGGCGCGCTACGGCTACCACGGCTGCGCCCCCCACTTCGAGTGCGGCACCATGGGTCACGACGGTCCCCAGACGGTGCTGTTCGAGTTCGGCGACCTGGCCTCGGTCGACGCCACCCTCGACCGTCACGGCTCGCAGGTGGCGTGCGTGCTCGTCGAGCCCGTGCTGGGGTCGTCGGGGCTCGTCGCCGCCCAGCCCGAGTTCCTCGCCGCGCTGCGGGATCGGGCCCATCGGGCCGGGGCGCTGCTGATCTTCGACGAGGTCATCACCCTGCGGCTGGCACCGGGGGGTTACCAGGCGGTGGTGGGCGTCGCTCCCGACCTGACGGCGATGGCCAAGATCATCGGCGGTGGCTTCCCCGTCGGCGCCGTCGGCGGCTCACGCCAGCTGATGGGGGTGCTCGACCCCCACGCGCCGCGGCTGTTCCATTCCGGCACCTTCAACGGCAACCCGGTGACGGCGGCGGCCGGGCTGGTGTCGCTGCAGCACCTCAGCAGCGACGCCATCGCCGAGTTGGATCGGCGTGCGGCGCGGCTCGACGCCGGGCTGCTCCACGCGGCGGCGGCCGCCGGGGTGCCGCTGGCCACGCGGCGGGTGGGCTCGTTGCTCCAGCTCTACGTGCAGGACGAGGCCCCGGCCCTGAACACCGATCGTCAGGACGGGCCCGGCATCACCCTGCTCCATCTCGCCGCCCTGAACCATGGGGTGTTCGCCGCTGCTCGGGGGATGCTGGCCCTCTCCACGGTGCTCGACGACGATCTGGTCGAGGAGGCGATCGACCGCTACCGGGCCGCCTTCACCGATCTGGCGGCGGAATGGTGACCGGCGAACGACCGTCCCCCCGTCGAACGATGGGAGCGGCGCGGTGGTCAACGGTTCGTCTTCCCCGGCGACGGTGCGACGGCTAGCGTCGGCGGGCATGGCACTAGCAGGAGAAGTCACCGACGCCAGCCGGGTCCGCGACGAGACCGTTCAGCTGGGAGACATCGACGTCTACATCGCCTACCCGACCGCGCCGGGACCGCACCCCGGCATCGTCGTGGTGGAAGAGGCCTTCGGCCGGGTGGAACACATCGAGGACGTGTGCCGGCGGTTCGCCAACGCCGGCTACGTCGCCGCCTCGCCCGAGCTCTACGCCCGCACCGGCGCTCCCGGTCACGACTTCGCCGTCGTGCTGCCGGCCATGTTCGGGCTCCCCGACAGCCAGATCGTGGGCGACCTGGAGGCGGTGGCCGCCCACCTCCGTGGCCTGGACGAGACCAACGACAAGGTGGCGATCACCGGCTACTGCATGGGCGGACGGGCCACGATCCTGGCCGCCTTCGCCAGCGACGCCTTCGACGTGGCCATCCCGTGCTGGGGCGGCTTCATCAACCGGGCCACGTTCGAAGACGACACCACCGAGTCGCGGCCCGTACCCCCGGCCGATATGGCCGACCAGCTTTCGTGCCCCATGTTCCTCGTGGGCGGGGCCGAGGACCAGAACCCGGCGCCGGCCGAGCTCCAGGCCCTCCACGACCAACTGGCCGCCGCCGGCAAGGACGTGCAGATCAAGCTGTACCAGGGGGCGGGCCACGCCTTCTTCGCCGACTACCGCGACTCCTACGACGAGGCGCGGGCGCACGAGCTGTGGGCCGACGTCCACGCCTTCCTCGGGGCCAAGCTCTGACGGGCGAACGGCCCGTGGACGGGGAGCAGGGGGCCGGGGCGGTGAGCGCAGGCGAGTCGGGGCCGAGCGAGGATCTCGAACGACAGCTGGCGTGCGTGGCCGAACACGAGGGCACCCTCCGGGCCTGGGTCAGCCGACCGCCCGACGACGCCCTGCGGGCGGCCGTCGGCGCCGCCCCCGACGGCCCGCTCGGCGGCTGGACGGTGGGCGTCAAGGACGTCATCGACACCGCCGAACTGCCGACCGAGCGGGGGTCGCCGGTCCACGCCGGACGACGACCGGGAGCCGACGCCTCCTGCGTCGCCCTCCTCCGGGCCGCGGGGGCGGTGGTGGCCGGCAAGACCACGACCAGCGAACTGGCCCTGTTCACCCCGACCGCTACGACCAATCCCCACGACGCCGCCCGCACCCCGGGCGGCTCGTCGAGCGGTTCGGCGGCGGCGGTGGCAGCGGGCATGGCGCGGGTGGCGCTCGGTACCCAGACCGTGGGCTCGGTCATCCGCCCCGCCGCCTTCTGCGGCGTCGTCGGGGTCAAGCCGACCCACGGGTTGGTGCCGCTGGCGGGGGTGGCGGCCCTGGCCCCGAGCTTCGACACGCTCGGCTGGATGGCGACCTCGGTGGCCGACGCCGCCGCCGTACTGACGGCCCTGACCGGGGCCGACGCCGTCGCCGTCGACCGGCCCCTACGTCTCGGGTGGTACCGCTCCCACCAGTGGCCGGCAGCCCAGCCGGAGCTGGCCGGTGTCCTCGGCGGAGCGGTTGCCGCCCTGGGTGACGTCGGGGTCGAGATCGTCGAACTGGACCCCCTCGATCATCTCGACGGGGTGTTCGAGGCCGCCGATGTCGTGTTCCGCTACGAGACCGCTCGATGCCTGGCCTGGGAGCGCCAGCATCCCGACGGGCTCGACCGGCGGATCGCCAAGCTCCTGGCCCAGGCCGACGACGTGTCCCTCGCCGCCTGCTCGGCGGCCGGCCGTCACCTGGCCGATGCCCGCTACCGTCACGACCGGTTCCTGGCCGAGGCCCCCTTCGATGCCCTGCTCACCCCCTCGGCGCCGGGTGAGGCACCGGGCCTGGCCACTACCGGCGATTCGGTGTTCAACCGGGTGTGGACCTCGCTCGGCGTGCCGGCCGTACAACTCCCAGCCGGCCAGGGACCCTCGGGCCTGCCGGTGGGGTTCCAGCTCACCGGCCGGGTCGGAGCCGATCCCGAGCTGATGGCGGTGGCGGCCGTGGTCGAGCGGTTGCTGGTGGCCGGTCGATGACCGATTCTCCCTCCGCCGGCGATCGCCCGGCGCCCCTGGCCGGGATCCGGGTGCTCGACGTGTCGACGGTGCTCTCGGGCCCCCTGGCCGCCATGACCCTGGCCGCTCGGGGAGGTCCACGCCCACTTCCAGGCGGTGGCCCGGCGCTCGATCAACGACCACGAGGCCGACGGGATCTGTCGCGTGCGGACCGCCCGGCCGCCGTGGCGCTTCTCCCGGACTCCGGAGCGGCTCCTCACCGGCGCTGGGCGGCTGGGCGCCCAAACCGGCGAGATCCTGTCCGAGCTCGGCTACGATCCGGCGGCGGTGGCCGAACTCGGACGGACCGGCGTGTTGCCGGACCGGACCTCGCCGCCGTGCCGGATCCGGCCGTCGACTGATTGCCGGGCGGCGTCGGGCCGGCCATATCGCCGCTCCCCGCAGGGAGCGACGATCGGCCGGCGGTGGATGACCGGCGGCGGGTGACGGCCGCCGGTGGTGGTGGGTCGCTCAGCCCTTGCCGTGGCGCAGGAGCTTGCCCGGGGTCGCTCCCGTGCACTCCCCGTCGACGAACGTCTCGACGCCGTTGACCAGGATGTGGCGGTAGCCGGTGGCCCGCTGGATTCGCCGCCACTCACCGCCGGGGAGGTCATGGACCGGCTCGCCGACCCACTCGGGGTCGATCGTCAGGTCGTCGAGGTCGTAGACGAGCACGTCGGCCGGTGCGCCCTCCCGCAGCATGCCGCGGTTCTTGAACCCGGCGGCGTGCGCCGCCAGGGTGGAGCCGCGGTAGTGGGCCTCCTCGAGCGACATGGCGCCGGTGTCACGCACCATCCACATGAGCATGTCGGTGCTCCACGCCCCGCCGGTGAAGAACTTGGTGTGGGCACCGCCGTCGGAGACCCCGGGGATGGTGTACGGCGATTCGGTGATGGCGCCGGCCATGTGCTCCACGTTGAACTCCGGACCCTCGCCCAGGAACTCGGTCTTGAGGCCGGTCTCCAGCGACAGGTCGAGCATGACATCGACGTAGTGCTTGCCCTCGTCCTCGGCGATCTGACCGAGCGACCGACCGACGTACTTCTGCAGGTCGGGCCGGCGGGCGACGCCCTGGACGATCAGCCGGTGGGCGGGGCCACCGACCGCCACCTGAGTCTGGCTGAACAGCGTGTTGGCCTGCTCCTGCTCCTCCTTGATCCGCGCCCGCAGGGCCGGGTCGGCCATCTTGCGCATCTTGTCGTCCAGCGTGCCGGTCGTGGCCTCACGCCAGGCGGGGCTCGAGTCGTAGAGGTTCCACTCGTCGAGGGAGAACACGAACCCGGTGCGGATGGTGGCGGCCTGCCCGTAGATCGGCAAGCCGTCGGCCTGGGCCTGGGCCAGCCAGTCGAGGCGATCCCGGTGGGTCCGGGGGTTGCGCTGACTGACGGGGACCACGTTGTCGATGATCGGGCGCTGGGCCACCTCGGCCAGCCTCCGCTTGAAGGCCAGGTCGTCCGGGTCGTTGGGATTGGCGCTGGTGGCCTGTGTCAACTGGATGAAGCCCTCGTCGCGCTCGGCCAGTACCTCGGCCAGGGCGAAGATGTCGTCGTCGACCATCGTGTCGGTCACCATCGGCGTCCCGTCGAAGTCGGCCTGGGTCGAGTTGGGGCCGAGGCGCTGGATCGAGAAGCCGCACAGGCCGGCGTCCATGCCCTCGTGGAGGAGGCGCTGCATCTCCTTCTGCTCGGCGTTGGTGGCCGGCCGTGACTTGGCCGCCTCCAGGCCCATGACGTAGATCATGAGCGACGCCGTCGGCATGTACTGGAGGCAGTTCACCCCCAGCGGGGCCCGCTCGAGCGAGTCGAGGTACTCGGGGATGGTCTCCCAGTCCCAGTGGGGCAGCATCCCCTCCTCCATGGCGGCGAGGGGGATGGCCTCGGTCCGCACCATGGTGAGCATCGACCGCTCCCGGAAGTCGGGCTTGCACGGAGCGAACCCGAAGCCGCAGTTGCCCAGGACCACGGACGTCACCCCGTGCCAGCTCGAGATCGTGCAGTACGGGTCCCAGCGGATCTGGGCGTCGTAGTGGGTGTGCAGGTCGATGAAGCCGGGAGCGACGATGCAGCCGCTGGCGTCGATCACCCGTTCCGAGGGCGCAGTGGCCCGGCCCCCGATCTGGCTGATGACGCCGTCCTTGATCCAGACGTCGCCTCGAAAGCGCGGCACCCTGGTGCCGTCGACGATCGTTCCCCCCTTGATGTGGATGTCATGACCTTCCATGGTCGTTCCCCTTGTGCAGTTGTCGGTCCCCGATCAGCGCCAGCCTACGTTTCGCCCACCCCGGGCACGAAATTGCGGGCGCTGTCCCTGCTCCGGGGAGCTGCGTCGGGTCAGGGAGCGGGGGTGTCGGCGAACGACACCATCCGCTCACCGTCGAAGTGGGTGAACAACACCCGGATCCCGGCGGTGTTGCCGACGACCGTGTCGCCGTTGGCGTCGAGGGAGATGAGGCCGAGCCGGCACCCGCGGTCGTCGGCGTCGGCCACGAGCCGGCCCACGGTCTCGTGGAGGGCGATCCCGTCCTGGACCCGGGTCACGATGCGGGCCGCCACCGCCAGGTTGACGATGTCCTCGCCTCGCCCGGTGCACGACACCCCGGCGACCGGGGAGGCGTAGGTCCCGGCCACGGTGGCGGTGTCGCCGAGACGGCCAGGAAGCTCGTAGCCCACCCCACCGGTCGAGGTGCCGGCGCAGAGCGTGCCGTCGCCGTCGAGGGCCACCGCTCCGACCGTCCCGGTCTCGCCCAGCAGGGCGTCGCGATACTCCCGCAGCCGGTGGGCGGTGGTCGGATTGTGGTAGGGGAGCCCCCGCTGGCAGGCGAAGTCGGTCGCCTCGCCGCCATCGAGCACGTGGAAGTTCTCGGTCCGCAGCAGGTCGGCGACCTCGATCGGATGCTCGACGTTGCGGATGTTCGCCACTCCGGAGAAGATCCCGTCAGAGGAGTCGATGAGCGCGGCCGACATGCGGATCTGCCCGTCGCGTTGGAGCTTGGATCCGGTTCCGGCGTTGAAGATCTCGTCGGACTCGAGCAGGGTGATGGCCCGCAGCACCGCGGCCCGGGCCCCGGAACGGACCAACTCGTCGTGGGCCTCGACGGCGATCCGGTCGAGCGACGTGCGGTAATCGGCGTCGGTGAAGGCGCCACCCTCCATCGGTCCGGCCCCCCCATGGATGATCAGCTTCGCCACCACGTACGACCTCCGGGGCACCGGTCGATGGACGCTGGTTGCCGCCACCCGCCTGTCTCCCTCGACAGATCGGCCCCGGAGGCGTTCCCCTTGACCGCTCGGGGGGCATTTCTGGGGCCTTCTCGGACGGCAGGGGTTGGCGACGGGCATCGGAAGCGAGAGGCTGCTTGACGTGTCGGACGACTGGGTCGAAGTGGTGGTCGAGATCCCCAAGGGATCCCGCAACAAGTACGAGATGGACCACGACAGCGGGGAGTTGTGGCTCGACCGTCACCTCTTCACTGCCACGTCCTATCCCGCCGACTACGGATTCGTCCCCGACACCCTGGCCGAGGACGGCGATCCCCTCGACGTGCTGGTCCTGCTCGACGAGCCGACCGTACCGGGCTGCCACATCCGGGCCCGGGTCATCGGGGTCTTCTGGATGCGGGACGAGAAGGGCCCCGACGCCAAGGTGCTCGCCGTCCCCTACGGCGATCCCCGATGGGACAAGGTGCGCGATCTGCCCGACGTCGCCGAGTTCCTCCTCGCCGAGATCGGCCACTTCTTCGAGGTGTACAAGGCGCTCGAGCCCTCGAAGAGCACCGAGGTCGGACGGTGGGGCGACCGGGCCGAGGCGCTGGTCGAGATCCACGCCGCCCGGGCGCGTTTCCCGAGGCACTGACCGGAAGGTGATCTGTGGTTGGCTGGGGGCGGGACCGCAACCCCTCGGCCCGACCTCACCGGGTCAGGCCAGGAGGGGGGCGACGAGGAGGTAAACGGCGACCAGGCCCAGGCCCTCGATCCGGGTCACCCGGTAGTTCGTGCGCATGGCCAGCACCGCTCCGGCGGTGATCGCCACGACGGCCAGCGCCCCGTTGGTGGTGAGCCCCGGGGCGTCGATGGTGCCCGGCCCCAGCAGGCCGATGGCGCCGGCCACCGCCAGCGAGTTGAACAGGTTGGAGCCGAGGAGGTTGCCGACCACCAGATCGGTCTCCCGTCGCCGGGCCGACTGGATCACCGTCACCAGCTCCGGGAGCGACGTGCCGAGAGCCACGATGGTGGCCCCTACCAGGCCCGCCTCGAGATCGAAGCGCTGGGCCAGATCGAGGGCCGCCTCCAGCAGGAGCTGGGCTCCCGCCACCGTGCCGATCAGGCCGAGCCCGGTCCGGACCGCCTCCGGCCCGAGACGATGCTGGCCCGGCTCGGTCAGGTCGGTCACGTCGCTGGCCAGGTCGTCGGCCTCGCTGCGGAACACCAGGACCACGGCCAGAGCGACCACCATGGCCGCCATGAGGATGGCCCCCTCGAGGGTCGAGATGCCGCCGCCCTGGACGGCCACGGCCAACCCGACGGCAGCCATGAGCGCCAGGACGGCCTCCCGGCGCACGGTGCGGGAGTCGACGGTGAGGGGGACGATGATGGCCCCCACCCCCAGCAGGAGCGAGAGGTTGGCCAGATCCGAGCCGATGACGTTGCCCAACGCCACCTCGGGCTCGCCCCGGCTTGCCGCCAGAGCCGAGACCAGCATCTCGGGGGCGCTGGTGCCGAAGCCGACGACGACCACCCCGACGACGAGCGGCGGGACCCGAGTCAACAGAGCCAGCCGGGCCGCCCCCAACACGAACTGGTCGGCGGCGTAGGCCAGCAGGGCCAGGCCACCTATCAGCATCACGATACTCAGGGCCACGGGCCGACCTCGTTCGTCATGACGCCGGCGAGTGTACCGGTCGGCGTGGTGGCGTCGGGTGAGGGGAGAGGGGTCGCCTGCGGCCGGGCCCCCGTGGCCGACGTCGGGACGGCCGTTGCGATCGACTGCGGCCCCACCATGGCCGTCGTGGCCGTACGCTCGGAGGGTGCGAGCACGCGACCGGTCAGGAAGAGAGTACGCCCAGGCCCGGCAGTTGAACGAGGCCACCGCCACCGCCGTCGACGAGGCGCTGCGGCTGGCGGCGACGCTCGGCCCCGAGCCTCACGTGGATACCGGGATCGACGTGGCCTTCGCCTCGTCGAGCGACGCCGTGTTCGCCCGCAAGCGCCTCAACGAGGCACTCGCGGTGCACGAGTTGCTCGACGAGATCGAGGCCTGGGTGTGGGAGTCACGACGTCACACCAGCGCGCCGCTGACCGAGGCGGGAGCGGCAACCGGTTTCGAGCTCCGGATCCGACGCCGCCAGGCGTGATCGGGCGCCGGCGCGCCGCGTCGCTCGAACGGGACGCCGAGGGCGGCGAACTCCTGCGCCGCCCATCCGACACCGACGCCGAAGATCAGCCGACCTCCGTCGGTCGAGGTTGATGCCGATCTTCATGGCCGCAGCATCTCACGCCACCGGATACCAACGGGCCCCGGCCGGTAAGCGATGCTTCCGACCGGGGCCCGTTCTTCCTGGTTCCCGCCAAGAACTCATTCAGGCGGCTATCACCTGTCGTTGGCGATTCGCCGCCAGCCCTGTTGTCGATCAGCGCTGTTGATCAGCTAGCCCGCGTCCACATCCGAGACACCGCATCCGAGACAGTAGTGGATGAACCTTGCTCAAGGTGGTGACCGTCGGCTGATCATTCGACGATCATCGGCCGGCCGGCGGGCGAACGGACGGTGAACGGCTCGGTCCTCCTCGACGAGATCGACGTCCGGCGTCGCCGTCACGCCGGGGCGGCGAGGGCGGCAGCGGCCTCGGCCCCGGCCCGGATGGCGGCGTTGAGCCCGGTGGGCAGGGTGGCGGTGTCGAGCACGGCGTCGGCCCGGACCTCCCAGCGCGAGCGGCCGTCGGTCAACACCCCGGTCGACGGGCCCTCGCCCTCGACCGGTCCGGCCAGCGTCATGCCGTCGAATACGGTGATCAGCATGTCGGCGACGCAGTGGTGTTTGAGGGCGTGCTCGAAGGCCAGGGGGGCGATCGTGAACGGATCCTGCGTGCCGGCGTAGGGACGGAGCACGCCGAGCACCCCGTTCGGTTCCAGGATGGCGAGGGCTGTGGCGTCGAGCACGACCGGCGTCCCGTCGTCGACCGGCACGTGGCCGGCGACGACCGAGGGGATGCCCCTGGCGCTCAGGACCTTGGCCGCCACCAGGGCCGACGGGCCGTGGCCCACGATGAGCAGGGGGGTGTCGATGGCGGGCACCGTCGTCGGAGCCTCAGAACACGGCCAGCGGGTTCACCGGGCTACCGGTCACCCCCTGGAAGCGGATGGGGGAGAGCATGAACTGGAACTCCCAACGCTGGCGTTCGGCGCACGCCGTGGCCAGATCCTCGAGCTGGCAGTTGTCGATCAACCACAGCCCCATGGCCACGATGCCGACCATGTGCACCGGCATGATCACGTTGCGGTAGCCCGACGGGGTCGGATCCTGGGCAACGTCGGAGCCGATCATGGCGATGCCGCGCTCGTGGAGCCACGGCAGGCACGCCGCCTGGTAGCCGGATCGGGGCTTGTTGGCGTTGTAGTCGCGTCGCTGGGTCCGCCGGGCCCCACCCTCACCGGTGCGGACGAGCAGGACGTCGCCGGGCTCGCAACGGATCCCCGCCGCCTCCTCGGCCGCCTCGAGGTCCTCGGGGTAGACGTGATCGTCGGCGTCGAGCACGTCGACGCCCCGCAGGCGGGCGATGTCGAGCAGGACGCCGCGGGTCGTGACACCGTCCTGCACCGCCAGCACGTCGTGCTTGAGGGCGCCCTGGCGGTCGGACACGAGCGACGCCGGCGCCCCGCCGTACATCTTGCCGTCCCAGAACAGGTGGGCCAGCGAGTCGAGGTGGGTCACGTCGAGGCCATGGAAGACCATGCCGATGTACTCCTGGGCGCCCCCGGCCCGGCCCTCGCCCATCAGACCGCGACGACCCTCCTCCTCCAGGCCGAGCCCGGTCGACAGCATGTAGCGCTGCGACTCGACCGTGGCCCCGGGCTGGCGGCCGGTCCGGATGTCCCAGCTGCACGAAACCGACACACCCTCGGTCACGAGCCGGGCCGCGGCCACCCGCTTGTCGGGCGTGAGGTGGTTGAGGGTCCCCAGCCGATCGTCCGGACCCCAGCGCTCCCAGTTCGACAGTTCGTCGAACCAGCCCAGGATCTGTTCTTCGGATGGTGGCGTCGGCATGGTTCCCCCTTGCCCGGCATCGCTGACGCCAGGACACTACCGACCCCGGCGGCGGGACGAAAGACGACGTCGGTCGCCCGGCCGGTCGGGGGCCCGGTACGCCCGGCGATCGGGGCGCGGCCCGGCGTGATGGGATCCGGATGGTCGATCAGCTGCCGGCGACCCGGCGGTCGTGGCCCTCCCAGTGGGGGTTCGCGCTCGGGGGAGACCTCGGGGTCGGGATCGGTCGACGGCTGCGCCGCCAACCACCCCTCGTAGCCATCGTCGCGCACGAGCACATGGTTCAGCCATGGCACCTCGTCGGCGATCCCGGCCACGGCGTCGGCCTGTGACGCCGACACGACGAGGGCGCGGCAGCGGGTGTGGTCGAGCATGTGGCGGTGAGCCTCCCTGCTGTTGCGGGGGTACAGCGGGCTGACCAGGGCCGCCACCGACACCCGGTGGGTGGGGAACCCAAGGCCGGGGGCTTGTCGGCCCCACCCGGCGGTGGCGTAGTGTGCCAGCCATGGGGATCGAGCGACGGGCCGATGTGATCGTGGTTGGTGCCGGGAACGCGGCGCTGGTGGCCGCCCTGGCGGCGAGTGAGGCCGGGGCGTCCGTCATCGTGCTGGAGGCGGCGCCGGTCACCACCCGGGGTGGCAACAGCCGGTTCTCGGGGGGCATCTTCCGGATCGCCCACGACGGCATGGATCACCTCCGGCCGCTCCTGACGCCCGAGGCCCTCCACTGGGCCGACAAGGTCGAGCTCGACCCCTATCCCCCCGAGCGCTACCTGGGCGACCTCCGCACCACCTCCCAGGGGCGGAGCGACCCCGAGCTTATCGCCGAGATGGTGGGCCGGTCGTACGAGACGGTGGCGTGGATGGCCGAGCGGGGGGTGCGCTGGGAGCTCGTCGTCGACAAGCTCTTCGACCCCGAGAACTTCGATCCGTCGGAGACCTACGTCCTCCCGCCGGGAGGTGCGCTCCGGGCCACCCACGAGGGCCTCGGTCTGATGCACGACCTGTTCGATGCCGTAGACGGCGACGAGCGGATCGAGGTCGTCCACGACGCTCCGGCCCATGGGCTGCTCATGGACGGCTCGACGTGTCGGGGCGTGGTGGTCCGCGGCGGCGACGACTTCGATCACTACCGGGGGGCGGTCGTGCTCGCCTCCGGGGGCTTCGAGTCCAACCCCCAGAAGCGACTCCAGCACCTCGGCCCCGGATGGGATCTGGTCAAGGTCAGGGGCACGGCGTTCAACATGGGCACCATGCTCGACGCCGCCCTGTCCGCCGGGGCTGCCCCCGCCGGCCACTGGAGCGGCGCCCACGCCTCACCCCTCGACGCCGACGCCCCGCCCGTCGGTCAGCTGTCGATGACCGACAAGCTGAGCCGCTATTCGTATCCGTACTCGATCCTGCTGAATCAGAACGGCGAGCGCTTCGTCGACGAGGCCTCCGACGAGGTGTGGCTGACGTACGCCAAGACCGGCTCGGCCATCCGCCAGCAGCCGGGAGCGTGGGCCGTCCAGGTCTTCGACCAGCGCACCGTCCGCCTCCTCGAACCCCGTTACGCCACCGGGACCCCGGTCGAGGCCGGCTCGATCGGCGAGCTGGCGGCCAAGCTCGGCCTCCCGGTCGAGGCCACCGAGCGGACTGTGGCGGCGTTCAACGCCGCCGCCTCGGCGAGCGGGCCGTTCGAGCCCTTCACCCTCGACGGCCGCCGCACCGACCCGGCCCTCGTGCCGCCCAAGTCCAACTGGGCGCTGCCCCTCGACTCGCCGCCGTTCGTGGCCTATCCGGTCTGCTGCGGCATCACGTTCACCTACGGCGGGTTGCGGATCGACACCTCGGCCCGGGTCATCGACACGACGGGCCGCCCGCTGACCGGCCTCTACGCTACCGGCGAGATCGCCGGCGGCTTCTTCTTCCACAACTACCCGGCCGGGTCGGGACTGGTGCGGGGGGCGGTGTTCGGTCGGATCGCCGGCGCCAGCGCCGCCGAGCGGCGGTGACCGAACACCGGATCGCCACCACCGTCATGCGGGGCGGCACGAGCAAGGGGGTGTTCGTCGACGCCGCCGACCTGCCGCCACCGGGCCCCGACCGCGACCGCTTCCTCCTCGCCCTGCTCGGCAGCCCCGACCCGATGCAGCTCGACGGGCTGGGCGGCACCCACTCGAGCACCTCGAAGGTGGTGGCGGTCGGGCCGTCCGACGCCGAGCGATGCGACGTCGACTACCTGTTCGCCCAGGTGGCGATCGACGAGCCCGTCGTCGACTACGCCGGGAACTGCGGGAACCTCACGACCGCCGTCGGGCCCTACGCCGTCGACAACGGGCTGGTACCGGCGGCCGATGGCCCCGAGGTCTCCCTGGTGCTCCGCAACCTCAACACCGGGGTCCGGATCCGCACCGTCGTGCCCCTCGACGGGGGGCGGGCCGCGGTCGAGGGCGAGCTCGCCATCGCCGGGGTCCCCGGCACCGGGCCGGCCATCGTCACCGACTACCTCGATCCCGGCGGCTCGGTGCTGGGGGCGGTGCTGCCGACCGGCCACCCCGTCGACCGGGTGACCCTGGCCGACGGCACCACGATCGAGGCGTCGATCGTCGACATCACCAGCCCCCACGCCTTCGTCAGGGCGAGCGACGTGGACCTGACCGACCTCGCCCACCTGGAGGCCGTCCGCTCGGCCTGCGGCGCCCTGGTCGGTCTCGACTCCCGGGCCGTGCCCCGCCTCGCCGTCGTCGGGCCGCCGGGCCACGCCGACGGGGACGCCGACCTCGTGGGGCGGGCCACGTCGATGCAACGGCTCCACCACGCCTTCCCCATGACCGGTGCTCTGTGCACCGGGGCCGCCGCCCGCCTCGCCGGCACGGTCGTGGCCGAGATGTGCCAGCCGGCGGCGGCGGGGGGCGGGCCGGCCACGGTCCGCCTCCGCCACCCCAAGGGGGTGGTCGATATCAGGGTCGACGTCGAGGGCACCACCGTCCGTTCGGTCGGGGTGACCAGGACGGCCCGCCGCCTCCTGCGGGGCGAGGCCTACGTGGTGCTCCGGTGACGACCGGTCCGGGAGCCCGGTTCCGCCAGCTGCTGGCCGCGCCGGGCATCGTCGTCGCCCCCGGGGCCCACGATGCCATCACCGCCCGTATCATCGCCTGCCACGGGTTCGAGGCCGTCTACATGACGGGGGCGGGCACGGTCAACGGCCGGCTCGGTCTTCCCGACATCGCTCTCGGCACCCTCGACGAGCTGGTCGACAACGCCGCCCGCATCGCCGACGCCGTCGACGTCCCCGTGATCTGCGACGCCGACACCGGTTTCGGCAACGCCCTCAACGTGATCCGCACGGTCCGGGCCTTCGAGCGGGCCGGGGTGGCCGGCGTCCACATCGAGGACCAGGAGAGCCCCAAGCGGTGCGGCCACCTCGCCGGGAAGCGTCTCGTCCCGGCGGCGGAGATGGAGGGCAAGATCCGGGCCGCCTGCGACGCCAGGCGCCACGACGACTTCGTGATCATCGCCCGGGTCGACGCCGCCGCCGTCGAGGGGCTCGGGGCCGCCATCGACCGGGCCGGCCGCTATGTGCGGGCCGGGGCCGACGTGATCTTCGCCGAGGCCCTGACCTCGGCCGACGAGCTGGGGGCGTTCGCCGCCGCCGGGGTCGGGGCGCCGCTCCTGGCCAACATGACCGAGTTCGGCAGGACGCCCTACCTCGACGCCGGTCAGTTCGAGGCCCTCGGCTACGACGTCGTCATCTTCCCCATGCTCGCCTTCCGCGCCATGCTGGCCGCGGTCGACGCCGCCATGGCCGAGCTGGCCGCCACCGGGACCCAGCGGGGCCTGCTCGACCGCCTGATGACCCGCCAGGAGCTGTACGAGCTCGTCGACTACCCGGGGTGGGACGAGGCGGAACGCCGCTACGTGACCGAGGCGGTGGAGCCGGTCGACGATCCGTCGGCGGACGGGACCGACGTCTGAACCCGGGGCGGACCCCGGCTCGGCCCTCGGGGGCTGTTTCGTGCCACAGGCGGTACCGTGACGTCGGCTTCGCTGGAGTCGACCAACCTCCGGCTGCTCAGCGTCGCCGTCGCCACCTCGCCCTCGACGAGTTGGCCCAAGGGGCCGGCCTGCCCACAGCCGACGTCGCCGAGGCGGCGCGTCGGCTCCTGGACGCCGGTCTGCTGGACGAAGACCGAGCGATCGGCCACCACCACGTGGATCCGATCGGGGAGCGACCCCTGAGATGAGCATGAAGGAAGCCCGATGACAGCGCTGACCGTTGTGATGCCTACCTATGAACGAGCCGAGTTGATCGGTGAGGCCCTCGGCTCGGCGCTGGCCCAGACCTACGGCGACATCGTCGTGCTCATCGGCGACAACAGCGAGTCCGACGCCACCGAGGAGGTGGTCGCCGCCGTCGATGACCCTCGCGTCCACTACCACCGGAATCGGCCCGGCCTCGGTTCGCTCGGCAACTGGTTGGACCTCCTCGACCGGGTCGAGACCCCACTGGTCGCCACCCTCCACGACGACGACCGGTGGCACCCCGATTTCCTGGCCACGACCGTGCCTCCCATGCTGGCCGACGAGACGATCGCCATGGCCTTCACCGACTTCTGGCAGATCGACCAGCACGGCAACCGGCTCGTCGAGTACACCGAGGCCGAGACGGCCCGGACCCATCGCGACGTCCTCCCCGCCGGTCGCCTCGACTACGACCTGGCCGAGGGCCTCCGCCTGGTCGCGGTGTGGAACGCGCCCCAGCCGGCGTATGCCGCTGTGCTGCGACGCGATGCGCTGGCGGCCTGCGACTACAGCGACGGGGTCGAGCTCTACGACATCTGGACCTCGTACCAGCTGATCAAGCGGGGAGCCGGCCTCTACTACGTGCCCGAGCGGCTGACCGAGTACCGGGTCCATCCCGGCGCCGCCACGTCCCAGGGTTTCGCCGAAATGGAGGATCGCGTCTTCCGCCACATCCTCGACGACAGCGCCGACGCCGGGCCCGTGCTCGACGAGATCGCCCGCTATTGGGCCGGTCTGCGCTGGGCCAGGGCCACCCGCCTCATGGGGTCGGGGGCCGAGGGTCGGGTGGCGTCCCAGCGGGAACTACTGGCGGCGGCGCCGCGCCTCGGTGGACCGAAGCGTCTCGTGGCTACGGCCGCCGGCCGTTCGTCACTGGTGTGGGACGGGATGCGCATGGCCCACTCGGCCCGCCACCGGACGCCCAAGGTCGGCGACGTCCGCTACGCCACCTGAGGGCCCCGGCCCCTCCCCGCCACGATGTCGAGGGGGGCGGTGGAGGGTAGATCCCGAGCGTCACGTCACCCCTCCTCGCCCGCCAGGGTCTGGCGGAGCTTGAACTTCTGGATCTTGCCCGACGGGGTGCGGGGGAACTCGTCGACCACCTCCAGCCGTTCCGGCCAGAACTGTTTGGCCATCCCCGCCTCCTGGCAGAAGGCGGTCAGCTCGGCCAAGGTGGGCGGTTCGCCGTCTGCGGTGATCACGGCGCAGGCCCGCTCACCCAGCCGGTCGTCGGGCATGGCGACCACGGCCACGTCGGCCACCGCGGGGTGGCGGAGCAGGAGATCCTCGACCTCGGCGACCGGGATGTTCTCGCCGCCCCGGATCACCAGATCCTTGGTCCGCCCCACGATGCGTATCCCACCGTCGGGCCGGAGACGGGCCACATCGCCGGTGTCGAACCACTCGCCCTCGGGGTTGGCGGCGGCGTACAGGTCGGGGCGGTGGTAGTAGCCGAGCGCCTGGTTGGGTCCCCGGATCTGGAGCGCGCCCGAGCCGTTCACGCCGACCGGTCGCCCGTCCTCGTCGATGATCCTGATCTCCATCCAGTCGACCGGGATGCCGTCGGAGTCCGACACGAGCTCCACCGGGTCGCCCGGTCGGGTGGTGGTCACGATCATGTTCTCGGTCATGCCCCACACCGCGATCAGCTCGGCTCCCAGCACCTCGGCCGCCTCCTCCACCACCTTGGGTGGGATCGGGGCACCCCCGCAGATGAAGTAGCGGAACGTCGACAGGTCGCGGGGCGCTCGACGCTGGGCCGCCACCATGTCCATGGCGAAGGCGGTGGCCGACACCGTCCACGTGATGCCCTCGGCCGCCACCGCGTCGAGCATCTGCTCCGGGTCCCACACGTCCTGGTAGACGACCGTCATTCCCCGGCCCAGCGAGGCGGTCATCCCGTAGCCGAAACCGGTCTGGTGGGCCAGGGTCGACGCCATGAAGCAGACGTCGTCCGGGCCGAGGCCGTAGACCTCGTCGACCGGTCGGGAACCGGAGCGGATCGTGTTGTGAGAATGGAGGACACCCTTGGGTTCGCCGGTGGTGCCCGACGTGAACTGGATCTGGACGAGGTCGTCGGCCGCCGGGGCCCGTCGGGCCAGCTCGTCGTCGAGGCCGGGCTCGTCCTCCCAGGGCCGGTCGAGGACGAAGGAGGCGAAGTCGATGGCGTCGGGGCCGGTGCCGTCGCCGACGACGATGACGTGCTCCAGACCGGGAGTGGAGCCGACGAGGTCGAGGGCCATGGCCTGGTGGTCGTGGCCCCGGAACCGGTCGGGGACGACGAGGACCCGGCTCTCCGTCCGCCCCAGGACGAACGACAGCTCCCGGCTGCGGAAGATGGGGACCAACGGGTTGACCACGGCGCCGGCCCGGAGGATGCCGTAGACGAGAACGGGGAAGGGCCAGCTGTTGGGGAGCTGCATCGACACGACGTCGCCCCGCTCGACGCCGAGGTCGATCAGGGCCCCCGCCACCCGCCGGCTGAGCCGGTCGAGGTCGGCGAAGGTGTGCCGCTCGGGCTCGGGGTGGCCGGACCGGTAGCTGACGACGGCCGTCCGGTCGGGCCGGGTCGCCACCTGCGCCAGCAGGTCGTCGACGACGGTGGTCGACGACCACCACCCGTTGCGGTGGTAGGCCTCGACGGTGTCGGGAGGCAACGTTCGCCGGCCGGGAGTCATGGTCGGCACCTTAGCGGTCGCCGAGGCGACGACGCCTCGCCAGGTCGGCCGCCGACGGGACGTCGGATCGGCGGCGGCCGTTCTTGCGGGACGGGACCGGGGTGGGGGAGGGTTCGGGGACCGCACGACGGGGGAGCCACCCATGACCACCGACACCGAGACCGTGACCGAGTTCGTCGCCATCGAGGACCCGCCGGAGATCCAACGGGCCAACCCGATCCACGCCGCCGGGGCCACCGCCTACGGCTACGACCGGCCCATCGTGGCCGGCCTGTCGAGCTACGGGTGGGCGGCGGCCGCCATCCTGGAGCTGTTGGGCGAGGGGTGGCTCGATCGTGGCTGGGCCGACCTGGCCCTGCTCCGTCCGGTGTTCACCGGCGACCACCTGACCACGACGGCCACCCTCACCGGCGACGGCCGCTGCCACTACGTCCAACGCAACGACGAGGGCAAGGCCACCGTGGAGGGCGGTGCCGGCCTCGGTCTGGCGCCGTTCCATGATCAGTGGCAGCGCCCGACCCGGCGGGAGGCCGCACCTCCCGCCACCGAGCGGCCCCTCCTCCAGCCGGAGGAGGCGCCCGTGGGGACCGACTACCCGCCGATGGCCGTCGACCTCACCGTCGAGTCGGCCCGGGCCTGGTCGGCCGTCCGGCTCGGCGATCACCACCCCCGCTACCACGACGGCGACCACCCCCGGGCCCACCCGTCGTGGGTGCCGGGACAGATGACCCCGTTGATCCGGCACAGCTACCGCTTCGCCGCCGGCATCCACACCACGGGCCGGGTCCAGTACCTGGCGCCGATGCGGGCCCCGCTGGCCATCACCGTGGCCGGCCGGTGGATCGGCAACGAGCAGCGCAGGGGCCGCTGGTGGTCGACGAGCGACGCCGTGTTCTGCGGCCCGGACGGGTCGGAGCTGGCCTACTGCCAGCAGGCTCAGATCCTCCTCCCGCCCCTCCCGCCGTCGGACACCTGAACCGACCGTCCGTAGGACGACCCGAGCCGGCCACCCCTTGTCGATCGCCGAGGTGTCGGGACGGGCCAGGCGACCCGAATCCCTGCCGTCGGGTGTGGGCGGGACGGGTGGGGCGATGGTCAGCCCGCCAGCGGCTCAGCCACCACGACCGGAATGTCGCGCTCGGTCTTGCGCTGATAACCGCCGTACCCCTTGTACGCCGCAACGATCTGCGGCCAGAGCTCGGCCTTCTCCTCGGGCGACGCGGTGCGAGCGACGAGGGTCATCGCGCCGCCGCCGTGCGCGGGTTCGATGACTATCTGGGGATTGGCGACCAGGTTGCGATACCAGTCCGGATCGCGGTCGTCGCCGCCCTTGGACGCAACGAACACGAACGTGTCGCCATCGCGGACCGGGGCAGTGAGCATCACGGTGCGGGGCCGGCCCGAGGACCGGCCGGTGGTCGTGACCTTGTAGACCGCCATGTTGCCCAACGTGCGACCGATCCGGCCGCCCGACACCGTCAGCAGGCTGCGATGCACGACGTTCGCTGTTCGCATCTGGACGTCTTTGATCGCCTCCGCAAAGCCCATCCACGTAGCCTACGGCGGGGCGACCAACGTCTCGACCGACGGGTACGGCACCGCCGAGGGCCAGAGCGTCGATCCCCTTCTGGCGGCGGTGACGCGTCGAGGCCGCCGGTACGTGAGGCGCCAGCGCCTGGTCGCATGAGGGCCGGCGGGAGGCCCTGCTTCCGGCGAGGCGGCTAGGTTGGCCCGATGGTCGAGTTCAGCCCCGACGACGACGGGTTCCATCACCACCTGGCCGACGATCAGTGGTGGTTCACCGAGACCTCGTGGTTCTCGTTCCACCATCCCGGCCGTCGGCTGGGCGGTTGGTTCTACACCATGGTCCGCCCCACGATCGGCACGGTGGCCGGTGGGGCCTGGCTATGGGACGACGGCGCCCACCTACCGTGGGAGGCGCTCTACTCGGCCAACTACTCCGCCCTCGAACTGCCGGAGGGCGCCGACCTGCGCCACGTCGAGCTCCCCACCGGCGTCCGTATCGACGTCGAGGAGCCGACGTCGGCCTACCGCCTCGGCTACGACGACCCCGGGCGCTTCACCGCCGACCTCCGCTTCCGCGCCGTCATGGCCCCCCGCCCCCTCGTGGCCGAGGGGTCGACGTTCGGGCGGGCCGCCCACTTCGACCAGATCGGCCACGTGACCGGCACGATCGAGATCGTGGGCGAGACGCTCGACATCGACTGTTGGGCCATGCGCGACCGGACGTGGGGTCGGCGCCCCGAGGACCGTCCCCGCCACGCCGCCTACGTCACCGGTGCCGGTGACGGGGGCCGGGGGTTCCTGGCCGTCACCAACACCAGCGACGGCACCGACCGGGTGGCCTACGGCTTCGTCGACCGCCACGGAGAGGCCGTGTCGCTCGTCGACGGCGAGCGGACCGTGCGCCGCAACCCGGTCCACGGCTGGGTCGACGAGATACGAATCGAGGCCACCGACGCCAACGGCGACCCGTTCGCCGCCGCCGGCCGGTCGTGGAGCCGCCTCGTGATCAACCGCCACACCTTCATCGACATCAACAGCCTGATCGAGTGGGACGTCGACGGCGTCGGCCCCGCCTGGTGGGGTGAGGACCAGGACATGTGGCCCGTGCACCGCTGGGCCGCCGCCCGCCGGGCCGGCAGCTGGGACGGCGCCGCCGCCGGGGGTTCCGGCCGATGACGCCCGACGAGCTGCTCGGCCGGCTGTCGAGCACCCTCCGCAACGACATCGGCCCCGCCGTGGCCGACGAGTACCCCCGGACCCAGGCCTTCATGGCCTCCGTCATCCTCGAGAAGGTGGCCCGCCAGCTCGCCCTCGGCCCCCACCACGCCCGAGACGAGGCCGCCGATCTGGCCGCCCTGGCTGAGGCCCTGCCCCCGGTGCTGGCCGGCGCCCCCGACGAGGTGGCGGCCGCCCTCGCCGGGCTCGGCGGGGGGCGGATCGATGCCGTCGGCCCGCTCCTCGACGCCCTCTACCGGTGGGGCCACGACCGGCCGGCGGTGGTGGCCGCCCTCGGACTCATCCGGCCGGTGCTGCGCCGCGACATCGACCGGCGGATGGAGATCGCCAGATGAGCGACACGACGACCGCCTCCACCACCGACGTCACGACCACCGACATCACGACCGAAGACGAGCTGGTGGCCGTCCTCGGCCCCTACCTGACTGAGCGGCTCGAGGCCGACGGCCCCGTCGCCATCGAGGGACTGACCCGCATCGCCGTCGGCTGGTCGCACGAGACCTGGCTGTTCGACGCCCGCTGGCGCGACGCGTCGGGTGAGCGGGTCCAGGGCCTGTGCCTGCGCCGCGATCCCGGCAACGCCCTGTTGCGGGAGATGTCCGACCTCGAGGAGCAGTACCGGGTCCTCCGCTGCCTCGAGGCCACCGACGTGCCCGCCCCCCGGGTGTTCTGGCACGAACCCGACCCCTCGGTTCTCGGGGCACCGGCCCTCCTCATGGAACGGGTGGCGGGGGAGTGTCCCAGCCCGTGGCGGCGGGCCGGCCGGGAGTACTACGCGGCGGCGGCCGAACGGGGCGTCCTCCCCGCCAGCTTCACCGACGCCCTGGCCGCCATCCACACCGCCGACTGGCGGGGCGTCGGTCTCGACTTCCTCGGCGTTCCCGAGCCGGGCGACGGGTTCGCCCGCCGGGAGATCGCCAAGTGGCGGACCCTCATCGAGGAGTCGGGGCATCCCGGCCATCCCATCCTCGCCGACCTGATCGGATGGCTCGAGGCCAACGCCCCGGCGACCGACCGGCTCACCCTGGTTCACGGCGCCTACCGCACGGGCAACGTGCTCATCGACGACGACCGGGTGTCGGCCGTCCTCGACTGGGAGCTCCAGGTCATCGGCGATCCCCTGTACGACGTGGCCTACATGTTGACCGAGCTCAACCGGGAGGGCACCGACCTGCTCTCCAACGTCGTGCCCCGGGAGCTGTTCTTCGAGCGCTACCAGACTGCGACCGGGATAGAGATCGACGAGGACCGGTGCCGCTACTACCAGCTGCTCTACGCCATGCGTTCGGCCGCCTTCTGGATGAGCGCCGCCGGCCTCTACGCCGACGGTGCCAACACCGATCTCCGCCTGGCGAGGACCGAATGGTCGGTCACGGTGGCCCTGGAGCGGGCCGCCCACGAGCTGGGCTACTGACCGGACCGCCGGCGGCGCTCCCACCGAGCGGCCCCACCTCACCCGACCGGCGACGCCGACGACCACCCCCGTCTCCGGAGACCACACCATGATCGAGATCCATCGTCACCTGGGGATCCGCTTCGCCGAACCACCGACCGGGGGCCGGCGCTGGCAGCCTCCGGCCTACGTGGCCGGAGCGGCGTCCCTCGGTCACTGGCCGGCCGACTGCCCCCAACCGCGGGGAGCGTCGCCGACCCGGGCTCCCGGTCAGGACGAGGACTGCCTGTTCCTCAACGTGTGGAGCCCCACGGACGACCCCGACGCCGGCCTCCCCGTGCTGGTGTGGTTCTACGGCGGCTCGTTCCTGTTCGGCTCGGCCTCCGATCCGACCGGTGACGGTGAGCAGCTGGCCCGCCGGGGGGCGGTCGTGGTCACCGCCAACTACCGGGTCGGGCTACTCGGCTCCCTGGCCCATCCGGGCCTGACCGCCGAATCGCCCTACGGGTCGTCGGGCAACTACGGCCTGCTCGACAACCTGGCTGCGCTGCGCTGGGTGGCCGACCACATCGACCGCTACGGCGGCGACCCGGGGCGGATCACCGCCTTCGGGGTATCGGCCGGCTCGGCCTCGCTGGCCCTGCTCCAGACCTCCCCGCTGGCCGAGGGCTCGTTCCAGCGGCTCGTGCTGCAGAGCCCGGGGGCGTGGCGCCCGCTGGCGTCCCTGCCCGAGGCGGAGGCGGGGGCGGTGGCGGCCTACGGCAACGACGTCGACGCCATGCGGGCCTGGTCACCGTGCCGGTCGCTTCGCCGCCGTGCCCACGATCGTGGGCGGCAACCTCGACGAGGGGGGGCCCGTTGACGGCGGGGTGGCCCATCACCACCGTCGTGGGCTACCGGGAGCTGGTGGAGGCCAACTTCGGTTCGTCGAGCGAGGAGGCCCTCCACCACTACCCAGCCCGCGCCGACGACGACGTCCGGGGCGCGGTGGCTGAGGTGTTCGGTGACACCCAGTTCACCTACGGGGCCCGGGGCATCGCCGTCGAAGTTGCCCGCCGCCAACCCGCCGTCCACCGCTACCTCTACACCCACCGGGCTCCGGGTCGCTCGGACGGGCCCGGCCACGGGGAGGAGGTGGCGGGACTGTTCGCCGCCGCCCAGCCGACCGGGGCGGCCATGGCCGACGCCTGGGTCCGCTTCGCCGCCACCGCCGACCCCAACGGTGGGGCGATCACCGGGTGGGATCGCTACGACCCCGCCGTCGACAACCACCTCGGCCTCGACGACCCGCCCACCCCGGCCCGGCGTTGGCGGGCCGACAGCCTCGACTTCCTCGACCGCTACTACGACTCGGCCGCCCCGCCCCGCCCCCGTCGCCCTCGCCCGCGAAGTGACACGGCCGCCGTCGGACTTTCGTTGCGGAGGGCGTCGATGTTGGCGGTGGGCGCAACGAGTGTGTGCGCTCGGCCCGGTCGTCGTCGGCGTGACTTGGCCGACGACCAGGGACCCGGGAGGCCGATCGGCCACCGCAGGGGTGAGAAGTCGGTGGGGGCCAGGCACGTGGACCATCGCACCGTCGGGCCCGGCCGACGTACGGTGGCCGCCGACCCGGGCCGCCAGCGTGACCGCTGGTGGTGCGGCCCGCCATACTCGCGTCACCGGCGCCGGCGGATGGGTGGCCGGAAACGTCGGGGGGAATCGATGAACACCAGAGCCCAGATCGTGCAGGACGACCTGACCCGGGTCGGACCCGGTAGCACCATGGGTGAGCTGATGCGGCAGTACTGGATCCCGGCCTGCCTGTCTCGGGAGCTGGCCGTCGACGGCGACCCCGTCCGCCTGAAGCTGCTCGGGGAGCAGCTGATCGCCTTCCGCCCCGAGGACCGGTTCTGCGACAAGGTGCGGGCCGGTGCCTATCCCGCGGCCGAGCATGGCAGCCTGGTCTGGGCCTACATGGGTGGCCGCTCGACGCCGCCCCCGCTGCCCCGCATCGAGGTCACCCTCCTGCCCGAGTCCGAGCTCGAGATCCAACCCGTCATGCGCCGCTGCAACTGGCTCCAGGCCATGGAGGGCGACATCGACACCCCCCACTTCGGGTTCCTCCACATCGGTCACCTGGAGGCCGACGAGCTCGATCCCGACAACCCGATGATTGGAACGGTCACCAACCGGGCCCCGAGCTACCAGGTGCGGGACACCCCGTGGGGCACCTCCTACGGGGCCTACCGCAACGGGGGCGAGGGGTCGACGTACTGGCGGTTCGCCAACTTCATGTTCCCGTTCTGGACCCAGCAACCCCAGGGCCCGTTCGAGCGCCACGTCCACGCCCGGGCGTGGGTCCCCCTCGACGACGAGCACACGATGTTCATCAACGTCATGTGGTCCGAGCTGACCGACCGGGAGGCCCCGCAGTCCGGTCGGATCTACACCGGCACCACCGACATCCACCTCCAGGACCAGACCGTCACCGAGTCGATGGGGCCGATCACCGACTTCACCAACGAGCACCTGACCACCAGCGACATGATGATCTTCCCCACCCGGCGGCGGGCGTTGCTGGCGGCCAGGGCGTGGCGCGACGACGGTGAGGTACCGCCGGGGGTCGACGACCCCGACGCCTTCTACGACTCCCGCAGCGGCTTCTTCCTCGCCCCCGACGACGTGGACTGGCTGGCCGCCTACCAGGCGAGCCTGGCCTCGGCCGAACGACCTGCCGAACGAGCGGTGGAGCGACCGTCCGGATCGCCGGTATGAGCGAGAACGCGGCCCGGCGGGCCGCCCGCTTCGACACCCACCTCCTGGCCCAGGGGGCGCCCGAGGTGGTGGCCGAGCTCACCTCGTCCGTCGCCACCTACGGGGTGACCGACCTCGTGACCTGGGGTGCGGCCCCCGGTCTCGCCCCCGAGCTGATGAACGGGTCGCTCGAGCGGCTGGCCGGCAACGTGCCCCTGCGGGTCAGGGCCGGGCTGGGGTGGGAAGGCTGATGCTGACGCCGTACCGGGTGATCGACCTGTCCGACGAACGGGGACACCTGTGCGGATACATACTGGCCGCCCTGGGTGCCGACGTCATCGCCGTCGAGCCCCCCGGCGGCTCCCGGGCCCGGAGACTCGGGCCGTTCGTCGGCGACGTGGCCGACCCCGAGCGGTCGCTCACCCATTTCGCCTACAACCGGGGCAAGAAGTCGGTGGTGCTCGACATCGAGGCCGACGACGACCGCCATCGGCTGCGGCGCCTCCTCACCACCGCCGACGTGGTGATCTCGTCCGATGTTCCGGGCCGCCTCGACGAGCTGGGCCTCGGACCGCAACGGCTCAGCGAGGAGTTCCCGCACCTGGTCCAGGTGTCGATCAGCGCCTTCGGGCGTGAGGGACCCAAGGCGCGGTGGGCGGCCACCGATCTGACCGTCATGGCGAGCGCCGTCACCCTGTGGGTCACCGGCGACGACGACCGGCCCCCGGTCCGCCTCAGCGTTCCCCAGGGCTACCACTTCGGGGCGGCGTCGGCCGCCGCCGGGGCCATCGTGGCCCTCATCGAACGGGGTCGCAGCGGTCTCGGTCAGCACGTCGACGCCGCCGCCCAGTGGACCGCCACCCTGGGCACCCAGGCCGGGCTCCTCTCGGCCGCGGTGGGGTCGCCCGACCCCAAACGCACCGCCGGGGGAGCGGTCACCGGCAAGATCCGACTGCGCCTCGTGTACCCGGCGGCCGACGGTCACGTCTCGATCACCCACGTGTTCGGCCTGCCGATCGGCCAGAACACCCGGCGGCTGATGGACTGGGTGTGCGAAGAGGGCTTCTGCGACGCCGCACTGCGCGACAAGGACTGGGTCGGCTACACCGAACTGCTCGAGTCGGGAGCGGAGCCGATCGAGGAGTGGGAGCGGGCCAAGGCAGCGGTCGAGGCCTTCACCTCGTCCAAGACCAAGGCCGAGCTTTTGGCGGGGGCCATGGAACGAGGGCTGCTTATGGCCCCGATCGCCACCCCGGCCGACGTGATCGCCAGCGAGCAGCTGGCCGCCCGTGGCTTCTTCGATCTGGTCGAGCACCGGGCCACCGGTCGCACGCTCATCGCCCCCGGGGCGTTCGCCAGGGTCCTGCCCCATCCGCTCCCCGCCCTGGGCCCGGCCCCACTGCTCGGCCAGCACGACGAGGAGCTCCTGGCGCCGTTCGACACCGGGGCCGCCGACGTCGGGGCCGCCGACGCCGACACCGGGGCCGGCGCCGGGCCCGAGCCGGGGGCCGACGGCGACGACCTCGCCGCCCGCATCGGTCACGACCTGCCGCTGAGCGGGCTGCGGGTCCTGGACTTCACGTGGTCGATAGCCGGCCCCCACGCCGTTCGGGTGCTGGCCGACTTCGGGGCCACCGTGGTCAAGGTGGAGTCGGCCAACAAGCAGGATGCCGCCCGCGGCTACCGACCGGTCCACCGCAACGAGGCCGGCATCGAGAACTCGGCGCTGTTCGACACGATGGCCACGGGGAAGCTGAGCCTGTCGCTCGACCTGTCGAAACCCGAGGCCCTCGAGGTCGTGCACGATCTCGTGCGCTGGTGCGACGTGGTCGTCGAGAGCTACTCACCGAAAGCCATGCGGGCCTGGGGTCTCGACTACGAACAGCTCCGGGCCCTCAATCCGAGGGTCATCATGGCCTCGACGTGCCTGGCCGGTCAGACCGGCCCGATGGCGTCGTTCGCCGGCTACGGCAACCTGGGTGCCGCCTTCGCCGGCTTCTACGGGCTGGCCGGGTGGCCCGACCGACCCCCGGCGGGTCCGTTCGGCGCCTACACCGACTACACGTCGACCCACTTCCTGGCGGCCACGCTCCTCGCCGCCATCGACGACCGCCGCCGCACCGGGGAGGGCTGCTACATCGACCTGGCCCAGGCCGAGGCGGCGCAGCACTTCCTGACCCCGGCCCTGCTCGAAGTGACGGCCAACGGTCGCAACGTTCACCGCTCGGGCAATCGCGACCCGGAGATGGCGCCCCACGGCGTCTATCCGGTGGCCGGCGACGACCGCTGGATCGCCCTCGCCTGCCAGAGCGACGAGGCATGGCGGGCCCTGGCCGACCTCATGGAACGACCCGATCTGGCCGCCGACCCCGACCTAGACACCGGCGCCGGCCGGGTGGCGATGGCCGACGAGCTCGACGAGGCCGTGGCCGCATGGACGGCCGACCACGACGGCGACGAGCTGACCGAGCGGCTCCAGGCCCGGGGGGTGGCCGCGCACCCGGTCGTCGACGGGCCCGCCTGCCTGGCCGATCCCCAGCTGGCCCACGCCGGGCACTTCGTCCGCCTGGCCCACCCGCTGCGGGAGAGCCTGATCGAGAACACCCGATTTCGGCTGTCGCGGACGCCCAGCCGGCTCGACCGGCCGGCCCCGCTCCTCGGCGAGCACACCTGGGAGGTGCTCACCGGCATCCTCGGCTACGACGAGGCCCGCGTCGCCGAGCTCGCCGCCGCCGAGGTGCTCGAGTAGCGCTCCCGGCGGGGGAGCGGTGGCAGCGGTGCCACCCTCCAGCCACGCTGACGGTGTCGCCGCCGGGCGGCCACCGCCGGGAGCCGTCGATGGTGACGTCGTACAGGAGCTCGTAGGCGCCGCCGCGATGGCGGACGCGGGGCCAGTTGCCGAGACGGGCCCGGTCCCGTCCGTCGCGCATGTACTTGAATCGTCCCCGCCGTAGCGCCCCCTGGCTGGAGATGCGCCAGAGGAGGTCGTGCTCGGGGTAGTCGGCCCCGTCGACCAGCCACGGCAGGAGGCTGACCCCGTCGAGCGGGTGGTCGGGGCGGGGCCCGGTGTCGGGTCTCGACCAGCTCGGCGTACTTGGCCAACGAGCCCCCGTCCGCGTCGAGCTGGAGGATCCGGGCCCCGGCGAGGTCCAGCTGGCGCTGAGGGCGTCCGCCGTGACCGTTCCCGACCTGCTCATGATCCAGGGCAAGTAGACGGGTACGCAGCCGAGCTCGACGGCTGACCCCGGTCTGACTGCGGCTGTGGGGGTCAGGTGCCGCTGCCGCTGCCGTTCCCGTCCAGGGGGGCGGTCCAGGTGAGCACGGTACCCCCGTCGGGCCGCCCGGCGATCGACGTCGTGCCCCCCAGCTGTTGGGCCCGGGCCAGCAGGTTCGAGAGGCCCCCGCCATGGATCGGGTTCACGGGGAGGCCGACGCCGTCGTCGGCCACCCGGAGGGCGACCTCGTCGCCGTCGACGATCAGCTCCACGGTCGTCTCGGTGGCGGCGGCGTGGCGGGCGACGTTGGACAGGGCCTCGGTCAGGACGGGCAACAGCTGGTTGCGGACCGCCGGCGGTATCCGATCGGGGTCGCCGGAGACGATCAGCTCGGGCTCGTGGCCGAGGGAACGGGCGGCGCGGGTGACCACCTCGTCGATCTGGGCCCCGGTCGTCTCCTCCCGCCGGCGGTTGAGGTAGAAGATCCGGTTCCGCAGCTCAGTGATGGTCTCGTCGAGCTGGATCACGGTCTGGTCGATCCGCTCGGCCACCTGGGGATCGTCGACCCGGTTGAGGATGGCCTGGAGTCCCATGCCGGCGGCGAAGATCCGCTGGATGACCACGTCGTGCAGGTCCTGGGCCAAGCGCTCACGGTCCTCCATGACCTGGAGCTGAGACTGCTGTTCCCGGATCTCCTTCTCGGAGCGGATGCGGTCGGTGATGTCGCGGGCGACGGCCACCAGGAGCCGGGGACGGTCGGGGCCCGCCGCTGGCGGGTACACGAGGCTGATCTCCACCGGCAGTCGGCGTCCGTCGGCCCGGCGGTGCACGGTGGTGTAGCGGATCGAGTCGACCGCCCCCGCCACCAGGGGCTCGATCACCTTCCTGAAACCCGGCTCGTCGAGCTCGGGTTGGATGTCGGTCGGCGACATCGTCGATAGCTCGTCCGAGGTGTAGCCGAGCTGTTGGACGGCGCCCCGGTTCACGTAGTCGAAGCGGAGGTCGCAGGGGGTGAACATGAGGACGGCGTCGTGGGCGGCGTCGATCGTGTGGAGCACGGCATGGGTGTTGGCCTCGAGGGCCACCCGCTCCGTGATGTCGCGTACGGTGGCCACCACGAGCAGCCGGTCGCCGTCATCGACGGGGCTGAGCGAGACCTCGACCGGGAACTCGCTGCCGTCGGCCCGCGTCGCTATCAGATCGAGCCCGCTGCCCATGGCCCGGACCTTCGGTTCGTTCTGGTAGCGGCCCCGATGGCCGACGTGGACCTGGCGGTGGCGTTCCGGCAGCAGGGACTCGACGGGCCGACCGAGCAGATCGCGGCGGGCGACACCGAACATCGACTCGATCCGGGCGTTGGCATAGACGATGCTGCCGTCGCCGTCGGCGAGGAGCATGCCGTCGGGGGAGTCCTCGACCATCGCCGTCATAGCGGAGTCCCAAAGATCGGTCATGGGTTGCTCATGAGTGCTCGCACCCCGGGTGGTTCGTCGTCGGCTCGCGTGGGGTGATCCCGGACGGGCCAAGTATGGCCCATCGGTCGTGGCGACGCACCGGTCCGTGACCAACGGCCCTAGCTCCACCTCGACCGGGGGCGCATCGTCGCTACATGAACAACGGGCTTTTCCGATTCGCCCGCCTGACCGCTCTCGAGCCCGGTACGAGCCTGTTCATCCACGACTTCGTACGCGTCGACCTGCCGTACGACGCCGTCGTCGGTGCCTTCACCCATTTCGTGGGACCGGAGATCATCGGGCAGCTGGTGACCGAGGCATGGAGGAGCGAGCTGGCCGAGGCGGGCCGGGCGCTGACCCCGGAGGAGGCACCGGTACCGCCGGCGTCGTCGGTGGAGGTGCGCTTCGGTGCCCATCGGGCCCGGCGGGGGGCGTTGATCATCCCCATCACCTGGCACGCCGACGCCGACCAGTGGCTCCCAGCCCTCCAGGCCGACCTCGAGGTGGCCGCTTTCGGTCCCGACCGTACCCACCTCCACGTTCTCGGACTATCGTTTCTGCCACCGGGCTCCCAGCCCTACACCGATCGGGCCAGTCTCGATCATCGCCTGGCCGTGGCGCTGGTGCGTCATGTCCTGGCTTCGTTGGCAGAACTCCTGGTGACGCCGTCTCCGGAGTTATCCGGGGCCCGAACGACGGCGAAGGAGCCGAACCGTGACATCGAATCCCTGGATCCGCCGGGTGTTGCTCCCCCTGGACGAACGGGTGCTTCCTGATGCTCACGACGAGGAACGCCTGCTCCTGCCGGCGACCGTCCTCGGCCGGTGGTTCAACGCCCCCGTCCAGCTACTGACCGCCGATGCCGCCGCCGTCGATCACTACGACACGCTTGCCGTCGGGTTGGGGGTGGCGATCGAACCGGTCCACCTCCTCGACGGCGACGATCTCGTTGCCGCCATCGCCGGCCACGCGGCGTGCCACCGACCCTCGGTGTGCGTCGTGGCGGGCGGCACGGGGAGGGCCGGCGAGCTGGCCCGCCGCAGCTCCCAGCCGACGTTCCTCATGGGACCCGGCCACGGGCATCGGATGGCCACCGGACCGCTGACGGTGGCCGTCGCCGGCACGGAGTCGGATATCGACGCGCTCTCTGTCGTGGCCACCTGGGCTCAGGCTCTCGACGAGGACGTCGTCATCGTGACCGACGGATCGGGGCCGGCCGACGCCCAGGCGGTGGCCATGGTCCAGGCCCGTCTGGCCGAAGTCGGCGTCGGAACCGAGGTGGTCGACGTGGCCGGAGCCCCGCCCCTGGTCTCGGCCGTGTCGGTCGCGATGGAGCGGGCCTCGACGGCCCTCGTCGTGCCTGCCTCCCAGCTCGACGATGCCCTGTTGGCCGAGGCGGCGAGCCGGGGCCTATCGCTCCTGGCCGCTCCCGACGGGAGCCACCGCCAGGCCAAGCCGGCCGAGGTCACGGGGTATGAGGCCCGCAGCGAGCCGGTGACCATCGACCTGACCGCCCGCTCCGGGGTCAAGGCCCTGACCGAACAGGAGTGTCGCACCCACCTGGCGCGCCACGTCGTCGCCCGCCTGGCGTTCATCGACCACGACCGACCGGTGGTCGTGCCGGTCAACTACTCGATCCAAGGCCACGACATCTTCCTCCGCAGCCTGTCGGGGGCGAAGGTGGCGGCGGCGGAGCGAGGCGAGATCGTGTGCCTCGAGATCGACGCCCTCGACGAGATGTCGCACTCCGGTTGGAGCGTGGTCGTCCACGGTCCCCTCACCGTCATCACCGATCCCGAGATGTTGCGGGTGGCGTGGCACAACGACCCGAACCCGTGGGTCGATGCCCACCACTGGCGCTGGCTCCACCTGCGGACCCAGACGATCTCCGGCCGTCTGGTCCCGGCCGGGCCGGACCGATCCGGAGGCGGAGTCCGTTCCGCCGTCGGCTCGGGCGAGTCCGCGGCGCGATCCCGGCCCGTCTGAGCGCTCCCGACCGGGACGACGTACGGGCCGCCCGGGCTCGGCCTGTTCGGTCCGGGCACCTCGGCCCACCCCGGTTCAGCGGGCCGCCGGCAGACTGCGGCCGGTCACGGCGGAGGGAACGATCCTGATATAGCGGTTCTTGTGGCCCCGGGCCCACGGTTCCAGCAGCAGCCGGTCGGCATCGAGGATCTCGTCGAGTGACTCGATCTCCGTGGCCTGGCCCCTCACCACGATGCTCCAACCGGTCCGCGTCGTCTCGTCGAGGGCATCCACCTCGAAGGCCACGCCGTTGCCGAGGATGGCCGCCGCCAGCTTCAACCCTGGCGCCGTCTTCACCACGATCGTCTCACCGTCGAGCCGGTAGTTCACTGGGAAGATGTCCGGCTCGTTGTTGAGGGCGATGGCGAGCCGGCCCACCTGCTTGCGGGCCAGCAACGGCCAGCACTGGTCCTCGTTCAGCTCCTCGAGTCGATCGGTGCGGTCAGGGGCCATGGCGATCACCTTGTCGTCGGGGGCGGGCGGAATCCTCACCGACCACCGTGTCCCTCCGGGCGTGCGTCGGCAAGGGCCCTTGGTCCCCGGCGTCCCACCCGTTGGGACCTTGGTCCCCGGCGTCCCACACGTTGGGACCTTGGTCACTGTCGGCGGGCCGGTCGTGGGACCAGGCTTTGACCTGCGCCGGACCTCATCAGCGACCGGCGAGGGGGCTGCCGCCGGGGGAGAGCGGTTGCGATCACCGCCGGCGCGGCGCAGGCTCTCAAGGAGGAGGACGGCAGCGATGGCAACCACGACCGGGCGGGGAGCGCAGTGGTGAGCGGAGACGAGGCCACGACCGGGGCCACGATCGAGCCGGTGAGGGTGTTCCTCCTCGACGATCACGAGGTCGTCCGCCGCGGTGTGGCCGACATGCTCAACGCCGAACCCGATCTCCAGGTCGTCGGCGAGGCCGCCTCGGCCAGCGACGCCCTGGCCGAGATCGAGCGGTGCGAACCCCAGGTCGCGGTGCTCGACGTCCGCCTGGAGGACGGCAACGGCATCGAGGTGTGCCGCGACATCCGTTCCAGCCACCCGGACATCGTCTGCCTCATCCTCACCTCGTTCGCCGACGACCAGGCCGTCCTCGACGCCGCCGTGGCCGGGGCCGCCGGCTACGTGCTCAAGCAGATCCGCAGCAACGAGCTGATCGAGTCGATCCGCAAGGTGGCGGCGGGGGCCCAGCTCCTCGACGCCGCGACGGTCCGGCTGGCCATGCAGCGGGTCAAGAGCTCCGATTCGGGCCTGGTGGCGAACCTGACCCCCCAGGAGCGAAAGATCTTCGATCTTATCGGTGATGGCTACTCCAACCGTCAGATCGGCGACGAGCTGCACCTGGCGGAGAAGACGGTGAAGAACTACGTGTCGAACATGCTGGCCAAACTCGGCATGAGCCGCCGGACCGAGGCCGCGGCCTTCTCCGCCCGGCTCGAAGAGAGGGAGCGCCGCCGCTTCGACTAGCACGGCCCGATGCCCGTACTGTCGTCTCCGATGACCGAGACGATCGCTGGGCGAAACGACGGCGTGCGCGACGGAGCGGTCCGTCGCCCCCGAGCCCGAGGTGGCGCCTACCGGCTGACCCCGTCCCCGTCCCCGGCGGCCATCGCCCCATCGGCAGCGGGGAGGGAGGGCCGTCCCGCCAGCAGGAAGAACACCGTGGCCAGACTGGCCCCCACGGTGATGATCGTGAACCCGATCGTGTAGCTGCCGGTGGCGTCGCGAACCATACCCACGATGATCGGGCCGCTCATCGTGCCCAGCATCATGATCAGCGACGACCAACCCATGATCCTGCCGAAGGACGAGGCACCGAAGTAGTCGGCCCGGATGGCCTGCAGGAGCGGTCCCCGCACGCCCCACGCCAGGCCGTGGAACGGGACGAAGGCCCACACCATCCACGGGGCGACGGCGAAGGTGAACAGCACCATGCCGATCACGTGGCCCCCCATGGCTCCGACCACGAGCCGCTGCTTCGACATCCGGTCGCCGAAGTAGCCGCCCGCAACCTGGCCCACCAGCTGGGTCAGCATGAGCGACGTGCCGAGCAGGCCCGCCCCGGTCAGGGAGAAGCCCTGGTCCTCGGTCAGGTAGATCGCCAGGTGGGCCATGGTCGAGCCGACCACGAGCAGTGCGGTGGCGTGGCCGAGGTTGAGCATCCAGAACGCCCGGGTCCTGACCGCCTCGCCCACCGTGAAATCGCGTTGCCGCTCCGCCACCGCCCCGGCGTGGCCGCCGGCGCCGAGGGTGCCGCCATCGCCCGTCTCGGGGCGGCCACCGTCGACCTCCTGGCCCAGATCCGACGGCCGGGTGTGCATGACCTGCGACAGGGCCAGGACGGCCACGAGGACGACCCAGGCCGACCCGAACGCCGTCCGCCGCCAGCCGAACTCGGTGAGGCAGAACACCACCGCCGGGGTCAGGACGCCGCCGATGGGGAAGCCGGCCTGGGCCACGGCGAGCGCGGTCGAGCGGCGCCGCTCGAACCAGTTGACGACGACGGTGACCACGGTGATGAAGCCGGCCAGGCTGGCCCCGACCGCCACCACGAAGTAGAAGAGGAAGAACTGCACTGCGTTCTGGAGGGTGCTGAACCCCATGAGCCCGATGGCGAGGATGACGGCACCGATCCTCATGACCGTGCGGGGGCCGAAGCGGTCGATCATCCACCCCTGGACCGGACCCAACAGGCCCGACTCGAGCCGGTTCATGGCGAAGCCGAAGGCCACCAGCGTTGCGCTCCAGCCGAACTCCTCCCGCAGGAGGACGGAGTAGTTGGTGTAGGCGTGCTGGACCAGCCCGGCCACCAGCATCTGGGTGCCGGCGCCGGCCAGCGCCACCCGCCAGCCCCAGAACCCCGCCCGGTGCGTCGACGGGGGACCGGGCGGGTCGCCGTCGACGCCGTCGACGCCGACGGTGGAGACCGGGGGTTCGGTCGCCGGCCGGGGAGACCCGTTCCCGCCCGGCCCGGGCATGAGGTCTGACGGGTTCTGGCGGGCCGGGGTCATCGGGCAAGCGTAGGGCGGCCCCCGATCGGCTCCCAAAGCCGGCACCTCGTCCCGGTCGGCTACTCGAGCACGCCGGCGATCACGAGCTCGGCGATGCGGTCGCCGTCGTAGCCGAGCAGCTCGGAGAGGATCTCGAAGTTGTGCTCGCCCCACGTCGGACCCGCTCGCCGGGGGGTGCCGATGCTGCGCGACAGGCGGAAGCCGTATTGCTCGGCCCAGGTCACGTCGTAGTGCTCGTGGGGGACCTCGTGGAAGTGGTCGCGGTGCAGGAGCTGGGGGTCGGTCACGACCTCGGGGCTGTTCTGGACCCGATGGGCGGGGATCCGCTCGGCCTGGAGCCGCTCCTGGAGCGCCACCGGCTCCTGGCCGGTCGTCCAGGCGGCGAGGGCCTCGTCGAGCTCCCGGCGACGGCCCAGGCGCTCTGCTGTGGTCAGGCCGCCGAGGTCGGCTCGACCGACGAGGTCGGCCAGGCGGCGCCACTGGTCGTCGTCCTCGCAGGCGATCGTCATCCACTGGTCGGCACCGGGCTCGCCACACGGATACGCCCCGTGGGGAGCCATCCACCGATCGGCGTTCCCGGCCCGGGTCTGGGCGAACCCGTTGATCTCCTGGTCGAGGACGGCCTCGGACAGGAAGTGGATCCCGCCCTCGGCCTGGGAGAAGTCGATGCTCAGACCCTGGCCGCTCCGTTCCCGCCAGTCGAGGGCGGCCATGATCACCGCCGCCGTCAGCCGCGGCGATGTGGCGTCGGTGTAGGCCAGGAAAGGTCCGGCGGGGAGCCGATCGGGCCACCCGGTCAGCTCGTAGTAGCCGCCCATCGCCGCCCCCATGTTGCCGAACCCGGGGATGGGCGACAATGGGCCGGAGTGGCCGAACAGGGTGGTCGACACGGCGATGAGGCGGGGATTGACGGCGTGGAGGTCCTCGTGGCCGAGACCCATACGTTCCAGGACCCCGGGCGAGAAGGCGTTGATGACGACGTCGGCCTCGGCGGCCAGGTCGAGCACCACCTGGCGGGACTCGGGCACCTTGAGGTTGAGCTGGAGGCTCCGCTTGTCGGCGTTGATCGAGTGCCATTGCTGGGAGGCCTCGGGACCGTCGTCGCCCATCACCCTGGCCAGGCCCGAGGTGCGGACCTGGTCGGGTCTCGTCTGCGACTCGAGGCGGATGACGTCGGCGCCGTAGTAGCCGAGCATGCGGGTGGCGAACGGCCCGGCGTAGACCCAGGTGAAGTCGATGACCGTGATCCCCTCGAGGGGGCGGTCCGGGGCTGCGGGGGAGGCCGTCGTCGGGGTGGGACGGGATCGAACGCCCACTTCGGCCAGCACCTCGTCGGTGTGTTGGCCGACCTTCGGTGGCGGCCCCAGGCGGGCCAGCTCACCCCGGTCGAGGTGGGCCCACGGGCCGGGGAAGCGGATTGGTCCGTCGCCGAGGTCGATCTCGTCCCAGAAGCGGCGGATGGCGTAGTGCTCGGTGTCGAGCACGTCGGCCGGGGTCGTCACCGGGACGAGCAGGAGACGGTCGCGTTGGGCCATGGCGAACAGATCGCCCTTGGTCTCGGTGGCGAAGGCGGCGGCCACCCCCTCGGAGGTCCGCTCGGCGATATCGGCCACCTCGGTCAGCTCCCGGGAGCCGAGGAGGTCGACCCAGTCGATGGCCGCCAACTCGTCGGACAGGGTGCCCTTGGCGTTGGCCCATCGCAGGACCCGGTTGGTGAAGCCGCCGACGAGGACGCCGGGGAGGAAGGTGAGGGTCACGTGACCGTCGAGGCACTCGTAGACGAAGCGGAACCGGACGAGGCCGAGGAGCTCGAGACCACCGCCACTGCGTTGGGCCGGAGGGTTGTCGCACAGGCTGGGGCACATCCAGCCCTGGGCGGTGAGCATCATCGCCTCCTGGGCCGACACGTCGATGTGCTGGCCGGCTCCGCTCCGTCGGCGGTCGGTGAGGGCGATGAGAACGGCGCACGCCGCCTCGGCCCCGGCGTTGAGCCATACCTGGGGAGCCGAGATCCGCACCGGCGGTCGGTCGATGTAGCCGTTGAGCGACATCTCGCCGCTGGCGGCGTTGAGCGTGAGGTCGGTGCCGAGCCAGTCGGCCTTGGGCCCATCCGCCCCGAACGGTGTCAGCGAGACGGTGATCAGCGCCGGGTTGGCCGCCCGCAGGGCGGCGAGGTCGAGGTCGAGGGCTCCGCACTCGATCAGCACGTCGGCGTCGGCGGCCAGGGTCGCCAGGAGGGCTCCGTCGTCGACGACGACGGAGCGCTTGCCCCGGTTGTAGGCCCAGTGCTGGAGCGATCGCTCGGGATCGGGTGGCCCACCGGCCCACGGTCCGGTGTAGCGAGACCGTTGACCGCCCGGAGGCTCGACGGCGATCACGTCGGCTCCCATCTGAGCCAGGAGGAATCCGGCGAAGTGGCCCCGCTCGTCCGTCAGATCGAGTACCCGGTACGGTGCGAGGAGCCCGTCGTCGTTCCCCTGTGTCGTCATCGGCTCCCCTTCCCAGCCCCCCGGTCGGGGACCTTGCGGGGGCGAATCTAGTGCACCGACGGCCGGGCGGCGATCGGGGTCGGCGCCACTGATTGTGGGCCCTTGGCGGTGCAGACGGGCCCTGGTCGGGCTAGGTTCGTGACGAATACGTTTCATTCTCGGCGGAGGGAATGCCGTACATGGCCGGATTTACCCGTCACTGGCCGGGCACAACCAGGGGCGAGGGAAAGATCGTGAGAGTGGTCGGCGTCGCCGTCCTCCTGGTCGGTCTCGGGGCGTTACCCGGTGGAGCCCAAGACTCGACGACCACCACGACGGGGTCGACGACCACGACCGACCCGTCGTCGACGGCTCCGCCGTCGACCGCAGCCAGCACCACCCAGGCCTCGACCACGTCGACCGCTCCGGCGACCACGGCCACGACGGCTGCGGCCACGGCGACGACGGCCAGAACGAGCTCTCCGGCCACAACCCCCGCCAGCCCCCCGTCGTCGACGGCGTCCACCGCCGCTCCCGCCACGATGGAGGGGCCGGCGGTCGATGCCGAGCAGGCGGCCAAGGCCCGCGAGGTCGACGCCGCCAACGCCGAGCTGGGCGACCTGACCAATGCCGTGGCCGTCCTGCGCGGCCAGGTCGAGGCCCAGCGGGCAAAGGTGGCGGCCGCCGACGAGCAGCTGGCGGCGGCCCGGCAGCACGTGGCCGACACCGAGGCCGAAGTGGCGGCGGCCGAGGAGGAGGTGGCGGTGGTCGAGGTCGCGGTGGAGGCGGCCGCCATCCGTACCTTCACCGGCGACGAGTCGGGCCGAGCGGCACTGCTGATCCATGGTGACCCCAATCGCGTGCTGCGAATGGAGCAGATGCGGGTCTACGCCACCAAGACCGACCTCGAACTGATCGAGGACCTGCGGGCGGCGCAGGAGGATCTCGACGCCCGCCGCCGTGAGGCCATCGAGGCGGTGGCCGAGGCCGAGCACCTCCAGCAGTTCGGCCAGCAGGAGCTCGAGACGCTCGAGCGGGACCAGGCTGCTCAGGGCCGAGTCACGGCGGCCGCTGAGCGCCGCCTCGACCATCTCCTGGCGGAGCGGGCCGCCCTCGGCGGTGAGGCCCCCGTCGGTGACACCGACGCCCTGGCGTCCCAGCTGGCCGCCTCGCCGGCCCCGGGCCCGGTCCCGGTGTCGGACGTTGCCGTGCCCGACGTGGTGGGCGAGGACGAGATCGCCTACGCCGGCAACGGCATCTACGTGCACCAGTCGATCGTCGATCCGGTCCGTCAGCTCCTCGCCGACGCTGCCGCCGCCGGACTCGATCTCGGCGGTGGCGGCTACCGGAGCGCATCGGCGCAGATCGCCACCCGGCGGGCGAACTGTGGCACGAGCAACTACGCCATCTACGAGATGCCGGCCAGCCGGTGCAGCCCGCCGACGGCACGTCCGGGACGCTCGATGCACGAGCGGGGCCTGGCCATCGACTTCACCTACAACGGGAGCCTCATCCGGTCCCGCTCGGGCGGAGGTTGGAACTGGTTGAAGGCCAATGCCGCCCGCTACGGCTTGTCCAACCTGCCCAGTGAGCCCTGGCACTGGTCGACCAACGGCAACTGACGCCGGGGTCGGGCGACGCCATCGACTTCGTCTGCGAAGCACCTCGACCGGCAGCCCGATCGGAGGTGGGCGATGGTGTCGGCAACGACTCACGCTGACCCTGACCCGGCCGGTCACCTACACTCGACGGACCACAGGGAGGAGAGCGACATGAGCATCAGGGGCAAGGCCTGCATCGCCGGGGCGTTCGAGCACCCCGGCCGGCATCTGCCGGACCAGTCGCTGATGGAGATCCACGCCCGGGTGTGCGTCGGCGCCCTGCACGATGCCGGGCTGACCATGGGCGATGTCGACGCCTACTTCGGCGCCGGTGACTCGCCGGGTTTCGGCACCTTGTCGATGATCGACTACCTCGGCATTGCGGCCCGGTATACCGACTCGACCGAGATGGGGGGATCGTCGTACGTGGCCCACGTCAACCACGCGGCGGCGGCCATCGCCGCCGGTAAGTGCAGCGTGGCCCTCGTCAGCTTGGCCGGCAAGCCCCGCACCGGGGGTCGCGGACCCGGCGGCGGCGGCGGGGGATCGGGACCGGAGTCCGACTTCGAGAACCTGTTCGGCAACACGGTGGTCGCCAACTACGCCCTCGCCGCCCGCCGTCACATGCACGAGTTCGGTACCACAAGCGAGCAGCTGGCCGCCATCAAGGTGGCGGCCTCCACCCACGCCCAGCACAATCCTCACGCCATGCTGCGCGAGGTGGTGACGATCGAGGAGGTGCTCGACTCGCCGGTCATCGCCGATCCACTCCACCGGATGGACTGCTGCGTGATCACCGACGGTGGGGGCGCAGTGGTGGTCGTCAGTCCCGAGATCGCCCGGGACCTCGACCGGCACTGCGTGCCGATCCTCGGTGCCGGCGAGGCGACGAAGGGCACGGCCAACGGCCGCATCGACCTCACCCACACCGGGGCGGTGTGGTCGGGTCCGCTGGCGTTCGAGGAGGCCGGGGTCACCCCGGCCGACATCGACTACGCCTCGATCTACGACTCGTTCACCATCACCGTGCTCCAGACCGTCGAGGATCTCGGCTTCTGCCAGAAGGGCAAGGGCGGGGCGTTCGTCACCGACGGCAACCTCCAGGCTCCCCACGGCGGGCTCCCGTTCAACACCGACGGAGGCGGGCTGTGCAGCAACCATCCCGGCAACCGGGGCGGCATGACCAAGATCCTCGAAGCGGTACGCCAACTGCGGGGTGAGGCCCACGAGGCCGTGCAGGTACCCGACTGCGATCTCGCCCTGGTCCACGGCACGGGCGGCTCGCTGGCCGGCCGCATGGGCAGTGCCACCCTCGTCATCGCAAGGGAGCTCTAGAGATGTCAGGACTGCCGGCCAAACCTCCTCGCACCAACGAGGACTCCGCCCCGTTCTGGGCCGCCACCGCCGAGGGTCGGTTCACCCTCCAGCGTTGCGGATCGTGCGACACGGTGGTGTGGTGGCCCCGAGCCGTGTGCCCCATCTGCTCCAGCTTCGACCTGAGCTGGTTCGACGCCACCGGTGAAGGGTCGGTCTACAGCTACACCGTCGTCCACCAGAGCCAGGGTCGGTGGCGCGACGCCACCCCCTACGTCTATGCCTATGTCGAGCTCGACGAGGGGCCACGGGTCATGACCAACATCGTCGACTGCGACCCCGCCGACGTGGCCATCGACTCCAGGGTCAGGGTGGTGTGGGACGACACGGGCGAGGGCAGCGCCCTGCCCCGGTTCACCCCCATCTAGGGAGACCGTTGGTCGCCCCGAAGCTCGGGTCCGGCCTCGACGGCTCGTGTCCGACGGAGGATCGACTGGACCAAGGCGATGCCAGAATCCGAGGTCGTGCCACCGATCGAACTTCCGTCCGGCCTGGGGGAACACGCCGACCGGCCGGAGCCCCAGGGCCGCCAGCGCCGGACCGTCGTCGGCCGTGTCCGGGCGGATCACGAGATCGTCGATGGAGCGGACCATGGGCAGAGCATGCCCGAGCAGAGCCTGGCAGGCTGACAGGATGACCGACCCGCTCGCCTGGGATCATCTGGGCTCCCGCTACGCCGACGACCTGGTGCTGTTCCGCACCCGGTTCGACACGCTCCGTCACCCCGTCTCCGGTCGGTCGTTCGACCGCCTGGTCCTCGAGTCGGTCGACTGGGTGAACTGCGTGGCCATCGATGCCGAGGGCCGACATGTCATGGTCCGCCAGTTCCGCTTCGGCGTCGGCTATTCGACGCTCGAGACCCCGGGCGGGATGGTCGACGAAGGCGAGGACCACGGCACCGCCATCCGGCGCGAGCTGCTGGAGGAGACCGGCTACGGCGGTGGTCGCTGGCGGTACCTGGGGGCGGTGGAACCGAACCCCGCTTTCCACGATCACCTGTGCCACCACTGGCTGGTCGAGGGGGTGACCCCGGAGGCCGACGCTGCGCCGGGCGATGGCGAACACATCGAGATCGTCCGCATGACGGACGATCAGGTGGTGGCGGCGGCCCGGAGGGGCGAGATCCGGCACGCCCTGGCCCTATCCGTGATCGGCCGGGTCCTCGATCTCTGGAAGCCGTTGCCGTTCACCGAGTCGTGACCTCGTCATGCCACCTCTCCGTGGCACCATGCTGGAATCGTTGGCCGACCAGGAGACGCTCGTCGTCGCGTCCGGCGCCGTGGTCCTCCCGGCCGAACCCGGTCATCGGGGCCGTCACGCCGGTGCCTCGGCCACGATGATGCCCTCGGTGAGGTGGAAGGCGGCGGCATCCTGGTCGCCGGGTCGGCCCAGCTCGGGTCGGAGATAGGCGGCGGCCGGCCCGGGGGCGTGCTCGAGCGCCTCCAGGAGCTCGCCCCGGACCTCCTCGGCCACGTTCATGTTGTCGGCCCAGACGCTGAACACCATCCGCTTGACCGTGAGCTCCCTCGCCACGGGCCGCAGCCCCGCCCCCGTCAGCAACTCGAGCCACTCCTCCAAGGCCAGGGCCCGGACATGGCTGGGGTCGCGGCGCCGCTCGAGACGGTTGACGAAGGTCGACGCCGCGGTGTCGACCATGTTGTCGACCAGGCCGAAGCGGCCGCCTGGCCGCAGGACCCGGGCCACCTCGGCCACGAAGCGGTCGGGTCGGGGGAAGTGATGGGCGGCGATGCGGCAGGTCACGACGTCGAACCGGTCGTCGGCGAAGGGCAGGTCCTCGGCGTCGGCCGGCTCGAACGAGACGTTGCCGAGGCCCCGTTCGGCGGCCCCGGCCCCGGCGATGGCGAGCATCTCCGGGGTGACGTCGCTAGCCACCACCGTGGCCACGTGGGGGGCCAGGGCGAACGCCGTGTGACCGGCGGCGGTGGCCACGTCGAGAGCGTGCCAGTGGGTTTGGGGCTGGAGCAACTCGACCACCAGGGCCAGGCTGGCACCGCTGGCGTGGACCGGGCTGGTGGCGTAGTTGGCGGCGTTGGCCCCGAACTGGTGGCGCACGAGAGGGCGGTGGTCCATGATCGGAGTCTGCCAGCCGACGGGTGACGGCGCGACCACCGGACGGATCGGACGACGTCGTCGGTGTGCGGTAGGGTCCGGGGCATGAGCGGGGCAGCGGGCACGGCCGGCGGCGATGATCTCCCGATCCTCCTGACCGAGGCGGAGGGGGCGGACGAGCTGGCCCGCCTCGGCCTCGTCGATCGGCTACGCCACCACCCCCGTCTGCGCCTGGCCACCGGCGTCGATGCGCTGCGGGCGGCCCGGTTCCTCGCCGTTTCGGGGATGGCCGAGGACCTGATGGAGGTGGCCCGCCTTTCCCGGCGGGCCCACGATGACGGCATCGACGGGGCCGGGGTGGTCCACGCCGAGGCGGTCGACAAGATCGCCCTGTACCAGGGCCGGGCCCAGCTCTACGGCACCGTCATGGTCGAGCATCAGGGCGACATCGTCCAACCCCCCGTCGATCCCACGATCGACGACGCCGAGCGGGTGGCCCTCGGTGTCCCAACCCTGGCCGAGCTGCGCCGACGCATGAGCGAGCTGTCGCGCCAGCTGGCCCGGGAGCGGGCCACGGAGACCGGGGCCTTGCCCCGGGGCCAGCGCTGGTGCCGGGTCTGGACCGACCCGGATCCCGACGAACTCCGGGCCCGGCGGGAGGCGGAGGGGGCCTCCGCCTGGGCCGACGGCGGCATCCTGACCTTCGTGGCCGAATCGGACGTCCCCGTGGCCGTCACCCCCGTCTTCCCCATCCCGAGCTGGGAGGTCGGCGAGGGGCTCCACGCCCTGTCGGTGCGCGTCGAACGGCTCGACGAGGCGGTCATCACCTACACCTTCACCCCCCTCGACGGCAGCGCCAACCTCAGCGTCTCCCGAGGCTCGCACGACGGCCGGTTCCGCGGTGCCGCCGCCCCGCCGGAGCTGCCGTCGAACGATCCCCTCGTCGGCTCGACCTACGACCATGCCGTGGAGTCGGCCGCCCTGGGCGGGCCGCGGACGGTTACGGTCTACCGTCCTCCCGACCACACGCTCGGCGAGGACGTGCCGGTCGTGTACGCCACCGACGGCAACATGTTCGCCCCCTACGCCCGCCGCCTGGATGCCGCCATCGAGGCCGGGGCGTGTCCTCGAGTGGTCGTCGTGGCGGCCCATGCCGCCCCCGCCGATCGGATCAGGGGCAATCAGCGGGCCCTCGAGTACCTGCTCGGCTACGACGACAGGCGCTTCGATTCCCACCAGCGGTTCTTCGTCGACGAGCTGGCCCGATGGGCCGAGGACGAGCTCGGGGTACCGACCGAGCGCCACCGGAGGGCGGTGTTCGGTTGCAGCGACGGCGGGGGCCATGCGCTCGCCGTGGCCCGGCTCCACCCCCAGCGTTTCGGTCATGTCTTCGCCTTCAGCACCGGCACGCCGCCGGAGCCGACCACACGGTGGGACGCCGAGACACACCCGATGGTCCATCTGTGCGCCGGCACCCTCGAGGACGGGTTCTTCCAGGCGACCGGGGCCTGGGCCGGCCTCCTGCACCTCCACCGGGCGCCCCATCACTTCACCGAGCGGGTCTCGGGCCACGATCTGATCCAGTGGTGTGAGGAGCTCCCTGCCGCCCTGGACCGTGCTTGGGGGTGAGCTGGGCCGGTCCCGCCGATCTGTGCCACTGTTGAACCTGTCGAACCGCGGCGGCCCGGCTGCCGGCGAAGGTCTGCGGCCCTCCCGACGGTGCCCTCGACCCACGACGTACCCCCACGACCAGCGAAGGACGACGCCCTCCATGACCGCTACCGAGACCGACGCCCCGCCGACCGAGACCGAGACCGAGGACGAGTTCCGGGCCCGGTGCCAGGTCTTCCTGACCGAGCACGCAACCGGCCTCCGCTTCGAGCTGCCCGATCCCCGGGGGGCGAACGAGCTGGAGGCGGCCAAGGCGTTCCAGCAGAAGGTGGCGGACGCCGGCCTGGCCGGGATCACCTATCCGAAGGAGTACGGGGGCCAGGGCCTGCCCAAGAGCTACGAGCGGATCTGGCGGGAGGAGTACGCCAAGCATCACGACATGACGGGGCAGCTCACCATCAGCCACGGCATGTGTGTGCCGATGCTGGTCGAGTACGGCAGTCACGAGCAGAAGGCGGCCTACCTGCCCGATGCCGTCGCCGCCCGCACCGTGTGGTGCCAGATGTTCTCCGAGCCCGGCGCCGGCTCCGACGTGGCCAGCCTCCAGACGAGGGCCGTCCTCGATGGCGACGAGTGGACCCTCAACGGTCAGAAGGTGTGGACCACGCTGGCCCACGTGTCCGACTACGGCATCATCATCGCCCGCACCGACCCCGACGTGCCCAAGCACGCCGGGATCTCGATGTTCATCATCGACATGCGGGCGCCCGGCGTCGAGATCCGCCCTATCAACCAGATCGATGGCGGCAGGCACTTCAACGAGATCTTCTTCACCGATGTCCGCCTGCCCCGCGACGCCCTCATCGGGGAGCTCAACGCCGGGTGGCGGCTGGCCACGGCCATGCTCATGTACGAGCGGGTGGCCATCGGGACCGGCTCCAGCGAGGGCATCAAGACCCCGACCGCCGACTTCCTCATCAAGACGGCCCGCAACCACGGCCGACTCGACGACGCCGTGACCCGCCAGGACCTGATGCGGATCTACGTCGAGGAGACGACCAAGAGCCTGGTCTCCCTCCGCACCAGGGCCGAGATGAAGGCGGGCAAAACGCCCGGTCCCGGCGGTTCGCTCGGCAAGCTCCACGGGGCCAAGATCGCCAGGATGAGCCGCTCGATCATGCAGAACCTGGCCGGCCCGGCCGGTGCGGCCTGGTCCGCCGAGACCGAGGAGAGCGAGCGGTTGGTCAACTCCACCCTTCGCAGCTTCAGCGCCAACATCGCCGGCGGCACCGACGAGATCCAGAAGAACATCATCGGCGACCGGGTCCTGGGGTTGCCCCGGGACATCTCCGTCGACCGCGACGTGGCCTTCAAGGATCTGCGCGTCGGTACCCAGGGCGACTGAGCCGGCCCGGCCCGTGGACCCCCCGTGCGCTACGGGCCCAGCCTGCGACGTCAGTGTCGACCGGGACGTGGCCTTCAGGGGACCTGCGCCTCGGCGCCCCGGGCGATGATCAGGGCTCGATGACGATCTTGCCGATGGCTCGGCGGTCCATCATCGACCGCAGTGCCTTCGGTGCCTCGTCGAGGGAGTAGCGCTCCGAGATGTGGGGGTTGAGCTTGCCCGACCCGGTCATCTCCAACAGGTCGGCCATGATCTCGGCCCCCAGCTTGGGTTCGTTGGCCATCATCGCTCCGTAGAAGACCCCCACGATCGAGCAGCTCTTGAGCAGCGTGAGGTTGAGCGGCACCGACGGGATCCCGGCGGTGAAGCCGATGACGAGGAACCGGCCGCCCCAGGCCGACGCCCGCAGCGCAGACTCGGCGTACTCGCCGCCAACCGGGTCGTAGATGACGTCGACGCCCTTGCCGTCGGTCAACTCCTTGGCCCGGTCCTTGAGGTTCTCCTGGGCGTAGTTGATGGTCATGTCGGCCCCGAAGCGGCGACACAGATCGAGCTTGGCGTCGGTGGAGGCGGCGGCGATCACCGTGGCCCCCATCAACTTGCCGATCTCGATGGCCGTCATCCCCAGATGGCCGCCCGCTCCCAGGACGAGGAGGGTCTCGCCCTCGGCCAGTTGGCCCCGCCACTTCAGCCCGTAATAGGTCGTGCCGTAGGCGTAGCCGAGCCCGGTCGACTCGGCGAAGCCGACGCTGTCGGGCAGGATCCGGGCGTCGGACGCCTTGGCCAGGGCCCGCTCGGCGAACCCACCGGAGACGCCGGTCGACGCCACCACCCGGTCACCGACGGCGATCCGGTCGACCCCGCCGCCGATCGCCGCCACCACTCCGGACACCTCGCCGCCGGGCACGTAGGGCAGAGGCACCTTGAACTGGTACTTGTCCTCGAGCATCAGCGTGTCGGGGAACGTGACCGGCACGGCCTTCACGTCGATGAGCACCTGCCCGTCGCCCACGGTCGGTTCGTCGATATCGACGATGGCGAGATCCTCGGGGGGTCCGAAGGCGTTGCAAACGACGGCTCTCATTGGGGTGGGACCTCCTGGGCACACGGAATCGCTACGGCGCCCAACCTAACCGGGTGGCTGCGGCCCGGCGAGCCCGGCCGATCGCCCGACCCGCCGCTCAGCGTTCGCTGACGAGGATCCGTTCGGCGGTGAAGGCACTGATGCCGATGACGCGGCCATCGATCTCGACCGTGGTCGTGCCGTCCGGCGAGGCGGCCAGGACGGTGGCCGTGACCCCGGGTTGGAGGCGGTGCTCCTCGAGGAACTCGAGGAGTCCGGGAGCGAACTCCAGTGCCTCGGGGATGCGGGTGACGATGGCCCGTCGCCCGGCGGCCACCGCCGACAGGGCGATGAGATCGGGTTCGACGTAGGTCGAGCCGGGAATCGGGTTGCCGTGGGGGCACGTCGTCGGATTGTCGAGCGCGTCCATGATCGCCGCTTCCACCACGGGGCTGATCACGTGCTCCCACTTGCCGGCCTCGTGGTGGGCCTCGGCCCAACTGAGCCCGAGCATGTCGGTGAGGAAGCGCTCCGCCAACCGGTGGCGGCGGACCATCGTGCGGGCCAGCTGCTGTCCCTGCTCGGTCAGCTCGATCGTGGTGCCGTTGGTGACGACGAGGCCCTCGTCGGTCATACGCCGGACCATCTCGGAGACCGCCGGCCTGGACACCTCGAGCCGTTCGGCGATCCGGGCCTGGATGACGTTGACGCCGTCCTCGGCCAGCTCGAAGATCGTCTCGCAGTACTCCTCGAACGCCGGGTGGTGCTCCGGTGAGGTGTAACCGACCATGGGCGCCATGCTAGCCGCCCGCACGCTCGGCCCTGTCCGAAGCGGACGGGGTTCGTCGGCGGGCCCGCCCACTCGGGTGTTTACGTCGGCGGGCGGTGGGGTAAGGGCGGCGTGGATCAGCCTCCACGTCCCCGGTCCCCGGGTGGGGGCCCACCTGCTGGGGGTTGTCCCCGATGGCGGTCGGGGCCGGCGGCCCCACACTCGAAGACATACGACAACCCGCCGACACCGGCGGACGAGGGAGCGGAAGATCACATGCGGCACATCATGGCCATGGCACTCACCATCGCACTGACCAGCCTGGGCTTCGTGGCCCTCGCCCTGAGCCCCGCCTTCGGGTGACGGGGATCGCCGGTTCCGTCCCGGGTGGGAGCGGGCCGGCGGCCGGGCACGATGCAAGGATGACCGATGTCCTCGTGCTCCTCCTCAACTTCCTGACCATCGTCTTCCTGGCCCGGGCGGTGGTGAGCTGGCTGCCGATCGGGGCCGACTCCCCGTTCCGGCCCGTGGTCGACGGTCTGTACCGGATCACCGAGCCCGTGCTGGCTCCCGTCCGGCGGGTCCTGCCCCCACTGGGCGGCCTCGACCTGTCGGTCTTCGTGGTCCTCATCGTCATCCGGGTGTTGGTCGGTGCCCTCTGACCGCTGCCCCCACCCGGTGGGCGTCCCTCACCTCCCGGGGAGGTGAAACCACCCGCAGGGCCGTCTACCGTTGACGGTGGTGAGCGGGCGTATCGAATCCAACGGGGTCGTGCACACGGCTGGAGCACCGGTGACGGAGCCGTATTCCACCAGACAAGCGCAGATCTTCGGCGAGGACCCGAGCCTCTACGATCGCTTCCGGCCCGGGTATCCCCGCGCCCTGATGGAGGCCATCGTCGCCGACACCACCGATCGTCCCGTGCTGGAGATCGGGGCCGGCACCGGCAAGGCGACCAAGGCCCTCCTGGCCCTGGGCAAGCGGGTCCACGCTCTCGAACCGGACACCCGGATGGCCGCCCTGCTCCAACTGGCGTGTGGCCCCGGGCTCGTCGCCCTCGACCATGTCGACCTGGAGGAGGCGGTGCTGCCGCCCGCCTCGTTCGACGTGGCGCTGGCGGCGCAGGCCTGGCACTGGGTCGACCCGACGATCGGCTACGACGTGGTGGCCGATGCGCTCGTCCCCAATGGGCGCCTGGCTCTCGTGTGGCACCACCCCCGGCGCGACCAGGGCCTGGTGGGGGAGGCGATGAAGCAGCTCTACGCCCGTCTGGTTCCCCACATGGCCGAGGTGTGGCCGGGGATGAAGGCCAGCGACTTCGACCCTGCGGCGGAACCCATAGCGGCCAACGTCCGCTTCGCCGGATGGACACGGCTCGAGCACCGGTGGACCCGGCGCCTCGACGCTCCCAGCCTGATCGGCTGGCTGTGCTCCAACTCCGATCACCGGCTGCTCGACGTCGACGTCCGGTCCGAGCTGATGTCGGCCGTGGCGGCCCTGGTCGGGGAGCTGGGGGGCGCGGTGACGGTCAAGATGACCACGGTGGCCCACGTGGCGCAGCGGGTCTGAGCCGACCCGTCGTGGGCGGCACCCCGAGCCTCGTCGTCCCATCCGCTCAGGTCGGGTGCCACCGGGCCGATAGCAGGGGTGTGAGCAACCACGGTCTTCGATCGTCGACGGGTATCGTGCCCCGCTACCGGCGGGTCGGCCTGCGGATGAGCTGCGTCCCGTGCGAGGTGGCGTGGACTGGTCCGGTCGACTCGGCCTGCTGGGTCTGTCACGGTCCGGGTGTGCCCGGCCCTCCACCATCGATCTACCCCGATCTCGACTGACCGCCGGGCGGTCGGCGCCGGCGGTCAGTCCGACGCCGGCACCCAGGGTGCGTCGCGCCGCTGACGGAAGGCGGCGATGCCGGCGGCCGCCTCGTCGGAGGCGAACAGCGCCTGGGAGCGGGCCGCGGCCCAGGCGAAGGCCTCGTCGCGGTCGTCCATGCCGGGTAGGCGGGACACGAGCTCCTTGCAGGCGGCGAGGGCCAGCGGACCGCCCCGGACCAGCATCGACAGGTAGCGGTCGACAGCCTCGTCGAGCTCGGCGGCGGGCACCGCCCGATTGATCAGCCCCACCTCGGCCGCCCGGGCGGGTGTGAACCGCTCGCCGGTGAGGAACAGCTCGCTGGCGTCGGCCCGCCGCATCTTGGGCAGGCAGACCACGGAGATGACGGCGGGTGCCACGCCGAGGCGGACCTCGGCGAAGCCGATCTTGGCGTCGTCGCGCATGATCGAGATGTCGCACGCTGCCACCAGACCGACGCCGCCTCCGGTGACGTGGCCGTCGATCCGTCCCAGCACCGGTTTCGGCCCGTCGAGGATCAGGTCCATGACGTCGACGAAGGTGCGGCGGGGCCGGTCGTCGTCCGGTACCCCTGGCCGGTCGGCCTTGAGGTCGGCCCCGGCACAGAAGGTGTTGCCGACATTGGTCAGCACCACGGCCCGCACCGCGGCGTCGGTCATGGCCCGATCGAGGTCGCCGGCCAGGCTCTCGACCAGCTCCTCCCCCAGGCTGTTCTTGCGCTCCGGTCGGTTCAGGGTGATGGTCGCCACGCCCCTGGCCACCTGGTAGAGGGTGGCGTCGCTGTTCCCGGAAGTCGTCTCGGAAGGTGTTTCGCTCTTGGCCATGGCCCCCAAGCATGGCCTCTCGGGCGATGGCGGTCGAGGCGGTGCCCGACGGATGCCGAGGGCCCGGGCCGCGGCGTCCGTAGCCTCTGATCCATGCCATCGATCTTCTCTCGCATCATCGCCGGTGAGATCCCGGGCCGCCTCGTGTGGGCCGACGACGTCTGCGTGGCCATGGTCGACATCCGGCCGCTCCACGTCGGCCACTGCCTGGTCATCCCCCGACAGGAGGTCGACCAGTGGGTCGACCTCGAGCCCGAGGTCGCCACCCACCTCATGGCGGCGGCCCGGGAGCTCGGTCGGGCCCAACGCGACGCCTTCCCGTGCGAACGGATCGGGCTGCTCGTGGCCGGCTACGAGGTGCCCCACACCCACCTGCACGTGTTCCCCAGCGACACCATGGCCGACTTCGACTTCCGCAACGCCGACCCGTCAGTCGACGCCGCCGAACTCGACGACGTGGCCGACCGGCTCCGCCGGGCCCTCATCGCCAACGGCCACGAGGTGCGGGTGCCCCAGGGCTGACGGGCCCGTGTCGGCGCCTACTGGTCGAGGACGTAGGCCTGGCTGGTGGGGGGAAGGTGCTTCACCACCAGCACGACGTCGTCGCGCAGGTCGCCCGACAGGAGCAGGTTCAGGAGCCCGTCGGCCAGGTCCTGCACCGTCGGGGCGTCCAGCAGACGGATTGTGGCGTCGGCCAGGCGGGCGAAGCCTTCATCGAGCACCTCGCCCGGCCGCTCGATGAGGCCGTCGGAGTAGGCCACGAGGATGCTGTCAGGGGGAACGTCGTGGACGGCGTTGACCCGGACGACGTCGTCGATCACCCCGAGCGGGGGGCCGCCGCCGTCGGCGAGCCACGACACCGTGGCGCCCGAGGCGACCAGCGCCGGTGGGTGGCCGGCCCGGGCGTAGGTGATGCGGCTCCGGCGACGGTCGACGACGACGCACAGAACGGTGGCGCAACGGGCGCTGGCGATGGTGGCGGCGAACTGGTCGAGCGCCGTCAGTGCTTCCGCCGGGTCCTGGCCGTCGAGGAGCATGGCCCGGGTGGCGCTGCGAAGCTGGGCCATGGCGGTGGCCGCGTCGAGGCCGTGACCGACACAGTCACCGACGACGATGCCCCGCCGGTCGTCACCGAGATCGATGACGTCGTACCAGTCGCCTCCGATGGCCAGGCTTCCGTCGGCCGGTAGGTAGCGGGCGGCCACCGTGGCGAAGTCGCTGGCCGGTTGGAGCAGTGCGTGCTTGAGGGAGTCGCTGAGGCGACGGTACTCGCCGACCTCGACCGAGCGGCGGTAGGCGCTGTCGAGGGCCGTGTCGATGACCTGGCTCATCAGGTCGAGGAACGTGCGGTAGCTCCCGTCGAACGGTCGTTGCGGGTTCAGGGCGAAGACCACCACGCCCTCGGCGCCGTCGAACCCACCGCCGATGGACGTGATCAGGTGGTCGGCCGGGCGGGTGGGACCGCCGTGTCCAAGGACGACGGCCGTGCCCGACGTCGCCACCTCCGACAGGAGCTCGGGGTCGACGCCTCGATGGCCGGGGCGACGGTTGGAGGCCATGAGCGACAGGGTGCCGTCGCTCCGTAGGTAGAGGTCGACCGCGGTCACGTCGCGGCGCCAGCGTTGCAGCACGAGGGCGCCGAGCCGGAAGACATCGGTGACGTGCTTGGCCGCCACGAGCGCCGCCGTCAGATCGGCCAGGCACGTCAGCCGCCGTTGGGACACGACGGCGTCGGTCGTCTCGACCGCCACGTCGAGGACGCCACCGACCGAGCCGTCGTCGTCGAGCAGTGGGCTGTAGGAGAAGGTGAAGTAGCACTCCTCGGCGAACCCGTCGCGTTCGATGACGAACAGCTGGTCCTCGGCCCACGTCGGTTGCCCCGAGGTCGTCACCGAGTCGAACAGGGCGCCGACCTGGTCCCACACCTCCGGCCAGACCTCGGCCGCCGGCGTCCCCAGGGCCCGAGGATGCTTGCCGGGGCCCAGCATCCGGCTGTAGCCGTCGTTGTAGATCTCCACGTAGTGGGGACCCCACACGATGAGCATGGGGAAACGGGACGACAGGCAGATCCCCACCGCCGATCGCAGTGCCTGCGGCCACCCCTCAGGGGGACCGAGGGAGGAGGCGGTCCAATCGTGGTGCCGGACCATGCGCGCCATCTCGGTTGGGCCGGCAACGTGTTCCAGCCAATCGTCGCTGGCCAGGGACGGAGGTGGTGTCGTGATGTCTCCCGTCGCTTCCGCCAGAGACGCTGACGCCGCCGGCCCCGTACTGCTTCGTGCGCTCCCGAGCCACAGCCTAGCTGTCGGGGGTGCCGCTCTCGTCGGCGGACGGGGGGTCGCCTGTCACGATGTCGTCGGCCGCCAGCGCCCGGTCGAGGTCGGCCCACAGGTCGTCGACGTGTTCGATCCCGACGCTCAGCCGCAGGAGTCCGGGGGGGAGGTGTTCCTGGCCGGCGAGGGCGGCTCGGCGCTCGATCGTGGACTCGACGGCCCCGAAGCTGGTGGCGGCCCGGACCGTGGTCAGCCGGCCGCACACCCGGTCGGCGGCGTCGGCCCCGCCGGCCACGTCGAACGAGATGACGGCGCCGGGACCACGCAGCAACCGTGACGCCGCGGCGGCCGTCGGGTGCGAGACCAGGCCGGGATAGCGGACGAGCTCGACCGCAGGGTGGGCCGCCAACCGCTCGGCCAGGACCGAGGCCGACCGCTCGCTCGCCGTGTGCCGGAGGGCCAGCGTCCGCAGCCCCCGGGTGGCGAGGTAGGCCTCGAGTGCACCGGGGACGGCGCCGTGCAGTGCCCGATGGCGCCGGATCCCGGCCACCAGGTCGGGTCGGCGGCTGGTGACGACGCCGGCCAGGAGGTCGGAGTGGCCGCCGAGCTGCTTGGTCGCCGACTGGACGGCGAGGTCGGCGCCGAGGTCGAGGGGCCGCTGGCCCAGGGAGCCGGCCAGGGTGTTGTCGACGGCGACGAGCGTCGTGGAGGGGCGGGGGGCAGCGGCGATGATGTCGATGTCGGCCACCGCCAGCAGCGGATTCGACGGCGACTCCAGCCACACGAGATCGACCGACCCCACGAGCTGGCACCAGGTGTGCGTGTCGGTGGGGGCGACCCGGACGCCGGTCCAGCGCCCGGCCGCCTCGCCGGCCGCCACGAGCCCCGCCACCCCCTGGTAACAGTCGTCGGGCCAGGCGATCCGGGCCCCCGCCGGGAGCAGGTCGAACACCGCGGCGATGGCCGCCATGCCGGAGGCGAAGGCCACCGCCTCCGCCCCTTCGAGGGCGCCGACAGCCGTCTCGAGGGCCTGCCACGTGGGCGTGCCGTCATCGCGGGCGTACCCGTGTTCGCCTCCAGCGGTGAAGGTAGAGGCCGGCATAAGCGGCACGTTGAGGGGCTGGCCCGGGCCCGGGGCCCGTCCGGCGGTGACGACGAGGGTTTCGATCCTCGGGCCTTCGGGCCGGGGCGAGCGGGGGGTTGACGCGTCGGGCATCGACGAACGGTACCTGCCCCGTCGCCGGTATCGCCCGGCAGATGTCGGGCGCCCGGTGCCGAGCCGGGACGCCGGGTTGCGTAGTCTCGACGGCATGGTCTCCGCACTCTCCGACAGCGAGCAGCAGGAGCGGCTCGGGCAGGTTCCGGGGTGGGCCGTCGACGACGGCGCCCTCGCCCGCACGTTCGAGTTCTCCGATTTCGTCCAAGCGTTCGGGTTCATGGCCTCGGCTGCCATCGTGGCCGAGAAAATGAACCACCATCCCGAGTGGTCGAACGTCTACAACCGGGTCACGGTGCGCCTCACGACCCACGACGCCGGTGGCATCAGCGAACTGGACTTCGAGCTGGCATCACGGCTCTCCGACCTCGCCGGCGAGTGACCGTCCGGTGGCTGCAACGGCGATCGATGCCGTCGATCGGTCGGGTCGTCACGTCGGCACCGGAGTGGCAAGCTCGAGGAGGGCGCCGTTGGGGTCGATCACATAGGCCACGGTCTCACCCCACGGTTTGTCGACCGGATCGACGTAGTCTCCACCTCGGCAAGTGTCCCACACCGGGCGACGCCCGCCCGGCCGAGGCGATGACGAACGACGTCTAGAACCCCAGGCTGCGGCCCACGATCTCCTTCATGATCTCGTTGGTACCGCCGTAGATCGGCTGGACCCGGGCATCGCGCCAGGCCCGGGCGATCGGGTACTCCTCCATGTAGCCGTAGCCACCGTGGAGCTGGAGGCAGCGGTCCATGACCCGGGTCTCGAGGTCGCTGCACCACCACTTGGCCTCCGCTGCGTCGTCGGCGGTCAGCTCGCCGGCCAGGTAGGCCTCGACCTGGCGGTCGATGAAGACCTGGGCGATGTCGAGCTCGGTCTTGATCTCGGCCAGGGTGAACTTGGAGTGCTGGAACGAGCCGATCGGCTGGCCGAAGGCGCTGCGATCGCGGCAGTACTCGAGCGTCCAGCCGAAGGCGGTCTGGGCGTGGGCCACGGCCCCCACGGCCAGTGACAGCCGCTCCCGGGGCAGGTTCTGGACGAGCTGGAAGAAGCCCTGACCCTCCTCGGCTCCCAGCAGGTAGGCGGCCGGGACCCGCACGTCGGCGAAGAACAGCTCGGCGGTGTCCTGGGCGTGCATGCCCACCTTGTCGAGATTGCGGCCCCGGGTGAAGCCGTCCATGCCGCTCTCGACCACGAGGAGGCTCATGCCGCGGTGCGCCTGGGCTGGATCGGTCTTCGCCACCACCACGACGAGGTCGGCGTTGATCCCGTTGGTGATGAACGTCTTCGAGCCGTTGACCACGTAGTCGTCACCGTCGCGGATGGCCGTGGTGCGGATGCCGGCCAGATCCGAGCCCGTCGTCGGTTCCGTCATGGCTATGGCCGTCATCAGCTCGCCCGAGGCGATGCCCGGCAGCCACCGGGCCTTCTGCTCCTCGTTGGTCAGGTTGGTGAAGTAGGGGAGGCAGATGTCGTTGTGGAGCGTGATGCACATGCCCGATGCCATCACCCCGGCCCGCATGATCTCCTCGTCGATCACGACGTTGAAGCGGAAGTCGTCGACGCCGCCCCCGCCGTAGTCGGTGGGGATCTCCATCCCCAGGAAGCCGTTGGAGCCGGCCTTGCGGAACATCGCCTTGTCGACGATGCCGGCCTGCTCCCACTCGTCGGCCCGGGGCACGATCTCCGACTCCATGAACGCCCGCACCGAGTCCCGGAACAGGTCGTGGTCGGCCTCGAACAGGTTTCGCTTCAGCATGGATCCTCACCGGGGCGTCGGTCGGGTGGCGTCGACCCGACGGTAGCCGGTCGCCCCGGTCGCCTCCGAGCTGGGCAACGGTGCGGCCCGTGCACGATCCGGGCCCCGGCGTCGCCTACGCTGCACCGGAATGTCCGGAACCGTGCTGATCCTGGCCGGAGGCAACGAGCCGAGCCCGGACGTCCTTCGAGCACTACCACCCGCCGCCATGTGCATAACCGCCGACCACGGCACCGACCACGCCCGTCGCCTGGGCATCGTTCCCGACCTCGTCGTCGGCGATCTCGACTCCGTGTCGGCCTCGTCGTTGGCCTGGGCCCGCGACAACGGCGCCGTCATCGAGCGGCACCCTGCGGCCAAGAACCACACCGATCTCGAGCTCGCCCTGGCCCGGGCCGTCGACACCGGGCCCGACCGGATCGTGGTCGCCGCCGTCGACGGTGACCGCTTCGACCATGTCCTGGCCAACATGGCCGTCGTCGCCTCGCCGGCCTATGCCTCCGTCCCCGTCGACGTGCTGGTCGAGGGGGCCCGCATCGCCGTCGTCCATGACCACCGTCGCCTGAGCGGCAGCCCGGGGTCGCTCGTATCGCTCCTCCCCGTCGGCGGCGACGCCCATGGCGTCACCACCGACGGACTGGTCTATCCCCTCGCCGACGAGACCCTCGAGGCCCGTTCGGGTCGGGGCGTGAGCAACCTGCTCGTCGGTACCGAGGCAACGATCACCCTCCGGGACGGGACGCTGCTCGCCGTGCAGCCCGATCCCGACATCGTTCATCCCTCCGATCCCGGCGACGACCGTCGATGAATCCGTTCATCGAGACTTCGGCCATCGTCCTTCGCCGTACCTGGGGCCAACGCCTGCTCCTGGCCCTCAACGTGCTGCTGATCGCGGCCACACTGTCGATCGCCGCACTGCTCGGCTACGCCTCGAACCGGGCGGCCTCGATCAACCGGGTCGCACTCGACCGCTCGCTCACCGAGCTGTCGTCCGACGGGGAGGGACCCCGGGTCGTCAACGTGCTCCTCGTCGGCTCCGACTCCTCCGCCAACCTCGACCCCGACGATCCCATCCAGATCGGCCGGCAGGGTGAGCGGCTGGGCGACGTGATCATCGTCGCCCACCTCGACGAGCGCGACGGCACCGTGTCGCTGCTCTCGTTCCCTCGCGATCTGTGGGTGCCGATCGCCGGAACCGGGCGGTCCGATCGTATCAACCGGTCGTTCGTCGTCGGCGGACCAGCCACGCTGATCGACACGATCGAGGAGAACTTCGACATTCCCATCCACCACTACGTCAACGTGGACTTCGCCGGTTTCCAGGGCCTGGTCTCGGCCGTCGGCTCGGTCGACGTGTACTTCGAGACCCCGGCCCGGGACTGGAACGTCAACGCCCAGCCCCAACCCCGGAGCCAGACGGGGTTCGTCGTCACCGGGGCCGGCTGCCACGCCCTCGACCCGGAGCAGGCGTTGGCCTACGTTCGGTCCCGCTTCTACCAGACCCAGGACACCGACGGGACGTGGGTGACCGACCCCCGCAGCGACCTGGGTCGGATCGCCCGCCAACAGGACTTTCTCAGGCGGCTCCTGCAGGAAGCCATCGACCAGGGGGCGAGGAACCCGCTCGTGCTGGCCGACCTGATCGACACCGCGGTTCAGAACGTGGCCATCGACTCCGAGCTCACGCCGTCAGTGCTGATCGACATGAGCTCGACCTTCCGCAACTTCGAGCCCGGTGATCTCCAGAGCTACACGTTCCCCACCGCCGACGCCACCATCGGGTCCAACCGCGTCCTGGTCCCGCTCGACGACGAGGCCGAGCCCCTCCTCGCCCTGTTCGCAGGGTCCGGGGCCGACGATCCCGCCACCGTCGGCGTCGAGATCGTCTACGACCCCGACATCGACGACAGCCCAGCCGGACCGGCGAGGGTCCCCGGGTCGGTCGACGACCTTGTCGAGGCCCTCGCCGACCACGATTTTGTGCTCGGCGACGTCGACCAGGCCGAGACGGGCCCCGGCCTCGTCGTCCGCCACGGGCCCGGGGGTCGCCGGGCGGCCGAGGTCCTGGCGGTCGCCGTCCGATCCGAGACCGGTGACCGCCCGATCGGCTTCGAGGAGGTGGCGCACCTCGGGGGCCGCGGCGTGGTCCTCGCTGTCGGAGCGGGTGGGCTCGGGAACGGGCGGGCGAAGATGGTCGGGCCGACCCTGGTCGACGAGGACGCCGCTGCCGTGGCGGCGGGAGCACTCGGTGCCGATGCGGCTGCCGACAGTGGGCCCCTCGGCCCCAGCGTGGGTGAGATCGATGGTGCAGCAACAACACGCAACCCGGCTGAGCAGGGGAAACTGTGCGACTGACATCAATCAGCAATATTCCCTGTGTTGATCGGAGACAGGTCCCATTAGCCTCGGCTCGGCTAGTTCAACACGTCAGCCGGGGCACAACAGAGCAATACGCTTCCCAGAGGAGGACGTGTGGCGTCCATCGCAATCATCGGATCCGGCTACGTCGGGCTGACCACCGGGGCGTGCTTCGCCCACCTCGGGCACGATGTCATCTGTGCCGACATCGACGAGATCAAGGTCGCCCGCCTCAACAGCGGTGAGATCCCCATCGTCGAGAAGGGCCTCGATCGGCTCGTCGACGAGGGCATCAGGTCGGGAAACCTTCGCTTCGTGCTCGGCGCCGCCGAGGCGTCCCGCTCCTGCGAGTTCCACTACCTGTGCGTCCCCACGCCCCAAGGCCCGGACGGTGCCGCCGACCTCAGCTATCTCGAGGCGGCAGCGGCCCAGATCCGCTCCGTCCTGCCCGAGAACAGTGTGGTCGTCAACAAGTCGACCGTGCCCGTCGGCTCGACCCAGTTCGTGTCCCAGGTGCTCGGCCGATCCGATGTGGCCGTCGTGTCGAACCCCGAGTTCTTGAGGGAGGGCACGGCGGTGAGCGACTTCCTCCAGCCCGATCGGGTCGTCATCGGTTCGCGAGACACCGAGGCCGCCATCCGGGTGGCCTCGCTCTACGCCCGCATCGCCGCTCCCATCATGGTTACCGATCCGGTATCGGCCGAGACGATCAAGTACGCCTCCAACGCCTTCCTGGCGTCGAAGCTGTCGTTCGTGAACGCCATCGCCACGCTGTGCGAGGCGGTCGGGGCGGACGTCAACGACGTCGTGCTCGGCATGGGCTACGACTCCCGCATCGGGCGGGAGTTCCTCCGCCCCGGTCCGGGCTGGGGCGGTAGCTGTTTCCCCAAGGACACCCGGGCCCTGGCCAGCATCGCCCGCGAGGCCGGCTACGACTTCCGCTTCCTCGACGAGGTGCTACGGATCAACGAGGACCAGTTCGACCGTACGGCCCAGAAGGTGCTCGACGCCGTCGACCCCTCCCTCACCGGCGCCCATGTCGCCGCCCTCGGGCTCACCTTCAAGGCCGGCACCGACGACCTGCGCGAATCTCCGGCCATCGAGGTCCTGCGACGGGTGCGCGCCGCCGGCATCCGGGTCCGGGCCTACGACCCGGCCGTGGTGCCCGGCGACAACCACGTCGCCGAGTTCTACCCCGACCTCGACATCGAGATCGTGTCCGACCCCTACGCCGCAGCCGAGGGTGCGTCGGTGCTGACGATCCTCACCGAATGGGACGAGTTCACCAACCTCGACTTCGACAAGATGGCCGAGATCATGGCGGCCCGACGTCTCGTCGACGCCCGCAACCTGCTCGAACCGTCCATCCCCCGGCGTCGCGGCTTCGACTACCGCGGCGTCGGCCGCTAGGCCGCACCGTGGCCCGTGTCGTGGTCACCGGCGGTGCCGGATTCCTCGGTTCCCATCTCACCGACGCTCTGCTCGATCGGGGCGACGAGGTGGTCTGCATCGACAACCTCTGCACCGGTCGGACCGAGAACATCGAGCACCTCTTCGGCCACGACGGGTTCAGCTTCGTGCGTCACGACGTATCGAACCATGTGTGGGTCCCGGGGCCGGTCGACACCGTCATGCACCTGGCCTCGCCCGCCTCGCCGGTCGACTTCGACCGCATCCCCATCCAGATCCTCAAGGTCGGGGGGCTCGGCACCCACAACTGCCTCGGCCTGGCCCGGGAGAAGGGGGCCCGGTTCTTCCTCGCCTCCACCAGTGAGGTCTACGGCGACCCTGCGGTGCACCCCCAGCCCGAGACCTACTGGGGCAATGTCAACCCGATCGGTCTCCGAGGCGTCTACGACGAGGCCAAGCGGTACGCCGAGGCCATGACGATGGCGTACCACCGCCATCACCGGATCGACGTCCGCATCGTGCGGATCTTCAACACCTACGGTCCGCGGATGCGGCCCGAGGACGGCCGGGTGGTGTCCAACTTCGTCAACCAGGCCCTCGCCGGCGAGCCGATCACCGTCTACGGCGACGGGAGCCAGTCGCGCAGCTTCTGCTACGTCGATGACCAGATCCGGGGCCATCTGGCCCTGCTCGACGGCGACCACACCGGTCCGGTGAACATCGGCAACGACGTCGAGTTCACCATGCTGGAGCTGGCCGAGGTGGTCCGGACGGTCACCGGCAGCTCGAGCGAGATCGTGTTCGCCCCCCTGCCGACCGACGATCCGACCCGCCGTCGGCCCGACCTGACCGAGGCCAGGACGAAGCTCGGTTGGGAGCCCAAGATCACCCTGGAGGACGGTGTGGCCCTCACCGTCGAGTACTTCGCCGGGCTCCGTTCCGGCTCGAACGCCTGAGTCGACCGGGCGATTGCCAGGACCCCAATTCTGCCGCATGTCTCGAACCGCCGATCGGGCGTCGGTCGCGGCCCCGACCCTGCCACAATCGAGCGGTGCCCCTGACCGTCGCCGTCCCCGTCGAGCAGTACTGGCACCGGGTCCCCGGGGGGACGGCCCGGGCCACCGCTTCCACGGTGGCCGAGCTCGGCCGCCGCCCCGACCTCACGGTGCGGGCCGTCGCCGCCTGGCACGGGCGCCGCAACCGTGAGCCCGCGGTGACCCACGGCGGCCCCGTGACGTACGTGCCCCTGCCCCGGCCGCTCCTCTACGAGTCGTGGTTGCGACTGTCGTGGCCCCCGATCGAGCGCATCACCGGCCCGGTCGACGTCGTCTGGGCCGCCTCGATGATCGTGCCCCCCACCCGGGCCCCGGTGGTCGCCACCGTCCACGACCTGGACTTCCTCGATCACCCCGAACGGCTCAGCGCCCGGGGGCGGACCTTCTTTCCCCGGGCCTGGGCCGTTGTCGCCTCCGATGCGGCCCTGGTGGCGTGCCCGTCGCAGGCGGTGGCCGACGCCTGTGCGGCGAGGGGCATCGGGCGTGATCGGCTGCGGGTCGTGCCGTGGGGTGTCGGTCCCCCGATCAGTCCCCCAGCTGACGACGGCGCCGCCGCCCGCCGTCGCCACGATCTCCCCTCGCGGTTCGTGTTGTGGGTCGGTACGCTCGAACCCCGGAAGAACGTCGACCGGCTGGTGGAAGCAATGACGCAGATACCCGATGTCGCATTGGCGATGGTCGGTCCCGGGGGGTGGGGGCTCGACGGCGACGCCGTGGTCGCCCCCCTCGGTCGACGGGCCCGCCGGTTGGGGCGGGTGACCGACGCCGAGCTGAGCGCGCTCTACCGGGCCGCCGATGTGGTGGTCCTACCGTCGCTGCACGAGGGCTTCGGCCTACCGGTGCTCGAGGCCATGGCCCACGGCACACCGGTGGTGACGTCCCGGGGTGGGGCCACCGAGGAGGTGGCCGGCGGCGCAGCCCGCCTCGTCGATCCCCGTGACCCGGCGTCGATCGCCGCCGCCATCCACGCCGCCCTGACCGAGGAGACGTTGACGGCGGAGCTGGTGGCCCGCGGCCTGCGCAACGCCGCCAACGCCACCTGGGCGGCCACCGCCGCCGGCTACGCCGCCCTGTTCGACGACGTGGCGGCCTGAGAACGATGGGCATCTCGGGCACCATCGGCGTCAACCTCTGTTGGCTCGTGCCCGGCGTGGTCGGAGGATCGGAGGAGTACACCCTCCGGTTGCTGCGGGCGGTCGACCGGCTCGGTGACGACAACCTCTGGATTCGGCTGTACGGCCAGCGGGAGCTGTTCGAGGCCCACCCCGACCTCGCGAGTCGATTCGAGTGCCGTTCGGCCCCCGGGCCGGCTGCGGTCAAGGGGGCGCGCATCGGGCTGGAGCACACCTGGTTGGCGGCCGCCACCCGGGGCGACGACATCGTCCACCACGCCGGCGGTGTGGTCCCGGCGGTCCGCTCGACCCCCACCATCGTCACCGTCCACGATCTCCAGCCCCTCGAGATGCCCCAGTACTTCTCGAAGACCAAGCAGCGGTGGCTGGCCACGATGCTCCCCCGCTCGGTGCGGGCCGCCCGTCTGGTGCTGTGCCCCAGCGAGTTCACGGCGGAACGGCTCCGTCTCCTGCTCCGGGTACCGAACGACAAGCTGCGGGTCGTCCGCCACGGTCACGAGGCCATCGAGCCCGGAGTTCTCGATGCCGACGCCCACGACCGGTTGACCCGCCGCTTCGGGCCCTTCGTGCTGCTGCCCGCCATCAGCTATCCCCACAAGCGCCACGCCGACCTCGTCGTCGCCCTCGACCGGTTGCGCGACCGGTGCCCCGAGCTGTCGGTGGTGATGACCGGCCGCCCCGGCCCCGAGACCGCCAACCTGCGCCAGTTGGCCGCTCGTCTACGACTCCAGGACCGGGTCCACGACCTCGGCCGGGTGTCGGAGGAGGAGCTCGACGCCCTGTACCGGTCGGCCGTCGCCCTCGTGTTCCCCTCCGAGTACGAGGGATTCGGCAATCCCATCCTGGAGGCGATGGCCCGGGGGACCCCGGTGATAACCACCGACGCCGCGGCCCTGCCCGAGGTCGTCGGGGCCGCCGGGATCACCGTGCCCACCGGCCACCCGGTGGCGTTGGCCGACGCCATCGCCCGGGTCACGGAGGAACCGGACCTCCGGCGCCAGCTGTCGGCCGCCGGCATCGAGCGGGCCACCCAATTCTCCTGGTTGGACGCGGGACGGGATCTCGTCGATTGCTATCGTCAGGCCCTGCGTCCCACCTGAACGGACCCGCCCCACCGATGCGGTTGCTCGTCCTCTGCCCCCATTTCGCCCCCGACCTCCACGCCGCCACGGGCGAGGTCATGACCACGCTGGCCACCAACCTGGCCGAGCGGGGCCACCAGCTGAGCATCGTGACATCCCTGCCCTGGTACCGCGACCACGACGTCGAGCCCGAGTGGCGGGGTCGGCCATGGCGGGTCGAGCGCACCCCGTGGGGGCGGATCGTGCGGGTGTGGCCGTTCCCCACCGACAAGACGAACATCGTGGCCCGGGCCGTCGGTTTCGCCGGGTTCACCGGCCTGGCGGCGGCCGCCGCCCTCACCGTCGGCCGTCACGACCTGGTCATGGCCATGTCGCCTCCCGTCTTCCTCGGCGACGCCGCCTGGATCGTGGCCAAACGGTGGGGTGTTCCGTTCGTGTTCAACACCCAGGACATCTTCCCCGACGTCGCCGTCGATCTCGGGGCGTTGACCAACCCCCGCGTCATCGACGCCGCCCGGCGCCACGAACGATCGCTCTACCGCCGAGCCGATGCCATCACCGTCCTCTCGGAGGACCAGGCGGGCAACGTTCGGGCCAAGGTTGCCCCCGCCAACGGCGACAAGGTGCACATCATCCACAACTTCGTCGACCTCGACCGCATCCACCGCGTCGAGTTGGAGAACGGCTACCGGCGGCGCCACCGCCTCGAGGGCAAGACCGTCGTCATGTACTGCGGCAATGTCGGACTGTCCCAGCCCTTCGAGCTGATCCGCCAGGCGGCCGAGCGGTGGCGTGACCACTCCGATGTCCACTTCGTCGTCAACGGCGAGGGGGCGGCTCGGCCGGAGGTCGACCGGTGGGCCGCCGCTCTCGACAACGTCACCGTGGCCGAGTTCGCGCCCCGCCACGAGATCAGCGACGTGCTGGGAGCGGCCGACATCCAGCTGATCCTGCTGAAGCGGGGCCTGGCTCGCTCCAGCACCCCGTCGAAGCTGTACGCCAACCTGGCGGCGGGCCGCGCCGTGTTGGCCAGCATCGACGAGGGGAGCGAGGTGACGCAGGTGCTGGCCCGCGCCGACGCCGGGGTCTCGGTGCCGCCCGAGGACCCCGAAGCGTTCCTGACCGCCCTGGCGTCGATGCTCGACGACCCGGCGGGGGTGGCGGCGATGGGGCAGCGGGCCCGCCGCTTCGTCGAGAACTGGATGACGCCCGAGCACCAGGCTTCGAGCTACGAGCGTCTCTTCACCGAGCTGGTCGCCCGCTCTGGTGGCGGCCCCGGGTGAGCAGTGGTGGCGGGCGCAGCGGCTACAGTTGGCGGCGGTCCCGCAACTGAAACGTGAGCATGGAACGTCCAACAGCAACGATCGTCAGCGGCTTCTTCAGCCCGCTCCACATCGGACACCTCGACATGATCGAAGCCGCCGCCGCCCTCGGTGATCGGCTCATCGTGATCGTCAACAACAACGCCCAGCAGTTGCTGAAGAAGGGCCAGATCATCATGGACGAACAGGATCGGCTCCGGATAATCCAGGCCTTGCGGCCGGTCGACGAGGCGTTCATCGCCGTCGATGAAGACCGCACGGTGTCGGCCTCCCTGACCTTGGCGGCCGAGAAGTACGGCGATCAGTACCGGCTGGTGTTCGCCAATGGTGGCGATCGGGCCCCCGGTTTCGTGCCCGAGGCGCCGGTGTGCGAAGCCAAGGGCATCGAGATGCGCTACGGCATCGGGGGGTCGGAGAAGGCCGATTCCAGTAGCCGCATCAACGCCGTCCTCGGCGTCGAGACCGAACCGTCGGCCCCGCCGAGCGAGCACACCTGACGCCCCCGCCGGCCGATCCGACCGATTCGGTCGCCGTTGGCTCCCACCGTCGTCAGCCCACGTGCTCGTCACCGGCCCGGATGACCGACGCACCGGCCAGCACGGCCTTGCCCTCCCGGGCCGAGGCCTCGAGGTCGACGGTGGCCCGCAGGCGCCACTCGTCGGCACCGTCCGGGTCGTGGAGGATCTGGGTCAGCCGGCGCCGGTCGTGGTCGTAGTGGAAGTAGCGGGCGCTGCGGGCGTCGGCATCGATGGCGATCGAGTCGAACTCGTCCCAGTAGTGGGCCATGGCCGCCTCGACCGCAGCCCGCTCGCCGTCGTCCAACGGGAGGGCGGTGATCCGGCGCCGGGACAGGAGCTCGATCCACCGGAAGGCCTCGTTGCGAACCATGACGGTGAACGCCCGACGGTTGGCGGTGACTGCTGGTCGACCCCCGTCGTCGGTTCTGAGCTGGGGATGGACGGCTTCGACGGCGACGACCGGATCGGGGTTCCGTAGCCGCTCCCACTCGTCGAGCAGGCTGGAGTCGACCTGCCGCACGATCTCGCCCAGCCATTCGGTGACATCGAGCACGTCGTCGGTCTTGTCCTCGTCGGGGATGTTCTGGACGAGGGCCTTGTAGGCGTCGGACAGGTAGCGCAGCACCACGCCCTCCGAGCGCTTGAGGCCGTAGTGCTGGATGAACTCGGTGAACGTCATAACCTGTTCGAACAGGTCGCGGGCGATCGACTTGGGGGCGACGTTGTCGGACCCGACCCACGGATGACGGACCCGGAAGGCGTCGAACGAGTCGTAGAGCCACTCCTTGTCGGGGCGGGGCGGCTCCACCTTGGCCAACCGCTCCATCCGCTCCTCGTACTCGACGCCTTCGGACTTGAGCCGGCCCAGCAGCTCGCGTCTGGCCAGGTCGACCTGGGCCGCGATCACCACGCCCGGGGTCTCGAGGACCGACTCGATCACGGTGAGGACCCGCAGGGCGTGGTCGGGATCGTCGCGATCCAGTTGGCCGATGGCTTCCAGCGCCCACAGCGACAGGGGTTGGTGGAGGGCGAACTCGTCCTGGAGATCGAGCATCACCCGGACCAGGCGCCCCTCGTCGTCGGGCTCGTCGAGGATCTCCAGCAGCTCGGCGCCGAGGAGCGACCGGTAGATGGCGATCGCACGGCGGATGTGGTTGCGCTGGCGGGCCCGGGTCTCGTGGTTGTCGGTCACGAGACGGCGGACGGCGGCGCAGCCGTCCCCCGGGCGGTCGAGGAGGGTCAGGATCATCTGGTGGTTGACCCGGAACGAGCTGACCAACGGCTCGGGTCGTCCCCCGACCATCTTGTCGAACGTCGCCTCGTCCCAGTGGGAATAGCCCCGGTCGGGTGGCTTCTTCTTGACCACCTTCTTCCGTTTGCCGCTGGCGGCGGCGTCGGCCGCCTTCTGCTCGGCCCGCTCGTTGTCGACCACGTGGGGCGGGGCCTGGGCCCACACGTAGCCGATGGAGTCGAAACCCTTGCGGCCGGCCCGGCCCGCGATCTGGGCGAACTCCCGGTTGGTGAGGGTCCTGGTCGTCGAGCCGTCGTACTTGCACAACTGGGTGAACAGCACCGAGCGGATCGGCACGTTGACCCCCACCCCGAGCGTGTCGGTACCGCAGATGATCTTGAGCAGGCCCTCCTGGGCCAGCTTCTCCACCAGGAGCCGGTACTTGGGCAGGAGCCCGGCGTGGTGGACACCGATGCCGCCCAGCACGTAGCGACGAAGGTCCTTGCCGATGGGGGAGTCGAAGCGGAACCCGCCGATGGCCGCCTTGACCAGGTCCTTCTCGGTCTTCGACAGGGGGTCGAGCGACAGGTAGCCCTGGGCCGCCTCGGTCGCCTCCCGCTGGGTGAAGTGGACGAGGTAGATGGGTGAGCGTTCGCTCTCCAACAGGTCGGAGATCGACTGGTGGAGGGTGGTCCGGCGGTACTCGAACTCGAGGGGGACGGGACGCTGCGCCGACGTGACGAGCGTGGTGGGACGACCGGTCCGCTCCGTCAGGTCGCGTTCGAACAGCTGGGTGGGCCCGAGCGTGGCCGACATCAGCAGGAACTGGCAGTGTCCGAGCTGGAGGAGGGGCACCTGCCACGCCCAGCCCCGCTGGGGGTCGGCGTAGAAGTGGAACTCGTCGGCGATGACGACGTCGACGTCGGCGTCGGTGCCGTCGCGGAGCGCCCAGTTGGCCAGGATCTCCGCGGTGCAGCAGATGATGGGGGCATCGGGGTTGACCCTGGCGTCGCCCGTGATCATGCCCACCCGCTCGGGTCCGAAGTCGCGGCACAGGGCGAAGAACTTCTCCGACACCAGGGCCTTGATCGGGGCCGTGTACACACTGCGTCGACCGTCGGCCAGGGCCACGTAGTGGGCGGCGGCCGCCACCAGCGACTTGCCGGAACCGGTGGGGGTGTTGAGGATGACGTTGTTCCCGGCCAGCAGCTCGAGGATCGCCGTTTCCTGGGCCTCGTAGAGCGAGATCCCGGTCTCGGTGACGAAGTCGACGAAGCCGTCGAGGAGGGCGTCGGGGTCGGGGACGGGAGGAAGGTGGCGAACGAGGGGCGGTAGGGCGGCGTCGGTCATCGGCCGCTCAACGGAAGAGATCCTCACTGGGTTGGCGGACGATGTCGGCCACGACGCCGCCCTCACCGAACCAGGCGTCGTCGACGCCGCGGATCACGGCGACGGCGATGCCGGTGGCCTTGCCCCGGACCAGCTCGGCCGCTCCCGCCAACTCGTCGACGATGCACACCTCGGTGACCTGGAGCTCCCGGCCGACGGCGTCGTCGGTGCCCCGCAGGTCGAGGATGGGCTTGATGCCGGCGCAGCCGATGGCCACATCGGTCAGGCCCCGGCGCCACGGTCGACCGAACGTGTCGGCCACGATGACCCCGACCTCGACGCCGACCCGACCCCGGATGGCGTCGCGCAGGCGGCGGGCCGAACGGTCGGAATCCTCGGGAAGGAGGGCGGCGATGTCGGGGGCGACGTTGGAACGGTCGATACCGGCGCTGGCACAGACGAAGCCGTGATGGGTCTCGCTGATGATGAGGTCGCCCCGGCGGCGGATGATGCGGGCGGATTCGGCCACGACCAGTGGCTTGTGCGACTGGGGATCGTCGGGGTCGACGGTGACGAGGCGCCCCTCGGCCTTCGACACCACCTTCTGGGACACGACCAGCACGTCGTGGTGCTCGATCCCGCATGCATCGGAGCAGGCGTCGATGACGAAGCGGGCCAGGTCATCGCCGGGCCGGACCTCGGGCAGGCCGGGCACCGGAATGATCGTGAGGCTGCGCATATCGCTCATCCTAGGAGGTCGTCCGACGCCGGGCGCGTGGGCGCCGCCGCCACGACGGCCGGTGGCTCAGCCGGGGAGGCCGGCGCACACCGCGGCCAGGCGGTCGGTGACATCCGGGTCGCTCATGATCGTCGGCATCACGACCACGTCGAGGCCGAGGGCCTCGATGGCGGCCCGGTGTCCGCCGTCGACGTCGTCGATGACCAGCGTCCCGACCACGTCCCGGTACCACTCGGCCACCCCGACCACGGTGGCCTGCCGTCCGAGCTCGGTCATCAGCCGGTCGGCCGGTCCCTTCAGCGCCCTGCCGCCCACGATGGGCGACACCGCCACCACGTCGGGGCGCCGCGCCGCCAGCGCCTCCCGCAGCCCGGGCACCGCGAGCACCGGGTCGATCGACACGGCGGGGTTCGACGGAGCGACGATGACGCGCCCGGCGCCGGCGATGGCGGCCATGACCCCGGGCGCCGGCGTGGCATCGGCCGCCCCGTCGAAGCGGATCGCAGTGACGGCCACGTCGTGCTGGCGGCGGACGAAGTACTCCTGGAAGGTGATCTCGCCCTCGTCGACCGTGGTCACCAGCGTCCGGAGCCGGTCGTCGGTAACGGGGAGCAGGCGGAAGCCCAGGCCCCAGGAAGCGGCGATCTCGGCCGTCACCTCCGACAGCGTCGCCCCGTCGCTCAGGCGCTGGGTCCGGTAGAGGTGGGTGCCCAGATCGCGGTCACCGAGGCTGAACCAGTCGACGCCCCCGTAACGACCCACCATGGCCATCGCCTGCCATGACTCGCCCTCGAGACCCCATCCCCGCTCGGCGCTCGCGGCGCCGGCGGCGGTGTAGGTGATCGTGTCGAGGTCGGGTGAGACGTGGAGGCCGTGGAGCTCGAGGTCGTCGCCCACGTTGGCGATCGCCGTGATCGCCGCCGGCTCGACAACCCGTTGGAGCCCGGTCAGCAGCCGGGCCGCGCCGACCCCGCCGCAGATGACCGCCACGCCCATTTCAGCTCAGCGCCCGCTGCTGCCGGGCCACCAGGTCGAGGTCGGCGTCGACCATCATGGTCACCAGCTCCTCGAACGTGGTCGTCGCCTGCCACCCGAGGCGCTCGACCGCCTTGGCCGGGTCACCGATCAGGAGATCGACCTCCGCTGGTCGCATGAACTCGGGGTCCTGACGGACATGGTCGCGCCACTCGAGACCGACGTGTGCGAACGCCAGCTCGCAGAACTCCTGGACCGAGTGGGTCTGGCCGGTCGCCACCACGTAATCGTCGGGCTCGTCCTGTTGCAGCATCGACCACATCGCCGTCACGTAGTCGCCGGCGAAGCCCCAGTCACGCTGAGGATCGAGGTCGCCGAGCGACAGGGAGTCGATCAAACCCAGCTTGATCCGGGCGACGTGGTTGGTGATCTTGCGGGTCACGAACTCGAGCCCGCGCCGGGGGCTCTCGTGGTTGAAGAGGATCCCGCTCGAGGCGTGGAGGTCGTAGCTCTCCCGGTAGTTGACGGTGATCCAGTGGCCGTAGAGCTTGGCCACGCCGTAGGGGCTGCGGGGGTAGAACGAGGTGCGTTCGGTCTGGGGTACCTCCTGGACCTTGCCGAACATCTCCGACGACGACGCCTGGTAGAAGCGGATGTCGCGGTCGACGTCACGTACGGCGTTGAGGAGGCGGGTCACCCCGAGTGCGGTGGTCTCGCCCGTGAGGACCGCCTGTTGCCAGGAGGTCTGCACGAACGACTGTGCCGCCAGGTTGTAGACCTCCTGCGGTCGGTGCCTGGCCAGGACATCCCGGAGCGACATCTCGTCGAGCAGGTCGCCCTGGACGATCCGGAGATCATCCTGGATGTGGGTGATGCGCTCGAAGTTGACGGTGCTGGTCCGGCGGACCATGCCGATCACCTCGTAACCCTTGTCGAGGAGGAACTCGGCGAGGTACGAGCCGTCCTGGCCGGTCAGGCCGGTGATGAGTGCACGTCGTGCCATGGTGGGGGTTTCCTGTCGGGTTGCGGCGATTCGGTGGGGGAGGGGAGAGGGGTCTCAGGCCGTGGCGGCCGGGAAACGGGCGTCGTCGAGGACGTCGCGCAACGTCCGCTCCAGCGGCACGCTCCTCGTCCACCCTGTGGATGCTTCCAGCTTTGCCGGCGAGCCCTGGAGGATCGGCAGTTCCACGGGGCGCAGGCGGGCAGGGTCGACCTGGGTGGTGATCGGGACCGAGGCCTCGGCGATCAGTGCGTCGAGCATGTCCTGCATCGTGGTGGCCACCCCGGAACACACATTGTAGATCTGGCCCGGCGCGCCGTACTCGACGAGGAGCCGGTAGGCCCGCACCACGTCGCGCACGTCGGTGAGGTCACGGGCCGCCGTCAGGTCGCCGTGGACGACGGTGCCACCACCGTTGCGCTCGGCCTCGGCGATCTGGGCGGCGAAGGCGGAGGCGGCGAAACGGGTGCTCTGACCGGGCCCCACATGGTTGAACGGGCGGACGATCACGACCTCGAGATCGTGCGCCCGGTGGTACTGGAGACCGAGCGCCTCGGCCGCCTGCTTCGACACCCCGTACGGTGAGCGGGGCCGGGGCGGCTGATCCTCGGTGAGGGGCAGGTCGGCGACGTCGACCCGCCCGTAGACGTCGGCGCTGCTGACGATCAGGACCCGGCCCACCTTGGCTTCGACCGCCGCCTCGAGCACCGACATCGTGCCCAGGGCGTTGACCCGGAACGTCTCGATCGGAGCCTGCCACGAAGCACCGACGTCGCTCCACCCGGCGAGGTGGTAAACGGCGTCCGGGCGCTCGGTCTGGAGACGTTCCATCCAGCCCTCGCCGTCGGCCAGGTCGGGGCCCGTGGCGAGATCGAGGGCGCAGATCTCGTCGCCGGCGGCGAGGAGATGCTCGACGAGATGGGGGCCCACGAACCCACCCGCCCCGGTCACGAGGGCTTTCATGCGGGGATCACGGTCCTTTGCCTCCGACGAGCTGCATCGTCGGAATTGTACCGGCCGGGCAACCGGCCGATCCGCACCCCCATGAGACCGGCAATGGTCGTTCATCCACTAGTATCAAGCGTTCGTGAGCGACCTCAAGGCAGCCCCGGCCCATCGTGGGTCGACCCCGGTTGCGTCCGACCCCGACGTCGCCCCGGTCGGCGACACCGTCGCGATCGAGGCGCCTCCCGTCGTCGCGGTCGTCGTCGCCTCCGACCCCGGTGACCAGTTCGAGGAGATGCTGGCGTCGCTCGGCGACCAGGACTACGAGAACCTCTCGGTCCTCGTCATCGATGCCGGGAGCACCGACCCGATCGCCGATCGGGTGGCGAGCGTCCTCCCCGAGGCCTACCTCCACCGCCTGAGCGGCGATCCCGGCTGGAGCGTGGCCGCCAACCAGTCGATCGAGCTGGTCTCCGGATCCCCGTTCCTCCTGTTCTGCCACGACGACGTCGCCCTCGACGACACGTGCGTTTCGACCCTGATGGGCGAGCTCTACCGGCGCAACGCCGGGATCGCCGGGCCCAAGATGGTGCGCTGGGACGACCACCGCAAGCTCCTCCAGTTGGGCATGGGGTCCGACCGCTTCGGGGTGCTCGTCGACCAGGTCGAACGGGGCGAGTTCGATCAGGAGCAGTACGAGACGGTGCGCGACGTGTTCGTCGCCCCCGGCGGTGTACAGCTCATACGAGCCGACCTCTTCGTCGCTCTCGGCGGCTTCGATCCCGAGATCACGCTCATGGGCGAGGACCTCGACCTCTGCTGGCGGGCCCATGCCGTGGGGGCCCGGGTTCTGGCCGTGTCCGACGCCTCCGCTCGTCACCGTGAGTCGATGGAGGGCCGGCTCGGCCCACGCGACCGGGCCAAGTTGTCAACCCGTCACCGGCTGCGGACCGTGATGGTCACGTCGTCAGGACGATCACGCTTCTTCGTGGTGCCGATGGCGGTGTTCCTCATCGTCCTCGAGGCCATCTACTACCTCCTGTCGGGTCGGCGGGGCCAGGCCCGCGACACGTTCGCCGCCATCGGGTGGAACCTGACCCGCCTCGGCGACATCCGGCGTCGGCGACGGGCGCTCCGCACCATCAGGCAACGAAGCGACAAGGAGGTCCGGGCCCTCCAGATCAGCGGCTCGGCCGCCCTCAACACCTTCTCCCGGGGTCAGTTCACCGCCGGTCAGGACCGCTTCTCCGGTTTCCTCGGCGCCATCCGCTCCTCGTTCCAGGGCGAGGACTCCGGGAGCCTGCGCGATGCCACGGTGATCGGCGTCGCCGTCGCCCTCGTCCTCGCCTTCGCCAGCCGCCACCTTCTCACCCGGGGCGTCGTGGCGGTCGGCCAGATCCCGATCGTCCCCGGCGCCAGCGAGCTCTTGGGTGAATGGTGGGGCGGATGGCGAACCACGGGAACGGGTGGGCCCGGCAATCCCCCGAGCGCGCTGCCCCTGCTGGGCCTCGGACGCCTGCTTTTCTCCTGGGCCCCCGGCCTGTTCGAGAACCTCCTGGTCGTCGGTCCGGTGGCGATCGGTGTCGTCGGCATCTACCGGCTGACCCGGCCGGTCGGCAGCGCTCGCAGCGCCGCCGTGGCTTCGGCCCTCTACGCCGCCAGTCCGCTGCTCCTGTCCGCCATGTCAGCCGGACGGTGGGAGGCCGTTGTCGTCTACGGGGCCGCACCCTTCCTCTTCGGCTCCCTGCTCCGTATCGACGGGGTCAGCCCCTACGGCGACCGGCTGGGCAGTCCCGGGTTCCGGGTGGTCGTGCGGAGCCTTCCGGTGCTGCTCATCCGCTACGGCTTCCTCGTGGCGTTCGTCGCCACCTTCGCTCCGTCGGTGGTGGTGGTCGCCGCCGTCCTCGCCCTCGCCTTCGCCCTCGCCTCCACCGTCGTCGGGCACGGGGCGCGGGCTCAGGAGTTCGTCCTCGCCGCCGTCGCCGCCGTCGTGGCCCCCGTCGCCCTTCACCTCCCGTGGAGCTACGACGTGTTCCGGTCGTTCTCATGGCGCTGGCTGGTCGGTCCCCGCTCGCCCGAGGCCGGACCCGGCGCCTTCCTCGACCTGCTGCTGTTTGCACCCGGCCGCCACCCGGCGTCGGTGCTCACGTTCGGGATCCTGGCCGTCGCCCTCCTCGGTCTGGCCCTGGCCCCCCGCCGGCTGTTCGGCCTCGCCACCCAGGCCTGGGTGGCGGCCCTCGTCCTGCTGGGCCTGGCCTGGTTCGGGGCCCGGGGCTGGCTCCCGTTCGGTACGCCGGCGGCCGAGGTCGTCCTGGCCCCCGTGGCCGTCGCCTTCAGCCTGGCTTCGGCCATCGCCGTTCGCAGCATCGAGCTCGGCGACGGCGCCGGACGGCCCCGCTGGCTGCGACTGAACCGGTCGCTGATAGCGCTCGGGGTGGCGGCCGCCTCCCTCGGCGCCATCCAGATGAGCCTGAGCGGACGATGGGAGACCCCGACCCAGAGCTACGTCACCTTCACCGACTTCCTGGCCGAGAACGCCGGCGAGGATTTGGAAAGTCGGGTCCTGTGGATCGGTGACGCCAGCGTCGTCCCCATCGACGTCACCGGCAGCGGGTCGGGCATCAACTACGCCGTGACCGACGGCGGCTCCCCCGACGTGCTCGGCCGGTGGTCGGCCAGCCCGGTCGGCCGCACCCCGGGGATCGGACGTCAGCTCGATCTGGCCCAGGCGGGGGAGACGGTCCGCCTCGGACGGCTGCTCGCAGCCTACGGCATCAACCTGGTGGTGGTCGTCGATCGGCTCGGCCCCGCCCCCTACGAGGGACCCGGTGTCGATCCCGGCCCGTTCGTGGAGCAGGCGCTGAGCCAACAGCTCGATCTCGAGCGCGTCCTCGGCATCCCGAATCTCCTGGTGTTCCGCAACTCCTCGTCGGGAGGGCTGGCGTCGGCGCTGCCTTCCACCGAAGCCGCCGAGGCGGTGACCCCGGCCGACCAGCTCGACGTCGATCTCGGCGCCGGCCCGGTGGTCGACGTCTCGCCGATCGGCCCGGGCCGGTGGACCCTCGATCTTACCGGTGACAGCCCGGTCCTGTTGTCGGTGCCCAACGTCGGCCTCGAGCTCGTCGGCGACGACACGCCGCTGATCTCCGGTTTCGACGGTATGACCGTCATTCCCCAGTCGGTGACGGGGGAGGTCGAGGTGCGCTATCCGATCCCGTGGTCCCGGCGGGCCGGTCAGGTGGGTCAGGTCCTCGTGGTCGGCATCGGCGCCATCCTGGCCCAGACGAGACGGGACGCCCTGCGATGAAGCTTCCCTCCCTGCCCCGTCCCGCCCTTCGGCGACCCGACCTGTTCCGCCCGCCGGTTTTGTTCGTCGTCGTCGGTCTACTCGTGGCCGGCGTGCTCTACGACCGCGTCGACGCCCCCCTGGCGACGTCGACCGAGACGGTCACGCCCCCGCTGATCACCCCGTCGATCAGCGATCCGGCACGTCTCGACGGCGCCTGGTTCTGCCCCACCGGCAGCAGCATCGCCGGTGGCTACGCCGATCACGTGGTCGAGGTGTCGAATCTTAGCGACGAGCCGGCGGTGGCCAACCTCGGCATCCTCCTCGGGGAGGGCAGGGGCCCGTCCCTGCGCGTCCCCCTCGACCCGCTGTCGACCCAGGAGATCAGCCTCAGCTCGATCGCCGAGTCCGACGTGGCCGGCGCAGTGGTCGAGATCATCGGCGGAACCGGCGTCGTCGGTCACCGGGTGACCACCGCCGTGGGCGAGGCCGAGGGTCCGTGTGCCACCCACGCCTCGAGCTCCTGGTACTTCGCCAGCGGCCGGACCGAGCGCGACTCACGGAACTACCTCGTCCTCATGAACCCGTTCCCGGAAGACGTCGTGTACAACATCGAGCTCTTCCGGTCCGTGGGTCGGCCCCGCCGTCCCGACGACCTCCAGAGCGGCGTGGTTCCCGCCAACTCGGTGCAGGTCGTCAACCTCGACGAGTACCTCCAGCGAGAGGAGGCGGTGGCGGCCACGATCAACACGGTGCGGGGTCGGCTGGTGGCGGAGCGCCTCCAGGTCGTCGACGGCCAGCTCGGACCGACCGGGGCCGCCCTCCAGCTCGGGGTGGCTGCGCCGGCGGTGAGCTGGATGCTTCCGGCCGGACGGATCCACGAGGGCGGCGCCGACCGGGTGATCGTGTTCAACCCGGGTACGGAGCCGGCAAGCGTCGAGGTCGAGCTGTGGCCGGTCAACCCGACCGACCGGTCCCTCTACGGCCTCGCTCCGATTCCCCGGGAGCTGCTGCCCGGCCGATTCGAGGTCGTCGACCTGCGGATCGAGGCCGACCGGTACGGTCTCCGGCTGCCCTACGAGGTGGGCGTGTCCGTGACGTCGACGAACGGGGTGCCGGTCGTGGCCGAACGGTGGCAGTACGCCATCGCGCCGACGTCGCCCCTCGGCGTCGCCGACGGCGAGGCCCCGCCCGACGGGGAGGCCCCGCCCGACGGGGAGGCCCGGCCCGACGGGGAGACCCCGCCGGGCGATGACGAGCTGGGCGCGATCGAGGAGGTCGAGCCGTCCGAGGATGGCGCCCCGACCGGCGAGCTCGACGTGCCCGGCATCCTCGGGAGCCAGTCCTCGGAGCTGACACAACCGACGGCGGTCGACGGGATCGCCGCCTCACGTGGCACCGAGGTGGTCTCCGACCGCTGGATCATCCCCTGGGTCTCGACCCCCACCGAGAACGCGACGGCGGTGATCGTGACCTCCGTCCAGGAGGCGCAGGTCGAGGTGTATCTGCTGGTCAACGGCGAGTTGAGCGGCCCACTGCGGGAGTCGGTAAGCCCCGGTGGGCGGGCCATCATCACCCTTCCGGCCACCGGGCGGGGCGCCGCGGTGCTGGTGACGGCCGACGTCCCGGTGTCCGTCGAGGCCCAGGTCGTCGATCCCAGCGTCGGCCTGGCGGTGGTGCCCGGGGTCCCGACGGTCGACCAGTGACGGCGGGCCGACTCGTCCTCCTCGTCGCCCTGACGGCGGTCGCTGTCGGTGTGGCCCTCATCCTCCAGCGCCGTCGACCCGACCCACCCTCCGCCCCCAGCTACCGGGCGCCCGCCCAGCTCGATCGGGACGACTTCGACACCGCCCCGGGTCGCCTTCTCGTGGCGCTGTTCTCGTCGTCGACCTGTGACAGCTGCCCGGTGGCGTGGGCCACGATCGGGCGCGTGATCGGGCACGGCGGTACGGCAAGGGTCGACGTGCAGCGCATCGACGTCCAGGAAGACGCCGCCATCCATCGGCGGTACCGCATCGACGGCGTCCCGACCACCGTCGTGGCCGACGCCGAGGGTGTCGTCGTGCAGGCCTTCTTCGGACCCATGACCGACGACGAGCTGGCGGCCGCGGTCGAGGGCGCATCGCCCTCGCCGCCCGCCGGCTGACTCGGCTCAGCGCTCCGCTGAGGATCCCACGGCGGCGTCATCGTCGTCGACCATGTCGGCGAGATCACCGTTGGCCATCCCGGCATCGCTGACGGCCGGCTCGGCGACGTCGCCGGCCGCTACCTGAATCAGGCGTCGGACCTCGGCGCCGCTGAGCGTCTCGTGCTCGAGCAGGCCCCGGGCCACGAGATTGAGGGCGTTGCGGTTGATGGTGAGCAGCTCCCGGCACCGAGCCTCCTGCTCGACCAGGAGCCGCTGGATCTCCTCGTCGATGAGGCTGGCCACCTCCTCGGAATATTCCTTGCCCTGCATCATGTCGTCGCCGAGGAAGACTGGCCCGCTGCCGCCGAAGGCCATGGGACCGATCTTCTCGGACATGCCCCATTCCCGCACCATGCGTCGGGCCAGACCGGTGGCCTTCTGGAGGTCGTCGCCCGCCCCGGACGACACGACACCGAACACCAGGTGTTCGGCGTTGCGCCCGCCCAGCATCATCACGATCATGTTGAGGGCGTGGCTCTGACGGAGCGAGTGCCGGTCTTCCTCGGGCAATGTCATCGTCACGCCGAGCGCCATACCGGTGGGGATGATCGTCACCTTGTGGAGCGGGTCGTAGCCGGGCAGTAGGGCGGCGCACAGGGCGTGGCCGGCCTCGTGGTAGGCGGTCATCTCCCGCTCCTCCTCCGACATCACCAGGGAGTCACGCTTGACCCCCATGATGACCCGGTCACGGGCCATGTCGAAGTGGTGGGCGTGGATCTTGCTGTCGCCGCCCCTGACGGCGAACAGGGCGGCCTCGTTGACCAGGTTGGCCAGGTCGGCACCGCTCATGCCGGGGGTGCCTCTGGCGATCAGGTCGATGTCGACGTCGTCGGCCATCCGCTTGTGCTTCACGTGCACGGCCAGTATCTGCTTGCGGTCCTCGAGCTCCGGCAGGGGCACGACGACCTGGCGGTCGAACCGGCCCGGACGGAGCAGGGCTGGGTCGAGGATGTCGGGCCGGTTGGTGGCGGCCATCATGACGATGCCCTCGGTGGCCTCGAAGCCGTCCATCTCGGACAGCATCTGGTTGAGTGTCTGCTCCCGCTCGTCGTGACCGCCGCCGAGCCCGGCCCCACGCTTGCGGCCGATCGAGTCGATCTCGTCGATGAAGATGATGGCTCGGCCCATCTTGCGGGCCTCGTTGAACAGGTCGCGGACGCGGCTGGCGCCGACGCCAACGAACATCTCCATGAAATCGGATCCCGTGACCGACAGGAACGGAACGCCGGCCTCACCGGCCACGGCCCTGGCGATGAGGGTCTTACCGGTGCCGGGAGGGCCGACCAGCAGTACCCCCTTGGGGATGCGGGCGCCGATCTCGGCGAACTTGCCCGGCTCCTTCAGGAAGTCGACCACCTCGGTGATCTCCTTCTTCACGCTGGCGTAGCCGGCGACGTCGGAGAAGCTCGTGCCCGGGCGCTCCGACGAGTACGTCTTGGCCTTGCTGCGCCCGATCGACATGATGCCGCCCATCTGTGACTGCTGGCGGCGGGCCATCCACCAGAAGAACAGGATGATGAACAGGAACGGGATCATCAGGGGGAGGAGGTTGACGAAGAAGTTGCCGGTGGGCGTCTGGGGTTCGACCTCGACGCCGAACTCGACCAGCAGCGCCCGGTCGTCGTCGGGGAAGGGGCTGAAGCCCGTGGTGCTGAAGGTGGTCTGGTCGGCGCGGGTGCCGACGATGCGGGCGTTGGTGTTGTCGTAGGTGATCGACTCGACCCGGTCGTTCTCGACCTCGTCGAGGAACTCCGAATAGCTGATCGTCTCGGCGTTGCTGCCGGAGAGCGCGGTGGCTCCGGCGAGCAAGGTCACGAGGATGCCGACCACGATCCAGGCCGACCAACGCGGCCAGCCCCCATCGGACCGTCCCGGTACCCCGGGTTTGCGACCGGGCGGTGCCGGCGGCGGAGTTGAACCTTGCTTGCTCATGAAACCAGCCTAGGTGTCCTTCGTGTGGTTGCCGTTGTCGTGGCTGTCGGGAGGCCCCCACGAGGTGGTAGGGGGTCGGAAGGGTCAACAACCGGACCGGTCGGGTTATTCGCGGTCCCGCCCCGAACCGGTCGCCGGGTCGGCTCGTGATCGGACCCTCCCGTCGGTCGCGTCGCGAACGATGTTAGGGGCCCCGGGGTCGCCGCTACCGTCCCACGGATGGCCCGATCGCCGGTGGTCCCCAAGCACACCGTCCGCTGGACGACGGTCGACGCCGTCCTCGTGCTGCTCGGCGCTCAGCTCCTCAGCATCCTGTGGGTCGGGTTCGTGGTCGTCACCGTGTACGACTCGACCATTCCCGACCCGCTGCCGGTGGCGGCCCTGGTACTCCTGAACCTCGGGCTGTGGCTCGGCTACGGGGGTGGAACGCTGCTCGTGTCGAGAGCCAAGGGCCGTGACCCGATCGACGACTACGGGATCCACCTGCGCCGGCTCGACCTACCGGTCGGGGTCGTGGGGGGCGTGGTGGTACAGGCCGTCGTGCTGCCGATCCTGTACTGGCCGCTGCTCCGCTTCGTCGATGGCGATCCGTCGGAGAGCGCCCGGGAACTGGTGGCCGGGGCCGACGGGCTGGTCGGGCACGTGCTCCTCGTCGTCGCGGTGGTCGTGGTGGCCCCGGTGGTGGAGGAGCTGTTCTTCCGCGGCCTCTTCCTCCGGGCCCTCGAGCGGTCGGTGGGAACCGTCGCTGCTGTCGTCGTCTCGTCGGCCGTGTTCGCCCTGGTCCATCGCCAGGTCCTGCCGCTGCCCGGTCTGTTCCTGTTCGGCGTGGCCGCGGCCGCCATCACGGTCAGGACCGGTCGTCTCGGTCCGGCCTGGGCCTTCCATGTGGGATTCAACCTCACCACGCTGGTGATCCTCGCCCTGGAGTGACCGCCGGGTCTGCCGTTGGGCCCTACGGCTCAAATGTCCCGGCCACGCTCACCCCCGCCACCGGCGGGACGATCGTGTTCTGAGGCGAGGAAAGGCAGGCATGGCTACCAACGGTGCAGAGGGCGATCGGCGGCGCGAGAACGAGCAGCTGTGTTCGGTGTGCTCGACCGAACTGGTGACGATCCACATCACGGTCGACGGCAACGATCTGGTCATGGAATCGTGCGAGAAGTGCGACACGAGACGATGGCAGCTCGCCGGAGAGAAGATCGATCTCCAGCAGGCGCTCGCCGAAGTGGGGGAACACGCGGGCCGACGCCGCTGACCGGCGCTGAGTCAATACCCTGAATCCGGTGACCACCAGCCGGATCCTCTCCGCGGTGTCGGGACCGTCCACCGATGACGCGGCCACCCGATCCCGGCTCGCCTCCCGACGCCGAGCCCGTCACAACGCGACGCTGACGCGGCCCTACCGTCTTCCCGGCCCGTTCGCCGGCTGGACCATGCTCGACCTGGTCAGCTCGGCGGTCGCCGTGTGCTGCGCCCTGTTCGTCTTCGTCCAGCTCCGACCCGACCTCCTCCTGGCCGACACCACCCCATCCGGGGGTGACATGGGAGCCCACGTGTGGGGCCCCGCCTTCCTGCGCGACCACCTGCTCGGCCAGGGCCGCCTGACGGGCTGGACCCCCGACTGGTACGCCGGCTTCCCCGCCTACCACTTCTACATGGTGGTTCCGTCGCTGGTGATCGTGGCCGTCAACGCCGGGTTGCCGCCCCTGATAGGCATTCCCCTCGGCCTCGTCCTCGTGGCCACCACCGTCCACCTGACCAAGGCCAGCTCCCATCGCGGCCGGTACCGGCTGGCCGCCGTGATCGTCGCCGTGCTGGCCCTGTCGGTGCCCTATGGGATCTCGTTCAAGCTGATCAGCGTCGCCGGTATGGTCGCCATGCCAGTGGCCGCCTGGCTCATGGGCCGGTTGGCCCGGGCCCCGGAACCCGTGCCGGCCTTCCTGTCGATCGGGGCGCTGTTCTTCCTGTTCGACACGAACTTCACGATCTACGGCGGCAACATCGCGTCGACACTGGCCGGCGAGTTCGCCTTCTCCATCAGCCTGACGCTCACCCTGCTGGCCATCGGAATGGTGATCCGGGGTATGGACACGGGTGGCTGGCGGATGCCGTCGGCCATCGTCATCTCGCTCATCGCCCTCACCCACATCATCCCCCTCTTCTTCGCCATCGCCGCCCTGGTGGTGACCGTGGTACTCGGTTCGAGCGTGCCCCGCCTGTGGGCCCTGGCCACGGCGGCGGCGCTGGCCCTGGTGCCGGTGGCCTTCGCCGACAACTCATCGACGACGGTTGCGGCCCTGGCCGTCCTGGCCGCCGTGGTCGTCCTCGGCGCCGCCATGGCGGCGGAGGCCGACATCCGCAAGCGGGCCCGCTGGCTGCTCGTCACCGGACCGACCGCCGCCCTCCTGTCCTGCTTCTGGCTGGCGCCCTTCTACCTGCGGGAACCCTACTTCAACGACATGGGGTGGGAGCGCCTGGAGGACATCGGGCCGCCCATGCTCACGGTCCCGATGAAGGTGGCCCTCCCGCTGGCCGCCGTGGGGATCGTCGCCGCCCTGGCCATGCGGGAACGGATCGGCATCCTGTTCGCGGCCACGGGCCTGATCTCCGCCGCCGCCGTCGCCAACCTCGGCGAGGGGCCGTTGTGGAACGCCCGCCTCCTCCCCTTCTACTACCTGTCGATCTACGTGGTAGCGGTCGTCGGCGCCGCGCTCGTCGTCCGCTTCGTCGCCGTCGCCGTGGCCGAGAACTTCACCCATCCCGACCACCGGGTGACCCTGGGGGCGTCGGCGCTCGGCCTGCTGGCGGCGCTGGTGATGGTGGGGCTACCGCTCAGGGTGCTCCCGTTCGGCTCCGACCGCGACGACGGCACCTGGCGATGGGCCGCGTTCACGTCCCAGGCCCGCAGCTTCGTCCCGAGCTGGACGGCGTGGAACTACTCGGGCTACGAACGCAAACCGGCCTACCGGGAGTACCACGATGTCGTCATGACGATGTCGGAGGTCGGTCGGACGGAGGGCTGTGGTCGGGCGATGTGGGAGTACTCGAAGGAGCTCGACCGCTACGGCACGCCGATGGCCCTCATGCTGCTGCCCCACTGGACCGACGGGTGCATCGGCTCGATGGAGGGCCTGTACTTCGAGTCGTCGTCGACCACCCCGTTCCACTTCCTCAACCAGAGCATGCTGTCGGACTCGCCGTCGCGGGCGCAGCGTGACCTGCCGTACCAGAGCTTCGACATCAACCGGGGGATCGGTCAGCTCCAGACGATGGGTGTCCGCTACTACATGGCCCAGAGCGACAGTGCCATCGAGGCCGCCCGGTTCCATCCCGACCTGCGGGAGGTGGCCGTATCGCAGCCCTTCGTGGTCTTCGAGGTCGAGGGCAGCGGTCTGGTCGAACCGCTCGCCGTCGAGCCGGTCGTCGTCACGGGCCGTGATCCCGACAGCTATGGTCCCGAGGCCAACCGGTTCGACATCGGGTGGTTGGGACAGGCCGTCATCCACTTCAACGATCCCGCCCGCTATGCCGCCCTCCCCGCCGAGGACGGGCCGGAGGGCTGGGACCGGGTGGAGTCGCTCCTCGCCACCGACGGCGAGGCGGTGCCCGTCGCCACCGCCTCCGGCGTCGTGGTCGACACGTCATCGATCGAGTTCGACGTCGATCAGGTCGGCACCCCGGTGCTGGTCAAGACGTCGTACTTCCCGAACTGGGAGGTCGAGGGGGCCGACGGTCCATGGCGGGCCGGTCCCAACCTCATGGTGGTGGTACCGACCGAGACCTCGGTCCGGCTCCACTACGGCCGGACGCCGGTCGACTGGCTCGGCATCGTGCTGACCGTCGCCGGTCTCGGGGCCCTCGTGGCCCTCCACGGCCTCGACCGGGGCCGCCTCCGTCGCTCGCCGGCGGCCGAGGTGTGGGGCGAGGACGACGTCGACTGGGGCGACGACCTGGCCACCCTGCCCGGCGAGGAGGACGGGGGGATCGGCTGGCACCGAACGCGCCCGTTACGCCCCGAGGCCGTCCCCAGGGTTTCGGACGAGCTGGCTCGTCCCGGGCCACCGTCGCACCGCCAGAACTCGGAGCATCAGAACTCGGAGCATCAGGATTCGGAGCGTCAGGCCGGCGAGCTGCGACCGCTCGCCGTCGACCACGAAGCCGGCCCGTCATCGCCGGGCGGGAACGGATCGGGCGTCGCCGCCGACCCGCCCGACGGGGGGCACGAGCCGGACGGCGAGCCATCCCCCGACGGGTTGTTGGGCGAGGACGCCGGGCCGGAGACCGTCGAGCTGCGGCCCCGCCCTCCCGGGCCGTGAGAAGCAGACTCCGGCTGTTCGCCCTCGTCGGGCTCCTCGCCACCGCCGTCGATATAGGTACGGTGGGGCTCCTCGGGCACCGTCATCTGGTCGGCGCCGACCTCCTCGCCCTGGCGCTGGCCGCCGGGCTGTCCTACGTCCTCAACCGTACGATCACGTTCCGGGGTCAGGCCGGGGCCCGGTGGGTCAGCCGGCCGTCGCTGTTCGCGGCCACGGCCGGACTGGCGGCGGTGATCGATCTCACCGTGCTCCTCCTCCTCGACGTCGCCGGTCTGCCCCTGCTGGCGGCCAAGACGGGGGCCGTGGTCGTGGCCGCCGTCCTCCGCTGGTATGGCTACCGTCGCATACTGTTCCGCGAGGTGCGGCGCGAGCTGGGCCAGCGGGTGCCCCGCCCCGAGCCCGCCGGTGACGTCCGGGTCAGTATCGTCATCCCGGCCTACCACGAGCAGGACCGGATCGGGACGACGATCGAGGCCATCCGGTCGGAGCTGGCCTCGGTCATCCCCCCCGCCGACATCGAGCTCGTCGTGGCCGACGACGGGTCGAGCGACGCCACGGCGGAACGCGCCGCCGAGGCCGGGGCCGTCGTCACCTCCCTCGACCGCAACCGGGGCAAGGGAGCGGCGGTCAGGGCCGGTGTGCTGGCCGCCCGGGGCCGCACGATCGTGTTCACCGACGCCGATCTGGCCTACGCCCCGGCGCTCGTGGTCGACGTCGTCGAGCGGGTGGAGGAGGGATGGGACATCGTCGTCGGATCCCGCCGCCACGCCGACACCAACACCCTCGTCCGGGCCCGGCGGCTCCGGGAGCTCGGGGGGCGGGTCATCAACCTCCTCACCCACGCCGTTCTGCTCGGAAACTTCCACGACACCCAGTGCGGACTGAAGGGGTTCCGGGGCGACATTGGCCGCACGGTGTTCGAGCGGACCCGGATCGACGGGTTCGCCTTCGACGTCGAGCTCTTCCTCATCGCCGAGCAGGACGGACTGTCCCTCACCGAGATCCCGGTCGAGGTGACGAACCGGCACGGCTCGTCGGTTCGCCTCGTCGGCGACACCATCGGTCTGCTCGTCGACCTGATCCGCATCCGGCGCTGGGCCGGCAAGGGCGTCTACCGCCCGACCGCCGAACAGGCTGCGGTGCTGGCCCCCGCCCGGCTGGCCGAATCCGAACCGCGATCGGAGAACGCCGGGTCCCGCTGCCCCACGCCGGGGTTACCCTTCGGACCGTGAGCGACGCCATCTCCGCCGTGCTGGATCAGATCGTCAAGGCCTACGACATCCGGGGCATCTATCCCGATCAGCTCGACGCCGACGTGTGCCATGCCCTCGGGACGGGATTCGCCGCCTTCCTCCGTCGGGCAGAACCCGACTCGGCCGCCGTGGTCATAGCCCGTGACATGCGACCGTCCGGACCCGAGTTGGTTGCCGCCTTCTCCCGGGGCGTTATGGAGCAGGGCCTCAACGTCGTCGACGTCGGCCTCGGCTCCACCGACCTGCTGTACTTCGGCTCCGGCTCGCTCGGCCTGCCCGGCGTGATGTTCACCGCCTCCCACAACCCGGCCGAGTACAACGGCATCAAGCTCTGCCGGGCCGGGGCGGCTCCGGTGGGGGAGGAGACCGGACTGGCCGAGATCAAGCGGCTGGCCGTCGGCTCCCCGGCCCCGGCCGCCACTCCCGGGACACGGTCGGAGCGTGACCTGTTGTCCGCCTTCGCCGACCATGTGCTGGGCTTCGTCGACGTCGACGTCCTGCGGCCCCTCAAGGTGGTGGCGGACACGGCCAACGGCATGGGGGGCCTGGTGGTACCCAAGGTGTTCGAGTCGCTGCCGTTCGACCTGGAGGTGCTCTACCCGGAGCTCGACGGCACCTTCCCCAATCACGAGGCCAACCCGATCGAAGTGGAGAACCTCCGGGACCTCCAGGCCCGGGTCCTCGAGGTCGGCGCCGACATCGGAATCGCCTTCGACGGCGACGCCGACCGGGTCTTCTTCGTCGACGAGCGGGCCCGCCCGGTCTCCGGTTCGCTGACGACGGCCCTCCTGGCCCGCTCGATCCTCGAGGTCGAACCGGGGGCCACCGTGATCCACAATCTCATCTGCTCCAAGTCGGTGCCCGAGGTGATCATCGAGAGCGGGGGAACGCCGCTGCGCTCACGGGTGGGTCACTCGTTCATCAAGCAGCTGATGGCCGAGACCGGCGCCGTCTTCGGTGGGGAGCACTCGGCCCACTACTACTTCAAGGACAACTGGCGGGCCGATTCCGGGCTCATCGCTTCGATGCTGGTCCTCCAGCAGCTGTCGTTGGCCGGCACGACCCTGTCCGAGCTGCTCGCCCCTCTCGACCGCTACGCCGCCTCGGGCGAGATCAACACCCGGGTCAGCGACGCCGCCGCTGTCATCGAGCATGTGGCCGAGCGCTACGCCGAGGCCGCCATCGACCGCCTCGACGGGCTCACCGTCGACGCCGGCGACTGGTGGTTCAACCTCCGCCCGTCCAATACCGAACCGCTCCTCCGCCTCAACCTGGAGGCGCCGGACGACGCCGCAGTGGGGCGACGGGTGGCCGAGGTGCAGGCGGTCATGGGCGAGGTCGGCTGACCGTGGAGCCGCTGCTCGGCGTGGTGCGCCACTACGCCTGGGGCGCCACCGACATCATCGCCGAGCTGCAGGGCCGCCCGGCCACCGGCGAGCCCGAGGCCGAGCTGTGGCTCGGTGCCCACCCCCTGGCCCCGGGTCGGCTCGCCCGGTCGGGGCGCACCCTCGACGAGGCGGTGGCCGATGATGCCCTGCACGTGCTCGGCCCCGAGGTGGCGGCCCGCTTCGGTGGCCGCTTCCCCTACCTCCTCAAGGTACTGGCCGCCGCCGAACCGCTCTCGATCCAGGCCCACCCATCGAAGGCCCAGGCCGAGGCCGGTCACCGTCGCGAGGAGGAGGCCGGGGTGGCGTGGGACAGCCCCCACCGCACCTACCGCGACGACAACCACAAGCCGGAGCTCATCTGCGCCCTCACGCCGTTCACGGCCAAGTGCGGATTCCGGCCCCGTCCCGCCACGGTTGCCCTGTTCGAGCGGCTGGCGGCGGCGGCCCCCGGTCGTGCCGTCGGTGAGCTGGCGACCCGGCTGACCGCCGTCGGCGACGACGCCGCCGTGCTCCGGTCGGTGCTCGTCTGGCTGCTCGGACGGCCTGGCCCCGACGCCACCGAGCTGGTCACCGCCGTCGTGGCCGCCGCCGCTCGACGCCGCACCGTCGGCGACACCCTGGATCTCGACCTGGCGTGGACGGCCGAGCTGGCGGCCGTCCATCCCGGCGACATCGGCGTCGTCGTCGCCCTGCTCCTCAACCATGTGGAGCTGACCCCCGGCGAGGCCATGTTCCTGTGCGCCGGGAACCTCCACGCCTATCTGCGTGGGGCGGGGGTCGAGCTCATGGCCAACAGCGACAATGTGGTCCGCGGCGGCCTCACCGTGAAGCACGTCGACATCGAGGAGCTGGCCACCGTCGTCGACACCACCCCGGCGGAGGCGCCGGTGGAGCGGCCGGCCGGCCCCTGCCACCGGTACCACAGCCCGGTGCCCGAGTTCTCGCTCACCCGCATCGACGCCGGGACGACGGCTGACTTCGAACCGCGAGGCCCCGAGATCGTGCTCGTCACGGACGGGTCCGCCCGCCTCGCCGCCAGCGCCGGGGAGGAGCTCGTCGTCGCCCGCGGTGGGGCGGCGCTGATCGCCGCCGGTGACGGTCCGTACCGGCTCGACGTGGGCCCCGGGTCGCTGGCCTGGCGGGCAGCGGTGGGGGAGCTCCGATAGTGTGGCCGTCGTGGCACTCGCACCCCGCCTTCTCGAGATCCTGGCCTGCCCCGAGGACAAGGGCCCGCTCCTCTACTTCGAGGACGAGGCCCACCTCTACAACCCGCGGCTCAAGCGGCGGTACCGCATCGAGGGAACCACCCCCGTCCTGCTGATCGACGAGGCCGAGCAGGTGGACGATGCCGAGCACGAGCGGCTGATGGCCAGGGCGGCCGACGAGCGCATCGCCTTCACCTTCGAGGCCTGAGCGGCCGCCAGCGCAGCGTCGGCCGGTGGGCCCCGACCGAGCCGAGTGGGGTCGACCCGACCCGACGACCGACCCATCGCCGCCGAACATTATTCCGGCCGACTACCCTTGGACCCTCTTCGGGCTGTTCTGATCCGGGCCAGCGGGCCTCAGCCCTCCTCATCGAACGACCAGATCGAACGACCAGATCAGGGAGCTGAACACATGACTGCCACCGACTCGCGCCCGCGCACCGTGGCCGACGGCGATTTCAAGGTTGCCGACATCGACCTCGCCGGCGCCGGCCGTAAGCAGATCGAGCTGGCCGAGCACGAGATGCCCGGCCTGATGGCCCTGCGAGCCGAGTACTACGACGAGCAGCCGCTGGTGGGGGCCCGCATCACGGGCAGCCTCCACATGACGGTCCAGACCGCAGTCCTGATCGAGACCCTCGTCACGCTCGGAGCCGATGTGCGCTGGGCCAGCTGCAACATCTTCTCCACCCAGGACGAGGCGGCGGCCGCCGTGGTCGTCGGGCCCGACGGCACCACCGACCGTCCTCGGGGAACGCCGATCTTCGCCTGGAAGGGTGAGACGCTCGAGGAGTACTGGTGGTGCACCGAGCAGGCCCTGCGCTGGCCGGATGCCGACGGCTCGCCCAACCTGATCCTCGACGACGGGGGCGATGCCACCCTCCTGATTCACAAGGGCGCCGAGTTCGAGGCGGCCGGTGCCGTACCGGACGCCACCGACGACGACCCCGAGGAGTGGGGGGTCATCATCCAGCTCCTGAAGAAGCTGCGGGCCGAGGACGACGGCCTCTTCACCCGGATGGCCGAGAAGGTACGGGGGGTGTCGGAGGAGACGACGACCGGCGTTAACCGGCTGTACGAGATGCGCGACAACGGCACGCTCAAGTTCCCGGCCATCAACGTCAACGACGCGGTCACCAAGTCGAAGTTCGACAACAAGTACGGCACCCGTCACAGCCTGATCGACGGCATCAACCGCGGCACCGACGTGATGATCGGCGGCAAGACGTGCGTGGTGTTCGGCTACGGCGACGTCGGCAAGGGCTGCGCCGAATCCCTCCGGGGTCAGGGAGCCCGGGTCATCATCACCGAGATCGATCCGATCTGTGCCCTCCAGGCGGCCATGGACGGCTACGAGGTCAACACGATCGAGCGGGTCCTGGAGACGGCCGACATCTTCATCACCAGCACCGGGAACAAGGACATCATCTCGGCCGAGATGATGTCGCGAATGAAGCAGGGCGCCATCGTCGGCAACATCGGCCACTTCGACAACGAGATCGACATGGCCGGTCTCCACCGCAAGAGCGACATCCAGCGGATCAACATCAAGCCCCAGGTCGACGAGTTCCGCTTCCCCGACGGTAAGTCGATCATCGTCCTCAGCGAGGGTCGGCTGCTCAATCTGGGCAACGCCACCGGCCACCCGAGTTTCGTGATGTCGGCCAGCTTCACCAACCAGGTCCTGGCCCAGATCGAGCTCCACCGCCACGCCGAGTCCTACGGGCTCGACGTGGTGACCCTGCCGAAACTCCTCGACGAGAAGGTGGCCCGCCTCCACCTCGACGCCCTGGGCGTCCGCCTGACCCGCCTCACTCAGGAGCAGGCCGACTACATCGGCGTACCGATCGACGGGCCCTACAAGCCGGACCACTACCGGTACTGAGCGGTCCGGCCCGGGGCCCGGACCAGGTCGCGCTCACGTTTGCCGGGGCGGCGCCGATGTGATCCTCATGAGTACCGGCCGCCCCGGTCGTGGGCGCTGACCACGATGGTGTCGGGCAAGGATGAGCATTTTGGCCGACGAGATGGCCCGCCGAGCGGGCCGCCGTCCATCCCCGAGGGAGATCCCACGATATGCTCCGCCTCCGCCGCAGTAGGAACGATGACCACCTGGCCGCCCTGAGGGAAGCCATCGGTCCGGTCGAGCTCCCCACCTTCCCCAGGGTCGTGTTGGCGACGATCGACGCCATCCGCGACCCCGAGGCCTCCGCCACCAGCATCGCCCGGCCCCTCTCGGCCGATCCGCGATTGACGGTCCGGCTGCTCAAGTTGGTGAACTCACCGGCGTTCGGACCCAGCCGTCCGATCACCAGCGTGGAGCAGGCGGTGGCCATGGCCGGCATGGCCAACGTCGAGTCGATCGTGCTGGCCGTCGGCGTCAACGTCGTCGTCCCCCGCCAGCCGGTGGAGGGGCTCGACCACGCCCGCTACTGGTGGGCGGCCAGCCGGCGGGCCGCCCTGGCCCGGGCCTTCGCCTTCGAGCTCGATCCCACCCGCGCCGGGTTGTCGTTCACGGCCGGGCTGCTTCTCGACATGGCGCTTCCCTTCCTCGCCGTCGCCCGCCACGACTACCGGCCGCTGCTGACCGAGTGGCATGGAGGTGGCGACGATCTCCACGATCTCGAGGCGTCCGAGTACGGCTGGACCCACGCCGATGTGGCCCGGTGGCTGTGCGCCGAATGGGGTCTGCCGGCCGAGCTGACGTCGGCCATCGCCGACCACCATCGCCCGTCGGCCCCGCCGGCCGTCCGCCTCGCTGCGCCGTGGCGGGAGCATCATGTCGACGAGGTCCACGAGCGGGTGGTGAGCCAGGCCTCCGAGGAGTTCGGGCTCGCCGCCGACCAGGTGGTGGCCCTGATCGAGTCGGCAAACGCCAGCGCCGCCGACCTGGCCCAGCTCCTGGGTTGACCCTCGTCCCGGCATCACTGTCACCATCAGTTCCTACGTTGCCACCATGCTCCTCGATCGACGATGCGGCGGGTGTCGACGCCCCGGTCCGAGCCTGTGTGGGGCCTGCCGGTCCCGCCTGGCGATCCCTCCGGCCCTCGCCGGTCACGCTGCCGCCGCCGCTGGGCGGCTCGATCATCTCGTCGCCCTCACCGCCTACGGTGATCTGGCGGCCCGCCTCGTGCTGGTGGCCAAGAACGGGGGACGGGTCGACGTCCTCTACGCCCTGGCCGACGAGCTGGCGGGGACGCTGGTCGAAGCCGGCCATCCGTTCGACGAGGTCACGTGGGTGCCGGCCAGCGGTGAGGGTCGCCGCCGCCGTGGCTTCGACCAGGGCGCCCTCCTCGCCCGCCGGATCGCCCGGCGGCACCGGTTGCCCGTGCGGCGGCTCCTCCGCCGCACGGCCGGCGAGGCCCAGCGGGGCGGCTCACGGGCGGCCCGGCTCGTCGGTCCCGGGCTGCATCCGACCCGTCGTCGACCCCGGCCGCGGGTGCTGGTCGTCGACGACGTCACCACCACCGGCGCCTCGCTGGCAGCGGCGGCCACCGCCCTCCGAGCCGGCGGTGCGGTGTCGGTCATCGGAGCCGTCGTCGCCGTCGTCGGCGAGGCCCGGCCGGTGGTCGATGGCCTCACCGGGCGCATGGTGGACGCTCCCACCCTCTAACCTCATCGGACCGGACAACAGGAGGTCATCCAATGGACGTGTCGGTCAGCGGCCGCCACACCAGCGTGTCGGAGAGGCTCCGCCAGCAGGCGGAGGAGAAGATCGGGCGGCTCGACAAGTATCTGGGCATGGAGCGGGCCGAGGTGCACTTCTGGGAGGAGAAGAACTCGCGTTCCGACGCCAGGGAGTACTGCGAGGTGACCATGGAGGGTCACGGCCACCACATCAGATGCAAGGTGCACGCCCCCGATGGGTTCACCGCCATCGATCTCGCTGTCGACAAGCTGGAACGACAGCTCCGCAAGCTGAAGTCGAAGGTCGACCACCGACGACGGGAGCGCGCCCGACCCGAGCTCGAACCGGAGCTCGTGCCCGACTCCCTGCTCCCGGCGGACGACCATCCGGAGCCCCTCTACAACATCGTCAAGTCGAAGCGCTTCACCCTGACCGTCATGGAGCCCCAGGAGGCCGCCCTCCAGATGGACCTGCTCAACCATGATTTCTACGTGTTCACCAACGCCGAGACCGACCAGTCGGCCGTGGTCTACCGCCGAGACGACGGCGATATCGGCCTGATCGACGCCGGCTGAGGCGTCGACGGTGGTCCGGGTCGTCGACGGCCGCTCCCCGGCCGGCACCGATCACGTCCGCCCGGTCGACGACGGGGCCGGGGTGGCGGACCGCGTCCCGCAGCATTCGCCGGCCCAGGTGAGCGGGCGAATGCTGCGACCGACGACCTCCCCACCTACGCGGGTACGTAGACTCGAAACGAGATGAAGCTACTCGACAAGATACTGAAGGCCGGCGACGGCAAACGGCTGAAGGCCGTCCAGACGGTGGTTGCGCCGATCAACGCGCTCGAACCCGAGATGCAGAAGCTGAGCGACGCCGAGCTCCGGGCCAAGACCGCAGAGTTCCGGTCCCGTCTCGACCAGGGCGCCTCGCTCGACGATCTGATGTCCGAGGCCTTCGCGGTCGTGCGGGAGGCAGCCGGTCGCGTCATCGGCCAGCGCCACTACGACGTCCAGCTCATGGGGGGCGCCGCCCTCCACTGGGGCTCCGTGGCCGAGATGAAGACCGGTGAGGGCAAGACCCTGGTGTCGACCCTCCCGGTGTATCTCAACGCCCTCGCCGGCGAAGGCATCCACGTCGTCACCGTCAACGAGTACCTCGCCTCCCGCGACGCCGAGTGGATGGGCCAGGTCCACGGTTGGCTCGGCCTCACCACGGGGCTCGTCGTCCCCGGCAACAACGATTCCGAGGCCAAGCGGGCCCAGTACGCCTGCGACATCACCTACGGAACCAACAACGAGTTCGGCTTCGACTATCTGCGGGACAACATGGCCCGCAGTCTCGAGGCCATGACCCAGCGGGGTCATTCCTACGCCATCGTCGACGAGATCGACTCGATACTCATCGACGAGGCGAGGACCCCACTGATCATCAGCGGCAAGTTGCGGGGCGCCGCCGACCTGTACTACCGGTTCGCCGACGTGGCCCGCCGGCTCCAGCGCGACGTCGACTACGACGTCGACGAGGAGAAGCGGATCGTCGCCATCACCGACGACGGCATCTCCCGGGTCGAGGAGATACTCGAGGTCGAGAACCTCTACGACGGCGTCCAGGGTGACCTGGTCCATCAGCTCAACGCTGCCCTCCGGGCCAAGGAGCTCTTCCACCGGGACCGGGACTACCTGGTGGCCGACGGCGAGGTCAAGATCGTCGACGAGTTCACCGGTCGCATCCTCGAGGGCCGCCGCTGGTCCGACGGCCTCCACCAGGCGGTCGAGGCCAAGGAGGGGGTGAAGATCAAGGACGAACAGCAGACGCTTGCCACCGTGACCCTCCAGAACTACTTCCGGCTCTACGACAAGCTGGCCGGCATGACCGGCACGGCCCTGTCCGACGCCGCCGAGCTCGAGACCACGTATGGCCTCAGCGTCGTGCAGATCCCCACCAACCAGCCGATCGTCCGGGCCGACGAGGCCGACCTGATCTACAAGACCGAGGCGTCGAAGTTCGCCGCCGTCGTCGATGATCTCGAGGAACGGGTGGCCAAGGGCCAACCGGTCCTCGTCGGCACCGCCTCGGTCGAGAAGTCAGAGCAGCTGTCCACCCTGCTGACCAAGCGGGGCATCCCTCACGAGGTGCTCAACGCCAAGGCCCACTTCAGGGAGGCCGACATCGTGGCCCAGGCCGGCAAGGCGGGCGCGGTGACCGTCGCCACCAACATGGCCGGGCGGGGCGTCGACATCATCCTCGGCGGCAACGCCGAGAAGATGGCCGAACGCGACACCCGGGCCGAGGGACTCGATCCCGGCACCGACGAGGGCCAGGCCCACCTGGCTCAGCGGTTGGCGTACTGGAAGCCGATCTGTGACGAGAACGGGGCAAAGGTGCGCCGGGCCGGTGGGCTCTACGTCCTCGCCACCGAGCGACACGAGAGCCGTCGGATCGACGATCAGCTCCGCGGCCGGTCCGGTCGTCAGGGCGACCCGGGGGAGAGCCGCTTCTACCTCTCGCTCGAGGACGATCTGATGCGGATCTTCGCCACCGGCGCCATGAGCTGGGTGATGGACCGGGCCCTTCCCGAGGACGTGCCGATCGAATCCAAGATGGTGACCAAGTCGGTTGAGCGGGCCCAGGGCACCGTGGAGCAGCGCAACGCCGAGATCCGCAAGAACGTCCTGAAATACGACGAGGTGTTCAACCAGCAGCGGATGGTGGTCTACCGGCGGCGTCACCAGATCCTGGCTCAGGGCGACCTCCGTGACGAGACCCTGGAGGCCATCGGCGACGTCGCCCGGACCCTGGTGCACACCCACTGTGTGGAGGAGCTCGACGACAGCTGGGATCTCGAAGGCCTCCACACCGAGCTGAGGTCGTTCTGGGACACCGAGCTCACCGTCGAGGACCTGGCCGGGGCATCGGGCATCTCCGACCTGACCGACAGGCTCGAGGCCGACGGTGTGGCCCTCTACACCGCCCGCGAGGAGCGGATCGGGGCTCCCGTGATGCGCCAGATCGAGCGCCAGATCATGCTCCAGCTCATCGATCAACGGTGGCGCGACCACCTGACCGAGATGGACCACCTCCGGGAGGGCATCAACCTCCGGGCCATGGGCCAGCGCGACCCGCTCACCGAATGGCAGCGGGAGGGCTTCGAGCTGTTCAGCGAGATGATGACCGCCCTCGCCGTCGACTACGTGCGCTACGTGATGCACGTCGAGGTGGCCAAACCGGCCGAGCCCGTCGACGCCGCCGAACCGGCCGATGCAGGCGCCGCCGACAGGGAAGGGCCCTCGTCGCCGACCGCGAACGGGGCGGCCGACGGTACGACCCCGGCGGCGGCCAGTCCGGCACCCGGCCCGGCCGCCCCCCGGCCGTCGAAGGCCGGCACCCGGGCCCCGGCGGGTCGACGGGCAGCGAGCGTCCACACGGTCGCCGCCAACCTGACCGCCACCGACGTCACGACGAGCAAGGGGGGTAGCGTCATCGGTGCCGACCAGGACGACACCCCCGCCCCATCCGCCACCGTGGTCAAGGACGAATGGGACAAGACCCCCCGCAACGCGCCGTGTCCATGCGGGAGCGGCCGCAAGTTCAAGCAGTGTCACGGCTGAGGCACGATGGCCGACCCCACGGAAGACCTCAAGCAGCTGCGGGTGGAGCTGGCCGAGGCCGAGCACTACCTGCGCATCGACGAGCTCCGGGCCCGGCTGCCCCAGTTGGAGACCGAGATGGGCCGTCCCGATTTGTGGGACGACGCCGAGAAGGCCCGTGCGGTGCAGACCGAGTTCACGGCCGTGCGCGACGATCTCGACCTCTACGAGCGCCTGTCGGACGCCATCGGCGACGCCGAGACGGCGTGGGAGCTGTCCCGGGAGGACGGTGACGAGTCGCTCGAGGCCGAGGCCGTGGAGCTGATCGGCTCCCTCGAGCGAGAGTTCCACGAGCTGGAGCTGCGGGCCCTGTTCACCGGCCAGTACGACGAGGGTGACGCGGTGTGCGAGATCCACTCCGGGGCCGGTGGTACCGACTCCCAGGACTGGGCCGAGATGCTGTTCTTCATGTACCGGAAGTGGGCCCAGGAGAAGGGTTTCGGCTTCGAGGTGACCGACAGCCAGCAGGGCCAGGAGGCCGGGATCACCTCGGCCGAGTTCATCGTGCGGGGTCGCTACGCCTACGGCTGGTTGCAGGCCGAGCGGGGCGTCCATCGCCTGGTCCGGATCTCCCCCTTCGATTCGCAGGCCCGCCGTCACACCGCCTTCGCCTCGTTCAGCGTCGTCCCCTACATCGAGGACGCCACCGATCAGGTGGAGATCGACGACAAGGATCTGCGGGTCGACGTCTTCCGCTCCTCGGGCGCCGGCGGTCAGCACGTGAACACCACCGACTCGGCGGTTCGCCTCACCCACCTTCCCACCGGCATCGTCGTGTCGTGCCAGAACGAGCGTAGCCAGCACCAGAACAAGGAGCGGGCCATGCAGATGCTGGCCATGAAGCTGGTCGACCTGGAACGACAGAAGCGGGAGGCGACCCTGGCCGGAGAGGCGGGGGAGTCGAAGAAGGTCGAGTGGGGGAGCCAGATCCGCTCGTACGTCCTCCAGCCGTATCAGCAGGTCAAGGACGAGCGCAGTGGCGAGGTCTCGGGCAATCCGGAGGGCATTCTCAACGGTGGCGTCGGGACCTTCATGGAGGCCTGGTTGCGTTGGCGACGGGCCGGCGCCCTGGCCGAGTGACGGGGCGGGGCGGGCCGCACCATCCCCTCGAGCCGGACCATGACCGTGGTTGCCGCCTACCCGACGGTAGAATCTGCCTCTCGTCGACGATGCTCGATCTCCGAGCCCCTCGTCCGAGGCCGGCGAGCGACGCCGGCCCGCGAAGTGAGCACCGTTCATGATCAAGCTGGAAAATGTCACCAAGGAGTACCCCGGTCACTCGGTGGCCCTCGTCGACGCCGACGTCGACATCGGCAAGGGGGAGTTCGTCTTCCTCGTCGGGCCTTCCGGATCGGGCAAGTCCACGTTCCTGCGCCTCCTGAACAAGCAGGAGGAGCCGGACGCCGGGCGGATCTTCGTGGCCGGCAAGGACATCGGCCAAATGTCGAGCTGGAAGGTGCCGATGCTGCGTCGCAACATCGGTGCCATCTTCCAGGACTTCAAGCTCCTGCCATCGAAGACGGTGGCCGAGAACGTGGCCTTCGCCCTCGAAGTGATCGGTAGGCCCCGCGGTGTGATCCGAACCCAGGTGCCCGCCATCTGCGAGCTGGTCGGGCTGGGCGACAAGATGCTGAAATACCCGCACCAGTTGTCGGGCGGCGAGCAGCAGCGGGTATCGATCGCCCGGGCCTTCGTGAACCGGCCGCTCATCCTCCTGGCCGACGAGCCGACCGGTAACCTCGACCCTCAGACATCGATCGGGATCATGCGCCTCCTCGATCGGATCAACAAGACGGGCACCACGGTGGTCATGGCCAGCCACGACCGGGGCATCGTGGACACCATGCGCCGCCGGGTCATCGAACTGTCCCACGGCGAGATCGTCCGCGACGAGGCACGCGGCGTCTACGAGTAGCCCCCCCGGGGGAGAAGCAGGAGCCCGAACGTGGCACTCAGAGTCGACTACCTGGCCAAGGAGACGGGGAACAACCTCGTCCGCAACCCGACCCTGACTGTCGCCACCGTGCTGACGGTGGCGGTATCACTGGCCCTGCTCGGGGCCTCGTTGCTGATCCAACGCGGTGTGGAAGGCTTCAACACCCGGTTCAAGGACGACGTCGAGTTCATCGTGTGGATGAACGACGACGCCGGTCCCGACAACATCGAGCACACCGAGAGCTTCCTCCGGGAGTCGCTCACGGTGAAGGACTTCACCTACGTCGACAAGCAGGCGACGTTCATCGAGTTCCAGGAGTATTACGCCGAGCAGCCCGAGGTCCTCGACCTGGTGGAGGCGGAGCAGTTGCCCACCTCGTTCCGGGTGGTGCCCGAGATCACCGATCTGGCCCTGATACGGGCCCTGGGCCAGGAGATCGAGGCCCTCTCGGGCGTGAGCGGCGTCGACTACGCCGAGGAGTACATCAAACAGCTCAACGACGTCACCGGCACGGCGTCGCGCATCATGATCACGGCGGCGGTGCTGTCGGCCGTGGCCTCGGCCCTGCTCATGTACAACACGATTCGCACCGGCCTGTTCGCCCGGCGGCGTGAGATCGAGGTGATGCGGCTGGTCGGCGCCACAAAGTGGTTCATCCGGATCCCATTCATGATGGAGGGCCTGCTCCAGGGGCTGATCGGTGCCGTGTTCGCGGCCGTCGCCATCTTCGGCCTCAACAAGGTGATCGCCCGCTCGGTCGAGGGCGAACAGAGCCTCCGCCTGTTCGAGAGCTTCGCCCTCGAGTCAGGCGAGGTCACCTCGGTTGCCATAATCCTCCTCCTCGTCGGCGCCGCCCTCGGCGCCCTCGGGGCCGGGATCGCCGTCACCCGCTATCTCGACGCCTAGGACCGGCCGAACCCGCCGACCCGGCCGACCGGCGAGAGGGCTGGACACCCGGTAGGGTCCGTGGTGATGATCTGGCTTCTCGTGCTGCTCGGCGTCGCCGTAGTGCTCGTCCTGCTGGCGGTCGTCGACCTGGTCCAGACGAAACACGCCATCCGGCGCAACTATCCCCTCATCGGGCGGCTCCGCTATCTGTTGGAGCGTCTCGGGCCCGAGCTGCGCCAGTACATCGTGACCGACAACGACGAGGAGCGACCGTTCAGCCGCGACCAGCGCCGCTGGATCTACTCGACGGCGAAAGCGGAGGACCAGTACTTCGGTTTCGGCACCGACAACAAGATGGAGCTGGCCCAGTATCCGCTGATCCGTCACTCGCCGTTCCCGTACCAGCCGACGCGCCAGGACGAGCGGTCCGAGGTACCCGTGGCCAAGGTGATGGGCGAGTGGCGGGACCGGCCAGGGGCGTTCCGCCCCCCGTCGATCGTCAACATCTCGGGCATGAGCTTCGGCTCGTTGTCGGCCCACGCAGTGCATGCCCTGAACCGGGGGGCCGCCCTCGCCGGCTGCCTCCACAACACCGGCGAGGGAGGGATAAGCGCCCATCACCTCCACGGTGGTGAGCTGATCCTCCAGATCGGCACCGGCTACTTCGGCGTGCGGGACGCCAAGGGCCAGTTCGACCTCGAGCTGCTGGAGGAGCTCGTCGACCAGCATCCCGTGCGGGCGATCGAGATCAAGCTCAGTCAGGGGGCCAAGCCCGGGCTCGGAGGCGTGTTGCCTGGGTCGAAGGTCACCGCCGAGATCGCCGCCGTGCGCAAGGTCGAGGTCGGGGTCACGGTGACCAGCCCGGCCCGTCACGCCGCCTTCGACTCCGTCCCGTCGATGATCGACTTCATCGAGCGGGTGGCCGACGCCTGCGGCGTCCCGGTCGGCATCAAGTCGGCGGTGGGGCAGCGCCAGTTCTGGGCCGAGCTGGCCGAGGAGATGGCCCGTGGGGACCGAGGGCCCGACTTCATCTCGATCGACGGGGGCGAGGGCGGCACGGGGGCCGGCCCGTTGGTCTTCACCGACCACGTGGCCCTGCCGTTCCGCCAGGCCTTCGCCGAGGTCTACCGGACCTTCGCCGATCGGGGCATGCACGAAAAGGTCGTGTGGGGCGGGGCCGGCAAACTGGGCTTCCCCGGAGAGGCTCTCCTGGCGCTCGCCCTCGGGGTCGACATGGTCAACGTGGCCCGGGAAGCGATGCTGTCGATCGGGTGCATCCAAGCCCAGGAATGCCACACCGGCCACTGCCCGACGGGGGTGGCCACCCAGTCGAGATGGCTGATGCGCGGCCTCGACCCGACCGACAAGGCCGCCCGGGCGGCCAACTACGTCGTCGCCTTACGTCACGACCTGCTCCGCCTGGCCCATGCCTGCGGTCGACCCCACCCGGCCATGGTCAGCGGCAACGACATCGACCTCCTCCTCGATGGCGACCGGACCGAGTCGTTGTGGGATCACTTCGGCTACGAGGCCCGCTGGCGCGCCCCGGCCGAGCATCGGCTCCTGACGGTCGCCGACCTGGTGCCCTGATCACCGATCGCGCTTCCCCGCTCGACCGGTTCGACCTGCGACGCTGTGGTGCCCTCTCGGCGGAAAGCTCGACCCCGGGGAGGACTTGTGCGCAGGACGGCGATCTGTGATGGTGGCCGACGCTGCCGTTCGATCCGCGTGGACCGGAGGGCAGGCCGGTGAGCGTCCCCTGCGGGGAGGAAAGGCAGGCCAGTGAGCTACGAGACGATCCGCTACGAGGTCGACGACCATGTCGCCACCATCACCTTGAACCGTCCCGAACGGCTCAACGCCTTCAACGGAACGATGCGGACCGAGCTGTTGTCGCTGTTCGACGAGATCGACGCCGACGACGATGTCCGGGTGGTGATCATGACCGGTGAGGGCCGCGGCTTCTGCGCCGGGGCCGACCTCGAGGCCGGCGGGGACACGTTCGACGCCGGGGCCCGGGCCGGGCAGGCCTCCTACGCCGCCAACCGCGACGGAGGCGGCACGGTCAGCCTGCGGATCTTCGCCCTGACCAAGCCCATCATCGCCGCCATCAACGGTCCGGCGGTGGGCGTGGGGATCACGATGACGCTGCCCATGGATGTGCGTCTCGTGGCGGAGAGCGCCCGGATCGGGTTCGTCTTCGCCCGGCGGGGCATCGTGCCCGAGGCCTGCTCGTCGTGGTTCCTGCCCCGCATCGTCGGGATCAGCCAGGCGGCGCAATGGTGCTACTCGGGTCGGGTCTTCCCCGCCGCCGAGGCCGCCGCCGGGGGTCTGGGTGAGCTCGTGCCCGACGATCAGCTCCTGGCCAGGGCCAACGAGATCGCGACCGACATCGCCGTCAACGCCGCCCCGGTGTCGGTGGCGGTGACCCGCCAGCTGCTGTGGCGGGGTCTGACCTTCGATCATCCGATGGACGCCCACCGGGCCGATTCCCGTGCCATCCAGTCGCTCGGGGCGATGGCCGACGCTCGCGAGGGTGTGACCAGCTTCCTGGAGAAGCGCCCCCCGTCGTGGTCGTTGCGGCCGAGCCGGGACACCCCCGACGTCTTCCCGTTCTGGGACGAGCCCGAGTTCAGCTGACGACCGGCCGGGGCGGTTCCGCAGCCACCCGACCTGGGAATTCGACCCGATCCGGCTGACGCTGTTTCTCCCCGGAGGTGCACCGTTGTGGCGCCGGTGCCGACTACTGTCGCAGCCGTGATGATCGATCGGCGGAGCGCAGGGGCGGAGTCCGGGGTCGCGTCCGGGGTCGTGTCGGGTGTCAGCCCCCGGGCGGTGGCCGAGGAAGTGGCCGGGGGGACCGACGATCGGCTGTTGCTCGGCGTCGAACTGGGGCGGAGCCGTGTGCGCCTCGCCCTCCTCGATCCCGGTGCCACGGTGCTGCTCGACGCCGTCGAGCAGCCGATCGTCAGGGTGGCAGGAGGGCCCCGCGATCCGGTCGGGGAGGAGCAGGCCGTCCGCTTGGCGGTCGTCGCCGCCCTGACCCGCCTCGGGGTCGACGAGGGGCTGCGGCCGGCGGCCACGATCGGCTTTCCCCACTGTGGCGTCGGGAGCGGGCCCGTCATCGGGAGATGGCTCCAGGAGTTCGAGCACGACCTCGGCGAGCCGCTCCTGTGCACCAACGGCAACGGGGTGTCCTACGTCCCGGCCCGCTGCCTCGACGCCGTCCAGCAGGTGTTCGAGGCGGTCGGTCTCAATCTTTCGGCGGTCGAGTTGTCGGCCGTGGCGGCCGGGCGGGTCCTCGGGCGGGTGTCGTCGGCGGCCGTGACCCTGGGATCGGGTGTGGCCTGGTCGGCCCGCATCCTCAACAGCGAGGTGCTCGAGGCCTACGAGATCGTCGACGGCCCCCTCGACGATCCGCTCCGGATCGTGGTCAACGGGATAGGTCAGCCGGTCGAGCGCCTGGCTGGTGTCGTCGTCGACGCCGACATGTGTCGGCGTCGGGGGGTCGAGCCCCATCGGCTGGCTCCGGCCGTGGGGGTGGCCCGGAGTCTGATCGCCTCGTGGGGCACGAACCTGCTCGAGGCCGTGCCGGTATCGCTCCACACCGCCGCCCGGTCGCCCAGGGCCGGTGAGGCGGCGGCCGCGGTAGCCGTCCCGGTGGCGATCCCGTTGAGGGGGAGGAGTCCGGCCGGGCTCGGGCCCGATGTCGAGACGTTCCGCCGCCGCCCCCACGACACCTACCAGCTCCGCCGGATCCCGAGCCTTCCCCAACCCTACCGGCCGTCGCCCCGACCGCCGGTCCCCCGGCCCGTGCGGCCAGGGCACGGGGCAGGCGTCGGGGCCGGGGCACTGTTCGATCCCGCCTCCGACGATCTGGCCGGCATCGAGGCCTTCGCCCACCCCGGAGATCTCGAGCTGGCCCGGTTCGATCTGCTCGATTTCGCCCTGGGGGCGCTGGGGATGCTCACGATCGTCCTGTTGGCGTTGCTGGTGTTGCGATGACGGTGGCCGTCGCCGACGAGCGACGGGTCCGGGTCCGGAGCATCGCCGCCGGGGGTCTGGTGGTGGTCAACCTCTTCCTCGTCGTGCTCAACCTCGACAAGCACGGCTCGCTGCCGTTCTCCACCGGCGTCTTCGGCGCCGAGCAGGCGACCGACGGGCCCGTCCCGTCGAGCGACCGGGCGGTCGGGTGACATACGGCGCTGATGCGCTACCTTCGCTTCGGCCCGGTAGTCGCCGGCTAGCTGACGGCGGCGACCACCCGGTCGAGGTCGTCGAGGTGGCGATGGGTGGCGTCGGGGTCGTGGAGCTCCATCGTCGGGGGCATGAACACGACCTGGTCGACCCCGAGCCCGGCGTAGCGCTCGATCCGCTCGGGTCGGTTCCCCATGGTGAAGATCGAGATCGGGATGTCCTCGGGGTTCCGGCCGGCGTCGGCCGCCTTCGACCGGAACAGGTCGATGGCGCCGGCCACGTCGGGCTTGTGGCCGTCGTTGAGCATGGAGGCGTCGATCGGGCACCACTCGTCGGCGTAGCGGGCGGCGTGCTCGATGCCGACCGGCCCGGCGTTGCCGAGGGCGATGGGGATCGTTCCGTTGGCCGGCTTGGGATAGACCCACGATTCGGTGAACCGGTCCCACCGGCCCTCGAAGCTGGCCTCGTCGTCGGACCAGGCGGTGCGCAGGGCCTCGACCCGCTCGGCCATGGCCGAGTACCGGAGCTTGAACGGGAGATCCGGTCGGTGGTTGACGAACTCCTCCTCGTTCCAACCGACCCCGATCCCGAGGTGGAGTCGGCCACCGGACAGGGCGTCGAGCGTGGCCGTGGTGCACGCCAGATCGAGGACGTCGTGCTCCAGTACGAGGCAGATGCCGGTGTAGAGGGCGAGACGCTCGGTGGCGGCGGCGCAGAGGCTGAGCGAGACGAACGGGTCCATCATGCGCCAGTAGCCCTCGGGCAGGTCGCCTCCCGCCGGGTACGGGCTGGCCCGGGACGTTGGGATGTGGCTGTGCTCCGGCATCCACACCGAGTCGTAGCCCCGGCGTTCCAGCTCGGCGGCCAGCGTGTCGGGACGGATGCCCTCGATGGTGTTGAGCGACAGGTAACCGAACTTCATGGGTGGTCCTCCCTCTGGAGCGCCCCGGAGGAGGCGGAGGGCGATCGATGCGATGGCAGACCCTACCTCCGGGCCCTGGTCGGGCCAAGTTGGCGGGGCCCGGTCGGAGGAGCGATGGCGGGCCCGATCCCGCGTCGATCGGCGGGGCCGGTAAGCTGAGGTAGCCCCCGGTCCCCCGGGGGAGCTACTTGACACGAACATGTCACACGACATGTCCGTCCCGGGGCTGATCGGTTTCGACGTTGGGACGAGAAGTCGTGGGTGCGACCCGAGTTGCTCAGACTCGCTAAACGGGGCATTCACAGAAGCGCCAACAAGGCTGACTTCGCTCTCGCCGCCTGATCCAATCAGGTGACAAGAGGAACATTGCGAGCCGTGAGGCCACGCGGGGTCTGATCATTGCAGCCCGGCAACAGAAGCAGTGATGGACGGCGGGAGAGACCGCTGACTGCAGGCAAAGACCGCTGACTCCTGGGAAAGTCCAGGCGGTAGGGGTCCGACTCGTCGGACCCGTCCGACCCGGCGGACCGGCAGCCGTAGCGCCGAGATCACGGGAATGGTCGTAGCGACTGCGATGACTCCTCGACGGACGGGGGTTCGATTCCCCCCAGCTCCACCGCGCGCGAAAATGCGCATCTACCAGGGCTTTTGCACCAAGTGCTAGGGCGGCTGGAACCCTCAGGAAAATCTGGCAGGCCGCTGACCAGGGGTTATGCAGCCAGGATGGACGGGGGTGTCCAACCCCCAAGCATCGAGGTGGTGCTCACATCGCTGCAGCTCAGCAACGGTGGCGCCAAGATCTGGAGATCCCAGGGCGGAAAAAGGGCGGATGCCAACATGGATCGTGATAAACCGGGCACAGCACTTGGGCCTCGCGTTGCCCTCGGCTCGACCTCTCGTCGTCGGATCGAGTCGGCTCTGCTACGGTTTCAGAGCCACGGAAAGGTCGAAGGGGGTGTCGTGCAGGAGTCCTCGATTGGCGGCGGCTTCGTCTCGTCGACGAGTTCGTCCCGACCATCGAACAGATCGTGGCGCTGCGACTTCGCGAGTGACGGTCGTGCTCCCACGTCGGCCGCGAGCCGGTGACGTGATGGGGAAATTCCACCCGCACGGCGACCACGATCACCACGTCCTCGACCACGATCACGATCACGACCACGACCACGACCATCGTGATGTGGGCGATCACGGGGGCTACGAGACCGGTCTCGAACGCGTCGCCATCCTCAAGAACATCCTCGGCGAGAACGATCGCGTCGCCGATGCCAACCGTGCCGACCTGGTTGGCGTCCGCACCATCAACCTGATGTCGTCACCCGGTGCCGGCAAGACGACATTGCTCGCCAAGACCATCCCGCTGCTGATCGGCCGCGCCCGCGTCGGCATCCTCGAAGGCGACATCGCGACCAGCATCGACGCCGACCAGCTCTCGGGGCTCGGAGCCCACGTCGCACTCGTCAACACGGACAACGGGTTCGGCGGCGAATGTCACCTGGACGCAGTGATGGTGCGCTCGGGTCTCGCCCGGCTGCCCCTCACCGAGCTGGACCTGCTCGTCATCGAGAACGTCGGCAACCTCGTCTGCCCAGCTGAGTTCGACGTCGGCCAGGACGCGCGAGCGATGGTCTACGCCATCACCGAGGGCGAGGAGAAGCCACTCAAGTATCCCGTGATGTTCCGAGCGGTCGAGGTCGTCGTGATCAACAAGATGGACCTGCTTCCGCACCTCGACTTCGACATCGATCTCTTTCGATCGAATCTGAGCAAGGTCAATCCGCGCGCCGTGACGATCGAGGTCAGCGCTCGAACTGGCGACGGTCTCGACGCGGTGGCCGACTGGCTGCTCAGCGGCTGACGTTCGCACGCACACGAAGCCGACGATCCCGTCGGTCACCGTGTCCGTCGGCCGGCGATGATTGCCTGACCGAGCGCCAGTCCACCGTCGTTCGGTGGCACGAGTCGATGCACGAGCACGGCGAACCCATCAGATTCGAGGAGCACACGGGTGCTCCGGTCAAGGTCGGCGTTCTGGAACACCCCGCCGGTCAACGCGACAGAGTTGAGCCCTCGTTCGATTCGGATGCGACGGGCGACGTCGAGCACGAGGTGGGCGACCGAGTCGTGGAATGCCGTGGCCAGTAACGCCACCGCCTCGGCTCGTCGGCGATGCTCCACGAGGTCGTGCAGCAACTCCCCACATCCGATCCTGCCGTCGTCGCCGATCGTGAATCGCAGGCGCGGCACTCGTACAGCGTGGCGATCGACAAGATGCTCGAGTTCGATCGCCGCCTGACCCTCGTACGTGACCTCGTGACGGACCCCGAGCAGCGACGCCACAGCGTCGAACAGCCGACCCATGCTCGATGTCGGTGTGCAACCCGTGCCGCGCTCGAACATGCTCGCGAGCGCCTGGCGTTCGGTCGCATCGCTGGTTTCCACTGGCGGGAGGTCGGGTGCCCACGGGATGCCAGCGGCCCACAGGTGGGCGAGCGCCGTGCGGTACGGTCGTCGAATCGCCGCATCGCCTCCGGGGAGTGGGATCTCGCTCAGCGCGGCCACACGTTCGAACCCGTCGTAGTCGGCGACGAGGAACTCACCGCCCCAGATCGTTCTGTCGAGCCCGTACCCCGTCCCGTCGAACGCCACGCCGATCACCGGCACATCACCGGTCGAACCGGATTCGGCCATGAGCGAGGCGATGTGAGCGTGGTGATGCTGGACCGGTTCGACGACCTCGAAGCGGTCGTCGGCCCACTGTCGTGTGAGGTAGCCGGGGTGCATGTCCGCGGCGACCACGGCCGGTTCGATCGCGTACATGTCACAGAACAGGTCGACCGACCGTTCGAACGCCACCAACGTCTCGACGTTCTCCATGTCACCGATGTGTTGGCTCATCCAGGCGTGTCGACCGCTCGCCACGCAGAACGTGTTCTTCAGCTCCCCCCCGGCAGCGAGCGTCGGTCCGACCTCGATCGGCAGGGCGACGGGGAGCGGGGCGTAGCCGCGCGACCGCCTGATCGGGAGCTCACGCCCGTCGATCATGCGCATGACCGAGTCATCACAGGGAACGTGGATCGGCCGGTCGTTCGTGCAGAACGAATCGGCGAGTGCGGCGAGGCGATCGCGGGCGTCGTCATCCTCGTACGCGAGCGGCTCGTTGCTGAGGTTGCCGCTGGTCATGACCAACAACTGCGGAACAGATCGCTCGTGTCCGGGCACGGGACGGAGGAGCAGATGGTGCAGCGGGGTGGACGGCAGCATCACCCCGATTCGTGGGTTGCGGGGTGCGACGAGCGCAGAGACCCTAGACGAGTGCGCTTCGACGAGGACGATCGGGCGGGAAGGCGACGTGAGCGCTGCTGCCTCGTGGGCATCGATGGTCGCCGCAGCCCGAGCGGCGGACAGATCCGAGGCCATCACCGCGAACGGTTTGTCGACTCGACCCTTGCGGGAGCGGAGGAGTGCGACCGCCTCGTCGTTCGTCGCGTCGCAGGCGAGGTGGTAGCCGCCCAACCCTTTGATCGCCACGATCTTGCCGTCGATGAGGTCTCTCTGGACCGCGGCGATCACGTCGTCGCTGCGATCGAACCGTTCGGTCGCCGACTCGAAGCTCACGTGGGGGCCACAATCGTCGCAGGCCAGCGGCTGGGCGTGGAAGCGACGGTCGGCGGGATCGTGGTACTGCGCGTCGCAGGTCTCACAGAGCACGAACGCGGCCATCGTCGTGTTGGGCCGGTCGTACGGGAGGCGACGGATGATCGTGAACCGTGGCCCGCAGTTCGTGCACGTGATGAACGGATATCGGTATCGACGATCGGACGGGTCGAGCATCTCGGCCACGCAGTGATCGCAGACGGCGACATCAGGTGACACCAAGGTTCGCGCTCCGCCCGCGGAGCGGCTCTCGACGATCCGGAAGGTTCGATCGACAGTGGTCTCGATCCGTTCGCTGCGCAGATTGTGTACTCGGGCGAGCGGTGGCGCGTCCGCAACGACGTGATGTTCGAACCAGTCGAGGTCGTCGGGGAGCCCTTGCGCCTCCACGAACACGCTCGTCGAGTCGTTCCCGACGTGGCCGGTCAGACCCCGAACGACAGCGAGCCGATACACGTGCGGCCGAAACCCGACACCCTGCACGACGCCCTCAATCACGAACCGCTTCCGGATGACGTTGCCGTTCATCGCGCCAACCTTCGCCGCGGACCTTGTCGCGTTCCTGTGATCGGAGCGCACAGATCATCGATAGGGCAGGTCCGCGCACCGTGAACGTTCATGGTCGCGGCGCTAGCAGATGCGTGGGAGCGGGTCACCGACCAGCATGTCGATCATCCGATGGCCACCGAACGACGTCCGACCGAGCACGCGACCCGGCGGGTCGGCGGTGACGTCACCGACGATCGCCGCCTCACGGCCGAGTGGCGTGGCGATCATCGCGGCGAGCGCGCGATCTGCCGACTCGGGCGCAACGAAGACGACAATCCGGCCCTCGTTCGCAACGTACAGTGGGTCGAGACCCAACAGTTCACAGGCTCCGTTCACCACGGAACGAACGGGTACCAACGCCTCGTCGAGGACGATCCCGACTTCGGCCGCGAGTGCGATCTCGTTGAGCACGGTCGCGAGACCGCCTCGGGTCGCGTCCCGCAGACATCGCAGGTCGGGGCCGCAGGCATCGAGGAGGGCGTCGACCATGGGCCACACGTCGGCAGAGTCACTGACGACGTCTGCCTCGAGGTCGAGGTCGCCGCGGGCGATCAGGATCGTGATGCCGTGGTCGCCGATCGGACCCGACACGATCACGCGGTCACCGACCTGCACCGAAGCGGGGTCGAGCCGTGCCCGGTCGTCGACGACCCCGATGCCGGTGGTGTTCACGTACATCTGATCTGCCTTGCCGCGTTCGACAACCTTCGTGTCACCGCACGCGACGATCACGCCGGCCGCACGGGCTGCGGCCGCCATGGCCTCGATCTCGTCACGCAGCACCGACGTCTCGAGGCCCTCTTCAAGTATCAGACCAACCGAGAGCGCCTGCGGGCGCGCCCCGCTGACCGCGAGGTCGTTGACGGTTCCGTGCACCGCCAGGCTCCCGATCGAACCACCTGGGAAGCGGATCGGGCGCACGACGAAGGTGTCGGTGGTCATCGCGATCGGGCCGGTCGGAGTCGGCAGAACGGCAGCGTCGCCGAGCCGGTCCAGCACCGAGTTGTCGAAGGCAGGCACGATCACACCTTCGACGAGCGCCCGCGAGGCCTTGCCGCCGGCCCCGTGCGCCATCGTGATCCGTTCGTCCTTCAATCGTGGTCGGGCTCGGCGCCGCTGTTCGATGCGCTCCTCGACCGACTCCTCCGAGATCATGCCTTGACCTTCAACTCCACGCGCTGGCGGGCGTACTTGCCGTAGTTGTAGTACGCCGCACACGCGCCCTCCGACGACACCATGCATGTGCCGATGGGCGTCTCGGGCGTACACGCCGTGCCGAAAACCTTGCACTCCCACGGCTTGAGGACGCCCTTGAGCACCTCGCCGCACTGACATGCTTTCGGGTCGGCGACGCGGACCCCGGGCACGTCGTAGCGCAACTCGGCGTCGAAGTCCTCGTAGCGCGACGACAGTTTGAGCGCCGACTGGGCGATCGAGCCGAGGCCGCGCCACTCGAACCACGGGCGCAGCTCCATCGTGTCGGCGATGCAGCGCAGCGCAGCGGGATTGCCGTCCCACGGCACGATCCGCCGGTACTGGTTCTCGACCTCGGTCCGGCCGTCAGCCAACTGGTCGACGATCATGGCCACCGACTCGAGTAAATCGATCGGTTCGAAACCGGCGACCACGACCGGCATGTTCCACTCGCGCGGCACCCACTCGTACGGGCGGCATCCGATCACGGTCGACACGTGGCCAGGCCCGATGAAGGCGTCGAGGCGGAGATCCGGTGAGTCGAGGATCGCCTTCATCGCCGGGATGATCGTGACGTGGTTGCAGAACACCGAGAAGTTCGTCGTGCCTTCCACTTTCGCGCGCTGCAGGGTGAGCGCCGTCGACGGTGCCGTGGTCTCGAAGCCGATCGCATAGAACACCACCTGGCGGTCGGGATTCTCGCGGGCGATTCGTAGAGCGTCGAGAGGCGAGTAGACGACCCGGATGTCGGCGCCGCGGGCCTTGGCGTCGAGGAACGAGCCGTTGCCACCCGGCACCCGGATCAGGTCACCGAAACATGCCAGGATCACATCCTCGTCCGATTCGGCGATCGCCGCCCCGTCGTCGATCCGCCCCATCGGGATCACACAGACCGGGCAACCGGGGCCATGGACCAACTCGATCGACTCGGGCAGGTAGTCATGAACGCCGTAGCGATAGATCGAGTGCGTATGCCCACCGCAGACCTCCATCACCTTGTAGTGACGTTCGGGATCGACCCGCTCGGCGATCCGGCGGGACAACGATCGCGCCAGCTCCGGGTCGCGATACTCGTCCACGTACTTCATCGTTCGTCCTCCATGCTCGTTCTGCAGATTCAGTCGATCAGGTTCACGAGCGCGACGCCGCCGTGTACGAGCACGCGGTCACCTGGGCGCACGTTGCCGACGAGTTCGATCGCGACCATCTCGACACGGCCGTCGTCGTCTCGACAGCAGGCGGTGTCGCCGTCGACCCAGACCACAGCGAGCGCGACAGCGATGTCGCCGCACGTGATGCAGACGTCGTCGTGACAGCCGTAGGCCCCGATCGTCATTCGATCTGCGACTCCAGCAACTCGACCAGTTCGTCGTCGAACCCCTGCCCCATCATGATCAGCCCGCTCATCGCCTGTTGGGCCTCCTTTTCGTCGATCTTCGACATCGCGAAGCCGACGTGGATGAGCACCCAGTCGCCGACCACGGCCGGATCGTCCTCCAGGAGACCGACGTTGATACGGCGCACGACGCCGGCGACATCGACGCTCGCGAGGTGATCGTTGGTCGGGTCGAGCTCGACGATCTGGCCTGGTATACCGAGGCACATCGTCAGCGCCCGCCTTCCTGGTTCGCGCGTTCGGTGCGCATCGTCATCACATCTTCCGCATTCTCAGGTAGCGCTTGACGTCGCCGGCCGACATGCCGACCGCCACCACTGCGCCGACCACGCCGACGCCGATCAGGCCGAGGAAGACATATCCGAGGGCTGCCATCACATCTTCCTGATCTTCATGTAGCGCTTGATGTCGGGACCCGCAAGGCGGGCCACGACGCCAATCGCCAGCAGTGCTGCTATCAGTCCGAATTTCATCGGATTCCTTTCATACTGTCGAGTTCGCTCGCAGCGAGCTCGAGGGCTGTGTGGGCGGCGACCGCGATCGCCGATTCGACGACCGGCGAGAGACCGATGCCGTCGTCGAGACACACCGGTTGGCAACCGATCACCAACGTCCGTGGCATCGTGTCGCCGAGCGTTGCGACGCTGGTGAGCACGGTGTTCGGGTCCATCGAGTGTGCATCGAACGTCGCGCTGCTGCACGAACCGGGGTCCACCTCTTGCACGACGATCGAACCCGGTCCGCCGGCGTCGGGGACGGTGTCGACCAGGATCAGGGTGCGGACCGACTCGGACAGGTCGAACGCGAGGTGCACCCCACGGATCCCGTAGTCGACCACTCGCACGCCGTCGGGCACGTCGCCCGACAGCATCAGGTTGGCGACTGCGCTACCGAACCCGTCGTCGGACCGGAAGATGTTGCCGACACCTGCGATGAGGATCGGCTCGGCGTCGAGTCGCTCACTCACGTCGTGCTCCGTTCGTCGACGAGTGCGACGACTTCGTCGGGCGCAAAGTAGAGGTATCGGCCGTGCCAGCTCATCAGGTCGCTCGCCGGGTCGTCATCGACGGTGACGGCTAGGTGGGTGTCGTCGTCGACCGTGTGGACGATCTCGGCGATCGTCGCGATCTTGCCGGCGAGGAACAGGTCGTGCGCGTCGGCGCGGCGACCCGGTCGGAGACGGACCTTGTCGCCGATCTCGACCCACGTCGCGCCCACCAGGGCCTTGCGCAGGCCCTTGTCGCTCCATTCGGGCATCGGGTCGACCGGCATTGCATCATGCGATCTCGTGCCGGTGATGACAGTGTCGTTACGAACCCCGTGGCCGTCGGTGGCCAGCATCCCGCCGTGTAGCGATGCCTGTGTCTCGGTCGACATCGCTTCACAGCGGTCGATGATCGCTGCCGCTCGGGGGTCGGTGCGCCGCGCCTCGTCCTTCTCCTCATCGGTGAGGGTCTGGACCCGGAGGGTGAGCATCTCGTCGATCTCGGTGCCGTCGAAGAAGTCGCCTGGGCTCTCGGGCGCGACGACGGGGTGGTCGTACAGGATCACCGGTGATCCGAGCATCAGGTCGCGACGCGGCGTTGGCCCGACGATCACCGGCCAGCAGCGGTGGTTCACGCACTCGGACACGGCACCGGTCGCCCAGTCCGGCGGTTCCAGGAGCGACACGAACGAATCGACGGGCGTCGCAAACAACACGTGGGTGCCGATCATCGCGGTGAGCAGCAGGTCGTCGCGAGGTTCACCGGACCGGTTGCTGTCGAGGTTGTCGATGTGGACCCGGAGCGAGGTGAGCGAGCCGATCCGCGTCACGGTGGTGCGCATGGTCGCGTGGATCGGCATCTGCCCGGGACCGTCGCAGTCGATCTGGACCGGGCGGGTTTCGGTCGCTCCGTCGACGAGCTCGACGCTGACGTCGATGTGTCGTTCCGTCGCCTCGTCCCATCCGTCGTCACGTCGCCGCAGGTGCAGGAACCGGAGCCTGACGTCGACGTGCGCGGTGCGGTCGTGTTCGACGAGGACGGTGGTGGTCATCGTCGGTTGTTCGGCGATGCCGACGATGCCCCATTGGAATCGCACCCGGTTCTTCGACGACGAAGCCCGATACGGGTAGAGCACATAACCCTCCCAGAGCACGGCGTCAGCGATCTGCCGGGCTCGCTCGAAGGTCGTCTCGGGGTAACTCACGGGGGCGCACCGATCTCGGCGTCGAACATCTCGTCCCAGCTCGCGAAGCCGCCCGCCACGCGTCGTTCGGTGAGTGCGCCGAACGTGTCGTTGCGGACCCTCAGCCATGCCGTACCCGGGAAGTACGTGTTCATCAGTGCCTGCCACGTCTCCACCGGAAGCGGGAACGTCGACTCCTTGTGCCAGGGAATCTGGCTCACGGCGTAACCGGTCGCGCCGCGCGAGATCGCCGTACCGCTGTACAGGAACGACAACGGAACAACGCCGTCGGACAAACCCTGCATGAACTTGGCAGCGGCGACGTCGAAGTCGTACGTGCACGGCACGGCGATGTCGACCTCGGTCGAACCGCGGAACCCCTGCACCATCGTCGTGGCGTTGGTCCAGTTGAACGGACGCAGCGTGTCGCCCCACCGCTCCTTGAGCCCGAACAGATCGCCCAGCCTCGCCTTTTCGTCGTCGCTGTATGAACGCAGTTGGGCGTCGATCTGGATCTGGCTACGCAGCACCATCGTGTGGATCGAATCACCGGACGTCTCGGCGATCCGCAGCGTGAACAGCATGGTCGGCGCCGCGCCGTACGGGTCGGGTTTGGCGTCGACGATGTCGAAGGCGAGCTCAGGCATCGGCGCGGGCCCCCACGTCGTCGAAGAACTGGTCGATCGCAGCGGCCGCCTCGTGTCCGCCGTCGAAACCGCTCCAGTGCATCCGGAGCCGCCCGGTGAGTTCGTAGCATCGGTCGATCGGCACGATGTACGCCACCGCCTCGGCGTCGGTGCGGCGCACCATCACCGCTTCGACATCGGGCTCGATGTCGTCGAGATCGGGATGACGTGTGGTGATTCGGGTCCAGGCGTCGAGCGGTAGCAACGACTCGGTCGCACCGGCCGGCCCGGGATAGAACGCAACGATTCGGTCCTGATCGCTGTTTCGGAAGAAGAACGCGAGCGCCACCGGAATCTGAAGATCGTCCCATTCCCCCTGTGTCACCTCGAAGTCGGCGATCCGTTGGTGCCGGGTGGGGATGTGGCGGTATCTGCCCACCGCTGCGCCGGGTTCACTGAACAGCATGTGGCAATGCGGGCACATGCACTTGATCGTCCGATCAGCGGTGTCGACGAGATGTCGGTGCGCCGACGGGATCGGGATCGCGCACATCGCGCACCGTTCGCTGGCCCCCTCGGCGCGGGCGCTCTGAACGAACGCCCGAAGCGCACGGAGGGGGTGCTCGTTGACGGAATGAATCAGTGACTCGATGCTCACGGGACCATCACCTCAACGGTGTCGCCCGTGCGCTGCACCGGCAAGGGGGCGAGGAACGTGTGGCTCGTTCCGTCGGCGTGTTCGATCGTGAGCGGGTCGTAGCCGGTGATCCGGAACCGGTCGGCGTCACCCGAGCGGATTGCGGAATCGGCGGCCTTGAATGGGTCGACCGAGACGTAGAGGTCACCGCCGACGTTGCACGCGACCAATGCAACCTCGTCGGTCACGACCTGACGAATGGCACCGTCGTCGAGGTCGGCCAGCACTGGCAGGTCGATCCAGACGCGCGGTGTGCGGCCGGGAGCCTTGCGTCGGATCGAGTCGATCGGGATGAACGCCGTCAGCGGGGGCATCGGCGGTTCCGAGTCGGCGCCGATCACTTCGACGCCGCTGTGTTCCGGCGCGGCTCGATCGATCGCTTTCTCGACGGCCAGTCGAGTCCGCCACCGATGCAGCTCGGAACCGCCGGTGACTTCGATCCGCACGAGCCCGTCGTCGTTGATCTCGACCAGGTGCGCCACTCCGCCGTGCTCGGGCAGCGTGGCCGCGAGCTCGTCGAGACAATCCGCAACACGTTCGGCCATCGACCGTGGGTGGAGATCATGGACCACCAACATGCTGGCCACGAGTGCGTCGTCGAGTGCTGCGCGGATCGTGTCGCCCTGACCGCTGTCGTGCAGCAGTTCGAACGCCCGCTCGATCTGCTCGCCATACAGATCGCGGACCTCGGCGGCGAGATGCTCGGCGGTCGCCATCAGATGCGGGGAGGCCGACTGTTCGATCGCGGACAGCAACGACTCGATCTGGTTGCCATAGCGATCGAACTGTTCGGTATCGGCGGTGATGGGACGGTGGACCCAGAGCACCTCCCCTAGTTCGTCGTCGCGTTCGAGCACGTCGGGCTCGCTCGCCAACTCGACCAACCGTTCCAGCGCCGCCGCGTGGGCCGCTACCACGTGGCCGATCAGGTCGGCCACGCGTTGACGCACGGCGCCCGCGTCGGAGAACGTGTCGAGCAGCGCCTCGATCATCCGCCCCCGCTCATGCAGGTACATCGGGGATGACAACGGTGGAACCAAGTCGCTCGTGGTCATGTGGTCGTGGTCCCCCTGTGACGCTGTATCGGTGATCGACTCCGCATCGTGCTCGGGGCCGCTGAGACCCGCCGCCGACCTCACTCCAGGGAAGGCGCCTGCGACGGGGAATGGATTTTCTCGATCGTCTTGCCGTCCCCCAGGTACATGTGGACACCGCACGGCAGACACGGGTCGAAGCTCCGCACCGCCCGCATGATGTCGATGCCCTTGAAGCTCTCGATGCTGTTCTCCTCGAAGATCGGCGTGTTAGTGATCGCGTCCTCGTACGGACCCATCGTGCCGTTCGAGTCGGTCGGGTTCGCGTTCCACGGCGTCGGCGGGTATGGGTGGTAGTTGGCGATCTTGCCGTCGCGGATCACGACGTGGTGCGACAGGACGCCGCGAACCGCCTCAGTGAAGCCGACGCCGATCGACTCGTCGGGCACATCGAACGACTCCCAGGTCTTGGTGTTGCCGGCCCGGACTTCCGCGAGCGCCTTTTCGCAGAAGTGGTACGCCGCTGCACAGGCATACGCCTGGAAATACGTCCGGGCACGGTTGCGCTCGATCGCGTTGCTCCACTGCGGGATCTTCCACTCGAACGATGTCTCTCCCATCAGCGCCGTCTTCGGCAGATTGATCTGCACCGACGAGCCAGTCGACTTGATGAAGCCGATGTCGACCAGGCCGGCCAACGCCGTCGACCACAGTCGAGCCAACGGACCGCCGCCAGTGTCGAGCGCGAGGTAGTCGGTGCCGTCGAACCAACGCGGCGACATGACCCAGCTGTACTTGTCGTCGAAGTCACGCTTCTGCGGCTTCGGATTGGTGTGCTGGTTCCACGGGTGTCGCGGACCGACCGGGTTGCCGAGCGGATCCTTGGTGACGAACTGGGGCTGACTCTCCCAGTCGTCGTAGAAGGACGAGCCGAGCAGGATGTTGATGCCCAGGTTGATGTCGACGAGACTCGTGGTGACGAGCTTGCCGTCGACGACCACGCCCGGTGTCACGAACATCTTGCGGCCCCAGTCCTCCATGGTCTTGTACCGGAAGTCGCAGTGATCGGGATCCTGGAACGAACCCCAGCAGCCGAGCAACGTGCGGCGCCGACCGACCTCTTCGTACCCGGGGAGCGCTTCGTACCAGAAGTCGAACACGTCGTCGTGCATGGGCACGACGCGCTTCATGAACTCTGCGTAGCGAGAGAGGCGGGTCAGGTAGTCGGTGAAGAGCTGGATCGTCGGCACGGTGCCGACACCCCCCGGATACAGCGTCGACGGGTGGACGTGACGCCCCTCCATCAGACAGAACATCTCGCGCGTGTACCGGCTGACCTGGAGGGCCTCGCGGTAGAACTCGCCCTCGAACGGGTTGAACGACGACAGGATGTCGGCGATCGTCTTGTAGCCGTGGATCGCGGCGTTGGGTGCCTCGGTCACCTTCGCCTTCTCCCAGACGCCCGGATTCGTCTCGCGGACCATCTTTTCGCAGAAGTCCACGAAGACGAGGTTCTCCTGGAAGATGTTGTGGTCGAACATGTACTCGGCGGCTTCCCCGAGGTTGACGATCCACTCGGCGATCGGTGGAGGCTTGACGCCGAACGCCATGTTCTGGGCGTAGCACGCACACGTGGCATGGTTGTCGCCGCAGATGCCACAGATCCGACTGGTGATGAAATGCGCGTCGCGTGGATCCTTGCCCTTCATGAAGATCGAGTAGCCCCGAAAGATCGACGACGTGCTCTTGCACTCCTTCACGACCTTGTTCTCGAAATCGATCTTGGTGTAGATGCCGAGCGAGCCGACGATGCGGGTGATCGGGTCCCACGCCATCTCGACGAGCCCGTTGTCGTCGACGTGGGGCGCTGCCGCCCGGTTGCTCTGTGCACGGGTGTCGACGTTCGTCATAGTGATGTCCCCTGGTAGTCCTTCTTGCCCGTATAACCGGTGAGCAGTTCCTTGCCCTTCTTGCGCCAGGACGGCTCTTCGTTCAACGTCTTCTGGGTGACGCCGCGCAGTCGACGGATCAAACCGCCGTACAGACCGCTCGCGACGCTCGACAACTTGCCTCCGGGCGGTTCGTCCATGAAGGGCATGAACTTGTCGGGGAAGCCGGGCATGGTGCACCCGATGCAGATGCCACCGACGTTCGGGCAGCCGCCCATCCCGTTCATCCAGCCGCGTTTGGGCACGTTGCAGTTGACGACTGGGCCCCAGCACCCGAGTTTGACGATGCATGTCGGTTGGCCGTACTCGGTCGCGAACTCACCCTGTTCGTAGTAGCCGGCGCGGTCGCAGCCCTCGTGCACGGTGTTGCTGAACAGCCACTGCGGACGCAACTGATCGTCCAGTGGAATCGGCGGCGACTGTCCGCTGGCCTGATACAGGAGGTAGGTGAGTGTTTCTGCGAGGTTGTCGGGCTGGATCGGGCAGCCCGGCACACAGACGATCGGGATCCCGGCTTTCGATGTCCAGTCCCAGCCGAGGTAGTCGGGAACGCCCATTGCCCCGGTCGGGTTGCCCGACATAGCGTGGATGCCGCCGTAGGTGGCGCACGTGCCCACGGCCACGACCGCCAGCGCCTTGGGTGTGAGCCGATCAAGCCACTCGTTGGTGGTGATCGGCTGCCCGGTCGTCGGGTCGTTACCGAACCCGCAGAAGTATCCCTCGCCGCTCAACTCCTCGTTCGGGATCGAACCCTCGACGACCAGCACGAACGGCTCGAGCTCACCGCGATCGGCTTTTCGGAACCACTCGAGGAAATCGTCCGCACCACCTTGCGGGCCGCACTCGAAGTCGATCAGCGGCCAGTGCACGGCGATGTTCGGTAAGCCCGGTAGCGCCCCCAGCGCGATCTCTTCGATGCTGGGTTGAGTTGCTGCGGTCAGCGCGACGGAATCCCCGTCGCAACTCAGCCCGGCGTTGATCCACAACACATGGATCGGCCCGTCGTCGGAATCGGCCATGGCGGTCACCCCTCATCGCTACGCGCTCGGAATCGGACTCTCCGAGCCAGCGGCCGGTCGCTCCCCCAAACGTCCCCCGGTCGTCGCTGAATTCAGCGTAGATGAGCACCGTGCCTGGCACCAGAGAAACCTCGAAGTTTTCGTAACTGCTCAGCTGGTTGGTTGATTCGCGCGGCGTGTGGTGGTCCACCACTGATCGCGCGTGTGTTCGTATGATGTGGGCGTGTCGCCTGAGGAGCGTGTCGTCGAGTTGGAGGCG
>JBHJNQ010000056.1:0-46036 GCA_050330635.1 Acidimicrobiales bacterium | reverse complement strand
AGTTCGGTCCCTATCCTCTGCAGCCGAAGGAGATTTGAGGAAGGCTGTCCCTAGTACGAGAGGACCGGGATGGACGCAGCTCTCGTGTGCCAGTTGTTCCGCCAGGAGCATGGCTGGTTAGCGACCTGCGGAAGGGGTAACCGCTGAAAGCATCTAAGCGGGAAACCTGTTTCAAGATTAGATCTCCCACCGGGTAACCGGGTAAGGCCCGTAATAGGTGATTACGTTGATAGGCCGGATGTGTAAGCACCGTAAGGTGTTCAGCTGACCGGTACTAATCGGCCGAGGGCTTGTGATATGCGTTGCATTCACAAAGCTCGTGCTCGCTATACAGTTCTCGAGAGACGGTTCTCTCATATACGCAAGCATAGTTACGCCAGTTGACTGCCGTCGCCCCGTGCGTCCGCAGTCGATTGTAGGGTTTCGGTGGCGATTGCGGAGGGGTCACACCCGTTCCCATCCCGAACACGGAAGTTAAGCCCTCCAGCGCCGATGGTACTTGGTTGGAGACGACCTGGGAGAGTAGGACGCCGCCGGATTTCTCAGTCAGCCCCCTCCTCGCGGAGGGGGCTGACGTCGTTTTGGGCCCGGTCGTTCCGGTCTTCGGGCCGCCTGCGTGTGGAGCCCGGCCCTCGGAGCCGGGTGGCGCGACCGCTAGGGTTGAATGTCATGGCCGAAGGCGCTCGATCTGATGCCGGTTCGTCGAGTCGGCGGTCACCGTCCGGCAAGACGTCCGGTGCCTCGCCACGCAGCCCGTCGAGGGGTGAACCCACCGGCGGTGCCGGGCGGGGCGGCTCCTCGGGTGGGTCGCGCTCCGGCCGATCCGTGGGCTCCGGTGGCCAGAGATCGTCGGACGGCACCTCTGGCGCCGGTCGCTCCGGTGGATCCGGCGATGGCCGCTCCGGGGGCCAGAGATCGTCGGGCGGCACCTCTGGCGCCCGGCGCGCCGATGGAGAGTGGTCTGCAGGGGGCGGCCGGAGTTCCGGTGGCGGTCGCGGCGGCCAGCGAAAGGACGGCCCGGGCGGCCGGTCCTCGTCGAGCGGGCGTTCGGGTTCGGGTCAGCGGCCCGGCGAACGGCGCGACGGGGGCGACTCGACCGGCGCCGGTCGGTCCGGCGCAGGTAGCGCCGGTCGGCGCACCGGCAGCGGGCGCACGGGCGGATCGGGCGGCTCGGGCGATCGCTCCGGGTGGTCCCGTAGCGACGACGGTGGCGGACGCAGCTCACGCCGCAACGACGACGGGCGACGCTCGGGACGGACCGACCGCGGCGCTGAGCCACGCCGGTCGCGCAAACCGGTCGGAGCACCGCGCAGCGGCGGCCGACCGATTCCCCCGCCTCCCGTGATCAGGGACGAGGTGAGGTTCGAGCGGATCGAGGATGAACGCCCCGAGCCCCGGGATCGGTGCCGGGAGCGGGTCACCGTCGATGTCAGCGACGTTTCCTTCGGTGGCGTGCAGACGTCCACGGCTCAGAAGCTCCAGCGGCGCTTGGCCGAGGCCGCGATCGCGTTCGAGAACGAGCGCTTCTCCCAGGCCGAGGACCTCCTGGCCTCGATCGAGCGGCTGGCCCCCGGCGTGCCCGAGGTGCTCGAGCTCCGCGGTCTGACCAACTACCGCCTGGGCCGCTGGGGGCGGACCATCGGCTACCTCGAGACCTTCTATGAGCTCACCGGGTCGGCCGACCAGCACCCCGTGCTGGCCGACTGCAACCGCGCCCTCAAACGGTGGCAACGGGTGGAGGAGCTGTGGCAGGAGTTGCGTGACGCCTCCCCGTCGGCCGAGATCGTCGAGGAGGGCCGGCTCGTGTACGCCGGCGGACTGGCCGACCGGGGCCGACTCGTCGATGCCATCCAGCTCCTGGAGCGTGCCCCCCGACCGGGCAAGCGGCCCGGTGTGCACCATCTCCGCCGCTGGTATCTCCTGGCCGATCTCTACGAGCGCAGCGGTGACCTGGCCCGGGCCCGGAGGGTCTTCGGTGACATCGTCGCCAGCGACGCCCGGTTCGGCGATGCGGCCGAACGGTTGGCAGCGCTGGGCTGAACTTCGGTACGGAGTCCCCGGGCCGTATCCCTGCGAGCTACGGTGTTGCATGTTCCACGCCGGCCGCTGCGCGCCGGTGCCCGTCCCGACCCAGAGCAAAGGAACCTTCCGGTGGCCGACATCATCAGCCTCCTGGGCGACGACGCCCAGAGCCTTCTCGAGCACAAGAGCGAGGGCGTGCCCGCCTCACAGCTCCACCTTCCCGGACCGGACTTCATCGACCGCGTCTTCGAGCCCAGCGATCGGTCACCCCAGGTCCTCCGCAACCTGTCCCTGCTGTTCAACAGCGGCCGCCTGGCCGGCAGCGGCTACGTCTCGATCCTGCCCGTCGATCAGGGGATAGAGCACACGGCGGCGGCATCGTTCGCCCCCAACCCGATCTACTTCGACCCGGAGAACATCATCCGGTTGGCCATCGAGGGCGGCTGCAACGCCGTCGCTTCGACCTATGGCGTGCTGGCGGCAATGTCCCGTCGCTACGCCCACCGCATTCCCTTCATCGTCAAGATCAACCACAACGAGCTCCTGACCTTCCCGACGAAGTACGACCAGATCATGTTCGGTTCGGTCCAGCAGGCCTGGGATCTCGGCGCCGCCGGGATCGGGGCCACCATCTACTTCGGCTCCGAGGAGTCGACGCGCCAGCTCTACGAGGTCAGCGAGGCGTTCTCCCTCGCTCACGAGCTCGGGATGTTCACGGTGCTGTGGTGCTACGCCCGCAACGCCGACTTCAAGACCGCCGATGTCGACTATCACGTGGCCGCCGACCTGACCGGCCAGGCCAACCACCTCGGGGTCACCATCGAGGCCGACATCATCAAGCAGAAGCTGCCGGAGAACAACGGTGCGTTCAACGTCATCGACGTCGGCAAGGGTCATCCCCGGGTCTACGACGAGCTGACCACCGATCACCCGATCGACCTGACCCGCTGGCAGGTGGCCAATTGCTACATGGGTCGGGCCGGCCTGATCAACTCGGGTGGGGCGAGCTCCGGGGCGTCCGACACGGCCGAGGCCGTGCGTACCGCCGTGATCAACAAGCGGGCGGGCGGCATGGGCCTCATCTCGGGACGCAAGGCCTTCCAGCGTCCGATGGACGAGGGGGCGGCACTCCTCAACGCCATCCAGGACGTCTACCTCGACGAGTCGATCACCATCGCCTGACGGCTACGAACGGTACCGATGGCCCCTCGCCCCCGGTCGACGGACACCCGTCAGCCGCCGGTCGCCGACCCGATCGACGACTTCCACACCCGGACGGTCGAGTATGTCTTCCACGGCGCCCGCCTCCGGTTCGATCTGGCGCGCTCGCTGTTCAGCAGTGCCGGCATCGACCCGGGATCGGCGTTGCTCCTGCGGTTCCTCCAGGATCTGCCGCCCCCGGTCGGGGGCCGGGTCCTCGATCTGGGCTGTGGGATCGGCACGCTCGGCATCGTGCTGCTGGCGCTCGACCCCGACCGCCGGGTGACCTTCGTCGACCGCGACGCCCTGGCCCTGCGCTACACCGAGCACAACCTCCGCCTCAACGGCTTCGACCCCGATGACCCGTCGTTGCCCGTCCGGGGGTCGTTGGGCTACGACGCCCTCGACCCCGCGGAGCGCTTCGACCTCGTCGTGTCGAACATCCCGGGCAAGGCCGGCCACGACGTCATCGACGACCTCGTGAGTCAGGCGGCCCGCCGGGGACGGCCCGGCGCCGTCGTGGGCTTCGTCGTGGTGAACCCGCTTGCCCCCCGCCTGGCGGCCCGGCTGGGCCCCGTGGTGGGGGCCGGTGAGGGCGGTACCGGTGGCAACGACCTCGACCTCGTGTTCCGCCGGGCCAACAAGACCCACGAGGTCTTCCTCGCCGTCGTGGGCGAAAACACCGCCGACGGGCCGCCGTCGACGTCGGGGTTCGAGCGGGGCCTCTACGACCGGGAGACGACCGAGTTCCGGGCCGCCCGCCTCACCTGGCACGCCACCACCGTCGTCGGGCTGGGTGAGTTCGACACCCTGTCCTACGCCACCCGCCTCTTCCGAGGTGCCCTCCAGGGGGTGCGGGCGCAACCGGCCACCGTCGTGAATCCCGGTCAGGGTCACCGTGCGGTCGTGGCCGGTCTCGCCGGCTACCGTCCCGACATCGTCGCCGGCCGGGATCTCCTGGCCCTCCACGCCACCCGTCGGGCCCTCGCCGCCAACGGGCTCCCGGTCCCCGAGCTGCGTCACCGTGTCGATCTCGACCTCGACCTCATCGACGGCCTCCCCCTGTGCTGCCTCCACGCCGACGACAAGGTCCACGCCCCGTGGTTCTACGCCCAGGTGGCACGGTGGCTCGATCGCCACGACGAGGGTGACCGACCGGCGGGCGGTGACCGCCACCTCGTGCTCAGCGGTCGGGCCAGTCTCCTCGGTCGGCTCGAGGCCGACCTGCTGAGTCGGCGTCGACGGGGCCGCGTGGCCTACAAGCGGGGGGAGCGGGGCTTCCGGGTCGTGCGCTTCACCCGCTGAGCCTCGCCCCTGGGCGCCGTCCCCCGCTCAGCTGCCGGTCGACCCAGCACGCGTCCCGGTTCGCGGCGTACCCTGGATCCATGCGAGTGACGCTGGCCCGGCTCCTGCTACGAGCGCTGGCGCTGACGATCATGTCGGTCGCAGTGCTCGGGTCGTCAGGAACGAGCGGCGCGTTCGCCCCGGTCGGCACGGCCAACCTCACCACCTCCGACGCCGGCGACGTCGACGCCGTGCCCGCCGTCGACGGACCGGTGTATCTGATGCGCGTCACCGGCTCGATCGACCTGGGGCTGGCGCCCTACGTCGACCGGGTGGTGAGCGCGGCCGAGGCCGACGGGGCGGCGGCGATCATCATCGAGATCGACACGCCGGGCGGCCGTCTCGACGCCGTCATCCAGATGCGCGATGCCATCGTCGACGCCGATGTCCGCACCGTGGCGCTGGTCGACTCGACGGCACTCTCGGCCGGGGCGCTGGTGGCGATCGCCTCCGACGAGATCTACCTGACACCGGGGGCGGTGCTCGGCGCAGCGACCCCGGTGCTGGGCACCACCGGTGAGGTGGCCGACGAGAAGACCATCTCGGCCGTGCGCGCCATCTTCGAGTCGACGGCGGAGGCCAACGGGCGTGACCCGCAGGTTGCGAGGGCGATGGTCGACAGCCGCATCGAGATCGACGGCCTGGTCAACGACGAGGAGTTGCTGACGCTGGCCGTGGCCGATGCGGTCGAGTTCGGGTACGCCGACGGCACCGTCGTCGACCTCGAGGCGCTGCTGGTGGAGCTCGGCCTCGACGGCAACGAGCTCGTGATCACGAACCTCGGGCTCGCCGAGCAGGTGGTTCGTTTTCTCACCAACCCGCTGCTCGCCGGCCTCCTCCTGCTCGGCGGGTTCCTGCTCATCGTCGGCGACTTCTCCAGCGGGGGGCTCGGCATCATGGCCCTCGGCGGAGCGCTGCTGCTGGGGATCTTCTTCTGGGGCCACCTCCTGGCCGGTCTCGCCGGCTGGGAGGACATCGTGCTGGTGCTGGTGGGGATCGCCCTGATCGCGGTCGAGGTGTTCGTGCTGCCTGGCTTCGGGGTGGCGGGCGTCCTCGGACTGGTCGCCCTCGGCGCCGGCGCGTTCATGGCGATGCTCTATCGCGAGTTCGACTTCGTGACCACCGGTGATCTCTGGCGTGCCGGCCTCACCGTGGGGTTCACCCTGGTGGCTTCGGTGGTGGGGATCGTGCTGCTGATCATGCTGCTGTCGCGCCGAGGGGCACCGAGCGGGCTCGTGCTGTCGAGCCAACTCGCCAGCGGCGAGCCGTTGACGGAGCGGACGTCGACCGGGTGGCTCGGGTGGTTCGGCGCCGACGACCGGCTCGAACCCGATCGAATCGAGCGGCCCGCCGGTGTCGCTCCGGTCACCGAGGTGTCGCTGGTGGGGGCGACCGGGGTGGCCGTCAGCGATCTGCGGCCGGGCGGCATCGTAGAGATCGACTCCCGCCGCGTCGACGCGGTGACCTCGGGGGAGTACCTCCCGGCCGGTGAGGCGATCGAGGTCATCCGCGACGACCGGTACCGACGGGTCGTGCGCCGGCGAACCTGAGTCGAACGGGCCGATACAAGCGGCCGCACTTCAGGTGGGATATGGTCGAGCATGGACTTCGGATTAACGGCTCTCATCATCACCGGTGCCGCCGTGCTGCTCGTGTTGATCACGTTCTTCTATTTCGTCCCGATCGGCCTCTGGATTACCGCCATGTTTTCCGGCGTGAAGGTCCGCATCGGCACGCTGGTGGGCATGCGGCTCCGCAAGGTGCCGCCGGCCGCCATCGTCCGGCCGCTCATCAGCGCCACGAAGGCCCAGATCGATCTCGATATCGGTCAGATGGAGGCCCACTACCTGGCTGGTGGCAACGTCGACCGGGTGGTGAACGCGCTCATCTCGGCCGACCGCGCCAACATCGACCTGCCGTGGCAGCGGGCGGCCGCCATCGACCTGGCCGGCCGGAACGTGCTCGAGGCCGTGCAGATGAGCGTCAATCCCAAGGTCATCGACACCCCCCGGGTGGCGGCGGTGGCCAAGGATGGCATCCAGATGGTGGCCGTGGCCCGGGTCACCGTGCGGGCCAACATCGACCGTCTGGTCGGCGGTGCCGGCGAGGAGACCGTCATCGCCCGGGTCGGTGAGGGCACGGTGTCGAGCATCGGCTCGGCCGATTCGCACAAGTGGGTGCTGGAGAATCCCGACGCCATCTCCACGCGGGTCCTCGAGCGTGGCCTCGACGCCGGCACCGCGTTCGAGATCCTGTCGATCGACATCGCCGATGTCGACATCGGCCGCAACGTGGGCGCCGAACTGCAGACCGCTCAGGCCGAGGCCGACAAGAACATCGCCCAGGCCCGCGCCGAGGAGCGCCGGGCCATGGCCGTGGCCGAGGAGCAGGAGATGAGGGCCAAGGTCGTCTCGGCCGAAGCCGAGGTGCCGCGTGCCATCGCCGAGGCGTTCCGCAGTGGCAACATCGGGGTGATGGACCTGTACCGCATGCAGAACGTCCAGGCCGACACCAACATGCGTTCGGCCATCGCCGACGACAGCGACTCGTGAACGCGGAGCGAGGCCGGGGCATCCGGGCATGGTTCGAGGACCGGGTCGAAGAACAGTTCGAGCAGCGGGTGCCCGGGGAGCCGGCGAGCGTCATGGGCGATCGTTGGGGCTCCGCCCCCAACGCCCGGCGGCGCCCACCGCCACGCCCCGACGTGCCAGCGCCGACCGTGGTGGCCGTGACCGCCCCGGAGGACGTCCGGATGGAGGTGCCGGCCGAGGTGGGCGGCCCCGGCCCGGCCCATCGTCCGGCGGCGAAGGGGGCCGCGCCGGGCGCCCGCTCCCGGCGGCGTGGCCAAAGCAGCCGCCAGCTGCTGCGCCAGGCCCTGTCGTCGCCGGCAGCGGCCCGCCAGGCGTTCCTGCTCCGTGAGGTGCTCGGCTCACCGGTGTCGTTGCGCACCGACGCCGGCGACCGCCCCAGTTGACGGGTGGTGAAGCGGCACGGTCGTCGGTTCCCGTCGAGGTCGACCAGCGGGCAATTCACCGCCAGCGCGCCGACGCCACCTCAAGGGAACGGGGAGGTCGTCGAGGCGGGAGAACCACGTCGGTAGCTAGTCGAGGGCGCCGAGGGCCGAACCCGGACCGTGACCACTGTCGGCCGTCCCCCCCGATCCCAACGCCGGTACCTCGGGCCCGGCGGCGAGCGCTACCTCCACTCCTGCGGCCCCCGCCGGGCCCTGGTTGCCGCTGGCCTGCACCAGGTGGGCGGCCGACGGTGAGCCTTCGGCCATCCAGCCGGTGGCGGTCCAGAACACGTTGTCGACGATCCTGATCGGGTGGGGCCCGAAGTCGTGGAGGCCCCGCACCCGCACGGCCCTCGTCTGATCCGGGTTGCCCCGCAGGCCCCAGATCGTGTTGCCCTCGATGGTCACGCCCCCATGGCCGACCCAGATGGCCCAGTCATTGGCCCCGGAACGGCCATCGAGGTTCAGGTTCCAGATGCGGTTGCCCCTGACCAGGATGTTGGCCGGCCGGCCCGGATCGGGGTTGGGGGCGTTGCCGACGTAGTGGGCGGAGATAGCGCCCCCACTGATAGGGGAGAGGTCGTGGATGGCATTGCCCTCGACCAGGATGTCGCTGGTGCCGGGCTTGACGTCGACCGCTTCGGCGGTGGTGAACGAGATCTGGTTGCCGACGACCGCCACCGACGAGGTGGTGTCGACCCACTCCCGTGAGCCGTAGCCAAGGTAGATTCCCTCGCCGAACTGGGGCGCGGTCTGTCCCGTCCTGGTCACGGTATTGCCCTCGACCCGGACATGGCGGCTGGGGGCGTGGGTGGTCAGCTCGCCCGCCACGTGGATGCCGGCGTGACCGATGTCGGTGACGGTGTTGCCGCTGAGCAGCACCGGCCGCTCCGCCGAGCCCTCGACCCGTTGGAGGCGGATGCCGAACTGGCTGTTGCGGACGTTGATCCCGACGACGTCGACGAAGGCGGCCCCGATGACGTCGAGCCCCGGCACCTGGTTGGAGAGATTCCCGGGGTCGATCCACACGCCGGGCCGGGCCCGGATCGTGATGGGCTGTTCGGCGGTGCCGTCGACGGCCTCCGCTCTGCTGTTGGGCGACCGTGGACCCCGGTAGCTGATCGGCTGGTCGATGTCGGCCACCAGCTCGATGACGTCACCGGGGCGGGCGGCGGCCACCGCCGTCCGCCAGCCGCCGACGTCGGCCACCTCGTGGATCGTGCCGTCGAACGGTTGTTCCTCGGCTCCCCCGGCCCCGCCCCGGGACGATGCGCCGGTGGTGCCGGGGTCGGTGGCCTCGCCCGGTTTGGCCGAAATGTCCTCGTCGGTACCGTCGCCGTCGGCCGGGCCCGTGGCGGTCGTCGTCGGGACGTCGCCCGCGTCCTCGTCGGGAGCGAACTGGACACCGGTGGGGGACGGGAGCAGGAGGAGGCTGGCGACGACGACGACCACCACCACGGCGCCCAGGACGAGCCAACGCTGTCGTCGGGGGTCGGGGAGGAACGGGAGGTGACGCAAAAGGGCGGTCTCGGCTCGTGACGGGGCGTGGGACCGGGGGTGCCGGCCGATGCTTCAGCCTAGGGCGGCGTCGATCGAATCGGGGATCGCCCCGTCGACCGTGATGCGGGCGCAGTTCCCCCCGTTTCGCTTCGCCTCGTACATGGCGACGTCTGCCCGTCGGAGCAGCTCGTCGACGAGGACCCGTTGGCCGCGCCGACGCACGGCCACCCCGACGCTGCACGCCACCCGGTGGTCGATCTCGCCGACGGCGGTCACCATACGGTCGGCCATTCGGCCGAGGACACCCTGGTCGTCGGTGCCGTTGGCGTAGACGACGAACTCGTCGCCGCCGAGCCGGCCCAGGAGGTCGCTGGACCGTACGATCGACCGGAGCCGGGACGCCACCTCCCGCAGCACGGCGTCGCCCGCCTCGTGGCCATCGTGGTCGTTGACCAGCTTGAACCCGTCGAGGTCGACGAAGAACATGGCCCCCGGGGTGCTGGGCTCGAATCCGCCGGCGCGGCTCATGACGCCGGCCCGGTTGAGGAGGCCGGTGAGGCCGTCGGTGGAGGCCAGCGTCCGGGCGTGGGCCAGTTCGAACCGGGCTTGGGACAGCTTCTGGTGCTGCCACGACCGCCCGAGGGCGACCGCGGCGGCCAGGAAGGTGACGACGAGGCCGCTGACCCAGGTCGTCCGGTGATCGAAGAGACTGGTGCTGAGCCCGAAATCGCTGTCGCTCCACGTCTCGACGGCCCAGCGCTGGTCGCCGACGGTGAGCTCGTGGGTGGCCCGGAGGACCTCGTCGCCGTGCTCGTCGTGGTCGGACCGCAGCTCGAGGACGGGCTCGTCGATGCCCTCGACCAACACCGAGAGGTTGAGGTGCTCGAGCAGGCCGTCGTCGACCGTGCCGAGGATGTCGTCGAGGAGGATAAAGCGCGCCGCGTAGCCGGTCGCCCGGTCGTCGCCGCCGACGCGGCCCAGCAGCACGGCGAAGGTGTCATTGGCGACCGACCGGGCTCTGGCCAGCTCGCTGTGGCTGGTGGCCGGCGCCTCCCCGGTCGTGGTCAGCGATTGGGAGATGAACGTCAGGGCCGGACCGGTCTCCATGACACGGAGGGCGAAGCCATTGTCGGGCAACGATTCGGGCAAGAGGGCGCGAAAGACAGTGATGTCGAGGCCGAGCAGGGGCACCTGGTCCGGTCCGGGGGCCGCACCGGTGCGGGTGACGACATAGCGGCGGCCGGGGCCGGTGATGCCGCGCAGTTGGAAGTCGGTGTTGCCGAGGGCCTCCTCCCGGGCCACGAGGCCGTCGAGGCCGCCGGACGGGATCTCCTCGATGAAGATGACGCCGGGGTCGATGGCTTCGAACTCCCGCCCCACGGCGATCCTCTCGTTCTGGCGTCCGAAGAACTCCCGGAACTGATCGGCCGGGCCGGGATGGGTGGCGGCGACGAAGTCGATCCCGGAACTGAAGCGCTCACCCCTGGCATCGACGGCGCCGAGGATGGCCTGCTGCACCTGACCGGCTCTGGCCTCGAACAACAGCTCCCGCTCGCGCCGGGTCCCCTGACGCTGGATCTCCGCCACGACCATCGTGGCCAGGAGCACCACGCCGGCCACGACGAGCGGCGCACGCCAGTGCCACCCTCGCCCGGAGAGGCGCGATGATCGGGAGGACGTCACGATCCGGTCATCGGCGCGTTCGTGCCCTGGTTTGAGGTGATCCCGTGGTGCATGCTTGCTGTAGCTAGCGTTTGGGGTCGGGTTAGACTCCCGTCATGAACGAGCGGCCCCCCGACTTGTCCGAGATGCTGGCCCGGAGCGCAGCGGAGGCGTTCGAGTTCGCCCACCAGGCGGCCGCCATCGTCGACGCCGAGTGGAAACGTGTCATCGAGTCGATCGATGAGAACGAGTCGGTGCCGGAGCCGGTCAGGGAAGCGGTCGCCGCCTTCGACTCGATGCTGACGACCTTGCGACAGGAGATGGCCTCGGCGGTCGAGCGGCCCGCTCCAGACAGGTCGAGGACGATGGACGGGTTGACCGACTACATCAACTCGTTGGCCCCGATCATGGCCCAGTCCGGTCGCCGGATGGCCGAGCAGTTCGGCGTCAACGTCCCCGACCTGTGGGGATGGAACCGGTTCCGCCGACCGGGCGACGCCCCCCGACCCGATGGGCCGGGGAGCGACCACGTTCCGCCGCCGGCTGCTACTCCGCCGCCGGCTGCTACGGCTCCGCCGGCCGAGGGGCCCGGCGCCGAACAGCCTCATGCCAAGAGGGGCGGGGTGCAGAAGGCGTCTGCCAAGAAGGCTCCGGCCAAGAAGGCTCCGGCCAAGAAGTCCCCCACCAAGAGGGTTCCTGCCAAGAGGGCTTCCGCCAAGAAGGCTCCCGCCAAGAAGGCTCCCGCCAAGAAGGGCGGAGCGAAGAAGGCGTCTGCCAAGAGGGCTTCCGCCAAGAAGGCTCCCGCCAAGAAGGGCGGAGCGAAGAAGGCGTCCGCCACGACGGCCTCGGCCACGAAGGCCACCGAGCGGGGCAGTGCGACGAAGGCCGCCGGGAAGGTCGGGGGGAAGAACGCTGCGGTGAAGAGGTCCCCGGCGAAGAAGGGGCCGACCGGGAAGGCCGGGGGGAAGAACGCTGCGGTCAAGAAGTCCCCGGCCAAGAGGGGCCCGACCGGGAAGCCATACAGCGGCTCATAGGGGGTTCACCGGCGGCGGAGAACGGCCCCACCGATGGGGTCATGTCGGGCCCCCGGGGGCTACCGTCGGAGCGTGAAGGGTGCGGCGTGTGAGGACCGGAGCCGGTGACGCGCCGGCTCGACGTCGAGCTGGTGCACCGTCGCCTCGCCCCGTCCCGGGGCGCGGCCAGGGCCGACATCGAGGCCGGTCGGGTCGTGGTCGACGGTCGCCCCGCTCGCAAGCCCTCCCGCTCGGTGTCGCCCGAGCAGCGGATCGAGCTGGTCGGTGGGCCGGCCCGCTTCGTCAGCCGGGCCGGTGACAAGCTGGCTGCCGCCCTCGACCGGTTCGCCCTCGACCCCGGCGGTCGTCGCTGTCTCGACATCGGCGCCTCGACCGGAGGGTTCACCGACTGCCTCCTCCGGCGAGGAGCGACATCGGTGGTGGCGGTCGACGTCGGCACCGACCAGCTTCATCCCCGCCTCCGGACCGACCCCCGGGTCGAGGTGCGGGAGCAGACCGACGTCCGGGCCCTCACCACCGGCGACCTCGTTCCCCCGGTCGACCTGATCACGCTCGACGTGTCGTTCATCTCACTCCGCCTCGTCGTCCCGACGGTGGCGGCATTGGCCGGTGCCCGGACGCCGGTGGTTGCGCTGGTCAAGCCCCAGTTCGAGGCGGGGCGCGGGGTGGTGGCAGCCGGGCGGGGCGTGGTCGCCGACCCCGAGGTGTGGGCGGGTTGCCTCCACGGCGTCGTCGAAGCTGCTGCCGGGGTCGGTCTCCAGACCATCGGTCTGATGGCGTCGCCGATCGTGGGCACGGCCGGCAATGTCGAGTTCCTGGCCCACCTCGTCCCGGGCTCCCGTACCCTGGGGCCCGTCGAGCCCGTCGTCCGCCACGCCGTGGCCGAAGCAGGAACGAAGCACACATGACCGAACGACTGGGTCTCGTCATCCATCAACACCGCCCCGAGGTGCTGGAGCTGGCCAAGGGCGCCATCGCCTGGTGCGGTGACCGGGTGGTGGCGTCGATGCCGCCGCTCGACGCCGAGCTGGTCGGCCGCCCCGATCTCGCCGTCGCCGAGGAGGTCTTCGGCCAGGATCTCGACGTCTGTCTCAGCGTCGGCGGCGACGGCACCATGCTCCGGGCCAGCGGACTGGTGGCCAGCCACGGCGTGCCGATCCTGGGGGTCAACGCCGGCCACCTGGGCTACCTGACCGAGGTCGATCCCGCCCACCTCGTCCCCGCCCTCGACCGGTGGCTGGCCGGTCAGCTGTTGGTCGAACGGCGGATGATGATCGAGGTCGTGGCCGACGACGGCGCCACCTGGGTCGGTCGGGCCCTCAACGAGGCGGTGATCGAACGCTCCGAGGCCGGCCGGGCGGTGGAGGTCTCGGTCGCCATCGACGGGCGCGACTTCATCACCTACCTAGCCGACGGGCTCATCGTGGCCACGCCCACCGGCAGCACGGCGTATTCACTGTCAGCGGGTGGGCCTATCGTGGAACCCGACTTCAGGACGTTGCTCCTCACCCCCGTCGCCGCCCACACTGTCTACAACCGGCCCATGGTCCTTTCGCCCGACACCGAGGTCCGCCTCACCATCGAAGGTCACCGATCGGCCGCCGTCACCCTCGACGGCAAACCCCGGCTCGAGCTCGAACCCGGTCGGTCGGTGGTGTGCCGGGTCTCCGACGTCGAGGTCGCCCTCCTCGTCAGCGGACACCGCGACTTCCACCAGGTCCTCAAGGACAAGTTCGGACTGACCGATCACTGATGCTCCTCGAACTGTCCGTGACCGAGCTCGGCGTGATCGATCGCCTGTCGCTGGCCATCCCGCCGGGCATGATCGCCCTCACCGGGGAGACCGGTGCCGGCAAGACGCTCCTCGTCGACGCCATCGATCTGCTGATGGGGGGGCGGGCCGACGCCGGCCTCGTCCGCCCCGGCGCCACCGAGGCGGTGGTCGACGGGCGCTTCGAGCTCGACGGTGAGGAGCTGGTCCTCAGCCGGGTGGTGCTGGCCGAGGGTCGGTCCCGGGCCTACGTCAACGGCCGCCCCGTGACCGCCGGCGCCCTGGCCGAGGTCGGCGCCCGTCTCGTCGACCTCCACGGCCAGCACGCCCACCAGTCGCTGCTCGGCGTCGAGGCCCAACGCGACGCCCTCGACCGGTTCGCCAAGGTCGATCTGGCCGAGCTGCAGGCCGCCCGCCTCGGCCTCCGCCAGATCGATGACGCCCTCGCCGCCATGGGGGGCGACGAGCGGGCCCGGGCCCGGGAGCTCGACCTGCTCCGCTACCAGGTCGAGGAGCTCGATGAGGCCGCACTCGAGGACCCCGGTGAGGACGAGGCCCTCGCCGCCGCCGAGGAGCTGCTGGCCAACGCCGTCGCCCACCAGGAGGTGGCGGCGGCCGTGCTCGACGTCATCGCCGACGACGACGGCGCCCGCGATCGGATCGCCGCCGCCACCTCCCTGCTCGACGGGCGGCCCCCGTTCGCAGAGGTCGGCGCCCGACTCCACGGGGTAGTGGCCGAGCTCGACGACATCGGTGACAGCCTGCGGGCCGTGGGCGAAGGCATCGAGCCCGATCCCGAGGCACTGGAACAGGTCATGGCCCGCCGTCGGCTCCTCCACCATCTGTGCCGCAAGTACGGCGACGACGTCGCCTCGGTCATGGCGGAGCGCGACGCCCTCCGGGCCCGCCTGGCCGAGCTCGAGGATCACGACCGCCTGGCCGCCCGGCTCGACACCGACCGGGTGCGGGCCGAGAAGGCCGTAGCCGAGGCCGAGACCCGCATCCTCGAAGCCCGCCGGGCCGCCGCTCCGGGCCTGGCCGCCGCCATCGAATCCCACCTCCCCGAGCTGGCCATGCCCAAGGCCAGGGTGGGCATCTCGGTCGAAGGTCCCGACGGGTCCGACGTCGTCTTCCAGCTCTCCGCCAACCCCGGTTCGCCCCTCCAGCCCCTGGCCAAGGTGGCCTCGGGGGGTGAGCTGGCGCGCACCATGCTGGCGTTGAGGAGCGTGCTGTCGGAGGCGCCGCCCGTGCTCGTGTTCGACGAGGTCGACGCCGGGATCGGCGGCCAGGCCGGGTTCGCCGTCGGTCGCTCGCTCAGCCACCTCGGCGACCGTCACCAGGTGCTGGTCGTCACCCACCTCCCCCAGGTGGCGGCATTCGCCGACGCCCACCTGGCCGTCGAGAAGAAGCAGGGCCCCGATGACACGGTCTCGGAGATCCGGCTGCTCGACGACGAGGAACAGGTGGTGGAGCTGGCCCGGATGCTGTCGGGCCAGCCCGGCTCGCCCACGGCCCGCCAGCACGCCAGGGAGCTGATCGCCGAGGCAGCCGCCGTGCGCCGCACCTGATCACCGTCGGTCGGCCCTCCCGACTCTGTGTTCGGGCGACAGTGTGATCGGGCGACAGTGTGTTCGGGCGCGACAGTGTGTTCGGGCGACAGTGTGTTCGGGCGCGACAGTGTGTTCGGGCGACAGTGTGTTCGGGCGACAGTGTGTTCGGGCGACAGTGTGCTCGGGCGACAGTGTGCTCGGGCCGGCGGGCGGCCGGTTTCGGCGACGATCGTTCGCTCACCCCGGGCCCGTCCGATCCGAGGTCCGGTGGCGGACGTCGCCGTCGGCCGGGGCCGTCGAGCGGTCGTTGCGTATTGGTTCGGGTTTGGCGGTTGGCGCAACGGGTGTGGAGGGCGGGGTCAGTCGTCGGGGGGGGGAGCCATTGTGGGCGGGTGATGGTGGGGCCGGCGGGCGGTCGTTGCGTTTACGGTCAGGTGTGGCGATTGGCGCAACGGGTGTGGTGGAGCGGCGCGACTCGGTGGCTAGGCGACGCTCAGGGTCGGCGGGGGGTACCGGCGTCGAGGGGCGCCAGTCGGGCGGCAAGTTCGGCCACGAGCGCCGGGCCGGTGGCGGCGATGTCGTCCTGGGCGAGGGCGAGATGCTGGGCCAGGGTGGCGATGTGGGTGGCGTCGAAGGCGAGGCGGGGCCTGCGGGTCAGGATCCGGTGGAGGCGGGCCGCCACCGCCCCGGGGTCGTCGTAGTCGCGGGGGAGACGGTGGTCGGCCAGGAGGTCGAGGTGCTCCCGCCAGCGGGGGCGGTGGTCGGACGCCACGAGCCCGTCGAGCGCCCGGGCCACATCGGTGATGGCGTCGAAGGCGCCGTCGGTCGCCGCCGCCACCGGAGCCAGCGTGAGCAGTTCGCCGTCGAGCAGGAGCTCGATGCCGACATGGGAGCAGGCCCGGGCCGCCCCCCGCCCCAACCCGGCGTCGTCGAGGGCGGCGGCCAGCCGGCGGTGCCGGTGGTGGAACCACGGGTGATGGTGGAAGGCGTCATCGGTCCGGTGGTGGAACCGGATCCCGGCCGTGACCGCCGGGTCGTCGGTCCGGCCGAGGAGCCGGAACCGGCCCATGGCGGCAAGATCGGGGAGGGCGGCGCCGAGGAGTCGGGAGCGGGAGGCGGCGTCGCCCGGTCCGACCCCGGCCGCCGCCAGCACCGCGATGTGGCCCCCGGCGTTCAATCGACGAGGGCGCCGTAGACCAGCGGCTTCAGCTCCTGGCGGATCGGGTAGGCCGACGATGGCATGAGCTGGGTCAGGCCGATGACGACCAGGTCTTCCACCGGGTCGACCCAGAACAGGGTCGAGGCGGCCCCGCCCCAGGCGTACTCGCCGGGTGAGGTGATGACCTGGGCCTGGGCCGGGTGGAGGACGACCGAGAAGCCGAGCCCGAACCCGACACCGTCGTAGTTGGTCTCGCTGAACACGGCCTGGCCCATGCTGGCCAGGTCGGCCCCGCCGGGAAGGTGGTTGGTGGTGGTGTACTCGATCGTCTTGCGGCCGAGCACCCGTCGCCCGTCGAGGGCGCCGCCGCCGAGCAGCATCGACGTGAACCGGTGGTAGTCGCCGATGGTCGACGTGAGGCCCCCACCGCCGGACAGGAACGCCCGGGGTGAGCGGTAGATGCTCGTCGGCCCCCCGTCGTCGATCACGACCTTCTCGTCGCCCGACGCCCCTTCCGGCACCCCGAACGGTGACAGCGACGGCACGGTGTAGCAGGCGGCGAAGCGGTCGGCGGCCGCCTCGTCGACGGTGAAGCCGGTGTCGACCATGCCGAGCGGCTCGAAGATGCGCTCGGCCAGGAACTGGTCGAACGAGACGCCCCCGACGACCTCGACGAGGCGCCCGAGCACGTCGGTGGCCACGCTGTACGACCACTGGGTGCCGGGGGAGAAGAGCAGGGGCTGCTCGGCCACCAGCTCCACCCAGTCTTCGAGCTTGTGGTCGCCCTCGATCCCCCGACGGCGGTACAGGGCATCGACGGGGTGGCGGTTCATGAACCCGTAGGTCAGCCCGGAGGTGTGGGTCAGCAGATCCCGGATCGTCATCTCCCGCTCCGGGAACGTGGTGGTGTACGAGATCGGGTTGCCGTCCGACCACACCCGCAGGTCGGCGAACGAGGGGATGAACCGGCTGACGGGGTCGTCGAGACGGAAGCGGCCCTCCTCGTACAGGGTGAGCAGGGCCACCGAGGTGATCGGCTTGGACATCGAGTAGATGCGGACGATCGTGTCCTCGGTCATCGGGGCCCCCGTCTCGGCGTTGCGGTGACCCTGGACCGACAGGTGGGCCACCTCGCCCCCACGGTTGATGAGGAGCGAGAACCCCGGGAACCGGCCGGTGTCGAGGTACCGGTCCTTGATGAACTCGTCGATGCGTCGGAGCCGGTCCGGGTCGAAGCCGAGGGAGGACGGATCGGAAACCTGGAGTGCCATTCCCCCATCCTGCCCGCCGCGGGCCCCGGGCGCCATCGCCCCCCGGGCCGGGACACCAGGAGCGGACGGGCGCCGTCGGGACGGTTGGGCGTAGGTTCTGGCCCATGGGTTCCACGACGAGAATGATCGGCGACATCCGCCTCGACGGGGTCGTCGACGGCGAGGGTCGCTTCGAGCCGACCAAGACGTTCCGGGACAGCACCCCGGAGATGTGGGACCAGCACCGTGACCTGCTCGACGACGAGGGCAAGCTGCCCTTCACCATGGGGGCGTTCCTGGTCCGCACCGGCGACCGGGTGGTGCTGGTCGACTCCGGCGTGGGCGACGCCACCGTCATGGGCATCCCCGGGGGGCGGATGCTCGACAACCTGGCGGCGCTGGGGGTGACGGCGGCCGAGGTGACCGACGTGATCTACACCCACCTCCACACCGATCACATCGGCTGGTCGACGGTCGACGGCGCTCCCACCTTCCCCAACGCCACTCACCGCTGCTCGGCCGCCGAGTGGCAGCATTTCATGGTCGACACCCGTGACGTGGACGAGGTCTACCCCGGGTCGGTGAACGCCCCCCGCAACGCCTTCCACCATCTCGAGGCCGTTCTCGACCGGTTCGAGACCTTCGACGGCGACGGGCCGATCCTGCCCGGCATCGATGTCCAGGCCGCCCCGGGCCACACGCCGGGCAGCGCCGTGGTGATCATCTCCGATGGCCAGGACCGGGCCATGCTGCTGGGCGATGCCGTCCACTGCCCGATCCAGCTCGTCGAGGCCGAGTGGGGCGCCCTGTTCGATCTCGATGTCGATCTGGCCCGCCGGACCCGCGACGCCCTGCGCATCGAGCTCGAGGATTCGGGGACCACGGTCGGCTTCTCCCACGTCCCCCATCTCACCCCGGGGCGACTGATCACCACCGAGGGCAAGCGCCGCTGGCTCGTGTAGACGACCGCGTCGGGCGGTGGGCGATGGCGCCGATCAGGCGCAGCGGACGACGGTGCGACCCTTGACCCGCCCGGCCAGGATCTCGGGGGCGAGTCCGGCCACATCGGCCAGGGCCACCTCCGAGGCCAGGGAGTCGAGCCGGTCGCCGTCGACGACGTCGCCGATCCGCGTCCACACGGCGAGGCGATCGGCGAACGGGCACATGACCGAGTCGATGCCGAGCAGGTTGACCCCCCGCAACAGGAACGGGATGACGGTGGTGTCGAGGCCGTTGCCCCCGGCCAGGCCGCAGGCCGCCACCGAGCCGCCGTAGCGGATCTCGGCCAGCACGTGGGCCAGGGTGTCGCCACCGACGGCGTCGATACAGCCGGCCCAGCGCTCACCGAGGAGGGGCCGTTCGGGCTTGGCCGCCAGCTCGGAGCGGTCGATGATCTCGGCCGCCCCCAGGTTCCTCAGGTCATCGGCGTTCTCGGGGCGCCCGGTCGAGGCCACGACATGGTGGCCGGCCGACGCCCCCCACAGCACCGCCGACCCGCCGACACCGCCCGAGGCCCCGGTGACGAGGAGGGGATTGTCGGGGGAGGGGATGAGGCCGTGTCGTTCGAGGGCCATCAGGGCCTGCATGGCGGTGAACCCGGCGGTCCCCACGGCCATGGCCTGGCGGGTCGACAGTGCCTCGGGGACGGGTACCAGCCAGTCGCCGTGCACCCTGGCCCGGTCGGCGTAGCCGCCCCAGTGGACCTCGCCCACCCGCCAGCCGGTGAGCGCCACCCGGTCGCCGGGCCGGAAGCGCTCGTCGTCGGACGCCTCGACCGTGCCGGCGAGATCGATGCCGGGCACGTGGGGATAGTCGCGCACCAGTCGCCCGATCCCCTGGAGGATCATGCCGTCCTTGTAGTTGAGCGACGACCATTCGACGGCGACGGTCACGTCACCCTCCGGCAACCGGTCGTCGTCGAGCTCGGTCATCGAGGCCGAGATGCCGTCGTCGGTCTGGTCAAGAAGGAGCGCGCTGAAGGTCATGGCCCGCGAACATAGGCACCGGGCTGCCCGGGGGGCCAGTCCCACCGGCGGGCGGGGGGAGCGCGGGGTCCGGGACCGGGCGCGCTAGGTTGGGGCGAGCCACCACAGGAGCGCGATGACAAAGCACATATTCGTCACCGGGGGTGTGGTCAGTTCACTGGGCAAGGGGCTGACAGCATCCTCTCTCGGTCGCTTGCTCAAGGCTCGGGGACTCCGGGTTACGATGCAGAAGCTGGATCCCTACATCAACGTGGATCCCGGCACCATGAACCCCTTCGAGCACGGCGAGGTCTACGTCACCGACGACGGCGGTGAGACCGATCTCGATCTCGGGCACTACGAGCGGTTCATCGACGAGAGCCTGTCACGGGCGTCGAACGCCACCACCGGCTCGATCTACTCGGCCGTCATCGCCGCCGAGCGACGCGGCACCTACCTGGGCAAGACGGTCCAGGTCATCCCCCACATCACCGACGAGATCAAGCGCAGGATCTCCCAGTTGGCCACCGACGACGTCGACGTCGTCATCACCGAGGTGGGAGGAACGGTGGGTGACATCGAGATCCTCCCGTTCCTCGAGGCGATCCGCCAGTTCCGCCTCGACGTCGGCCGCCAGAACGTGTGCTACGTCCACGTGACCCTGGTGCCGTTCATCGGCCCCGCCGGCGAGCTGAAGACCAAACCGACCCAGCACTCGGTGACCGAGCTGCGGAGCCGGGGCATCCAGCCCGATGTGATCGTGTGCCGCTCCGACCGCCGGATCTCAGACGGGCTGCGGGAGAAGATCTCCAACCTGTGCGACGTGCCCCTCGACGGCGTGATCAACGCCCCCGACGCCGACAGCCTCTACGCCATCCCGCTGGTGATGCACGAGGGCGGCCTCGACGGCTACGTCGGTGGCATCCTCGGTCTCGACACCCCCGAACCGGAGCTGACCGACTGGCGGTCCCTGGTCGAGCGGACCAAGCGGGCGTGGAAGCCCCTCCGGATCGGGATCGTCGGCAAGTACGTCAGCCTCCACGACGCCTACCTGTCGGTGGCCGAGTCGCTCCGCCACGCCGCCATCGAGGCCGAGGTCGACCTCGAGATCGAGTGGATCATGTCCGACCACGTCGAGGGTCTCCTCGTGTCGGAGATGCTCGGCCACCTCGACGGCATCGTTCTGCCCGGGGGTTTCGGCGAGCGGGGCATCGAGGGCAAGATCGAGGCCGCGGCCTACGCCCGCGAGACCGGAATGCCGTGCCTCGGGTTGTGCCTCGGGATGCAGGTCATGACGATCGAGTTCGCCCGCAACGCCCTCGGACTCACCGGGGCCAATTCGAGCGAGTTCGACACCCAGGACCGAACCTCGCCCTTCCCGGTGATCGACCTGATGGAATCCCAGCAGGACGTGACCGACAAGGGCGGGACCATGCGCCTCGGCGCCTATGTCGCCGTCCTCGACCCGACCTCGCAGGTGGCCAGCATCTACGGCGACACGGTGGTCAGCGAGCGGCACCGTCACCGCTATGAGTTCAATCCCCGCTATCGGACGCGTTTCGAGGAGGCCGGCCTCCACTGCTCGGGGACGTCGCCCGATGGGCTGCTGGTCGAGTTCGTGGAGCTGCCCGGGCACCCGTTCTGGGTGGGCACCCAGGCCCACCCCGAGCTCAAGAGCCGCCCCGACCGTCCGGCGCCGCTGTTCCGGGCCCTGGTCGCCACTGCGCTCGAGCGGGCCGAGCGTCTCGACCCCGAGCGCTTCGTCCGTCCCGGCACCACCACCACCAGCGGCAACGGCAACGGCACCCACCACGATGCCGACCGCCGGGTCGACGCCCAGTCGTGACGGGGCGGCGACGGTGAGCGGGGCCACCGAGGCCGCGGCCGACGCGGCCCGCAGGGGGGACGACGGCGTGCCACCGTTCCGGCCCCTGTCGGAGGAGCTGATCCACCAGGGTGCCGTCGTGTCGTTCCGGCGGCTCGAGGTCGAGGGACCGGGGGGCGCGCGCTTCCACCGTGACGTCGTCCGCCACCCGGGGGCGGTGGCGGTCGTCGCCGTCGACGGCGCCGAGGTGTTCCTGGTCCGCCAGTACCGGGCCAGCCTCGACACCAACCTGTGGGAGATCCCGGCCGGCAAGCGCGACGTCGACGGCGAGCCCCCCGAGATCACGGCCCGACGGGAGCTCGAGGAGGAGGTCGGCATCGCGGCCGGCACCATCGAACCGCTCCTCGTCATCCACCATTCGCCGGGCTTCTGTGACGAGCTCGGCTTCATCTTCCTCGCCACCGACCTGACCGATGTGCCCCAGCGGCTCGAAGGCCCGGAGGAGCAGGTCATGCTGGTGGCCCGGGTACCCCTGACCGAGGCGGTGGACATGGCCCTCGACGGCCGGATGACCGACGCCAAGTCGGTGGCTGGTCTGCTGGCCGCTGCCCGCCGACTCGGTCGTTGACCGCCGGCCCGATCTGGCATCTCGCCCGACGGTTCGTCGGGTCGCTGCGGCCCGGCCCACCCCCGGTCGACGAGGAGCGGTGGGCCGTCGATCACCTGCGCCCGGGCGAGGTCGACCTCTGGCGTCGGATGTCGAACCCCGATCGCCGCCACGCCGTGACCGTGGGACGGGCCGTCGAGGCCGAGCTCGGCCCCGACGCCGACCGGCCGGTGGTGGCCGCCGCCCTCCTCCACGACGTGGGCAAGGTGGTCGCCGGGTTCCGGACCCCGGCCCGGGTCGTCGCCACCGTGGTGTGGGCCGTCGTCGACGACGACCGGCGGGCCGACCGCTGGGTCGACGCCACGTGGCCGCCGCTGCGGCGGCTGGCCCAGTACCGGCGTCATCCCGAGCTCGGGGCCGAGCTCCTGGCCGCCGCCGGCGCCGACCCGCTGACCGTGGCGTGGGCCGCCGAGCACCACCGTCCCGCCGACCGGTGGACGGTGCCCCCCCGGGTGGGGGCCGTGCTCAAGGCCTGCGACGACGACTGACGCCGTCACCCGAGCCGCCCCGGCGGACGCGGGCTTGCCGGGTTCCGCCTCCGGCGGCCCCGACTCGAGTTCCGCCTCCGGCGGAGGGGGCCCGGGGGTGCCGGGGCTCGATTCGGCCCCTACCGCTTCCACTCCGGTAGGCGGTCGCTGATCACCCCGGACTGGGCCAGCTCGTCGATCTCGGCGTCGCCGAGGCCGAACACGTCGCCCAGCACCTCCCGGTTGTGCTCGCCCCGGAACCCGGCGAGGGGGACGGCGCCGGCGTCGGCCCCGCTGAACCGCCACGGCGACTGGGGGATCGTGACCGGTGGCCCGCCCGGCCTGACCTCGACGTCGAGGAACGCCCCCCGTTCCCGGGCCCAGTCGGTGTCGCGGATCTCCGGGGCGGTGCGGACGTCGGCCACCAGCACCGCCGACACCCCGAGCGCCTCCTCCAGGGCGGCGGCGCTGTCGAAGCCGGCCACGTAGGCCCCGAGGTGGGCCATGAGGTCGTCCCAGTGCTCCATGCGGGCCTCCATGGTGGCGAAGCGGGGGTCGTCGTGGAGCTCGGGCCGGCCCATGGCCCGGGTCCACACCCGGAACGCGCCCTCGACGGCGGGGTCGGCGGTTACCGTGACCCACCGCCCGGTGCCGAGCTGGAGGCACGGGGGCCAGTTGCTGCCGGCCCGGAACCCGTCGCTCACCTCCCGGTCGGGGCGGAGGTTGATGGCGGTCATGTCGTTGCACAGCAGGGTGGCCTCGGCCATGTCGACCTCGACGGCCTGACCGTGGCCCGTCCGGTCCCGGTGGTGGACGGCGGCCAGCACTGCGGCGAGGGCGGTGAGGCCCCCGTAGACGTCGGCCTGCGACACCGGGTCGTTGCGGGGCTGGTCGACCCGCCGGTCGGCCAGGTCGGCGGTGAGGCCGGTCTCGGCCTGGACGGCGGCGGCGTAGGCCCCCCGACCCGACCACGAGTTGCCATGGCCGTAGCCGCTGACCGACACCATGATCAGGCGGGGGTTGACCGCCGACAGGGTCTCGTAGCCGATGCCGAGGCGGTCCATGACCCCGGGCCGGTAGTTCTCCACGACGATGTCGGCCTTCTCGGCCATGCGGAGGAACAGGTCTCGGCCGGCCTCGGTGTTGAGGGCGATCGAGACGCACCGCTTACCGGCGTTGGCCTGGACGAAGTAGACGGCCATCGAGTCCTGGCGGGGCTTGGTGGCCCGGGTCAGGTCGCCGTCGGGCGGTTCGACCTTGATGACGTCGGCCCCCAGGTCGCCGAGCAGTCGGCCGGCGATCGGCCCGGCCAGGGCCCGGGTCAGGTCGAGAACGAGTAGGTCGGAGAGTGGCCGGTCCATGCCCGGACGTTACCTGGGCTCACCCCGCAGCGCAGACCCGTTCCCGGACCCGTTCGGCCACCTCGGCCACCGTGTCCTCGCTGGTCTCGGCCAGCAGGGCGCAGAACTCCTCGCCCCGGCACCGGTCGACCACGTCGCCGGGGCGGACGCTCTCGGCGAGCGGGGTCGCCACCCGCCGCAGCGCCTCGTCTCCGGCGGCGTGGGGCAGCGGTTCTTGAGCCCCGACAGGGGGTCGATGTCGGCCAGCCGGGCCGCCCGGTCGTGGGTGGCGGCGGTCCAGGCCGAGCCGACCAGCGGGCCCAGCATCTCGAGCCCGTCGAGGTCGTTGCGTTCGAACGGCCGCGACGGAACCCGGGTCGCGAGGAGGGCGCCGGCCACGACGCCGTCGGCCGCGATCGGAATGGCGGCCAGGGCCATGGGGGCGTCCACCAGCACGCGCCCGTCGTCGGCCAGCCGTCCGGGGCGCTCCGGTGAGGGTCAGCGCAGCAGCTGCACCGCGGCCCGCACCCGTTCGATGACGGGGGCGGCCCGATCGTGGGCCCTGGCGGCGCCGGCACGGAGCAGCTCGATCGTGGTGGCCTCGTCGAGCTCGGCCCGCCGCTCCTGGATCGGGCGCAGCATCTCGATGAGGGCCTCGGCGGCGTCGGTCTTGAGCGGGCCGTACTGGCTGTAGCCCTTGGCCAGGGCGTCGGGGTCGCCGTCGGTGGCCACCGCCAGGATCGTCAGGAGGTTGGACACCCCAGGCTTGGCGGCCGGGTCGAAGCGGACCTCGGCGTCGTTGTCGGTCACGGCCCGCTTCAGCTTCTTCTCGATGTCGCGGGGTTCGTCGGTCAGGTAGATCACGCCCTGGGGCGAGTCGGTCGACTTCGACATCTTGTTGTGCGGGGTCTGGAGGTCCATGATCCGGTCGCCGGCGGCGGGGATGCGGTGCTCGGGCACCACGAGGGTGCCCTCCCCGAAGCGGCTGTTGAACCGGGTGACGATGTCGCGGGTGAACTCGACGTGCTGGCGCTGGTCGTCGCCCACCGGCACGATCTCGGTGTCGTAGAGGGCGATGTCGGCGGCCTGTAGAGCGGGGTAGGTGAACAGGGCGGCCGACACGAAGTCGGCGTTCTCGCTCTTGTCCTTGAACTGGGTCATGCGCCGGAGCTCGCCGAAGGCGGCGACGCACTGGAGGTGCCACGCCAGCTCGGTGTGCTCGGGCACGTGCGACTGGACGAACAGGATCGACCGCTCGGGATTGATTCCTATGGCCAGCAGATCGGCGGCCAGGTCGATCGTGTTGCGGCGGATCTCGCCCGGCGGGTGGGGGACCGACAGGGCGTGGAGGTCGACGATGCAGTAGATCCCGTCGGTGGTGTCCTGCATGCGGACCCAGTTCCGGATCGCGCCCAGGTAGTTGCCCAGGTGGAGGGCGCCGGACGGCTGGATGCCGGAGAAGGCACGGGGTCGATCGTCGCTTGCCATGACGGCGAGGGTAGTGGGCGGTCGACCCCGCCGACGCCCCGAATCGAGGGGCAGGTGGCCCCCGTTCCCGGGCCGTGGTAGCCAGAGGCCATGAGTGACACCGCGACGTCAGAGACCAACATGGCCAACGCCCTCACCGAGCTGCAGGCCCGCATCGGCACATCGAACCCGTCGACCGACTGGTTCGAGATCACCCAGGACCGGATCGACGCCTTCGCCGACGTGACGATGGACCACCAGTGGATCCACGTCGACGTCGAACGGGCCAACGCCGGCCCGTTCGGGGCCCCGATCGCCCACGGCCACCTGACGTTGTCGATCATGGGCCACCTGCCCCGCACCGAGCCGGTGCCGGGGGCCGCCCTCGAGGGTCAGAAGCTCGGCATCAACTACGGCTTCGACAAGGTCCGGTTCCCCTCGCCGGTGCCGGTGGGGGCCAGGATCCGGGCCACCAGCACCCTGAGGCGGGCCGAGATCAAGGGCGGGATGATCGAGATCATGAACGAGGTTGTGGTGGAGGTGGAGGGCACCGACAAGCCGGCCGTGGTGGCCGAGAGCCTCGGCCGTCTCGTGTTCTGACCGGGCCCCCTGGTCACCCGGACGCAGGGTGGCCCCACCCCGCAGCGCCCGGTCGTACACTGGCCCGGTCGACCGAGGCGCAGGGCATGTGCCCCGTCCGTGATCAGTCGGGCATAGAATCACAACGATGTCATTTCAGGTCCACACCGATGCCTTCGAGGGACCGTTCGACCTGCTCCTCCACCTCATCCTCAAAGAGGATGTGGATCTCTACGAGGTGCGGCTGAGCGAGATCGTAGACGCCTACCTCGCCCAGCTGGCGAGCCTCGAGTCGTGCGACCTGGAGGTGGCGACCGAGTTCCTGCTGATCGCCGCCACCCTCGTCGAGCTGAAATGCCGGCGCCTGCTCCCCAACGACGACGGGATCGACCTCGACGAGGAGCTCGGCCTGTGGGAGGAGCGAGACCTGCTCCTGGCCCGACTGCTCGAGTGCAAGACGTTCAAGGACGCGGCCGAGGTGCTCCAGGACATGGCCACCGCGGCCGAGCGCTCGGTGGGCCGCACCGTCGGCTTGGAGGAGCAGTTCTTCGATCTCAGCCCCGACCCGCTGGCCAACATGACGGCCAACAAGCTCCGCTCGGCCTTCCTTCGGGCCGTCACGGCGAAGCCCAAGCCCGAGCTCTCGCTGGCCCACGTCACGCCGATCAAGGCCAACGTGACCGACGCCATCGTCGACCTGATCGCCCTGCTGCCGACCTCGGGGCCCCGTACCTTCCGGAGCCTGACCGAGGGGCTGGTGGAACGGGTCGAGATCGTGGTGAGGTTCCTGGCCGTGCTCGAGCTGTTCAAGCAGGGTTACGTCGAGCTCGACCAGGCCGCCTGCTTCGGCGACCTCACCATCGAGTGGGTGGCGACCGAAGCCGACGGTGAGCTCGCCCTCGCCGGCGCCGACCTCTACGAGGGATAGCCCGTGGATATGCAAGCCCCGACGTCGGCCGCCGAGTTGACGGAGTCGAAACGTGCCATCGAGGCCATCCTGCTGGTCTCGTCCGACCCGACCCCGAGCCAGCAGCTGGCCCAGCTGCTCGAGCTACCGCACGAGATCGTCGTCGAGCTGTGCCGCGATCTGGCCGCCGCTTACGAGGTCGCCAACCACGGCTTCCAACTGGTGGAGGTGGCCGGAGGCTGGCGCTACCAGACTCACCCCGATCTCGCCTCCTACGTCGAACGGTTCGCCATGGACGGCCAGTCGACCCGCCTGTCGAGCGCGGCGCTGGAGACGATGGCCATCGTCGCCTACAAGCAACCCATCTCCCGGGCCCAGATCAGCGCCATCCGGGGGGTCAACGTCGACGCCGTGCTACGGACGCTGGTGCAGCGGGGCTATGTGGAGGAGATCGGTCGTGACACCGGCGCCGGCCAGGCGGTGCTGTTCGGCACCACCTCCTACTTCCTCGAACGGCTCGGCCTCAACACGCTCGGCGATCTCCCCGCCCTCGGCGAGTTCGTCCCCTCGGCCGAGGTGGTGGAGGCCCTCGAGCAGACCCTCAAGGTCGAGCTCGACATCGACCCCGACCTGGCGACCGACGACGGGGAGCGGGCCGCCACCACCGAGGCGGCCGACCCCGCCCCGGCTGTGATCGATCTCCGTGACCCTGAGCCCGAGCGTGACCGCGAATCGGAGCTCGAGCCCGAGCTCGAGTCCGCCGCCGAGTCCGAGCCCCAGTCGGGCTCTGGGCCCGAGCCGGCCGTCGACGTGATCGACCTGTCGGGCACCGAGCCGCCGGTGCCGTGGAGCCACCGCGCCGAGTGATGCTCGCTACCGTCGTGGTGGCATGAGCGACACCGAGCGAGACGACCTGCCGGAGGGTGAGCGGCTGCAGAAGGTGCTGGCCCGGGCCGGCCTGGGCTCGCGGCGGGTCTGCGAGGACCTGATCGCCGAGGGTCGGGTCACCGTCGACGGCACGGTCGTCGTGCTCGGCGCCCGCGTCGACCCCGAACGCCAGCAGGTGGCGGTCGACGGGGCCGTCATCTCGACCAAGGTCGACGGGATCACCTACCTCCTCAACAAGCCGGCCGGCGTGGTCACCACCGCCAGCGACACCCACGACCGGCCCACCGTCGTCGACCTCGTCCCCGCCGAGCCCCGGGTGTTCCCCGTCGGCCGGCTCGATCTCGACACCGAGGGCCTGCTGTTGCTGACCAACGACGGCGACCTGGCCCACCGTCTCACCCATCCCAGCTTCGGGGTGGAGAAGGACTACCTGGCCCACGTCCGGGGCGCCCCCAGCCGGGCCGCCCTGCGGGCCCTGCGGACCGGGGTCGAGCTCGACGACGGGATGACGGCCCCGGCCAAGGCGTCGGTGGTGGCCCCGGGCCTGGTCAGGATCACCCTCCACGAGGGCCGCAACCGGCAGGTGCGACGCATGTGCGAGGCCGTCGGGCATCCGGTGCTGCGCCTCGTCCGGACCCGCATCGGGCCCCTCACCGACCGGCGGCTCAAGCCGGGGGAGTGGCGGGAGCTGACGAGGGACGAGCTCCTCGACCTCCAGCGGGCGGTGCGGACCGTCACCGGCTGACGGTCATCCCTGCTCTGTCCTGATCAGGGGTGGTGCCGATACGATGCGCCGCCATGGCTGTGCGAGCGCTCCGTGGGGCGATCACTGTCGACGTCGACGATCCGAGCGAGATCAGGAAGCGGACGATCGACCTGTTGACCGTGCTGTTCGAGCGGAACCCGATCGCCGTCGACGACGTGATCAGCATCTTCTTCACCGCCACCGGTGACGTGCGCTCCCTGCCCCCGGCGGCCGCCGCCCGCGAGTTCGGGCTGGCCGACGTCCCCCTGTTGTGCGCCCAGGAGATGGACACCGACGGCGGCCCCGGCCGCTGCATCCGGTTCCTGGCCCACGTCGAGACCGACCTCGGACGCCACGAGCTGCGCCACGTGTTCCTGCGGGGCGCCACCGCCCTGCGGCCCGAGCTGGCCGAACCCGGCGACGAGGCCATGTGATGGCCCGTCAGGCCACGATCATCGGTTCCGGCCTCATCGGGGGATCCGTCGGGATCGCCCTCCGCAAGCAGGGATGGCGGGTGTCGGTGGTCGACGTCGACGGTGCCGTGGCCGAGCGGGCGGTGAACGTCGGGGCCGCCGACGACGTCGGCTTCGACGCCGCCTCGGAGCTGGTGGTGGTGGCCACGCCGGTAGGGGCCATCCCCGACCTGGCGCTCGATGCCCTGGCCCGGAGCGAGGCCGTCATCACCGACGTCGGCTCGACGAAGGCCGATATCTGCGCCCGGGTGTCGCACCCCCGCTTCGTCGGTGGTCACCCCATGGCCGGCTCGGAGCAGGACGGCATCGAGGGCGCCCGCGACGACCTGTTCGCCGGGGCCATGTGGGTGCTGACCCCCACCGAGGCGACCGACGAGAGCACCTTCGCCACCGTTCGTTCGGTCGTCCGCTCGGTCGGCGCCGAGACCCTGGCCCTGCCCCCCGACGTGCACGACGAGCTGGTGGCCCAGGTCAGCCACGTGCCCCACCTGACGGCCGCCACCCTCATGAACCTGGCCGACGCCTCGTCGATCGAGCACCACGCCCTGCTGCGGCTGGCGGCGGGCGGCTTCCGTGACATGACCCGCATCTCGGCCGGGCGTCCCTCGATCTGGCCCGACATCTGCGTTGCCAACGGGCCGGCCATCACCGCCGGCCTCGACCGGCTGATCCGGGCCCTCGGCCGGGTCCGTGACCTGGTGGCCGACGGTGATCGCGACGGCATCCTCCGGCTCCTGACCGAGGCTCGGGCGGCCCGGGTCAACCTCCCCACCGGCTTCGGGCCGGCTGACGATCTCGTCGAGCTCGCGGTGGCCATCCCCGACCGGCCGGGAGAGATCGCCGCCATCGCCACCCTGGCCGCCGAGCTCGACGTCAACATCTTCGATCTGGAGATCAGCCACTCGGGCGAGGGGCGGCAGGGTGTCATGATGCTCGTCGTCGACGAGGCCCGGTCCGAGCGGTTCGTCGGCGGGCTCATGGCCCGCGGCTACCGGCCATCGGTCAGGTCGCTGGAGTGATCGACGACATGCCCCTGCTCCCCACCGACGCCGACCTGCTCGTCATCGCCATCGACGGACCGGCCGGCTCGGGCAAGTCGACGGTGGCCCGCCGGCTGGCCGACGCCCTCGACCTCGAGTACCTCGACACGGGCGCCATGTACCGGTCGGTGACCCACGCCGTGTTGGGACGGGGTATCGACCCCGCCGCCGGTGACCCCGTGGCCGACGTGGCCCGCGAGGTGATGATCGACCTGGCGCCCGACGGCACCGTCGTGGTCGACGGTGCCGACGTGACCGCTCGCATCCGGGGGCCGGAGGTATCCCAAGCCGTGTCGATCGTGGCCGCCAACCCCGATGTGCGGAGCGAGCTGGTGGCCCGCCAACGGGAGTGGACCCGCAAACGGGGCGGCGGCGTACTCGAGGGCCGTGACATCGGCACCGTGGTGTTCCCGAGGGCGAGGTTGAAGATCTACCTCACGGCATCGCCCCGGGCCCGGGCCGCCCGCCGGGCCCGCGACGAGCACACGGCCGACGAGGCGGCGGTGGCCGCCGACCTGCGGCGCCGGGATCGGCTCGACTCGGAGCGCTCGGCCGACCCGCTCCGCCCGGCCAGCGACGCCTTCGTGCTCGACACGACCGACCTCTCGATCGACGAGGTGGTCGAACGGCTGGTGGCGGCCGTCGGTGAGCGCTGAGGCGGTCACCGCTCCCGCGGCCGGTGACGACGCTCTCGCCCTGCGCGGTGCCGCCCGCCTGACATTCCGGGCCATCCGTGGACTGTTGCGGCTGGTGTCGATCGTGTGGTTCCGGCTGGAGGTGACGGGGCGGGAGCACGTTCCCGCCACCGGCGGCTACGTCCTCGCCCCCGGCGGTCACCGCTCGATCATCGACACCCCGGTGGTGTCGATGACCGGGCCCCGGGTCCTGCGGTACATGGGGGCCGAGACCTATTTCCGCATCCCCGTGCTCGGCTGGTTCCTCCGGGCCATGGGTGGCTTCCCGGTGGAGCGTTCGTCCACCGATCGCACGGCACTGCGGGCGGCCGAGCGGATCCTCACCAACGGGGAACCGCTCGTCGTGTTCCCGGAGAGCACCCGCCGGGAGGGCCCGGTCATCCAGCCGTTGAAGGAAGGGGCGGCCTTCCTGGCCTGCCGGGCCGGCGTGCCCATCGTCCCCGTCGGGATCGGGGGGGCCGAGCGGGCCATGCCCAAGGGCGCCCACCTGGCCCGGCCCCGCAAGATGACGCTGGTCATCGGCGAACCGATCCTGCCGCCGGACCGGGCCGGGGGGGAGCGGGTCAAGCGGTCGGAGGTCCGGAGGCTCACCGGGGAGCTGAGCGTCCGGCTCCAGGATCTGTTCGACGAGGCCCAGACCCGGGCCAGGGTCTGAGCGCGGCCCGCTCGGGAGGCGGCTCGGTCGCCCCTGGTGGCCGGGTCGATCGGGGAGGCGGTGTCGGTGACCCCGACGGTGATCCGGTGGGGCGCGCTGCGTCCGCACGGGTTAACGTCAGCGGGGGACAGCCCAGCCGACGAGGAGGGTCCGCCCGTGTTCAGCTCGGCCCATCGCCTGTTCACCGTCAGTGGGATCACGGTGAAGGTCGACCTGTCGTGGCTCTTCATCCTCGGCCTGGTGGCCTGGAGCTACTGGGGTCAGTTCGTCGTCCGCTACGACCGTGAGGTCGGCGTCGCCCTGGTCATGGCGGCGGTGGCAGCGTTCGCCTTCTTCGCTTCCGTGGTGGCCCACGAGCTGGCCCATTCACTGGAGGCCCAGCGGCGCGGCGTCCATGTCGCCGGTATCACCCTGTTCATGTTCGGTGGGGTGACCGAGACCAGCTTCGACGTGAAACGCCCGATCGACGAGTTCGCCCTGACGGTGATCGGGCCGCTCACCAGCTTCGCCCTGGCCGGGGCGTTCTGGCTGGGCAGCATCGGCGCCACCGGGCTGGGGTGGGGTCCGGCGGCCGAGGTCCTGGGCGTGCTGGGTTGGGTCAACCTCGCCCTCGGGGCGTTCAACCTCCTCCCGGGGGCACCCCTCGACGGCGGCCGGATCCTGCGGGCCGCGGTGTGGGGGGCCACCGGCGACCGGCAGCGGTCGATCGTCGTCGCCGCCAACGCCGGGCGGGTCCTCGGTGGCGTCGTGATCGCCGTCGGCGTCATCCAGGTGTTCCTCGCCGGGCTGATCGGCGGCCTGTGGTTCATGCTCATCGGCTGGTTCCTGTTCCGGGCCGCCACCTCGGAGGCCCAGTCGGTGGAGGTCGAGCGGCTCCTGGTGGGCCGGCGGGCCGCCCAGTTCGCCCACCCGCTCACCCCCATCCCGGCCGACACCTCGATCGAGGCCGCGATCGAGGAGTGGTTCCTGCGCCGCGACGAGGACGCCTTCCCCGTAGTCGACGGCGGGCGACTGGTCGGCGCTGTCGCCCTCGACGCCGTCCGCTCGGTCCGTCCCGACCTTCGGGCCTCGACGCCGGTCATCGCTGTCGCCACCCCGGTCGACCGGTTGCCCCGCATCGACGGGTCGGCCCCGGCCACCGACGTGCTCGCCGCCCTCCCCGAGCACCAGCTGGTGGTGGTGACCGACGAGAACGGCATCAGCCTCGTCTCGCCCGGACGGGCGGCACGCACCGTCTCCCGGCTCCAGGCCATGGACCGCAGGCGGCCCGTCGTCGGGGCCCGCCGGGGTTCGAACGGGAACCAGGGGAACGGCACCAACGACACCGGCGCCAACGGCACGATCCCCGAGTGAGGGGTCGGTCGATCAGAGGGTTCAGAGGGTGACGAGCACGTCGGAGGCCCCGACCTGGCGGTCGTGGAACGGGGGCCGGGCGTCGACCGGGCCGCCGAGGCCGAGCGCCGCCACCAGGTCGATGGCGTTCAGCAGTTCCCGCAGGTTGCGGGGTGGGGGGAAGTACTCGTCCTCGTCGGTGATCGTCACCTCCTCCACCCTGTGGCGGGGGTCGAGGAAGTCGATCACGGCCCGCACCACGTCCTCGGGGGCGGAGGCCCCGGCGGTCACGCCGACCGTGCCGGCCAGGTCGCCCGGGAGCTCGTCGGGTCCGTTGACCCGGAACACCCGGTCGCAGCCGGCCTCGGTGGCCAGCTGGGCCAGGGCGTTGGTGTTGGAGCTGTTGGCGGAGCCGATGACGACGAAGGCGTCGCAGCGGTCGGCTACCGCCATCAGCGCCGACTGGCGGTTGGTGGTAGCGAAGCAGAGATCGGATCGGGCGGGGGTGAACAGGTCGGGATAGCGGGCCTGGGCGGCGGCGGCCACGTCGGCCCAGTCGCGGTGGCTGAGCGTGGTCTGGGCCAGGAGAGCGGTCGGCTCGTCGAAGTCGGGGAGGGCCGCCACCTCGGCCACCGACTCGACCCGGTGGATGGCGTCGGGTGCCACCGCCATCGTGCCCACCGCCTCCTCGTGGCCCTCGTGGCCGATGTAGACGATCTGGTAGCCCTTCCCGGCCCGGACCTTGACCTCGTGGTGGACCTTGGTCACGAGGGGGCAGACGGCGTCGACCACATAGCTGCCCCGCTGGCGGGCGGCGGCCACCACGGCGGGAGCCGACCCGTGGGCCGACAGCATGATGGGTCGCCCCTCGGGCACGTCGTCGATGTCGTCGACGAAGATCACGCCCCGCTCGACGAACCGCTCGACCACCAACTTGTTGTGGACGATCTCGTGGTAGCAGTAGACAGGCGGTTCGAAGGCCCGCACCAGCCACGACAGGGCCTTGATCGCCATCTCGACCCCGGCGCAGAAGCCCCGGGGGGCGCATAACAGAACGTGGTCGACCGAGCTCACGGTCTCCAGCGTAGGGCGGGTCCGGAGCGTCGGGTCGTCGGGCTCAACAGGGTCGGAGGTCGAGGCCGTCGGGCTCAACAGGGTCGGAGGTCGAGGCCGTCGGGGCGCCAGGCGGGGCCGGCGAGGACGAACTGGTTGACCGTCACGTGACGTTCCAGGAATCCGGCTTCGCAGTAGGCCAGGTAGAAGCGCCACAGGCGGGTGAAGCGCTCGTCGAGGCCGAGGGCCCGGATGTCGTCGAGGCGGTCGTCGAAGCGGGCACGCCAGCGGCAGAGGGTCTCGGCGTAGTGGGCGGTGAGGTCCTCCACGTCGAGCAATTGGAGGCGGGTGGCCCGAGCCACGGATTGGCCGATGGCGCCGATGGAGGGGAGCTGACCGCCGGGGAACACGAACCGGCGGATGAAGTCCTCGGTCTTCTTGGTGCGGTGGTAGCGGCGGTCGGGGACGCAGATGGCCTGGAGGCCGACGAGTCCGTCGGGGGCCAGGCACCGTTCGATGGTGGCGAAGTAGCGGTCGTAGTCCCGCCAGTCGACGGCCTCGATCATCTCGATCGACACGATCCGGTCATACAGGCCGCGCAGGTCGCGCCAGTCGTGGTCGAGGACGGAGACGAGGTGATCGAGTCCGGCGTCGGCGACCCGGCGCTCGGCCTCGGCCCGCTGGGCCTTCGACACCGTGGTGGTGGTGATGTGACAGCTCCGGCTGGCGGCGGCCCGGAGGGCGAGCCCACCCCAGCCGGAGCCGATCTCGAGCATGTCGGTGCGTTCCGACACGTCGAGCTTGGCCAGCAGCCGGTCGTATTTGGCGATGCTGGCCTCGGCCAGGGTGTTCCGGGGGGAGGTGAACACCCCGGCCGAGTACGTCATGGTCTCGTCGAGGAACAGAGCGAAGAACTCGTTGCCCAGGTCGTAGTGGCTGGCGATGTCGTCGCGATCGTGGGTCCGGTCGGGGCGGGGGAGGAGGCGACGGCGGACGAGGTCGCCCATCCCGGCGGTGGCCCAGTCGATCCGGTTGCGGAGCTCGTCGAGGCCCCGCAGGCTGCGGATGGCGATGCGGACGACGGTGGAGGGGTCATCGGAAGTCCACCAGCCCTCGATGTAGCCCCGGCCGAACCCGATGGAGCCCTCGGTGATCACTGCGCTCCAGGCCCGGTCGTCGAGCACGGTGATGGTGGCCGCCAGGCGCTCGCCGGGGATGTCGGCGTCGTGGTGACGGAAGGCGGGCCCGTAGTGGGTGGTGGCACCGTCGGTGTCGACGATCGTCAGGTGGTCGGTGGCAACCTGCGACAGGAGCCTGCTGAGCACGGCCCGGGCCACCCGGGCGGTGGGGAGGTGACCGAGGGGATGGCTGGCCCTCGCTCGTCGCAGGAGGGCGTCGGGCCTGATGTCGGCCAGGCGGTGATGGGTGTCACCGACCGGGGGCGGGTCGGCCAGGACCAGGAGGGAGCGGGGGGGATCGTCGACCGCAGCAGGGTCGGCGGGATCTGTGGTGGCAGCGAGTCCGGTGGGGCCGGTGGCAGTGGGTGCGTAGGCGTCGGGGGCGAAGGCGTCGGTGTCGGTCATGGCTGCTGGGGTGCCGGTCATCTTTGGCGGTGGCGGGGGTGGGGGACGAAGGGAACGCCCCGGCGCCACAGGGCGAGGGCCTGGCGGTGGATGCCGGCGCTGACCCGGTGGGTGGGGAACGGGATTGAGCGCAGGGCCCGGCCGAGCTGGCGACGGCTCGCCGGGTGACGGTCGACGACGAGCGCGGTGCTCAGGACGGGGGTGCCGACATCGGCATCGGGGCCGGCGGTGGTGACGTAGGGGGCGGCCGTTGCTGTTGCCGCCGTCGTGGTCGCTGCCGTCGTCGTGGTGGTGGTGGTCATGGCCGGGTCGGACCGGTGGCGGTCGCCGTCATCGCCGTCCTTTCGGCCTATGGGGCCGTCGCTCGCTCGGAGGTCGTCCGTAGGCGACCCTCGGCATGGTATTCCGATCGTTGTCCCCCGGTGGATGCGGTCGAAACCCTCACCGGCGGTGGTTGGGGGTCGGGTCGGGCCCGGCGGGGCGGCGGGGAAGACGTCGAGGGCGACCCGAAGCCGCCGCACCCCCGCCGCTCCGCCGGGGGCCGCGGTGTCCACGACCCGGAGCCGGTAGTGGTGGTCCTCGTCGAGGAACGGGGACACGTGGAGGACCTTGGCGAAGCGGGCCTCGACCGCCCAGCCGTCGCCAGTGGCGGAGTCGCCGGTGGTGGTGCCCTCGGTGGTGGTGTCGCCGGTGGCGGAGTCGCCGGTGGTGGTCGTGGCCGTCAGGGCCACCGGGTAGAAGTGGCGTTCCTTCCACGGGGTGTTGGTCACCTCGATCAGGGCCGCCGTCGGGGCGGCGCCGCCGGCCGCTGGACCGGGGTGGGGTGATCCGTCACCCCCCGTCGGTCGGGTCGCGTCGGGGCCTGTCGTCGGTTGGGTCGGGTTGTCGTCCGTCGTCGGTGGGGTCGGGTCGTCGGCCGGCCAGAGGAGGTGGACGGTGATCGGGTTGAACAGCCAGCCCCAGGTGCGGAGCTGGGTCAGGGTCCGGATCGGCCCGTCGGGGGCAACGCCGAGGGCGTCGGCCACCCGGCGGCGCACCGCAGCCCCGAGAGGGTCGGTGCCGCCGTCGAGGTAGTCGGCCCGTCGGTAGCGGACGGGGGCGGGACGGCGGACCGACCACAGGCGATGGTGGCGGCACAGGTCGTCGGGGTCGTGGGGGTCGAACCAGACGTAGGTGACCGGATAGGTGAAGCGATGGTCGGCGGGGGCGTGGCGGTGGTGCAGCACCGTGCCGGGGCACACCGCAGCCGGGCCCGGCCCCGAGATCGGCCCCGACGGCTGGCCCCGCTGGCCCGCGCCGCGACCCGGGCCTTGGCCCGAGGTCACCATCGGGCGCCGAGGGCTCGGGCCACCTGCACCGCCGAGGCCATCCCGTCCTCGTGGAAGCCGTAGCCGGTCCACGCCCCGCACAGCCACGTGCCGTTGTTGCCGTTGAGGTCGGCCAGGCGGCGTTGGGCCTCGATGGCGGCGGTGTCGAACACAGGGTGGTGGTAGTCGAACGAGGCGATGACCGAGGCTGGGTCGATGTGGACGTCGGAGTTGAGGCTGACCAGGTAGCGGGTGGGGCCCGGGAGGCGTTGGAGGGTGGTGAGGTCGTAGGTGAGGACGGCCTGCGACTGGTCGGGTCCGAGCCGCTCGTAGTTCCAGGCCGCCCACGCTCGCCGGGCCGGGGGTAGGACGGAGGTGTCGGTGTGGAGGGTGGCCCGGTTCGCCTGGTAGGCCACCGCCCCCAGCACCTCCTTCTCGGCCGGGGTGGGGTCGACGAGAAGGCGGAGCGTCTGGTCGCTGTGGGCGGCGAGGATGACGTGGTCGTAGCGCTCGGTCGTGGCGTTGGCGGTGACGGCGACCCCGTCGCTCGTGCGCTCGACGGCGGTGACGGGGGTGGCGAGGCGGATGGTGCCGGTGAAGCGCTCGGCGATGGCGTCGACGTAGCAACGGCTCCCGCCGACGATGGCCCGCCACTGGGGTCGGTTGCCGATGCTGAGCAGGCCGTGGTTGTCGAGGAAGCGGAGCAGCGACCGGGCGGGGAACCGGTCGAAGGTGGCGGGGTCGGCCGACCACACGGCGGCCCCCATCGGTACGAGGTGGAGGTCGACGAAGGCATCGGAGTAGCGGCCGGAGCGGATCAGCTCACCGATTGTGGGCCCGACGCCGACGCCGACGCCGACGCCGACGCCGACGTCGGTGCTGGTGCCGCCGATGGGGCCAGCGCCGCCGGCCGGGCCAGCGCCGCCCGAGGGGCCGGAGTCGGAGTCGCTGCGGTCGGCGTCGGCGTCGGCCAGGATCCGGCGACCCTGGCGATGGAAGCGGAGGATGTCGATCACCATGCGCCACAGGCGACGGTCGAGGAGGTTGGACCGGTCGGCGAGGAGGGTGTCGAGGTTGGTGGCCCGGTAGGAGAAGCGGGTGGGCCGGTCGGTGACGGCGAAGCTCATCTCGGTGTCGACGGTCGTGACCCCGAGCTCGTCGAGGAGGCGGACGAGGTGAGGGTAGTTGCGGTCGTTGTGGACGATGAAGCCGGTGTCGATGCCGAGGGGGCCGACGTCGGGGTCGTCGACGGTGACCGTGTTGCTGTGGCCCCCGAGCCGGTCGTCGGCCTCGTAGAGGACGACGTCGTGCAGGGGGCCCAGCAGGTGGGCACAGCCGAGGCCCGAGATGCCGGAACCGACGATCGCTACCCGCACGAGGACTCCATGGTGGGGGGAGCGTAGTGGAGGGGGCGGTACCGGGATCAACCGGGCCGGGCGGGCGGTCGCCGCCGCCCCGGCGGAGGCGGGTCGGCGGTGGAGGAGGAGCCCCGCAGCTCGATTCGGACCCACGCCCCTAGCCTGGAGTGATGGCCTCACCGCAGGTGGTCGACGTGCGCCCCGGGTCTCCGGCCGAGCGGGCCGGCGTGACCGTGGGCGACACCCTGGTGTCGATCAACGGTCAGCTCCCGCGCGACGTCATCCAGTACCAGTGGTTGGTCGACGGTCCGGAGCTGACACTGGAGATCGACCGGGGCGGGCTGGCCCGCACGGTCGAGGTGGCCAAGGCCGACGGCGAGCCGCTGGGGATCGAGGTCCAGGCCGCCCTGTTCGACCAGGTCCGCACGTGCGACAACCACTGCTCGTTCTGCTTCATCTACCAGCTCCCCCCGGGGATGCGGAAGAGCCTCCACCTGAAGGACGACGACTACCGCCTGTCGTTCCTCTACGGCAACTTCACCACCCTGACCCGCTTCACCGAGGCCGACCTGGAACGAGTGGTGACCGAGCGTCTGTCGCCGTTGTACGTGTCGATCCATGCCACCGACCCCGACGTGCGCAGCGCCCTGCTCCGCAATCGGCGGGGGGCGATGAGCCTGCGGTGGCTGCGGGCCCTGCTCGATCACGGCATCGACGTCCACGGCCAGGTGGTGGTGTGCCCCGGGGTCAACGACGGCGAGGTGTTGGAGCAGACGCTGGTGGGGGTGCTCGACGAGTATCCGGAGCTGGCGTCGGTGGCGGTGGTGCCGCTCGGGGTCAGCGACCACTCGAACGAGGCGGGGATGCGGCCCCACACCACGGCCGAGGCGGAGGCCGTCGTCGACACGGTGGAGGAGTGGCAGCAGGTCTACCAGGGTCTGCTGGGCCATCGCCTGGTCTACGCCGCCGACGAGTACTACCTGCTGGCGGGGCGTCCGTTCCCCGCCGCCGACACCTACGACGGGTTCCCCATGCACGAGGACGGCATCGGGATGGCCCGCAACTTCGAGCTGGAGTTCGAGGGTCGGGCCGAGGGCGAGCTGACGCCCCGCTCCGGCTTCTTTGCCAACGTCGATGGCGCCCCCGCTGAGGGCTATCGGGCCCCCCGCAGTGGCCCCGCCGAATCGGCTACCACCGGTGCCGTCGGGACCCAGCCGGTGAGCCTGCGGCCGTCGCAGCGGGCCCCGGTGGGCATCGTGACCGGCGAGTACGGGGCCCGGGTGTTGGGGCCACTGGTGGAGGGGGCGGGGGGCGACGTGCGCCTGGTCGTGGTCGACAACCGGTTCTTCGGGGGCAACATCGCCGTGACCGGGCTGATGGTGGGGGCCGACATCGCCCGGGTGCTGGCCGACGAGCCGGCCGGGCACCGGTACCTGGTGCCCGACGTGTGCCTGACGGGGGGGCGGTTCCTCGATGGGCTGTCGCCCGATGATCTTCCCCACCCGGTCGAGGTGGTGGTGACGAGCGGCACCGCCCTGCGGGCCGCCCTCGAGCCGGAGAGGGTCGCAGCATGACCACCAAGCCACGGGTCGTGATCGTGGGCCGACCGAATGTCGGCAAGTCCACCCTGGTGAACCGCATCCTGGGGCGGCGGGAGGCCATCGTCGAGGAGAAGCCGGGGGTGACCCGCGACCGCAAGGAGGTCGACGCCGACTGGCAGGGCCGGGCGTTCACCGTGGTCGACACCGGTGGGTGGCTGATCAAGGGAAGCGAGCTCGACGACAAGGTGTCGAAGCAGTCGGAGGCGGCGATCGTCACGGCCGACGCCGTGCTGTTCGTGCTCGACGCCGCCGTCGGTATCACCGACGAGGACCATCAGCTGGCCCGGTTCCTGCGAGGGATCGAGGTGCCGCTGCTGGTGGTGGCCAACAAGATCGACGACGACCGCCACCTCGATCGGGTGTGGGAGCTGGTCCGCCTCGGGTTGGGTGAGCCCCACCCGGTGAGCTCGATCCACGGCCGGGGTCTGGGTGACATGCTCGACGCCCTGGTGGCAGTGCTGCCCGACGAGGCCGATCCCGGCGCCGACGCCGAGCCCGAGCCCCGGATCTTCAGCATCGCCGTGGTGGGGCGGCCCAACGTCGGCAAGTCGACCCTGTTCAACCGGATGATCGGCGAGGAGCGCTCGGTGGTCCACGACATGCCGGGCACGACGCGCGACACGGTCGACACGGTGGTCGAGACCGAGCACGGACCGATCCGGTTCCTCGACACGGCGGGGATGCGGCGCCGGAGCCGGATCGACGAGGACACCGAGTACTACTCGGTGGTGCGGGCCCTGAAGTCGGTCGATGGGGCCGACGTGGCCCTGCTGGTGATCGACGCCACCGAGGGGGTGACCCAGCAGGATCAGCGCCTGGCCGAACGGGTCGACGCCGCCGGCTGCCCCATCGTGGTGGTCCTCAACAAGATGGAGCTCCTGACCACCGAGGCCAAGGAGCAGCTGAGCCACCAGGTCCTGCGCCGGTTGAGCTTCCTCCCGGGGGTGCCGGTGCATCGGATTTCTGCGCTGTCGGGCATGGGGGTCCACAAGCTCCTGCCGTCACTGTCGGTGGCCCTCGACGCCTACCAGACCCGGATCCCGACCCGGAAGGTCAACGACGTGATCCGGGCCGCCCAGCAGGCCCAGCCGGCCCCGGGCGGGGCCCGGGTGCTCTACGCCACCCAGGGGGCCACCGATCCGCCTACGTTCACCCTGTTCGCCAACCGGGCCATCCCCGACCACTACCTGCGGTACCTGGAGCGCCGGTTGCGGGAGGATCTCGAGTTCGGACCCACCCCGTTGAAGCTCCGCGTTCGACGTCGATCCGAGTAGATTGTTCACCAGGCAGATTCGCCCTGGTCAGGGGCGATCGTGGCGGGAACGACAGCGAGGCGTAACGTCGTAGCAACGGTCCGGCACCCTCGCTGAAGGGTAGGGTTGTCTCCGATGGAACGGCTCCTCCCCGCTCTCGCTGCCGTCGTGTCCGCAGCGGCGGCCGTCATGTGGGCCAGGGCTGCCGTCGACCGGCACCGGGTGGCGACCCGGCTGGCCAGTGAACAGACCACGGTCGACCTGTGGCGGCTGGCCAACAACGACTACAGGCGCGACATCGGTTCGATGGTGTTCACCGCCATCGCCACCGTGGCCCTGCTGGCGGTGGCGGCGGCCGGGATCGGGTTCTGGCCGGCGTTGGCGGTGTCGTTGCTGGCGGTGCCGGCCGGCATGGCCCTGATGGGGCGGGCGTCGCAAACCGAGATCGCCCGCATCGCCGCCGACCGGGCCGACGTGGAGAAGAAGGCCCGCGAGGTGTTGAGCCAGGAGGAGTTGGCGCCCCTGCAGTGGGCGGCCCGGCTGGCCCCGTCGACCCTGCCCGACCTGCCCGGGTTCGAGATCGGTCAGGCCTACCAGGCCGGCAGCGGGGCCATGGCCGGTGACTTCTACGACGTGTTCCGGGTCGACGAGCACCGGGTGGCGGCCGTCATCGGCGACGTGACGGGGCACGGGATCGAACCGTCGATCACGGCCCTGCAGGCCAAGTACCTGTTGCGGGCGTTCCTGCTGCAGTTCCGCGACCCGGGGCAGGCCCTGGAGGAGCTCAACTCGCAGATGTCGGTGCTGGAGCGGGGCGAGGAGTTCATCTCACTGTGCGTGCTGGTGTTCGACACCGACGCCGAGACCCTGCGCTACGCCTCGGCCGGGCATCCCGCGGCGTTCGTGTGGCACGGTCGGGAGGTGCGGCCCCTTGGGGCCACCGGGCCGCTGTTGATGCTCGACGAGACGGCGCCGTACCACTCCCGGGAGCTGGCGTGGGACCTCGACGACGTGGCCGTGCTCTACACCGATGGGCTGGCCGAGGCCCGGCGGGGCGACGCCCTGTTCGGCGAGGACGGGGTGGCGAGCATGATCCGGCGCGATCCGACGGCGTCGCCCGACGTGCTGACCAAGGTGCTGGTGGAGGCGGCCCGCGATTTCGCCGGTGGGCCGATCACCGACGACGTTGCCGTACTGGTGATTCGCCGGTCGTAGACTCAGGGTCGATCGGCGGCGCCCGACCGACGAGCCGCCCGCCGGCTGCGGTCACCGAGCAGCCGGCGCCACCTGACAGGAGAGTCGACGGGGAGGTCCCGACGTGCCGTGGTGTGACAAGTGCGATGTCTATCTGGCGCCCAACTCGGTGAGCCCCGACGGGACCTGCCCGGCGTGCCAGTCGACGGTCGACACGGCCGACAAGGTGACCGAGGGTGCGACCAAGGTGCCGTGGCATTTCTGGTTCATGGTGGTGGCCCTCGTCGGCTACCTCGGGTGGCGGCTCGTCGAAGGCGTCATGTGGGCCATCGGCCACATCTGAGCCCCGCCTCCGTTGGGGGTCCGGCCGTCATGGCCGTCGCCCGACCCGAAACCCCGCCAGCAGCGGTGCGGGGCGACCCGATCGCCGGTACCATCGCAGAGCCACGGGCTGTGGCGCAGCTTGGTTAGCGCGCTTGACTGGGGGTCAAGAGGTCGGGAGTTCAAATCTCCCCAGCCCGACAAGAAACCGCAGGTCAGAAGGCTACGAGACCCGGACGTCTGGTTCGGGTCTCGTCGCGTGTATGCAAAGCGTATGTACTACGCTGGGCACATGCGGGGAGTAGCCGCGGCGGAAGTCACCGTCCAGAAACAGCGAGGCAAGTGGACCGTCCGGCAAGCCGGCTACGACCCAGGATCGGGACGTCGCCGCGTCCGCCAGCTCGGAACCTTCGCCACCAAGAAGGCCGCACAGGAGTTCAGCCGGTCGCTGGCCGAGGGTCGAATCGGGTCGTCGCGTGAAACAGTCGGAGACTACGTCCGCGAGGTTTGGCTGCGCTCAGTCGAGGGCCGAGTCGCTGACAACACGTTTGAGCAGTATCGATGGGCCGTCGACAGTCACATCGTTCCCATGCTCGGTTCAGTACGGCTCATGGACCTCACACCCGAGATTATCGATGACTGGATCACCGATCTCAGCGTTGCTCCCCAGGGCGAGCGCCCTCGTCTCAGTGCAACGTCGACGAGGCTGGTGCGCAAGATCCTCTCGATGGCACTCGAGCACGCTGTCCAGCGCGGCCCTCTGAAGCGGAACCCGGTCGCCTTGACGCGGCCGCCTCGGGCGCGGCGAACGTCAGGCAAACAGCAAGGTTGGACCCTCGCCGAAGCACGGTCGTTCCTTGAAGCGACAAGAGGCCACAGGCTCTACCCAGCGTTTCATCTCGGTCTCGTCACCGGCCTTCGACGCGGTGAGCTACTGGGTCTTGACTGGCATGACGTTGATCCCGAAGGCGGCATCGTCGAGGTGCACAGGCAATACGTCGTGGTTCGAGGTCGGCCCGACCTGCGGGAGCTCTTGAAGACCGACACCAGTGATCGTCTCGTGACCATCGGCTCCACAACCGCCGCGATGCTGGAGGCATACCGCGAGCGTCAGGCAGCTGAGCTCAGCCTGCTGGGCGTCGGCGAGCGTCAAGCTGCACTGTTCACCACCGAAGAAGGCGAGAGGGTCAACCCCAATACGTTTGCTCGAGCAATGAAACGCCTCTGCGACGAGGTGGGGGTAGCGCCTCTCACTCCCAAGGGCCTGCGCCATACAGCGCAGTCCGTCGGTCGCGTCGCCGTGGGTGACGACAAGGTAATGCAGGAGCGCCTCGGACACGCCGACATCGGCGTCACGCTCAACACGTACACGCACACGGTGACCCAACAACATCGTCAAGCCGGCGAGCGCATCGACGAGGTGTTCCACGGCCAGCCGTAGCTTGAGTGAATCGTTCAGTCCTCGTTCCGCCAAAATCGCCGCCACCGTGGAGCCAGCCCGACCTCGAGCCCTCGCACCCCGGCTACGTCAACATCATGGGGTGCGGGGCCGATTGTGGTGCACGTCCCTCGGGACTTGAACCCAGACCTGCGGATTGTGAGGCCGCAGGAAAGTGTCCGGCGAGATCGTCCCAGTTCGTTGACCAGCGGTTTTGTCCGACCGGTCGTCCGGTGAGCCCGGTCGGGTCCGGGGAGGCACGGGGAGTTTGGCACCCACTTTGGCACCCGACAGCTTTGAACTAGTTGCTGCGTCCGGTGGGTTGGGTCTGGGTGATCAGGGGTGGGGGGAGGGGTGGCTGCCTCTTGGTGTCGTACCCCCGGTCTACAGTGGTGGGGATGGCTGATTCCGAGGCGAGCAACGTGCGGGCGATGGCCGGGTCTGATCTGGTGGCGGCCTATGACGATGCTCTTTTGGTCATGGCCCGCCGTGAGACCGGTGACTCTTCGATGACGCTGGATGATGCTGCGCGTTGGTATCACGGTGAGCGTGCTGCCCGGGGGGAGGGTCCCTCTCGTCTGGGCACGATCACCGCTCCGACCACGGCCGGGTAAGGGGTTCTCGATGGCGGTCCGGTTGTCATCGCCGGCCCGGGCTGCGTGGTCTGTCCTCGATGCCGGTGATTTCGCTGCGGTTGATGATCTGCTGGCCGATCTGGCCGAACGGCATGGTCACGGCGAGCCGATCGACGTAGTGGGCTCGGTCGATGTCGGCCACTACCTGGTCGATGTCCTCGCCCGGCGGGCCGTAGTGGCCATGCTTACCCGTACGCCACCCGACGTCATCGTCTTGGCCATCGGGCGAACCTGATTCTGAGAGGAATGCCGAGGCCGTGTCCGGCCTGCTGGGCCACGCCCACTGCACCCTGCGTGGTCGCATTACCGAGCGGTCGACCCAGGCCGTAACGGCTCCTCTCTGTCAAGGGAGGGTGGTTCGGGGTGGGCAAGGGGAGGACGTCTGGTGGCCTTTCGGCTGCCTGCGTGATCAGCGTTGCGCCTCGGTCGCTGATTCTTCGGCGCGGCCACACCCCGAACCTGGTCCGATCCTAGGCGGTCGGTTGGGACGGTTGTGTCGGGGCGGCGCATGGGTTTCCCGTTCGCGCGGAGGGTGTCGGGCGACCGGTAGGACGGGAGCCGCCCGTCGCTGGTTGAGGTCCAGCGGGGCCAGTTGGTGTCCTGGTCTCGGTGGTGTTGGCGGTCGGTCTGGAGTTGTCGCCACACAGCGTCGGTGATGTGGCGTTTCAAGGCTCGGATGGCTTCCTTCTTGGTTTTGCCCTCGGCCAGTTTGCGCCGGTAGTAGGTCCGGCCCGGGTTATCGTGACGGATCTGGACCAGGGCAGCAACGTGGATGGCCCGGTTGATCCGCCGGTTCCCCGAGCGCGACAACCGGTGCCGCCGGTTGTCCCCCGAGGACACCTCGATCGGGGCGGTGCCGGCGTAGCTGGCGAAGTGGTTCCTCGTGGGGAACCGGCCGACGTTGCCGACCTCGGCCAAGATCACCGCCGCGTTGATCGCCCCGATCCCGTACACCCGGGTCAACGTCGTGTTCGACGCTTTCACCATGGCCACGATCTTCGCTGTGGCGCCGTCGATCTTGCGGTCCAACACCTCGATGTCTTCGATGTAGTCCAGGGCGAATTCGACCCGCATCACCTCCGCCTCACCCACCGGAGACAACTCTCTGACTAGGGCCAATGCCTTCGCGGCGGTCAGGTCGCGTTCGGTGCCACCCGGGACCAGTTCCCGGATCAGACGATGCAAGCGGCCGACCGCCTGGACCCGGGCACTCACCAGCTCCTCGCGCCGATCGGTCGCCAGTTTCAACGCCGTGTGTTGGTCCCGTCGAGCTGGACCCACCGCAGATGCTTGGAATGCAGCGCCGCCCGAGCCGTGGCCACCGCATCAGCCCGGTCGGTCTTGGTGCCATGCCCCGTCGAATAGACCCGCACCCGGGACGACAACTTCGCCGGGACATCCACCACCGCCTCGCCAGCGGCCACCAACCGTTGCGCCACCGCGCGGCCCATTCCGTTGGCCCCCTCGACCGCCCACACCCGCTCCGGGTGCTCAGCGGCCACAACGGCCAGCATCTCGTCGATCCCGTCGGTCGAGTTCACGAACCGGCGCTGCGACAGGATCGTCTCGTCCCGCTCGAGCACCGCAATCGTGTTCGACGCCTTGTGCGGGTCGAGCCCGACCATCACCCCCGACATCACTACCATCCTCAACCCTTTCGATATCACTGACAGTGAAAGCGGCGAGGGCTGGGCAATGCCTCTTCAGGACGGATCAAACCTCTCTTCAGCCACCACCCACGCCT